>CAZYFU010000020.1:0-74840 GCA_964647025.1 uncultured Myxococcales bacterium | reverse complement strand
GGAATTCTCGCTAGTACCGGAGGAGGGAATCGAACCCTCAAGCCTGTGAAGACGGCGGATTTTGAATCCGCTGCGTTTACCGTTCCGCCACTCCGGCGTGCTATTCAGTTTTCGGGGAAAGGGAATCTTGCCCAGCCGGGGCGGGAAGTCAACAGCGACGGGGACGCGGGCGGCGTTTCCCGCTGGGGCGGACGCGACGCATTCTCGCGGGCTAGAGCGGCGTGCCGGCTTCGATGCGCAAGGGGGCGTTCACCGGGCGCCTGGGCTTGGTGGCGTCCTTGCAGGCTTGCTTCACGGACTTGCCGATGCGCTCCCACAGCTTCTCCTCGACGTCGAAGCGGATGCCGCGGCGGTAGCCGACGAAGGTGGCGGTGGTGAGGGTGCGGCCGGTGACTCCGCTGCGCACGATGATGGTGGCCTCGGCTTTGTCCGCGGGCAGATCCTTGATGCGGCCGTGGACGTAGGCGGCGAGGTTGAGCGTCGCGCCCATGTCCCGGAACTCCTCGGCGGTCTGCACGGGCTTGAGGGCGGTGTCCACCTGCAGGCCCTGGTTGGCCAGCACGGTCAGGACGTGCTGGCGCACGTTGGTGAAGTCATCGCCGTCGAAGGCGAATACGGCGATCTTCGCCTTCGCTGGACCGCGTGGCTCGCTCGCGGATCGCGACGATCTTCCGCCGGCACTGGCCCTGCCTTTGGCCTCCGCGTTGCGCGGGGCCGCGCCGAGCACCGCCGAGGCAACCAGCAGAAGAGCGAGCTTTTGCAACACTGCGTGGCCAGGAGTCCCGAAACCAGCGACATTTGGCATGGAGGCCGGTCATACTACCGCAGTCCATTTCGTATCGGACGCAGTTTCCGGTGGTTGACGCCGGGACGCTTCTCGGACAGCGTGATCCAGGCATGCGAAGAAAAGAGACACCAGATGCGGTGCGGCTGGCCGTGGTCGGGGCATTCGTCTGCGCCGGCTTGCTGGCGGGCCCCGCGCGCGCCGACGAAGGCATGTGGACCTTCGACCGCTTTCCGTCGGCGGCGGTGAAGCAGAAGTACGGCGTCGCCATCGACCAGGCGTGGCTCGATCACGTGCGCCGGGCGGCGGTGCGCATCGCCGGCGGCTGCAGCGCCAGCCTGGTGTCGCCCGAGGGCCTGGTGATGACCAACCACCACTGCGTCCACAGCTGCATCGAGCAGCTCTCGAGCGCGAAGCGGGACTACGTCAAGGCGGGCTTCCTGGCCCCGGCCCAGGACGCCGAGCTGCGCTGCCCGACGATGGAGGTGAACCAGTTGGTCGACATCAAGGACGTCACGGCCGACGTGCAGGACGCGACCAAGGGCGCCCCCGATGTCAGGTTCTTCGACGTTCAGAAGGCGAAGATGTCCGAGCTGGAGAAGTCCTGCGCGGGCGACTCCGACGACGTCCGCTGCGAGGTGGTGTCGCTTTACCGGGGTGGACGCTTCGCGCTTTACCGTTACCAGCGCTACCAGGACGTGCGGCTGGTGTTCGCCCCCGAGTTCCAGATTGCCTTCTTCGGCGGCGACCTCGACAACTTCACCTTCCCTCGTTACAACCTGGACGTCGCTTTCCTTCGTGTCTACGACAAGGACGGAAAGCCGGCGCGGACACCCGACTACCTTCGCTGGGCGAAGGAGAGCGCCAAGCCCGGCGACCTGTCGTTCGTGGCCGGCAACCCCGGCGCCACGAGTCGCCTGTTCACGGTCGCGCAGCTGGAGTTCGAGCGCGACGTCGAGCTGCCCACGGCCATCGCGAGGCTGGCGGAGATCCGCGGCTTCTTGGCGGAGTATCAGCGCCGCGGCGCCGAGCAGCGGCGCACGGCCAACGCCCATCTGTTCTTCGTCGAGAACTCCCTCAAGGCACTCAAGGGGCGTCTCCAGGCGCTTGCGGATTCGGTCTTCTTCGACGCGAAGGTGGTCGCCGAGAAGACCTTCAGGGACGAGCTCAACGCCGACCGCGTGCTCAAGCGACAGTACGCCTCGGCGTGGGACGGGATTCACGCGGCGGTGGCGAAACGGCGCGAGCAGAAGCGGGCCTTCGACGCGCTCGAGCGGGGCTTTCGGTTGAGTGATCTGTTCGGCATCGCGCGGACCTTGGTGCGGGCTGCCGAAGAGCTTCCCAAACCCAATGGCGAGCGGCTGGCCGAGTTCGCCGACGCGCGTCTGCCCCAGCTCAAGCAGAAGCTCCTCTCCAAGGCACCGCTGTACGACGAGCTCGAGACCGCGCTCCTCGGATTCTCTCTCGGCAAGATCCGCGAGGACCTCGGGCCCGATCACCCGGCGGTGAAGGCACTGCTTGGCGATCGTACGCCCGACGAGGTCGCGGCGCGCGCGGTGCGCACCACGAGTCTCAAGGATGTGAAGGCGCGCGAGAAGCTGCTCTTGCAGGGCAAGGCGGCGATCCAGTCGTCGAAGGATCCTTTGATCCAGCTGGCGCGTTCGATCGAGCCCGCCGCGCGCGCGGCCCGGCAGCGCATGGAGAACGAGGTGGACGGCCCGCTCAAGCGGAACGGCGAGCTTCTGGCGAAGGCTTCGTTCGCCATCTACGGCGACACGATGTACCCCGATGCCACGTTCACCCTTCGCCTGTCCTACGGCACCATCAAGGGCTGGGTCCGCGAGGGCAAACAGATCGAGCCGTTCACGTACTTCGCCGGTCTTTACCAGCGGGCGACCGGACGCGACCCGTTCGCCTTGCCGAAGTCGTGGCTGGATGCGAAGCCCAAGCTCGATCTGCGGACGCCGTTCGACATGGTCACCGACAACGACATCATCGGCGGCAACTCCGGATCGCCGGTGGTGAACAAGTCCGGCGAGGTGATTGGCCTGGTGTTCGATGGCAACCTCGAGTCTCTGGGCGGCGAGTACGGCTTCGACGCTCGCGTGAACCGGGCCGTCTCGGTCCACGGTGCGGCGCTGATGGAGGCGCTCGACAAGGTCTACGCCGCCAAGAGGCTGGTCGACGAGCTTCGATCGGGCACCAGCAAAGGCACCAGCACGCCGTGATGCGCGCTCGGCGACTGGCCGCCGGGCTCGCCGCGCTCGCGTCCCTGGTGGCTGCCGGCGCGGCCTCGGCCGAGGTGCCGTTCCCCGGCAAGGACATCGGGCAGCTCTATGAGCGCATTGCCGCGGACTTGACGGCTGGGCGCCCAGTCGTCGCCACGATCTACGTCGCTCTGTGCGACAACGACTCGCAAGGCATCGTCAAGGTCAAGAACCGCCGCATCTGCAAGGGCGACCGTCCGACGGAGAACCTGTACTGGGCCACCGCGGGTGGGCTTGCGTCGACGCTGAAGAACGCCCACTGGCGGCAGCGCTCGATTGCCTACTTCCCGGACGGCGACCTGGCGGTGAAGGCCGTCTGGCAGAAGAGCTTCGCGCCAGGTGGAGCGCTGCGGGCGCGGGGCGTGAGGCGGGCGGTGGACGTCTTCGTGGTGGGCCTCGGGTACCGGGGCTCGCGCATCGCCGTGGCGATGACCGACTACCTGCGCGCGGTGAACCGCGATGTGCAGGCCAGCGAAACCGTCGACGACGAGGCGCTTGCGGCCGGGGGCGCCAGCCACGTGGTGGGCTACATCGGCCACGACTACTTCTACGACGTCGACGACGCGGGGCCGTTGCTGGCCGAGAACCGCGGCGACTCCGTCCTTCACAAAGGGACGTTCGCGCTGTCGTGCACCGGTAACGTCCTCATCAGGCCGGCGATCAAGCGCGCGAACGCACACATCCTTCTGCTCAATCGCACCCTGGGTTTTCCAGGGGCGTGGACCGCCGAGGCCATCCTGGCCGGAATCGCCGACGGACAATCGATGAAGCAGCTCTTTCGAGGCGCGGCCGCTGCCTTTGCCGCCGGCAAGCCCATGTCGCTCGCGGCCGCGCTGGGGTCGTTCGCGTACGGTGACTGACGCCGCTACTTGAGGTACTCCGAGATCGCCTTGTACCAGACCGCGGCCATCTTGGTGTAGCCACCCTCGTTGGGATGCACGCCGTCGCCGATGTCCTTCTTGCCGTCGAAGCCGGCGCTCTGGTCGACGATGATGATGTGTGCGCCCTTCTTCACCCGCTCCTCGACCACGGCGGGGATCGCGGCGTTGTAGCCGGACTCGTTGCCGTTGAACGGGATGATCTTGGCCACCACCAGCAGGGCGTCGGGGCAGTTCTTGATGATCGAGTCGAGCAGCGAACCGAGGAGGTTCGCGTTCTGGCTTGCCGAGCCGCCTGACAGGTTGTTGGTGCCGATGTGGAGCAGGATGATGTGGGGCTTGACGTTCGCCCCGGTCAGCGCGCCCTTGTCGACCACGTTCTTTTGCAGGTCCTGGATGGTGATGCCGCTGGTTCCTTCGTGGTTCTTCGGGAACTTCACACCGTCCACCGTGTCTGGGCCGTTCGAGCGCGTACCTACGAAGGTGACCTTCTTGGAGTCTTTCAGGATCAGGCTGAACAGCTTGCTGCGATAACCGCCGCCGCTCGGGTAGTTCCAGCCCATGCCTTCGGTGATGGAATCGCCGAGGGGCGAGATCCGGCACGCCTCGCCGTCGGGGCAGTAACCGGCGCTGCCACCAGCGCCACCGGCCCCACCAGCGCCACCGGTTCCGGGGCCTCCGCCCGCTCCAGCGACGCCGGCCTCGCCCGTGGTCTCCCTGGCGAAGCCCAGGTCGCGACCTGTGCCTGCCTCGCGCACGCTCTCCGTGTCGGCCTTCGCCTCTGCATCGGGCAGGCTGCCGACGTCGGCGTTGCCCCCGTCGCGTTTCGTGCCGCCGGCGCCTGCGTCTTGGCCGGTCTGTCCGCCGGCGCTGGTGGCTCCACCGGTGCCCGCGCCAGCGGCGCCGCCCGACGAGACCGTGGTGCTGCCGCCGGTCGCCGAGCTCGCTCCACCGTTGCCGCCGGATGCGCCGCCTTTTCCGCCCGAGCCGCCGGCGGAGGATCCTCCGCTGGCGACACTTCCTCCGCTGCCAGTGGCGGCTGGCTGGCTATCGTCCGAGCAGGCTGCCAAGGTCATCGCCAGGGCAACACCACAGACGAGTGAAAGGACTTTACCGGTTGCGTACACAGATGGACGTGAGCTCATTTGAGGACCGAGTCTAGCGTGGGAGGGGCGAATCTGGTCAAGGCTGAATCCGCGAAAATCGCGGAAAATACTCGTGAAAATCAGTGATCATTCCGCCTGCGACCGGCCATACACGCGCTCGCGCGCGGACCCTTCTTCGGTCGTCGGGGCGCGTGAAAGCCTGGCATCCGACGGAGTGATTCGGTACCGTGCCGGCGGCACACGAGAAGAACACGCCCATGGAGCATCGCGATCTGAAGACCTTCACGGTGGTGGCAAAGACCTTGAGCTTCCACAAAGCGTCGCTGCTGCTCCACACGGCCCAGTCGACGATCTCGACCCGCATAGCCTCGCTGGAGGACGAGCTGAAAGTCCGTCTCTTCGATCGTCTGGGCAGAAGAATCGTCCTGACCGAACCGGGACAGCGGCTGCTCGGTTGCGCGCAGAAGATGCTGGACCTCGAGGTGGAGACCAAGGCGTGGGTGTCGGGCGCATCGGAGAGCGCGGGCGTGCTGACGGTCAGGGTCCCCGAATCGTTTTGCGCGTATCGCATGGACGACGTCGTTCGCCGCTTTCGCGATCTGGTACCCAAGGTCTGGCTGAGGCTGGTCACCTGTACCATCGAAGGACTGCTGGTCGACCTCCGCCAAGGATCGACCGATGTGGCTTTCGCCTATTCCGACGCCATCCACCACGGCGATCTGTGTGCCGAGCTGTTGGGTAGCGAGCCGCTGGCGCTGGTCGCTGCTCCGACCCACCCCTTGGCCCGACGACGGACGGTGGATCCGCTGTGCTTCCAGGGTATGTCCCTTCTGCTGTCCGTGGCCGACTGTGCCTACCGGCGCATGTTCGAGGAGCTGCTCAAAGAGCATGCGGTGAGCCCGGGGGTCGGCATCGAATTCTCGAGCCTGGTCGCGCTGAAGCGCGCAGTCGCGCAAGGTCTCGGTGTCGCCATCCTGCCTGCTATCGCCATTCGCGAGGAGCTTGCCCAGAAGTCGGTCTCGGTTCTTCCGTGGTCGGGGGATCCTCTGGAGACCGGGCTGCTCATGATCTGGCACAAGGAGAAGTGGATCTCCCCCGTGCTGAAAGCATTCATGGGGCTGATGCGCGAGACCGTTGGGAAGCAGGGGATGTCGGGCTAGCTTCGCCGGCCGGACACGCTGGGATCAGCTTCCGGCGTGCGTTTCGAGGATCTCGCAGGTCAGCTCGGCGGTCGCGGCGGAGAGCTGGTGGCACAGCGTCTGGTTCTGTTGAGGCCCCAGCGTGGCCAGAATGTCGCCACAGCAGGTGCTGCCTTGACGCTCGAGGAACCGTTCCCTCAGCGCGGCCGCGGCCTGCGCCGCACAATCCCAGCTCTTGCCTTGTTGGTCACGCCCAAGAAGACAGCCCACGGCCATGAGCCCGCCCGCCAGCGCACCGCAGAGCTCCTCGTGCGTGCGGCCGACGCCGCCGCCAAAACACGTCCCGCTCCTCGGGATAGTCGGGTGGATGGGGTGATTCATGGACTCGAGGACGGCGATGAGCACCGCTTCGGCACAATGGAACCCGTTGCGATGAAGCTCGATGGCGCGTGGGCCGGCTGGCTTGTCCTTCGACATGGCGATGGTCTTTGACTGCTGCATGATTGCCTCCGAAAAGTGAAACGGTCGGCGGCCAGCGTGGCACCGGCGTTTCACTGCTTCCAACGATTTGTTTCGATGGGTGCAATCGAGGACGTCGAAGGGAGGTCACAGGCGCGGCTCCGCCCTCGGCATGGCAATCAGAACAGCAGGCCCACATCCAGGTTGGCCGAGCCGTAGATCGTACTGAAGTCCTCGGCCTCGAAGTTCTTGGCCTGGGTGCCGCCATTGATGTTCTCCACGCTCTTCGATACTTGCAGGGCGTAGCCGATGGCGAGCGCGGCTCCCGCGAAGAAGCGGCCGAAGGCGACGCGATAGCCACCTTCGATCTCGGGAACGATGACGAAGTTCTTGGTCGCGACCTTGTCGGTGGCGCTCTCGGTGCGGGTCTTCAGCGCCTCGACGGCGATGCCCACGTGCGGGCCGAGGAGCCCCGGTTGCAGATAGTACCGGCCCTTGAGGCCGCCGCCGTAGCTGAAGGCGAACTTGTCGGAGGACGTTTCGAACAGTCTTCTCGCCAGCACGCCGGCGTCCAGCCAGCGTCCGTAGGCCACCACCGAGTACTTACCGATACCGATCTCTGCGCCCACCGTGGGGCCGAAGAGCAGGAATCCCACGGGATCCACGAAGATCGTTCCGGTGCTTGGCGCGGGGGCCGAGGCTGCCGGCGGAACGGCATCGTCGGCGTGGGCGCGGCTGGCAGTGAGCGCCAGAAAAGCCGAGAGGACGGTGCAGACGCGAATCACGGCGCGGGGTGAGCGTGTCGGTGCGGACATGGATAGTCTCCTTGGGGCTAAGGTGTCGATGCTGCGATGGTAACATCGGCGGCTTCCTGCCCCTGGCGATCGGACGCACAGGTCCGGGCCGGAAACGCTAGCTGATCAGCGGGACGCGGGGGGCGCCGACCCGCCCCGTGAGATCGAGCAGGCGATACACCAGGTGCTCGAAGGCCTTCTGCTGGTCGGCGTCCGAGGTGATATGCGCGAATAGGCGGCCGCCCGCGGTGGTGCCGTGGCCGCCGGACGCGCCGTCGTTGCCGATGAGCTGCCGCATGAGACCACCCGCGCGACGCTGACTGGGCTCGGTCCGCATGGAGACGTAGACCTGCTTGCCGTAGCGACCGCAACAGAGGACGAACTGCGCGCCCTCGTAGTCGAGCAGCAGGTCGGCGACCTCGGCGACGAGGTCGGGATAGGCGATGGCTCCGAGATTGACCGTGATGACGTCGCCCCACGTGTCGGCCATGCGCAGGGCACGGTCGATGGCTTCGTAGTACTGCCGGGGAAGCTTGGGCTGCTGGATTCGGAACATCAGGTGGTGGTCCACCATCGGGATCAGGAAGAGGTAGGCCTCCCGCTCGGCCGCGGTGGCTTCACGACCGAGGTCGCGCGTCTCGGATCGGAGCGCGTAGAACAGCGCCGTGGCCAGGCTGGTGTGCAGCGGGACGTTCAGCTCGCGCAGGTACTGCAGCACCATGGTGGAGGTCGCGCCCAACTGCGGCCGGATGTCGCACCATGGGACGCGCGAGCTCTCCTCGCGCGCGGGGTGGTGGTCGATCACGATGTCCACCTCGCGGCCAGGCGGTAGGGAGTTGTTGCCCGTGCCCGGCTGGCTGTCGACGATGGCGATGGTGTCGAAATGGTCGGTGTTGAGCACGTCCGCGGGGATCAGCGGAACACGCAGCTTCTCGACCATGGCTCGGTTCTCCGCGCGGCCGACGATACCACCGAGGGCGAGCGTGGCGATGAGCTCCGTGGTCTCTTCGATCAAATGCTTGAGCCCCATCGCCGCGGCCATGGCGTCCGGGTCGGGGTTGTCGTGCATGTAGATGAGCAGGTTCTTGCGTCCCTTCAGAAGCTCGAGCCCTCTGCCCAGATCGAAAGCACCCAGGCCGAAGTCCGAGTGCGCCCCGGTGCGCGGCTCGGGCGTGAACAGCCCACTGTTCGGCGACGATGCGAATTCCTCAACGTCCGTCAGCTTCGTGTCGCCCATGCCTTACTCCACAGGTCGGATCGTCAGGTTGTCGAAGCTGACGTCGGCCTCCCAATCATTGATGGCGAAGAACTCGTGCCCGGCCCCGCCGATCGGCTCGGGATCGTTCCACGCGAGGTAGGGCTGGCCGTCGATCTTCCAGTCGATGGCGCCGCCACGTCTGGTGATCGTGAAGTGATACGTCTTGCCGGGGACGACCAGCGGTTGCGCGTCCGTGCGGTCACGCGCCACTTTCACCGCGTCGTCGTGTTCGCCCAAGCGGCTGATGATGCTCTTGCTGTTGTTCCAACCGCCCATCACGAGCATGTAGCCGGTCGGGTCGTAGCGCCCCTTGTCGGCGTCGAAGGACTCGCCATCGCCGAACAGCTCGACCTTCAGGTCTCCGGCTGGGCTGCGCGACATGGCGTCGAAGTCGATCTGAACGTTGCGCGGCAGCTTGCGCCTGAGCCACACGGGGTGGTTGTACGCACGCACCAGGTTCAGCTTCCCATCCCTGATGCTGGCCGCCTTTCCGGTGTCGAGCCAATCTGGCCCCAGCTCCGCGCGGTCGAAATTGTCGGAGAAGGGGCTGTCGATGGTTTGCACGCGGGGCTTGCAGCCCATGCTCGCGACGAGAAGACCGGCGGCGATGACGAGATGTATTGGACTACGCACGATGGGTGCAGATGAGGCTATCGTCGAAAAGCGTCCCTCGCAAGGGTGGTGACGCGCAATGCTGGCTGGCGACGCCAGCCGTGTCACGGGAATGCCACATGGATCGTCTGGGACGCAGCGCCGAGTTGTGCGCTTGCTCCGTCGGAGCGGTTTTGCTCACAGCGCTCGGCTGAGCGTCCACAGGCCGAACGCGAAGAGCAGGGCGAGGAGCACGTAGACGGTGAACCGGGCGGAGGACACGTGCACAGGCTGCAATTGGGACATGGGGAAGGTCACTTCATGGACCTGGCGCTGTTCGCCGTCCACGAGCAGCACGCCGTCCACCTGGAAGGCCACCAGGTACTCCAGCAGCTGACGGCGCGTGGCCGCGGTATCGAGGCGGGGCGCGACACTGCCCGATTTGACCTCGGCCACGAACTGTCGTCCGTTCCGAGACACGAGGTAATCGGCACGCAGCGGGATCTCGGTGGGCTCGCCGTCCACGAGGAGGGTGTAGCGCGTTTCGATCTGGCGACCCTGCACGGTGTAGCCGAGCTCTTCGAGCATGCGACCAGCCCGCCGTTCCACGCTGCGCGCGTGCGACCACCGTCTGCGCAAACGCCAGCGGACGTATGCACGATGAAGCGCCAGCGCCGCGACGAGCAGTAGCACCGCGATGGCGACGGCGACGACGACCTGGTTTGCGGGAATCGGGGGCACGCCGAATCAACCGCGGAGAGCACAGCGCTCGAAGAACAGCCCCCAGCGGATGCCCCGGTCGCTGACCACGATCTCGGCGGCCCGGGCGCGGTCGGCGATGGCACGCAGGAGCAAGGCGCCCGCCAGGATGACGTCCGCCCGACGAGGATCGAGGCCAGCCATCTGCTCTCGCTCGGCTTGGGTAGCGCCTCGAAGGCGCGCGATCTGCCGGTCCAGCGCGGCCATCGTCATGCGGTGGCCGTGCACCAGGTCCGGATCGTAGCTTGTCAGGTCGAGCGACATGGCTGCCAGCGTGGTCACCGTACCGGCGATCCCGATCAACGTCGCTGGCGGGGCCGGGAACGGCACCTGTGCGAGCAGGGCAGCGCATTCGTCGACAATCGCTGCCGCCTCGGGCTCGGTCACCGGATCGTGCTTCACGTGCTTCTCGGTCAGGCGGACCGAGCCCAGCGGCAGACTGCGCCGGAAGTCGACGGTGCCTGCGCGAGAGACGATGATCTCGGTCGAGCCGCCGCCGATGTCCACCACCATGGCGGTGTTGCGCGTGGCATCGGGCAAAGAGCGGCGGGTGGCGAGGAAGGTCAGGGCAGCCTCACGATCGCCGTCGATGACCTCGACGGGGGTGCCGAGGAGCCGCGCGGCTGGAAGCAGGAACGCTTGCGCGTTCGGAGCGCGACGCAGTCCCTCGGTGCCGATGGCGTGCACCGTGGCGCCGAGCTGCTTGGCGATGGCGGCGTAGTCGGCCAGCACGGCGAGCGTCCGCTCGATGCCTGGTTGTCCGAGCTCACCGCCTGTGCCGATGCCTCGACCGAGTCGCGTGATCTCGGCGCGTTCCTCGACCACGGACGCGTCCGTGCTTTCGGCGACCAGGAGCAACGTGGTGTTGGTGCCGATGTCGATGGTGGCGATGCGCACGGTTAGCGCGACTCGCTGGGCGGCGGGCCCCAGGACGGGTTCTTCGCGCCACCCTTGTAGATTCGGAATTCCTTCTGGGTCTGCAGGTTCTTGACGAACAGGCCCCCGCGGCTGGAGGCGTAGACGATCAGGCGGCCATCGGGCGACCAGGCAGGATCGTAGTTCGAGCCGGGTCCCTGGGTCACGCGGTCGATCTTCCCACTGCGCAAATCGTAGGTGAAGATGTCGAACACCAGGCGCTCGTCGCGGCCGGTGAACGCGATGATGGGCGTGTCTTTGCGCGGGGAGAAGCGCGGCGTCTGGTTGTAGTTGCCTTGGAACGTCAGGCGTCGGGCCGCGCCGCCCGACGAGGGCATGAGGTAGATCTGCGGGTTGCCCTGGCGATCCGACACGAAGGCGATCTGGTCACCGCCGGGAGACAGGGTCGGGGACGTGTCGATGCTGGAGGGCGAGCTGGTCAGCCGTGCCATCACCTTTCCGTCGGAGGCGGAGATCTTGTAAAGCTCGGCGTTGCCTTCGTAGGAGAGCGTGACGGCGAGCGCGCCATTGCCCATCCAGGCCGCGCCAGTGTTCATGCCGGGCCGAGAGGAGATGCGCTTGGCACGGCCACCGCCTGCGGCGACGATCCACAGATCGGCGCCGCCTCGCAGGTACGAGTTGAAAGCGATCTGCCCGCCGCTGGGCGACAGGGCGGGCAGCAAGCACTGCGAGTTCATCTGCGTTACGACGTGCATCTCTTGGCCGTCCATCCCGATGGTCGCGATCTCGCCCTTCTTGCCGGTCATGGCGAAGGCGATGCGCGAGCCGAACACGCCGGGCATGCCCGTGAACTGCGCGACGACGTCGTTGGCCCACATGTGCACGAGCGAGCGCAGCTCGCTGCCGTGATACGTCTTGGTGAGCACGGGGCTTTCGCCGCGACCGACTTGATAGAGACGTCCCTCCACCACGAAGCCGCTGCCCTGGTGCGCTGCGCGCAGCTTGGCCACGCCCTGTGCGCCGACCTGTGACCAGTAGTCCGACGAGAAGCCGAGCCCCTCTTTCATCAGCGAGTCCGGAAACGACGCCGGATCCAGCACGCGGAAGAACCCCGACATCTCGAGATCGCGGCGTTCGGTGTCTGCGGCGCTGGTGACCAGGTCGGCGTCACCGACGGCGTTGGGCAACGCGATCCGGAAGAGATCGCGGTTGGGGTCGGTCACGGTGATCTCCGGCAGCTCCTCCACTTCGGCGGCGGCACTGGCGGCGAGGGCCGACCCCGCCCAGAACAACGTCGGGAGCACGAGGCCAGCGGCGAGCAGATGTAGCTTCATTCGCGATCTTCTTTCGATGTTTTGGGCGGCTGACGATCGACGATCGTCTAGCGCCCAAGCTGGTTGCCATCAAAGGTTATGTTCATGGGGCCGGCCTTGCCGTTCGGTCGTGGTGGGACCTTGGCGACGGCTTTGACGGCCTGGATGCAGGAATCGTCGAAGTACGGATTGCCCGACGACTTGATGATGCTGGGGTTCGACAGGGCGCCGGTCGCGCTGATGGACATGCGGACCTTCGCCGACAGGGTACGAAGCTCGGCATCGGTGATGAGCCCGACCGGGGTGTTCCATGCGCTGCGCAGTGCCTCGGCGACCGCGGTAGCCCAGGGATCACCCTGCACGCCTTGGGTGGACGTTCCTTCCAGCGAACCCAGCGGCGAGCCCTCGGCCGGCTCGTCCGGTGCCGCCTGGGCGAGCAGCTGTGCGCGCCTGAGCGCCCGCTTGAGGTCCTTCGAGATGTCCGCGTCTTCCACCTTGGGGGCCTCTTTGGGCGCGGCCTTGGCGTTGGGATCGTCGGTCAGGTTCAGCGTCGGCACCGGCGCCTTGGGCCTCGGCGGCTGCACGATGCGCGGCAGCCAGAACTTCTCGCGCGGCTTTCCGAACGCCACCAGCTGCGTGACGATGAGATCGCGCGGCACTTCCACTGGCGGCGGCGACTTCACGTGCCCGAAATAGATGGCGCCCCCCAAAGCGGCGTGGATGAGGAGGGTCGCGAAGATCCCTCCTGCCGAGCTGCCTCGGCCGAGCGGACGGAAACGACCTTGAACTGCGGATGCCACGTTACTCCAGCGGGTCGGTGATGAGCCCCATCTTGTCGCCGCCGGCCAGCTTGATGGCCGCCATCACCTTCACGACGTCGCCGTAGGAGAGGGCAGTATCGGCGTGCAAGTACACCTCGCGGTCCGATTGCAGCTTGGCATTGGCTTTCAGCTTGGTTTCGACCTCGGCGAAAGGGATCTCCATGCGTCCGATGAAGACCTTCTTGTCCTTGGTCATGGTCACGATCAGCTTGCCACTCTCGTCGGGCACGGTCTGCGCCTTGGCGTCCGGCAGGTCCACGTCGACCCCGGTCTGAATCATGGGGGCGGTGACCATGAACACGATGAGGAGCACCAGCATGACGTCGACGAGCGGCGTGACGTTGATGTCCGCCAGCGTCCCGGTTTCCCTGCCCCCGCCCGCGCTCATCGCCATGGCTAAAAGAACCTCCTGCGGATGATGTTGAGGAAGTCGTTGGTGAAGGTCTCCATCTCGGCCGAGATCACGCGGATCCTGCGCGACAGATAGTTGTAGCCCATGACGGCCGGGATGGCGGCCACGAGACCGATGGCCGTGGCTACCAAGGCCTCCGCGATGCCGGGCGCCACCGTCGCGAGGTTCGCCGCGCCCTTGGCGCCGATGTTGCGGAACGAGTTCATGATGCCCCACACGGTGCCGAACAGACCGATGAACGGCGCGGCGCTGGCGGTGGTGGCCAGGAAGGGAACCTTGTTCTCCATCTCGGTGGTGGCCATGGTGCGGGCGCGTGCCAGGGCGCGCTCCAGGCTCTCGATGTCGCCCAGGCCCTCGTCGGCCTTGCCCTCGGTTTGCAGCTGGGCGCGCTTCTTGCGCAGCTTGATGAGCTCGAGGTATCCGGCGCGGAAGACCTCGCTGACCGGGGAGGGCGGGGCGCCCTCGGCTTCCTTCCACATCTCGTCCAGGCTGCTGTCCCAGAATTTCTCCACGAAACGCAGCGAGCGACGGTACGCGCGGGCCAGGTACATCCACTTGGCACCGATGACGTACCAAGAAAGCAGGGACATCAAGGCCAGCAGGCCAAGCACGGCCTTCGGGACCGCGCCGGCGTGGCTGATAAGCGTGATGATGTCGAGCTTATCTCCCGGGCCGCCGGCTTGCATCAGGACGTGAATCATCGAGGGGTCTCCTTGTGTAGCGCCCCTCGGCGGCCTTCTCAGGGCTGGATTCCCTTGCTGGGCCTCCCAGGAATGCTGCTAATCTACCCTCGATCTGATGGATAGGATCACCCTGATCGCGCTTCTTTTTTCGGCCCTCGGTTGCAAGCAAGTCGACGGTGGGGCCGTCGAGGCAAGCTGGGTGCTGGTGACCTCGGACGGGCGGGGCGTGGCCGACTGCGCTTGCACCTGTCCGTCCATCGCGAAGATCAGGATGGAGCTCCTGCCGAAAGACGGTGGCGGCGACGCCTGCGCTGGACGGGCCGCGTGCCAGTTCTCCTGTGGCCAACGGACTGGCGCCACGCAGTTCGACATTCCCCCCGGCACGTACCAGATCCGGCTGGTTCCGGTGGGCCCCGAGGGGACCGACGTCACGAACGGCGAGGCCGGCGGCTGCCGCGCGGAGGGGCGAGCCTTCACCAAGCTCTACGAGGTGGTCGCGGGGCGGGTCACCCAGCTCGATGCCCTGCAGCTGGTGGTCGGGTGCGCGGCGGACTGTGGCGGGGACGACAGCACGCGGGTTTGCCGGAAGTAGCCGACGTCGCCGTCGAGCCGCCCCCAAGGCGGCACGATTGGTGCTACTTTTAGTGCGGTATGCCCCAGCGACAATACGGTCGAAATCAGCCGCCGGCGTGGATGCGCCCCATCACCGAGCGCTTTTCGCCCACCATTCGCAATCTCGTCATCCTGCAGGCGGTCGGTTTCGTCCTTTACATCATGTCTGCCGGGCTGCGCTTGCCCATCAAGGCACACCTGGCCTTGGGTCCGCTGTTCGCGGCTGGCGAGGTGTGGCAGCCGGTCACGGCGCTCTTCGTCCACCTCGAATGGTGGAGCTTCGTCTTCGACATGATCGGGCTGTGGTTCGTGGGTGCGACGATCGAGCAGGTGCTGGGACGCAGGAAGTTCCTGGTCCTGTTTTTCGGCACGGGCGTCGCGGCCAACCTCGCGGTTGCGATGTTCATGGCCGGCCTGGGTTGGGAAGGGATCTACGCAGGCTGTGGGGACGCCGTGTTAGCGCTGTTCGTCGCGCTGGGCGTGGTCTACGGCGCCACCCAGGTGCGCGTGCTGGGACCGCTGGTGTTGCAGGCGCGGGTCCTGACCGCGATCCTGGTCGGCCTGTCGGTCGTCGGCGCGCTCTCTCAGGCTTCCTGGCCGTCGTTGGCCGGCACCCTGGTCGCGGTCGTGATGGGCTACTTCCTGTCCGGTGGAAAGTGGGGCTCCATCGCCGCGTTCTTGGGCCGTTTCCGTCGCAAAAGGCGCAGCGTCTTGGAAGTGCTGGAGGGCGGACGAGGTAAGGGCGGCAGGAAGTACGTCAACTGAGGCGCCCCAGTCTGGCGGGGGACAGCACCCAGTCTAGAGGACGATGCATCGCACCTGAGCAGAGCCTCGGACGAGCACGCACGGGTAACCTCCGTCGACGCCAGGAGATGAATGTTGCCTTGTGCCATGCTCGTCGGGGCGCCCACAATTGCCCAGCACTCCGCTCTCGCGCCGTGGCCGTCCGTGCTCACACTGCCCGTTGCGCAACCAAGCGGCTCGCATCGGGCAGAAACCCCAGACCCGAATCGGCGATCTCTTTGGCGTGGGGCTCGGCTGCTCGGCCTCCGATCCATACACTGCGCCCGCCTCCCTTGCGCTTCCACCCGGACAGTCGCTCCATCAGCTTGCGTCGCTCGGCGGGCTGCCGAGGCGACGTCATCGATAGCGCTATCGCCGTAGCCCGCGTCTTGTCCGCGCTGGCGACCAGGTCGGCGGTGGGTGTGTTCGGGCCCAGGTAGACCACGGCCCACCCCGAGGCCGCGGCGTGAATGGCGAAGGCCAGAAGTCCTCCTTCGTGGAGCTCCCCTTCCGGGCAGGCACACACGACGATGGGCGCTCCGGCATTGCGACGGGCTTCGCTCTCGAACAAGGCCTGCATGTGCCGCCTGACGATGGCGGAGCCGAAGTGCTCGGCCGCGACGTCGAGCGAGCCTTGTTCCCAGCGCTCGCCGACGGCCACCAGGAGGGGAACGAGAACCCCGTCGCAGATATCGGTGCTGGGCAAGGTGCCCATGCCGGTTGCGTTCAGGATGAGCCTTTCGAGCGTCACACCGTCGTATGTCGCCACCGCGGCCAGGGCCGCTTGCTGCCAGGACTCCGTCGGTAGCTGCAGCTTGGCCACGGGTTGGCGCGAGGCCGCGCGGCGAAGCTCGTCGTGGGACAACTTGGCCACCTCCGAGATGCTGCGGCCTTCGTCGACCAAGACCTTGGCGCCCCGGAGGACGGACACGTCGTCGTCCGAATACAGTCGATAGCCAGACTCCGTGCGGTCTGGCGCGAGCAGGCCGTAGCGCCGTTCCCAGGCGCGCACGAGCTGCGTGCTGACGCCTGCCTTCTGGGCGGCCACCTGGATTCGGTACATGGGTGAAATATGAAGGTTGTGTATGGTTTGTACAACACAAAGCGAGGTTGGACGCTGAAATTCTCCGAAGCTTCTCTTTGTATGAACCCGGCAGAGTGAACAAACATCATACAAAGCATGGACAGGAGTTTGCGAGCGAAGTTGCTTGGCGCCGTGGGACTGACGTGCCTGGGAGCGACGGTCGGTCTTCCCGCGACCGCCCTCGCGACCGAAAGTGCCAAAGCCGCCTACGAAGGCGGCCGAGTCGCGAGGGCCAAAGACGCGCGCGAACGCGCCTTTGCCCGCGGCATGGAGCTTGCGAAAGCCAGGCTGGTCAGCAACCCCGACGACGCGGAAGGCCTGTACTGGCTCGCCGTCAACATGGGAGCGCACGCGCTCGAGCGCGGCAAGATGTCCGCGTTGCCGGTGGTTCCCCGCATGGAGACCATCCTGTTGCGTCTCGATCAAGTGGCTCCCCGCTACGAGGGCGCAGGCGCGGCTCGCGTGTTGGGGCGGCTGTATCACCAGGCTCCGGCCGTGATCTCCGTCGGCTCGAACAAGAAGGCGGGGAAGTACTTGGCCAAGGCGCTGTCCTTGGCGCCGGCACACCCGGGTAACCTGGCATTTGCCGCGGACTTTCAAGCGGCACACGGGAGCAAGGCGCTGGCGCGCGACTACGCCGCTCGCTGTCTCGCGGCCTTGTCCGGCCGGCAGCTCGATTCCGAGGAGAAGGAATGGGCCGACCTGGCCCGCGAAACCATGGAGGCGACCCGATGACGGCGAATACTTCGCGAGATAACGCTTACGATGTGGTCATCGTCGGCGGTGGATTGGCCGGACAGCTCTGCGTCCATGCGTTGGCGGCGCGTGCGCCATCGCTGCGAGTGGCCGTGGTGGACAAAGCGCGCAGCATGGGCGGTAACCACACGTGGTGCTGCCACGCCTCGGATCTCGCCGCGCGGTCCTCGGCGGAGACTTGGTTCGAGTCGCTGGTGGATTCCCGTTGGCCCGGCTACCACGTGAGCTTCCCCGGCTTCGAGCGCACGGTGGGTGGGGACTACCTGTGCTTGCGGTCGTCGAGCCTGGCCTCGGCCAGCGAACGCGTGATGAAGGGGCGGGGCTGGGTGTTCCTGGGCGGCGAAAGCGTGGAAGGCCTGTCGGACAGCCACGTGAAACTGTCGTCTGGCACCACGCTGAACGCGCACCTCGTGCTGGACGCCCGCGGCGGCTCGCTGGAGCAGTACGCTGGGCGTGCGGGCTACCAGAAGTTCGTTGGTTGGGAAATCGAGGTGGAGGAGCGGGGCGAGCTTGCCATGCTGCCCCTGTTGATGGACGCGACCGTCGAGCAGGTGGACGGCTACCGCTTCGTCTACGTGCTGCCGTTCTCACCTACGCGATTCCTGGTCGAGGATACGTACTTCTCGCGCGACAAGAGGCTGGACGTCGAGACGGTGCGGGAGCGGCTCGGCCGATACCTGCAGGAGCGCGGAATACGCCGATACACGCTGGTTCGGGAGGAGGCGGGGGTGCTGCCCATGCCCTGGTCGAAGACCGGCCCGGGTGACGCGCTCGCGATCGGATACCGCGGTGGATTCTTTCATCCGGCGACCGGCTATTCCCTGCCCAGGGCGGTCATCGTGGCAGATGCGTTGGCGGATGTGGCGGCCAGGGTGCCCGTGGCCGGGCTCGCCAAGGCCGCGAAGAAAGCGCTGGCCGGCCTGCGATCGTCCTTTGCCGCGAACGATCGCTTCGGACGCTTGCTCAACCGCCTCGCCTTTCGCGTGGTCCCGCCGACGCGACTGCGCGATGGCGTCTTCGCCTACGTGTACGAGTTGCCCGCTGCCGAGCTCGCGCGCTTCTACGCCGGCCGGTCATCGCTTCGCGACCGCATCTCCCTCGCGATGGCGCCCTCCGGCCTCCGGCGGCTCCGATACGATACAGGGCGACGACCCTTGCTGGGGCAAAGTCCATGAACGCTCTCACCAAGGCGAAGACCACGGTGAAGGCGCCGGTGTCTCTCACCGATTTCCTCCACAAGCAGGTGCCGCGGCTGTTCCCACCGAGCAAACACGCCGCCGTCGTCGGGCGCGTACGAGACGGACGATGGGAAGATGCCCTGCTCGCGCCGGTGAACGACATCCTTTCGCGGCCCGGGAAGGCAATTCGAGCGCGCCTGGTGGATGCGGGACACGCATTGGTCCGGCCAGGACGCAAGGCCCCGGCGGCCGCCGTTGCGCTGGTGGAGATCCTTCATGCGGGCTCGCTCGTCATCGACGACATCGAGGACGATTCGAAGGTCCGTCGCGGCGGGAAGACCATCCATCGCGTGCACGGCGTGCCCAAGGCGCTCAACGCAGGCAACTGGATGTACTTCCTCGCCACAAGGCAGATCGAAGAGCTCGAGCTCGACCCGCGCGCGACCTTGGCGCTGTACCGACTGGTGAACCGGACCTTGCTCGACTGCCACCGTGGCCAGGCCTTGGACATCGGCATGCGCGTGGGCGACGTGTCGCAGTCGGAGGTGCCCACGCTGGTGGCGGAGACCTCGCTGCTCAAGACGGGCGCGTTGACCTCGCTGGCGTGCGCGCTGGGGGCGCTGGTGGCGGGCGGCACGGCCGAGCAGGTGGCGGCGATGGAGCGCTTCGGTCGCGAGTTGGGGCTGGCGTTGCAGCAGCTCGACGACCTCGGCAACCTCGCCGGCAAGGGGCCGGCGTCGAAGCGGCACGAGGACCTGCGCAATCGTCGGCTGACCTGGCCATGGGCGTGGGCCGCGGAGCTGCTCGATCCCCTCGCGTACAAGAACCTCGAGCTGGCGGCGCAGACGATCTCGCTTACGGGGATGGGTGGCCGACCCAACACCAAGGCCCTGGCCGCCGCGTTGCTGCGTGTGGTGGGGCCGCATCGTCGGCACTTCATCGTTCACAGGCTGCGGGGACTGGTCGGCGAAATCGCCAACGTGTTCCCCGCCGGCAGCGAGCTCGGCCGACTGCGTGAGCAGATCCTCGCCCTGGAGGAGAGCTATGTCTGACGCGACGGCGCTGTTGCGCTCTGCCCTCTCGCTCGGAGGCGCCGAGGGCGCTGGCATCCCCGCCACGCGAGCGACCGCGCGGCATGACGAAACCCCGGACAACCGGGTGGCCATCATCGGCGCCGGCTTCGGCGGACTGGCGGCCGCGATTCGCCTGCAGGCGGCCGGCATGAGCACGGTCATCTACGAGGCTCGTGACAAGGCGGGCGGCTGCGCCTACGTCTACGAGCAGGACGGATTCGTCTTCGACGGCGGCCCCACCGTGATCACCGCGCCCACTTGCCTGGAGGAGTTGTTCAGCGTGGCCGGGCGGCGCATGGACGACTACGTGGAGCTTCTGCCGGTGCACCCGATGTACCGCCTGTCCTGGGAGGATGGCACGGTCATCGACTACGACGTGATGAACGGCCAGATGGAACGCGAGATCGCCCGGGTCGCGCCTGGCGACGTAGACGGCTACCGTCGCTTCGAGCAGTTCGCGAAGAAGGTGTTCGATACCGGCTACACGCCGCTGGCCGACAAGCCGTTCCTGCGGCTGCGAGACATGCTCAAGGTCGCGCCCGAGATGATCCGTCTGCGCTCGGATCGGTCCGTGTATGCGACGGTCGCGCGCTTCGTGAAGGACGAGCATGTGCGCCAGTCACTCTCATTTCACTCGCTCCTGGTCGGCGGGAACCCCTTCGACACCAGCTCGATCTACACCCTCATCCACTACCTCGAACGGAACTGGGGTGTCTCGTTTCCTCGTGGGGGAACCGGGGCGCTGGTGCGGGCGTTCGTGCGCCTTTACCAGGACTTGGGCGGCGAGCTGCGACTGTCGTCGCCGGTGGAGCGCGTGCAGGTGGACGAAACGTCCGGCCGCGCGTCGCACTGGGTGCACTCCCGGGGCCTGCCGCGCGAGCGCTTCGACTGGGTCGTGTCGAACGCGGATCTGCACCAGACCTATGCGCGCTTCTACGCGGACCATCCGGCGGCGACGGAGCGGACACGCAAGCTGGAGAAGATGGACTGGTCGATGTCGCTCTTCGTTCTCTACTTCGGCACACGGAAGAAGTACCCGGGGCTGGCACATCACACGATTCTGTTCGGGCCGCGCTACCGCGAGTTGCTCGACGACATCTTCAGCGGGCCGCGCCTGGCCGACGATTTCTCGCTGTACCTGCACGCGCCGACGGTGACGGATCCCAGCCTCGCACCGCCCGGGGGAGAGACGTTCTACGTGCTCTCTCCGGTGCCCCACATGGGACGCGCGGCGATCGACTGGGAGCGCACCAAGGACGCGTACGCCAGCAAGATCCTGGCCTACCTCGAGCGGCAACTGCCGGATCTGCGCAGCCACATCGTGACGTGTCGGATGTTCACGCCGCTCGACTTCGAGCGCACGCTGGGTACCTGGCAAGGGGCGTCGTTCTCGGTGGCGCCGCGGCTGATGCAGAGCGCGTACTTCAGGCCACACAACCGCGACGAGAAGATCCCGGGGCTCTACATCGTCGGCTCGGGGACCCACCCGGGGGCTGGTGTCCCGGGCGTGATCAACTCGGCCAAGGCCACCGCGCGGCTGCTGCTGGCCGACGCGCAGAAGGCGAGGGCGGCATGACGGCGAGGGCGCTCGCGGCAAGCCCTGGTTGGCTGCCGAGCTACCAGGCCGTGCTTCGCCAGGGGCGGCAAGAGGCGAGAGCGATTCTCGGGCGTGGCTCGAAGAGCTTCGCCCTGGCCGGGATGCTGCTCGGGCGCAGGACGCGGGACGATGCGGCCGTGCTGTACGCGTGGTGCCGTCGCGCCGATGACCGCGTGGACGACGTCGATGCCGAGCACGCCAAGGCGGCGTTGCAGAAGCTGCGCCGTGAGCTCGACGATCTCTTCGAAGGCCGGGTGTGCGCGCCCCTCGACGTGGCCTTGCACGAGCTCGTGTCTCGCCGGGGAATTCCCAGGGACTACTTCCACGCCTTGCTGGATGGTTTCGCCATGGATGCGCGGGGGACGACCTACCGGACGCTGTCCGAGCTGGATCTGTACGCCTACCGCGTGGCTGGCGTGGTCGGGCTGATGATGTGCCACGTGCTCGGCGTGCGTGACGACCGTTGCCTTGGGGCCGCGGCCCACCTGGGCATGGCCATGCAGCTCACCAACATCGCTCGCGACGTGGCCGAGGACTTCGCCCGAGGGCGACAATACCTGCCCGCCGAGCTCTTGTCCGAAGCCGAGCTGTTCGAGGCCGTGAGGAGCCGCGAGGGCGGGCAGCGCGTGTCCCTCGCGGTCGCCGTGGTCCTGCGACGGGCCGACGCCTACTATCGTTCGGGACTCGCCGGCATCGCGGATCTGGGCTGGCGTGATGCCCTGGCCATCGGCGCTGCTGGTCGCATCTACCGCGCCATCGGGAGCATCATCGCGCGCAGGAGGTTCGATGTGCTCGCGGGACGCGCGGTGGTGTCCTTGCCGCGCAAGCTCGTGCTGGCTCTGGTGGCGCTGGTCGGACTGCTCGGGCGAACGACCCGGCCATTCTCGCCTACGCGCGTTCCCGGCTCGCTCGTGAGGTTCGAAGATGTTCAGGAGTGAGCGGCACCCGGTCTCGACACCTTCCGCGGGCCAGGCGGTCCCCGAGCCGTTGCGTGCCGGGTTCCTCGACGAGCTCGGGGCCTACTTCAGGCGCTTCGGGATGTTCTCTGGTCGCGATTGGGTGGTCTACGTCGCGTGGGTGGGGCTCATCTCTGGGCTCGCGCTTTCGAGCGCGGCTTTCCTGGCCATCGGCCGTCGCGCTGGGGCGGTATTTCCGGCACACGCCTACTTCGTGCCCATCGGCGCCGCCATCTTCGCGCTGGCCATCGCCGTCGACACCATCGGACACCGTACCGTCTACAAGGCGTACCTGCGCGGCGGCGAGGGGCTGGTCCACCACATCATCATCGCCTGCGGCATCGGAAGCTGCGTCCTGCTGGCTGCTGCGTATCCGACGCCGAGCAACTTGCAGATCCCAGCGCTGGTGCTGACCCTGCTGTCGTTCATCTACAGCTTCGTCGACGAGGTCATGCACTGGCGGCGCTACCTGTCTTTCAAGTCGGACGTGGTGGAGATGTGGAGCCACGTCTTCATTCTGATCGGCCACGGCGTGATGATGCTGGGCTGGTGGCTCTGGTACTACGGCGGATACCAGGGCGTGTCGGTCACCCTCGACGCTCTCGCGGGTCGCTAGCTGGGCAGGTGATGGCCAGGCGCAAGCGTATCCTCTTCGTCTCCGAGTCGGTCACCCTGGCGCAGATCGTTCGACTGAGCACGCTCGCCCGCGCGCTCGACCCGGATCTCTACGACGTGCACTTCGCGGCCACGGATTTTCCGACGTACGTCGACTTCCCCACGCAGCGCTGGCCTTTGTGGGGCATCTCGGCCGCGAGAGCGCAGACCCGACTGGCCGCGGGAAAGCGCCTGTACACACATGGCGTCCTCGACCGATACGTGAAGGCCGATCTGGCCGTGATCGAGGCGGTTCGACCGGATCTGGTCGTTGGCGACCTGCGCTGGTCCTTGGCGGTGAGCGCACCGGTGCGCGGGGTTCCGCTCGCGAGCCTCATCAACGCGTACTGGAGCCCGTATGCCCGTCGTGAGGGGTTCCCGCTGCCGGATCACCCGGTGGTGCGGCTGCTCGGCGAGCGCGTGGCGGCCAAGTACTTCCCCAAGGCGATGCCGTGGGTGTTCCGGCATTTCGCGGCACCGCTCAACCGGCTGCGACGGCGGGCGGGCCTTGCACCTTTGGGCGATCTGTTGGGCGTGTTGAGCTTCGGCGACTTCGTCCTGTACGCGGATCCTCCCGAGATGGTGGACATGCGCGAGCTGCCGGCCACCCACCACTTCTTGGGCGCGATCCCGTGGTCGGCGAGGGGCGCGCCGCCCGAGGCGTGGGGCAGGAGGCAGTTGCCCATCTACGTCACCATGGGGTCATCCGGGGCAGAGCGATGCGTTCCCATCGTGCTCGCGGCGCTCTCGCGCTTGCCGGTGGACGTCTTGTTGGCCACCGCGGGCCGGACCGTCGAGGGCAGCCTGCCGATGAATGTAACCGCGGTCTCGCTCGTCGACGGGAGCGCCGCCTGCGAACGCGCGAGATTGGTCATACACAACGGCGGAAGCTCGACGGGGTACCAGGCGCTGCTGGCGGGAACGCCGCTCGTCGGGATCCCGAACAACCTGGACCAGTACCTGGCCAGCGAGCGCGCGGCCGCGAAAGGGGCTGGGCTGACCTTGCGCTCGGGTTCGCTTCGCGAGGACGCCGTTGCCGCGGCCGTGGTCCGTCTGCTCGAGGAGCCTCACTTTCGGCTGAACGCGCAGAGGCTGCGGAGCTCGTTCCTGCGCCACGACGCCAAAGAGCGCTTTCGGGACTTCGTCGCACGTGTGCTCTAGACGATGTCCAGTCGGCCCATGGGCGTCTCGCCGCTGGTGTTGGCCGATGCTTTGTGGAAGTCTTCGCCACGAGAACCATGCGCGACTACCCTCGCTCGATCCTCGTCGTCGTACTCGGGTGCGGTGTTGCCTGCTCCAGCAGGGACCCCAAGCCCCTGACCACGCCTCCGCCGTTGGGCGCCGGCGAAGCGATCGGGCAGTGGCCCGACGACGACGTCCGCGCGCTCATCGCGCAGATGACCCCGAGCGAGAAGGTCGCCCAGCTCGGCAATCGAGCGCCCGAGATCCCGCGACTCGGCATCCCGGCCTACGACTACTGGAACGAATGCCTTCACGGCGTGCAGACCGACGGCGCCACGTCTTTTCCCCAGGCCATCGCGCTCGCCAGCACGTGGGATCCGGTCCTGGTGGAACGGGTCGCGTCGGCGATCGCGGACGAGGCGCGCGGCCACCACGTGCAGCATGGCAAGGGCCTGACCTACTGGGCGCCGGTCATCAACATGCTGCGGGATCCGCGTTGGGGCCGCTACGAGGAGTCGTATAGCGAGGATCCTTGGCTGATGGCACGGACCGGCGTGGCCTTCGTACACGGGCTGCAGGGGCGCGACCCGAAGTACTTGAAGGTGGTGGCCACGCCCAAGCATTACGCCGGCAACAACTCCGAGTTCAACCGACACAACGGCTCTTCGGAGATCGACGAGCAGCTCATGCACGAGTACTACCTGCCGGCCTTCGAGGCAACGGTGCGAGAGGGCGGCGCCTTCTCCGTGATGTCGGCGTACAACCGCGTGAACGGCATTCCGGCGTCCGCGAGCCCGCTCTTGCTCAAGGACATCCTGCGTGGCGCGTGGGGATTCAAGGGCTACGTGGTCTCCGACTGCGACGCCGTATGGGACATCTACGGCGGCCATCACTGGGTCGACTCGCTCGCCCGGGCGGCCGGAGTCGCGCTGGTCGCCGGTACGGATCTCAACTGCGGCTCGACCTACCCGCGCGAGCTCGAGAACGCGCTCGCCATGGGCTACGTTTCCCAGACCGACATCGACCTGGCCCTGTTCCGCGTGCTGCGCGCGCGCTTCCTGCTCGGCGAGTTCGGTCCCGCCAACGACTTCCCGTACGGCAGCATCGACCCGGCCGTCATCGAGTCGAAGGCGCACGCCGATCTCGCGCTCGAGGCGGCACGATCCGCGATCGTGCTCTTGAAGAACCGTGACGGCGCCCTGCCCATCGATGCGAGCGGGCTGCGTTCCATCGCGGTGACCGGGCCACACGCCGACACCGTCACCCTGGGTGGCTACAGCGGCAATCCGCACCACACGGTCAGCTTGCTCAGCGCGATCAAGGCCAGGCTCGCCGATGCACCGGTCAACGTCCGGTTCCAACCAGGGTGCGACATCGGGGGCAGCGACGTGTCCGGGATCGCGGCTGCCGCCGATGTGGCCAGGGCATCGGACGTCGCCGTGGTGGTCGTGGGGACGACCCAGGACGTGCTCCGTGAAGAGCTCGACCGGCCGGACTGGTCTTTGCCGGGCGTGCAGGGCGAGCTGATCCAAGCGGTGTTCGCGGCCAATCCGCGCACCGTGGTCGTCTTGGTCACCGCAGGTCCGGTGGCGGTGGATTGGGCGCAGGCGAACGTGCCCGCGATTCTCAGCGCCTTCTACGACGGTCAGGAACAAGGTGCCGCCATCGCCGATGTCCTGTTCGGCGACTTCAATCCCGGCGGCAAGCTGACCACCACGTGGTACGCGGGCGACGCCATCCTTCCTCCCCTCGACGACTATGACCTGCGCAAGGGCCGGACGTACCTCTACTACAAGGGCCAGCCCCTGTATCCGTTTGGCTTCGGTTTGTCCTACACGACCTTCGAGTACTCGCGCTTGACCGTGGCGGACGTCGCGATCGGGCCGGCCGGCAACACGACCATCACCGTCGATATCACCAACGCGGGGGCGGTCGCCGGCGACGAGGTGGCCGAGCTCTACGTCCGGGACGTCGAGGCCAGCGTGCCCCGGCCGCTGCAAGAGCTGCGCGGCTATCGGAAGATCCACCTCGAGCCGGGTGAGACGAAGACCGTGGTGTTCCCGCTGTCGGCCCGCGACCTCGCCTTCTGGGACGCCAGCGCCCACGCCTGGAAGGTGGAAGAGGGCGCCTTCGATATCGCGGTTGGGGCCTCGTCCGCCGACATCCGATTGCGCGGCGGCATCACGGTGTCAGCGACGCCAGACAGGGGCCTGGCGGTTGATGCTGGAGGTTACGGACACTAGCTCGCTCGGGCGGTTTGGGACATGATTCGTCCATGGCTTCCTTCCAGTTGGCCGCGCTGATCCTTTTTGCGGCTTCGCCCGATGCCGCGGCGAAACCGGACGTCGGAATTCCCATCTGGGCCCCGCGCGTGCTCCCCGCGACGACGGCGAACACGGAGGGAAGTTATGGTCTGCGCAAGTGGGGCCGAGGCTATCTCTACGATGACGCGAGGTTCGAGGCGCAGGTCGCGCCCGACGGAACCGTCACCTTCAAGGACAAGCGCTTCTCGGCCGCACTCGAGCCACCCTGGGCACGCAATGCCCGCAGGCCCGAGTCCCAGCCCCCAGCCGGTCGGATCGCGCGAGATCCGGCGGCGGCCCGCCGTGCCCCGTGGTTGCCCAACCCGGTGCCGGCGCAAGGAGGGCCACGAAGGCAGGAGCAGAACGAGGTGTGTCCGCCCGGGTCGTCGTGTTACGTGCCGCCCTCACTGAAGAACAGCAGCATGATCAGCGTGGTCGGCGGTTTCGATCTCACCGACGAGATCGTGCGTGGGCTCGGCAAGGATCCCAACGCGCGCGAGAAGGCCCGCTTCCTGTCCGCCACCTTCGAGTTCCGCATGAGGTTGGCCATCGAGGAGCGCAAACAGCAGATGCGCGAGGCTCTCGACAGCTTCCCGCAGCGACTCGAAGAGCTGTGGGCCGACACGCGCTACAGCCCGCGCGAGAGACGGCGCATTCTGTACGAGCTTTGGATCGAGATGGACAACACGCCCGACGGTGCTCGCGCAGGCAAGATGATCGAGGCCTTCATCCAACGCCGGCTGCCTTGCGGGGCCGCCGACAGCTATACGAAAGGCGAGCTGGACGCCTTTCGCTCGCGCCAGCCCGAGCGGCCCTTTTCGCCGCTCGAAGGCTGCAAGAAGGGGCCGAGCGCGCCGTGAGCGTTCGGCTCTCCCCGACTTGTGCCGGGGAGAGCGGCTGGCCCAGCTAGATGAACAGGTTCACGCCGGATGAGCTCGCGGCGTCGAGGTAGGTCGCGACGCCGCCGAACTCCACGCCGTCGATCAGCTCTTCCTTGGCCACGCCCATGATGTCCATCGACATCTGGCACGCGGTCAAGCGGATGCCCGCGCGCAGGGCGGTCTCGATCATGGTTTCGAGCGAGTCGATCTTCTTGCTCTTCATGCGCCCGCGCATCATGCCGGGGCCCATCCCGGCGAAGTTCATCTTCGACAGGGCGAGCTTCTTCGAGTTCTTGGGCAGAAGGAAGCCGAACATCCTGCCCATGAGGTCCTTGCGAACCTTGGCGGGCTGGCTCCGCTTGATCACCGAAAGGCCCCAGAAGGTGAAGAACATGGTCACCTTCTTGCCCGAGGCGGCGGCCCCGTTCGCGATGACGAAGCTGGCCAGCGCCTTGTCGAGGTCGTCCGAGAACACCACCAAGGTCGCCGCGTTCCCCGTGGTCGCGAGCGCGCGCGTCTCGCTGGCAGCGTTCGCGTGACCCTTCTTCACGATGGTGGCCACGATGGCGCCCTTGTCGTCGACGAGGCTCGCCAGCGTGTTGCCGGTCAGGTTGCACCAAGCGCCGGCGTCGCGCGAGAAGCCAGGATCGCTGGCCCGCACCACGATGCGCGTGCCAGGCGCCGCGCGGTCCACCTCGGCCTTGAGGCGGATGATGGGGCCGGGACACTGCAAGCCGCAGGCGTCGACGTAGACCACCTCGCCGGTGGGTGCGTCCTCGGGCGCGCCCGAGCCCTCGGTGTAGGTGACGGGGGCGAGCGCCTTGTTGCTTTGCGTTCCCATGCCCACGCGGTAGATGCCCTCGTTGCTTTGGATCGCGGTCGCCGCCTCGTAGGTCTTCCAGCCACCGGCCAGGTTGGCGACGTCGCGGAAGCCGTTCTCGCGCAAGATGCGCTCGGCCAGGTAGCCGCGGATGCCCACCCCGCAGTAAAGGACGATGGGGCGATCGCGCGGGACCTCGTCGAGACGCGTGCGTAGCTCCGTGTTGGGGATGTTCACCGCGCCCTCGATGTGGCCAAGGTCGAATTCGTCCGGCGTACGCACGTCGAGGAACAGGGCGCCGCGTTTGGCGAGCGTCGCCACCTCGCGCCAGCCGACCTGGCGACTGCGCCCTTCCATGAGGTTCTCGGCCACGAAGCCGGCATAGTTCACCGGATCCTTGGCGCTGGCAAAGGGCGGGGCGTAGGCATGCTCGAACTCGCGCAAGATGCCCACGTCGGCGCCGGTGGCGATGAACGCGGCCAGGACATCGATGCGCTTGTCCACGCCTTCGTAGCCCACCGCCTGGGCGCCCAGCAGCTTTCCGGTCTGCGGATTCCACAGCACCTTGAGAGAAAACGGCTTGGCCCCGGGGTAGTAGCTCGCGTGGCTCGACGGATGGACGATGACGGCGCGCTGGGGAAGGCCGTCGCGCTGGCAGGCCTTCTCGGATAGCCCGGTGCAAGCCACCGTGAGATCGAAGACCTTGGCGATGGCCGTCCCGATTGCGCCGCGGTACTGCCGGGGTGCCGCGCCCGCGATGTTGTCGGCGGCGATGCGGGCCTGCTTGTTGGCCGGGCCCGCCAAGGGAACGGTGGCAGACGCCCCCGTGATGGGATTCTGCACCGCCACGGCGTCGCCCACCGCCCAGATAGACGGATCGCTCGTGCGCATGTGCGGGTCGGTGACGATGTAGCCCTTCGCGGTGAGCTCGAGCCCAGCGGCAGCCGCGAGCTTGTTGTCGGGCTTCACACCGATGGACAGGAGGACCATGTCCGCCACCAGCGACTTCCCGGACTTCAGTCGCGTGTCGAGTCTGTCGCCCTGCTTCTGGAAGGCCGCCACGGCGTCACCCAGGTACAGCTCCACGCCTTTGGCCTTGAGGTGCTGATGGACGATGGCGGCCATCTCGAAGTCGAGGCCGTTCATGACCTGGTCCTGCGCCTCGACGATGCTGACGAAGACGCCACGCTCGCGCAGGTTCTCGGCCATCTCCAGACCAATGAAGCCGGCACCCACCACCACCACCCGCTCGGGCCTGCGCGCGTCCACACGCTCCTTGATGGCGTCGATGTCCGGTACCGTGCGCAGGGTGAAGATTCGTTCGTCGTCGATCCCCGGAATCGGGGGCCGAATGGGCTCGGCGCCGGGCGAAAGCACGAGCGCGTCGTAGGACTCCTGGTAGGTGCGCCCCGACGCCCGCTCGACCACGGTCACCGTCTTGCTCGACGGGGCGATCGACGTGACCTCGTGCCCGGTGCGCACGTCCACGGCCAAGGTGGCCGCAAAGCTCGCCGGCGTCATCACGAAGAGCTTGGACCGCTCTTGAATGGCGCCCCCGACGTAGTAGGGCAGGCCGCAGTTCGCGTAGCTTATGTGCTCTCCCCGTTCGAGCAGGATGATCTTGGCCTTCTCGTCCAGTCGACGCAGACGGGCGGCCGTCGTTGCTCCACCGGCGACACCGCCGATGATGACGTATTTCTTCACTGGTACCTCCGACCCTGGTAGAGCCAGAAATCCGGCAGAGGGTTCGAAGGTGGTCGGAAAAAT
The DNA here is from genome assembly GCA_964647025.1 of uncultured Myxococcales bacterium. Taxonomy (GTDB): domain Bacteria; phylum Myxococcota_A; class Polyangia; order Fen-1088; family Fen-1088; genus Fen-1118. The sequence goes on along the minus strand of CAZYFU010000020.1, from coordinate 45,054 downwards.
TTCCCTAAAGGCCGCCAGCGGTCACGAACAGCTGGGAGATCTCCGAGCCCTTGGGACCCAGGCGCGCGAAGCGGAGCACCACCAGGATGTTGTTGCCGTAGGTGATCATGGTGTCCATCCCGTACGACTGGATGCCCTGGCCGCGGGAGTGGGGCACGTGGGTGTCCTTCTGCAGGACCAGATCCGAGCCCGGCCGCTGCAGCCGCAAATCGATCATGCGCTGGCGACCCGAGCCGTCCCTGCCGTTCGGTGCGACCACCTCCTGGAGGACCAGTGTGCAGTTCGCGTCGAGCCATCGGAACTGGATTGCCTCCCGGGACAACCCCGACTCGTCGACCCCGCGTTGCTTGGTGGCGAGGCTGTTGCGCTGACCCTGGATGTTCGAGTCGATGTGGAACTTGGCCAAGAGATCCCTGGCCTTCTCCCTATTCCAGACGCGGACTTCCTTGAGGCCAGGGTCGGGGGCCTTCACGGGCTCGCAGCCTTGGCCCACGCAGGTCGTGACGGGCAGGCCGGCGAACTGATTCGCCTTGGTGTCGATGATCCGGATCGTGCTCCACGGCAGCTCTCGGTCGCCGCGCATGCCGAAGGTCTCCACCGCGGCAAAGCCGCCCTCCTGCGAGAAGCCCAAGAAGGCCCACGACGATTCCTCTGCCCGCACGTCGGCGCTGGACGAGGCGGCCAGAACCAGCGCCACCAGCCCGACGCCGCGAAAGAGCCTGTTCCCCAGTGAAGATGGCTTCATGCGAGTTCTCCTAGGTTCGTTCCAGATACGTATAGCCCGACAGCCCCTCTTCGTACATGCGCAGCAGCGAGCGGGTCTCTTCCAGGCTCATGCCGCTCGAACGCACGGCTTGCTCGGCAAATCGTCGCACGCGCGCCACCAGATCCTCCCGGGCGTAGCTCACGTACTTGAGCACGTCGGTGACGGTGTCGCCGGTGACGACGTGCTCGATCTGATAGCCGCCGCCCGGCGCGAGGGACACGTGCACGGTGTTGGTGTTGCCGAACAGGTTGTGCAAGTCCCCGAGGATCTCTTGGTATGCGCCCACCAAGAAGACGCCGAGCAGGTATTCGTCCCCGGCAGTCAGCGGGTGCAGCTCAAGCACGTTCTTGACGTCGCGCCGGTCGATGAAGTGGTCGATCTTTCCGTCGGAGTCGCACGTGATGTCGGCCAGCACCGCGCGACGGGTCGGCTCCTCCGTCAGTCTGTGGATCGGCATGATCGGGAACAGCTGGTCGATGGCCCAGATGTCGGGCAGCGACTGGAACATGGAGAAGTTGCAGAAGTACGTGTCCGACAGCGTGCGCTCGAGGCCTTCGAACTCTTCGGGGACCTCGCGCATCTCGCGCACCAGCTTGAGGATCTTCTGGCAGATCGCCCAGAAGATGTCCTCGGCCACCACGCGTTCGGTCAGCGAGAGGCTGCCGAGCGAGTAGAGCGTGAGCAGCTCTTCGCGGTACTCGAGCGCATCGTGGTACGACTCGCGAACGTTCTTGTTCGAAGTGTCGCGCCAGGTGTCGTAGAGGTTGCGCACCACGCGGGAGGCATCGTCGGCCAGCTTCTCGGGCGCCTTGCCCATGTCGAACTCGCCCACCCCGAGGGCATTGACCACCAGCATGGAGTGATGGGCCACCACGGCGCGCCCCGATTCCGTGACGATGGTTGGGGGCGCCACGCCGGCCGCGTCGCACATCTCCTGTAGGCTGAACACCAGGTCGTTGGCGTATTCCTGCAAGGTGTAGTTCATCGACGAGGCGAAGTTGGTCTGCGAGCCGTCGTAATCCACGCCGAGGCCACCGCCCGCGTCGAAGTACTTGAGCGGAGCGCCCAGCTTGACGATCTCGACGAAGTAGCGCCCCGCCTCGCGCATGGCGTTCTTGACCGCGCGAATGGCGGAGATCTGGCTGCCCAGGTGGAAGTGGATCAGCTCGAAGCAGGACAGCATGTCCTTCTCGCGCAGGTAGCGCACGGCTTCGACCACCTCGCGGGTGGAGAGCCCGAACTTCGAGCGGTCGCCGCCCGAGCCCTCCCAGCGGCCGGAGCCCTTGGAGGCCAGCTTGATGCGCATTCCGATGCGCGGCTTGACGCCGATCTTGTTGGCGGTGCTGGCGATGAGCTCGAGCTCGGAGAACTTCTCGACGACGATGAGGACCTTGCGTCCAAGCTTCGAGCACATGAGGGCGGTCTCGATGTACTCCTCGTCCTTGTAGCCGTTGCAGATGATGAGCGCCTCTTCGTCGTCTAGGATCCCCATCACCGCCAGAAGCTCGGGCTTGGAGCCGGCCTCGAGCCCGTAGTGGTAGGGCCGGCCGAACTGGGTGATCTCCTCGACGACGTAGCGGTGCTGGTTGACCTTGATGGGGTAGACACCGCGGTAGTCGCCTTTGTAGCCGTACTCGGTCATGGCCCGGCGGAAGGCCTCGTGCAGGTCCACGACCCGGCTCCGCAGGATGTCGGAGAAACGAATGAGCAGCGGCAGCCCGATTCCGCGCCGGACCACCTCGTCCACGAGCTCCTTGAGGTCGATGCTCCCGGCCTCGGCGCCCCGGGGATGGCCCACGACGTGGCCGAGGTCGTTGATGGAGAAGTAACCGTTCGACCAGGCCCTGATCCCGTAGGTCTCTGCCGAATCCGCGATGGTCCACTTTCGGGGCAGACCGTTCGTTGTGCTCATGGGGCGTACGTTGAAGAAAAACGCTGACAGATTCCACAAAAAACCGTGGGCCCGAGGCGGTTCGCGGGCGCGTGCCTGTGGTAGCCTCTGCCCCAACGTGGCTAGCAACTTCGGCGAGATCTTCAGAATTGCGACGTGGGGCGAATCGCACGGTCCCGGCGTGGGCGTCGTCGTGGACGGCTGTCCTCCGCGCGTGCCCATCAGCCGCGACGAGATTCAGGCCGAGCTCGATCGCCGGCGGCCCGGGCAAAGCAAGATCACGAGCCACCGCAACGAGGGCGACCAGGTCGAGATCCTGTCCGGTGTGGAGGCCGGGCTCGCGCTGGGAACGCCCATCGCGCTGCTGGTTCGGAACGCCGATGCTCGCAGCGGCGATTACGACGAGATGCGTGCCAAGTTTCGACCGTCTCACGCCGACTACACCTACCAGGCCAAGTTCGGTATTCGGGCCGTGGCCGGCGGCGGTCGAGCCAGCGCACGCGAGACCATCGGACGCGTCGCCGCCGGGGCCATCGCGCGCAAGGTGCTGACGGAGTTGGCAGGGGTCGAGATCGTCGCCTACGTGAAACGCGTCTTGGACATCGAGGCCGAGGTCGACAGCACGAGGGTCACCCGCGCCGACGTCGAGGCGAACATCGTTCGCTGCCCGGACGGCAAGGTCGCCGACGCCATGATCGACCTCATCGACAAGGTCCGCAAAGCTGGCGACTCGGTCGGTGGTGTCATCGAGGCAGTGGCTCGCGGGGTCCCGCCGGGGCTGGGCGAGCCGGTCTTCGACCGCCTGGAGGCGGATCTCGGCAAGGCGCTTCTGTCGCTGCCCGCGTGCAAGGGCTTCGAGAGCGGCAGCGGCTTCGCGGGCACGCGCCTGCGTGGCTCCCAACACAACGACGCGTTCTTCCCCGAGCAGGGCAGGGTGCGCACCCGCACCAACCGATCGGGGGGGATCCAGGGCGGGATCTCCAACGGCGAGGACATCGTGGTGCGCGCGGCCTTCAAGCCGACCGCGACCATTCTCATGCCGCAGGAAACCGTCGACGTGGACGGCAAGGCGACGACCCTGCAGGCGCGTGGACGGCACGACCCCTGCGTGCTGCCGAGAGCCGTTCCCATGGTGGAGGCGATGATGGCCCTGGTGCTGGTCGACCATTTGCTGCGCCAGCGCGGGCAGTGCGGTCGTTTCTGAGGCGATGAAGCGGAAATCGACAAAGGCCAGAGCTCCGAAGGCGGTCCCCAGCGCGGCCGAGGACGCGGCGGCGAAGACCGCGCCGCTCGGGCGGGTCGAGCTCACCAGCGAGCTGAAGGTCTCACCCGTGCCTCACGTGTTGCTGCGCACGTCGGGCGTGCTGGACGAAAGCTCGGTCGGCGATTTCTTCGCGCGCGCCAGCCAGGCGGTGCTCGCGTCGGAGGCGAAGCGGGTCTTGGTCGATCTGCGTGGCTCCAAGGTCACGCTCAGCATCTCGGACATGCACGATCTGGTGAAGATGGCAGCAACCGGTTTTTCGGGCGTGCTCGAACGGCTGGCCATCGTGATGACCGAAAGCGACATCCTGCGCGAGAAGTTCTTCGAGCCCGCGCTCACCAGCCGCGGCGTCCCTACGCTCGCGACACCCGAATACGAGGAGGGGGTTTATTGGCTCTCCTCGAAGCTGCGGCCCGGGCTGTCGTAGTCTGGGGCTGGCCTATTCCAGGCGGTCTTCGCCGCGCCGGGGTGCGTGGTCAGACATCTGCGATGGAACGGCAACCGCAGGTGCGTGGTTCGACTGGAGGGCTCGCATGAGGGCCTGCGTCCCCTTCCATGCCGTCGCCACGATCTGCGGAATGGTGGACACAGCCGGCGTCTTCACCAGTGACACCTCGACGGTGAACGCGAGGGTCTTGCTCTTCATGTAGGCGTAGTCGATGTACTCGCCCTGCGTGGGGTAGTCGAAGTACGACGCCGCGTAGGAGCCAAAGCCCATCGCCTGCGCGGTTTGGGCTCCGATGCTCGACAGGCGTGCGTCCTCGGGCGTGGGCGTGGCGGTGTAGCACCACGGCCACAGCACGCTGGTGGTCCCGCTGTGAAAGGTGAGCGCGGCTCGGAAGCCCACCCGGTCCTGCAGCACCTTGATGAACTGCGTCTCCGGTTGCTTGAACGCGCTCGCCTCCGGGCGCTCGGGATAGGCGTAGTCTCGGTTGAGGTCCACCCCGGCGGCATTTCCCCGGGTGGGCGGCGTCGCCTCGTGCCCGTCCACGTTGAGCACGGGCACGATGTAGAACGCGTACCCGCGCAAGAGCGCCCTGACGTCGGCGTCGCCGCGCAGGAGGTAATCCACGTGCGCCAGGGCCGCCTCGGTGGACGACCACTCGTCGCCGTGGTGGGTCCCGACGAAGAGGATGGCGGGGGGCTCGGGCTGGCAGGTCGCATCGATGACGAGGTATGGGATCGACCTGCCACGAACCGATTGCCCGAGCGTCTGCGCCTTTGCCACCTCTGGCAGGGCGTCGGCGACCGCCGACAAGTACGCAGTGATGTCGGCGACGCTGTGGTAGCTGGCGAACGACAGGAGCGGCATCTTGTCGACCACGATGGTGTCCGCCAACGCGCAACCGCCCGCCTCCGCCGAAACTGTGTCGAAGCTGGTAGGCGCATCCGAGGAGGGGGCGAGACTCGTTTCGGAAACCATGGTGTCAGCCATGGGCAGGTCAGCGTCCAGCCTGGCGGTTTCGCCGCCATCGCTGGCGGCTTCGCCGACATCGCTGGCGGTCGCGCCAACATCCGGGCCGTCGCCGCCACTGGGGGCATCTGCGCCGTCCGCGCTGGGCGGGCCGTCGTTCGTCTTGCCTGCGTCATCCTCGCCTCGGGCGACCTCGGCCGAGCGGGCGTCGGTCGGAACAGGTCCGTTGTCTCCGCTGCCGCAGGCCGCGATGTTGGCCAGGGCCACGAGGGACGCGCAGGCTAGCAGGATCCGAGAACGAGCTTTGCGTGCCCTGCGCATCCCCAGAGCCGCGAAAAAAGGCAGCGCGAAGAGCAGGCCGGAAGGCGCGGTCCGCCGGCCGGCTTGCAGCCGACAGGAGCATCCCGAGGAGGCGGACGCGGCGCCTCCGGCGACGGCGTCTTCACCAGCGTCGATGGCGCCGAGGCCCGTGGTGCCGCCGGCCTGGGGCATGCCTGCTGTGTCCACCGCTCCGTCCATCGCCATTCCACCGGTGCCGCGTGGGTGCGTCGTGGCGCCCGTCATTCCGCCGGTGCCGGCCGTCATTCCGCCGGTGCCGGCCATCGCTCCGCCGGTGCCGGCCGTCGCTCCGCCGGTGCCGGCCGTCATTCCGCCGGTGCCGGCCGTCGCTCCGCCTGTGCCGCCACTACTCCCGGTATCCCCGCCCAATCCACCCGAACCAGCGTCCACCACTCCTCCGGCGCCGTCGGTGCCCGTGTTCATGTCGACCGCTGCGTTCGAATCCACGACGCCGTCGCCGCCTGAGCCATCCAGCGCGGGCTCGACGCTTTCCGGGCGCGAACCGTCACGCGTCTCGACGTCGCCGCCCACCCCAGTCTCCGCGTCGCCCGCTCCGAGCTTGGCGTCGAACGCCGTGTCGCCAGATCCGTCGGCGCCCCCGTCGTAGATCGCGCCGCCGCAGGTGGCGGCCAACAGCGAGTCTTGCCCTCGACACATGCCCGACCATGCGCCCGTGGTCCGGTCCGGTTCCGTCGGAAAACCGGTGCATTCGTCTCCGCCGGACCAGCCCCGGGAGTCGTGGCACGGGGTCAGGTCGAGCCCGGTTTCCTGTTCCGCCCAGACCACGTGGAACGGGACGGAGGTGTAGGTGGAGACCCTGGGCGCGCTGCTGCCCGAGATGATGTCGTCGGAGCAGCAGTCTTCGCCGACCACACGCCAGGTTGTGTCGGGCATGCGCAGGAACAGCGGACCGCCCGAGTCTCCAAAGTACTCGCCGTCCTGACTGCCCGAGGTGACGGTAATGTCGGCCGAGCCCGTGGCGCTGGCGGTGAGCGTCCCTGCGATCCATCGCTTCGTGCCATACGTGCCATCGCTGACCTCGTCCGTGCCGAATCCCACCTCGATGACGGATGCCCCCTTGGTCAGGAGGGGCATCTCGCAGGGGGCCATCACGGGGACGATGGCGATGTCGAGCACGTCCTCGGCCAGCGTGCAGATGGCGAAGTCCGTCGTGGGGTGCCCGTAGCACTTCTCGATGGCGACGGTCTTCGCGAAGCTGGACTTGGACTCGCCGATGCCGATGGCGGTGGGAGGGGAGGGGTTGCCAAAGGGGTCCAGCAAGCAGTGCTTGGCGGTGACGATGGCGCGCCTGTGCACGAGGGTGCCGCTGCAGCCGATGGGGTTGACCATGATGGCGGTCGGCCACTGGCAGGTCGTGGCCGCGCTGCCGCCGACGATGCCGCGCACGGTCGGTGGATCGGGGCTTTCATCCGTGTGCTTGGCGCAGGCCAAGCCGAGTGTGACGGACACGAGCGACAGGGTCGCGGTCAGTTTGGCGGCCAAGGTGCTCGCATTATAGCGGACCGTGCCGGTCGGCCGTGTCCTCTCCCGCCGCCACCATTGGTGGCATCTGCGCGGACCTTGCACTTGCCAGGCAGCCGATGCATTTTGCTGCCTCTCATGCTCCCCTTGTCGGTGCGCTTCTCGTTGTGGTCGTCGTTGCTCGCAGCGATGGTGGGTCTGTTCGCGCTCGGGTGCGGCAAAGACTCTGGAGGCGCGACCTCCGACGGCGCCGCCAGGGACCAGCGCATCGCCGACGCGACCGCCGACCGTCTCGTCCTGGCCGACTCGCCTGCTCCGGCCGACGATCTTGCCTCGCCGACCGACCCAGGCAGGGACGCCTCCCTCGGCCGAGACGCGGGTGCCGATCTGGTGTCTGCGGGCGACGCAGACGCCCGTGCCTACGACGATGCGGTCCGCGATACGCTGACGTCATCCGATACGTCCGTGTCGCGCGACATGTTGCCCACGCCGCCCGATGTTCTGGCGCTGTCCGAGGTCTCGCTTGGAGCCGATGCGTCGTCGCCGGATTCCGCGGACACCGCCGATGCTGGCCCCACCGGGCTCGGCCCAGTCACGGTGGTGCGCGACGAGGTCTTGTCCTCGAACGCCACGGCCGTGAAGAGCTACGACACCAACGTCAACGTGGCCTCGTACCGGCAGCACGGCATCTTGTACTTCGGTGGGTACCAGTTCGTGGCCTGGTACAACGGAAACGCGCGCAACGTGATCGTCGCCCGCCGCACCTTCGACGCGACAACGCTCGCCGCGGGCTCCTGGGTCTGGGCTTACGTGAACTTCAAGTTGGCATCCGGTGGGGACTCCCACAACGTCATCTCCATGGGCATCTCCGAGAGCGACGGCCGCCTGCACCTCGCCATCGGCCAGCACGACGCCCAGCTGTACTACATTCGCAGCGTCGCGGCCGCGGTCTCGGTCGCGACGTGGGACAACTCGGTGTTCGGGGGGACCGGCACGGCCGACACTGGTGCTGCGGCGCCCGCGGCCGGTATGCCTGGCTACGCGGCGCCCACCGACGACGTGACCTATCCCTACTTCATCAGCCCGGACGCCAAGACACTGCAGCTCGCGTACCGTACCGGCGGCTCGGGCAACGGGGAAATGCAGCTCGCCGAGTACGACGCCGACAGCGAGGCGTGGTCCTACGTGGGGCAGCTCACGTCGGCCAGTGGCTCGTACACGCAAGGCGGGGTGACCAGCAGCAGCCGCAACGCCTATCCCCACGGCTTCACCTACGACGAGGCCGGCCGGTTGCACATGGCCTTCACGTGGCGTGAGAACCTGAATACGTCGTTCATCGCCAATTGCTCGGGCACCATCAACAACCACGACACGCTCTACATGTACAGCGACGACCGCGGGCGCACGTGGAAGAACAGCGCCGGCTCGATCGTTGCGGATGTGGCCTCGAGGAGGACCGCGTCCGTGTCGACCGCGGGGCTGGTCGTCGATTCGCTACCGGTCGGACGAGACATGATGAACCAGGAAACCCAAACCACGGACCACGACAACCTTCTACACGTCGTGATGAGCTACGTCCCCGAGCCGTACCAGCCCGGCTGCGCAACCGATCGCACGCAGGCGCAACCCTTCCACCTCTGGCGCGCCGCCGACGGGACGTGGACGAAGACGCAAATCAAGCTGGGTGGTCAAGACGTGAACCAAGGCTACGACCGCTCGAAGGTCTTCGTCGACGCCGCCAACAACGTGTACGTGCTTCTGCCCGACCTGCGGCTCGTGGGCGCCTCCGCGGCGAAGCAGTGGTCGGATTGGCAGCTGCTTTGGGACGGCAGGAGCCGGGGGAACTACGGCGAGGCCATCATCGACGCCTACCTGACGCGCTCTGCAGCGGGGGTGTCGGTGCTCTACATGAAGGACACCAGCAGCAGCACCGGCGAGCTGCGCGTGCTCGATCTGAGGATTCCCTAGGGCTGGCATCGCACTGCGTTTCGGTGCAGTGTAGTGGACCAGCGACGACTCCATGGGACTGGACCATGTTCGGCAAGCCAGCAAGGTGCTCGGGCCGCTTCTGCGTAGGCGCGGGACGTCGCCTGCCTTGGGGACGGCCCTGCGGCGCGGACTGCAGGCGCTCGACAAGGTCTTCTCGGGCCTGTCACCCCAGGCCCAGGAAGAAACCGTCGCGGCCGCCATCACCCTGCTTCATTCTTGCGTCGATCTGATTCGCGCGTCCGATCGGCCCGCTGACCACGAGCAACTTCCGGGCATCGAGAGCGCCCTCAATCTCCTGGCGCCGCCCGAGGCGGTGCTGCCGGCCGCGCCGATACCGGAGCTCGTCTTGGCCCCGCCCGAAGAGAAGCGCACGCCAGCGCCGACGGCTGCAGCCCGGCCGGTCCGCGCGCGCGTGCCGGCCCAGGTGCCCGTGCTCGACTATCGCACCGTGGGCCTCCTTCTGGTCGGATACGAGGCCGATTTGCAGACGCTCCAGGTCGTGACCCGCGAGCCGTTGTTCACGGTTTCCGATCTCGAGAGCGCGTATGCCGGTCTGCAGAAGCGCATCCTGGCGCTCAGGTGGCTCGGCAGGGAACGCATCCCGGAGATCCTGCGCGTGGCGGATGACGCCAAGAGCTTGGCCGATCGGCTGGCAGCGGGTGCGGCACTGGTTCTCTTGGGCGACGCCCACGGCGCGGAGATGCTGATTGGCCTGCTCGGCAAGGCCGCCACCGAGCGCCAGCCGCTGCCCGAAACCAGTCAGCTACTCCTTCGGACGTTGGCCGACGAGAAACTGCTGCAGTGGCTGCTCGAGGTCTTCAACGTGCCCGTGCATCCCACCGTGTGCGGCCTGCTCTTGCCGCTTCTGGCCGAGCGCAACTTGCTGTCCGGCGCGCAACTCTGGAAGCTGGCGACGCACCCGAAGGACGAGATCGCCGTCGAGGCCGCGCAGGCGCTTCCTTGGAGCGACGACAAGTTCGACACCGACACGCTGATGGTCTGGGCCCACCAATCCCGCACGCCCAAGCGGGCCAATGCCCTGTTGTTCGCGGCGACCGTGCTCGGCTCGGCGTCCGCCCTCGCCGAGGTACGTGTCCGGCTGTCGACCGCCTGCGAACAAGGGGCGGAGAGTGTCGATCGGCTGCTCGTCGACGCGCTGGCCGTGGCGGGCGGCGTTTCGGATGCGGCGCTGCTCGTGCGTCTCGCGGGGCAGAGCGAGGCCGACGCCACCTCGCTGCTCTTGGCTGCGGCGAACCTGGGGAGTGCCGAGACACTGACCCTTCTGCCCGAGCTCGACGGTTTGGTCGACGCGGACGTGCTGGTCGAGGTGCGGAGGATGATCGCAGGGCCCGGGCACTTGGACGGGGCCTGCGTGGCGAAAGACACACGCATGCTGCGGGGGCGGCCATGGTCCGTGGCGGGATTGCTCGACTGTCTGCAGGCACCTGACGAGACCCTGCAAGCCCAGCGGCATATGGCACTCGAGCTGCGTGCACGCACGGGCGAGCTTCCGCTGAGCACGCTTCCGCTGCTCCTGCCCGCGGGTGCGCGTCCCGAGCTGATCGGCAACTGGAACGCCTACTACGCCAAGGTGAATGGCCGGTTGAAACCTGGTCAATGGTATTACCAGGGCAAACCCATGACCGCGTCTTCGAGAGATATGCCAGGAGTGCGCCCATGATTGGCGAGATGGTGGGCGCCTACCGCCTGACCCAGAAGCTCGGGGAAGGGGCCACCGGCGAGACCTATCTCGGCGTGCACAAGGACTCGGCCGAGCAGGCAGCGGTGAAGGTCCTTTTTCCGCAGATGTGTGCAGACGCGGAGCTCATCGAGCAGTTCTTCGCCGACATCAAGGTCGCGAGCCTCGTCAATCACAGCGGCATCGCGGATCTTTTCGATTGCGGGGTCCTGCCGAGCAAGCGTGCCTTCGTGATCGGCGAGCACTTGCAGGGCAAGACGCTCACCGACGCGCTCATCGAGCTGGGCCAGGTCACCGACGTGCCCAGTCTGGCGGACATCGCGTGGCAGGTCGCCACGATGTTGGACGCCGCGCACGAGGCGGGCATCGTGCACGGGGCGCTCAAACCGGATGCGCTGTTTTTGACTTTTCCCCCGGGGCAGGCGCCGAGGCCCCTGGTCAAGTTGGTCGACTTCGGAATGGCCAAGTTCAAGCTGGGCGTGCGGCAGAGCCAAACCGGGAGCTTGCTCGGCGCCCCGCTCTACATGTCGCCAGAGTGCGGCCGAGGCACGGGGGGCGTCGACCGTCGCGCGGACGTCTACTCGCTCGGCTGCATCATGTTCGAGATGATCTGTGGTCGGCCTCCGTTCGTGCGAGCCGGGGCGGGCGAGCTCATCATCGCGCACGCCAAGGAACCTCCGCCGTTCGCCTCGTCGCTCGAACCCTCGGTGCCGCAGGCCATCGATCAACTCATCGGTCGCATGCTGACGAAGAACCCGGTCACGCGTCCGCAGACCATGGCCGAGGTCGCGGCGGTGCTCGAGCGCTTCTTCAAGTGTCCGTCGCCCCTGGCGGAGCTCCCTCGTGCCCCGATGCCGGTCGTCGGCGAGCCAGCACCCGGCCCAGTATCTCCGTCGATACCGATGGCCGTGACGCCAACGCCAGTCGGCTCACCGGGACCGATGCCCTCGGAGCTGCGGGTGAGCGCGACGGCAGTCGTCCCACCGAATGCCTCCGCACTGCCCGCACCCCCGCTGGAGGCTCGCAAATCCGCCGACGCGACGGCGCTCTTGCCCTCCTCTGGACGGGAGGCTCGGCTGTCGGGAACGGCCCTGCTGCCGCCCGAGGGACATGACGACACTGCTGGCGCGCCCGGGGCGGCTTCTCCTGCCCAGCCGTCTTGGCTCGGCAGGGTGCGACAGCAGACCGTACTGCAGCCTTCGCAGCGAGACATTGCCGAGGCCCTCGCGAGCGTCCGCCCGTCGGGTTCGGTGCGCGAGCAACCGCCCAGGCGCTCTACGGGCAGGCGGTCGTCTGGCCAAGGGGTGGCGGCCGCGCCATCGGGGGCAAGGAACGCCGGCGTGTCTCGGGCGATCAACCTGCCCATCGTGATCATCAGCGCGGCGGTGTTGCTCGTGGTCGCCGCCGCCGTGCTGCTGGTTACTCGCAGGCCGGCGGAGCCCGTCCACGTCCCGCGACGACCCACCGCTACAAGCGGTTTCCAAGCTCCGGTTCCCTCCGTCCCACCGGCCGCCGAGGTGCCCGACCCTCCACCGCAGGTCGGTCCTGGGGCCGGTGCCGTCGTGGCTACGCCGCCCGAAGGCGTCTTCGAGGAGGCGCAGGAGCCATCCTCGACAGAATCGGACGACGAAAATCCGGGCAGCCGTAGCCGTCAGGGCAAGGACAAAGGGCGGCCCCGACGTTTCTGGTGAGCGGCTGTCGGGCCCTCGTCCAGGAGCTGTGTCGAAACCCTGCCGAGCTGGCAACACTTCGTCGCGAACGGGCACATCGATTGCGCCTGAGCTATGTTCTTCGAAGGTTGCAGGACGAAACGTAGAAACAATTGCGAAACAAATTAGCAACTGCAAATTTACCGGCATTTAATGCCCTGATATTTGGAATTGCCCCTATGGATCCCCCTGGCTCTTTCTGCAGACACGGTCTGCTCGTTCGGCAACCCAGGAGGCAAGATGTCCTACGCACAGAATGTGATTGAATTGGTGAAGGCCCGCGACCCAGGGCAGCCCGAGTTCCATCAGGCGGTCACGGAGGTACTCACGTCGCTGGAGCCGCTGCTGTCGCGCCAGCCGAAGTACGAGAAGCACAAGATCCTCGAGCGTGTGGTCGAGCCCGAGCGGCAACTGATGTTTCGTGTTCCCTGGGTGAACGACAAGGGGCAGGTGATCGTGAACCGCGGCTACCGTATCGAGTTCAACAGCGCCATCGGTCCCTACAAGGGTGGTCTGCGCCTCCACCCCAGCGTGAACCTGGGCATCCTCAAGTTCCTCGGCTTCGAGCAGGTCTTCAAGAACTCGCTCACCACGCTGCCGATGGGCGGTGGCAAGGGCGGCTCGGACTTCGATCCCAAGGGCAAGTCCGACAACGAGGTCATGCACTTCTGCCAGAGCTTCATGACCGAGCTTGCCCGTCACATCGGCGAGAACACCGACGTCCCCGCCGGCGACATCGGCACGGGCGCCCGCGAGATCGGCTACCTGTTCGGTCAGTACAAGCGCCTGCGTAACGAGTTCGTTGGCGTGCTCACCGGCAAGGCTCTCAACTGGGGTGGCTCTCTGATTCGTCCCGAGGCGACCGGCTACGGCGCCGTGTACTTCGCCGAAGAGATGCTGAAGACCCGCAACGAGAGCTTCAAGGGCAAGATCTGCACCGTCTCCGGCTCGGGCAACGTGGCTCAGTTCACGGTCGAAAAGCTCAACCAGCTCGGCGCCGTGCCCGTGACGTTGTCGGACTCCGACGGCTTCATCTACGATCCGAAAGGCATCACGCCCGACAAGCTCGCGTTCGTGATGGAGCTTAAGAACGTCCGCCGTGGCCGCATCCAGGAGTACGCGCAGAAGTTCGGCTGCGAGTACACCCCCGGCAAGCGCCCGTGGTCGGTGAAGTGCGATGCCGCCTTCCCGTCGGCGACCCAGAACGAGCTCGACGGCAACGACGCGACCACGCTGCTCAAGAACGGCTGCACCGTGATCGCCGAGGGCGCGAACATGCCGTCGACCCCCGAGGCCATCGACATCTTCCTCAAGGCGAAGGTGCTCTACGGCCCCGGTAAGGCTGCCAACGCCGGTGGCGTGGCGACCTCGGGCCTCGAGATGAGCCAGAATTCTTTGCGGCTCTCGTGGTCGCGTGAGGAGGTCGACGCTCGCCTCAAGGGCATCATGCAGTCGATTCACGCGAACGCGTTCAGGACGGCCAAGGAGTTCGGCGAGCCCACCAACTACGTGATGGGCGCGAACATCGCTGGCTTCGTCAAGGTCGCGGACTCGATGATCGATCAGGGCGTCGTCTAAGACCGAAGACCGCCAGCGCCCGTACCTTTTCGGGGGACCTGGTCGCGGTAGAGGGAATCCCTCTCCGTGGCCCGTGCCCCCGTTTTCGTTTCTGCCGACGGCGGCCGGCGTCGTGATGGGGAACTCGCGTGCGGGGAAGCCATCGACAAATCCCGCTTCCTTCCGGCACGTCCTTTGCGTAGACTCGCGGCTGCTGGTGGGTCGACTGTTGAGGTGCCAGCAAGGAATGGTTGAGGAGGCTGGCGATGATTCACGGTGAAGTGTCGTTGGCGGACGAGAGCCGATCGGGTGAGCGCCGATGGAGCCGAGACAGCTTTGGGCGGATGCGCGGGATGCTGGAGGATGGGGAGAAGATCGCACACCTCGGCAGCTTCGAGCTCGAGACGTCCACGTCGGCGTCGGTATGGTCGCGGGAGCTGTACCGCATCCACGGGCTCGATCCCAACCGGCCTTCGCCGACGTTGGAGGTGATGCTGCAAAAGTGCATCCACCCCGATGACGTACGCGCGCTTCGTGAGACCTACTTCAATGCGGTACGCAGTCGCTCCGGCTACAGGACCGAGTACCGTGTTGTGCGACCCGATGGGAACGTGCGATGGGTCGTCAGCAAAGCTCGACCTCGCTTCGACGAGCGAGGTCGCCTCGTTCGATACGTCGGAACGACGCTCGACATCACCGAGCGCAAGCGCGTGGAGAGTGCCTTGCACGAGAGCGAGGAGCTCCATCGTGCCCTCATCGAAAACCTTCCGTCGGCGGTCCTGCTTGCCGAGCCGGTCTTCGGGGAAAACGGACGGCTGTGCGATCTGCGCCATATCATGGCCAACCACGCGGCCCGAAGCCACGTGGGCAGAAGCCAGGAAGACTTGATCGGCACCCTCTATTCGGAGGTCTTTCCATATCCGACCAGAAACCCGGTCTTCGACATCTACGAGAGGACGCTGGCCACCGGCGCCCCCTTCAGCGGCAACATCTACCTGCCGGCAGTCGGACGATGGATGGACATCTCGGCCTTTCGTGTCGGCCGGGATCAGCTAGCCCTTGCCTTCACCGACGTCACGGAACGCAAGCGGATCGAAGACGAGCTGGCCTCGGCGCAAGCCAGAGCCAAGTTGGTGCTCGAAGGGATCGCGGACACCTTCTTCTCCCTCGACACGAGCTGGCGGTTCACCGCCGTGAATCCGGCGGCCGAGGTTGAGCCGTTTGCGCGCCCGGCCTCCCAGCTCGTCGGCCAGGTGATCTGGGATCTGTACCCCGATCTCGTGGGGACACCGATGCACGAGCGTTGCCTGGAAGCCGCCAGGAAGCACACGCTGGAGCGCCATGACCTGCATTGTCCGATCAACGGGAGGACGTACGAGGTCTTCGCGCGAGGATGGGTCTGCGGTGTGGACGTGTACATGCGCGACATCACGCAACGTAAGGAAGCCGAAGGCGAGAGGAAGAGGCTCGAGGCCCAACTTCACGTCGCGCAGAAGATGGAAGCGGTGGGCACCCTGGCCGGTGGCGTCGCTCACGATTTCAACAACATCCTTGGGGGGGTCATGCTGGGGCTGACGGGCTTGGCCATGGATCCCGACACGCCTGCGGGACACAGGGAAGAGATCCTGGAAATGAAAGCACTCGTTCAGCGAGGCGCGGATCTCACCAAGCAGCTCCTGGGCTTTGCCCGTGGTGGCAAGTACGACGTCAAGCCGCTCGATCTCGCCGCCGCGGCTCAACAGACCGCGCGCATGTTCGGTCGCAGCCGGCCCGACGTCACCATAGAGTGCGAGTTCGAACCCGGTCTCGAGCCCGTGCTCATGGATCACGCACAGCTCGAGCAGGTGCTCCTCAATCTGCTGCTCAACGCCGGCCAGGCGATGCCATCTGGGGGCAAGGTGCGCGTGGACGGAGAGAACACGACAGTCTCGCCGCCCGATGCGGAGAGCCACGGTGTCCAGCCTGGTCGGTTCGTGAAGCTCGTGGTCGCCGACAGCGGCTGCGGGATGGACGAAGCCACGCAAGCGCGCATCTTCGAGCCCTTCTTCACCACGAAGCCCCCGGGCTTGGGCACCGGGCTTGGGCTCGCTTCGGTCTATGGCATCGTGAAGAACCACGGAGGATTCGTCGTCGTCCACTCTCGCGTCGGGAGAGGCACGACGTTCGCCATCCACGTTCCCGCCACCGAGCAACGCGTGGCCGTCCAACCGCCGCCGGCCACCCTCGCTCCGTCGGGGCATGGCGGCACCATTCTGGTCGTCGACGACGAGAAGCAGTTGCTCAAGTGCACGGCGCGTCTGCTGCGGGTCATGGGGTACGAGGTCCTGACCGCGCCGGACGGTCGTGCCGCCATCGACCTGGTTCGACAGCACCGAGACGAGCTCGCGCTGGTCCTACTGGACATGACCATGCCCGAGATGAGCGGCGCGGACACGTTCGATGCGATCCGGGAGATCGCCCCGTCGATGAAGGTGCTGCTCTCCAGCGGCTACACCATGGACGGACAGGCTCAGAAGCTGCTCGACCGAGGTTGCAACGGTTTCATCCAGAAGCCCTTCGATGCGACGGCGTTGTGCCAGAAGATCGAGGATGTCCGCCAAGCGGACGCATAGCCTGCTCGCGCTCGACTGTTCGACGTCCTCAGCCGGCGAGGTGTTCCCGGATCTTGGCCGCGACATCGTCGGGTCGGTCCCGACCCATCATGTGATCGCCGCCGGCGATGCATGCCAGCTTCGCGCCCGGGATCTGCTCGGCGAGGAAAGTCGCGATCGCCGGTGTGCACAGGGGATCGTTGTCACCATGAAGGACGAGCGTCGGGGCCGTGATGGTGGGCAGCCTTCGCGTGACGTCGGTCCGATCCACGATGAACCAATTGGGTACGCTCGGAAGCTCGGCGCTGCAATCGGGTCGCCAATCCGCCGCCCCCAAGCCAAGCACGTCGACTCCGCCGGAGGTAGCGCACAGGACGAGACGCCGAACCCGCTCGGGGTGCTCGAGGGCGATCAAGATGGCGAGGACGCCGCCCATGGACTGTGCGACGAGATCGACCTTGCCTTTGGGGAGGCGCGCCGTGGTCCATCCGACGAGGTCGTCGAGGGCCTGCACCGACGCATCGGCCGCCTCGTCTCCGAAACCTGGCCAACCTAGTCGCGTCGCGGGGCCAAGATCAGTCAGTCTTTCTGCGACGGGCTGCCAGAATGATCGGGTGCCACTGGCACCGGGTAGATAGATGATGGGCGGCATGTGGGCTACGGTTGGCAGTCTAACCCCGGAGTCGGGGGACTGCCAACTCCCGCCGCGTGCCGCTAGCGTTCCTGGTGATAAAGGCGAAGCGCAATCGGGGCCGAGACCAACACCACGGCAGCACTGGCCACGAGCACCCAAAGGATGTCGCTTGCGACCGGTGAGCCATGCATCAGCCCGCGGGAAGCGTTGGTGAGATGGGTGACCGGGTTCGCGCGAACCACGGCCTGCAGCCATCCCGGCATGGTCTCGATCCCGACGAAGATGTTGCTGGCGAACGTCAGGGGCATCAGGAACACGAAGCTCGTGGTCATCACGGACTCGGGCGTCTTCACCTTGAGGCCGAAGATGATCCAGATCCAGGACATCGCGAACGCGAACACCAGCACCAGGGCAAAGGCAAGCAGGATACCCGGTACGCCGCCGCCAGGACGAAAGCCGAGGATCACGCCGAGGACGACGATCAGGAGCCCTGCAACCGAATAGCGGAAGACATCGCCGGCCAGCGCCCCCAGGATCGGCGCCGGTTGCCAGATGGGCAGCGACCGGAAGCGATCGTACAGGCCCTTCTGAATGTCGGAGTTGATCCCCACGCCGGTGTACACGGTGATGAACAGGATGGTCTGCACCAGGATCCCGGGCAGGAGGAACTGGATGTAGGTTTTGGGTGATCCGGCCAGCGCGCCGCCGAACATATAGGTGAAGAGCAGCGTGAACATGATCGGCGTGACGGTGACGTCGAACAGCTGAAATGGGACGTGCTTGATCTTGAGCATGGCCCGCCAGGCGAGCGTCGCCGTGGCTGACCACCCCGAGACCTTTCGCCCCCGATCCCGAAGGACCAGATCGTGACCTCCACCGGGAATTGCATCCGTGGTCAAGCGGCGTTCTCCTTGGACTTCTCTTCGTTGCTGTCTGGTGGCGTGCTCTCCGCGGGACGCCCGGTCAACGCGAAGAAGACATCGTCGAGGCTGGGCGCGCCGATGGAGAAGTCGGTAACCGCGACGCCCGCGCGCGACAGCACGCCGAGAAGGTCGGCTGCCACGGCCGCATCCGGCACCTTGATGGAGAACGCCGACGGATCGGTGGCAGGCAAGACCCCATTGCCGAGCGTGGTCGCGACGAGATTGTTCGCCTCGGCCCTCTGCTCGGGATCGCGCAGGTGGAAGTGCAGGGTGTTGCTGCCGACCGATGCCTTGAGGTCGCGGCTGGTCCCTTCGGCTATCACGCGACCGTGATCGATCACGGCCATGCGCTCGGCCAGGCGGTCGGCCTCTTCCAGATACTGTGTGGTCAGCAGAACAGTCGTGCCATCCGCGGCGATGGTGCGAAAGAGATCCCAGACCTGGTTGCGGCTGCGGGGATCGAGACCCGTGGTGGGCTCGTCCAGGAAGAGGATCTCGGGACGCGTGACCAAGCTCGCCGCGATGTCGATGCGCCGGCGCATGCCGCCGGAGTAGGTGCGCACCTGCTTGCCCGCGGCATCGCCCAGCCCGAATGCTTCGAGCAGCTCGGTGGCGCGGACCCTGGCGTCTTTCCAGGAAAGCCCCATCAGCCGGCTTACCAGCACCAGGTTCTCGTGCCCGGTCAGATCCTCGTCGACCGATGCGTATTGCCCGGTCAGGCTGACCTTCTGCCGGACTTCGCTGGCCTCGTGGGCGACGTCGTGGCCGAGCACGAGCGCCCGCCCGCCGGTCGGCTTGAGCAGCGTGGTGAGGATCCGAATGATGGTGGTCTTGCCGGCGCCGTTGGGGCCGAGCAGTCCGTACACCGATCCGCTGCGTATGCCGAGGTCGACGCCGTCGACGGCCCGGGTCTTGTCGAAGCTCTTCACGAGGGCAGTGGTTTCAATGGCGAGGTTCATGGCCGTGAAGCGCGAAAGCGTAGCAGCCGCCGTCGCCAAGTCACGGAGCGGCTCGTCGATGGCTATCGATCGCACGGGCGGCGATCGGGTAGGGTGCGTCCATGGCCATTTCCTTCTCCGTCGGAGCGTGCGATCCGGGCTCGAAAGCCCGACGCGGCACCCTGCACACCCGACGCGGAATGGTCGAGACGCCGGTCTTCATGCCGGTGGGCACGCGCGCGACCGTGACCGGCCTCACGCCCGACGACATCGCCGGCATCGGCGCGTCCATCATCTTGGCCAACACCTACCATCTGTTGCTCAGGCCAGGCGCCGAGGTCTTCCGCCGCGTCGGCGGCATCCACACCTTCATGCGCTGGCCCGGGCTGGTGCTGACCGATTCAGGCGGTTACCAGATCTTCTCGCTGTCCGAGGATCGTGCGATGACGGAAGAGGGGGCGTACTTCCGGAGTTACATCGACGGCAAGCGCCACCACCTGTCGCCCGAGGCATCCATCGAGATGCAGACCGCCATCGGCTCGGACATCATGATGGTGCTGGACGAGTGCGTGAGCTCCACCGGGGACGCGTCGGTCGTGCGCCTGGCCATGGAGCGCACCCACCGCTGGGCGCTGCGCAGCCTCGCGGCCAGGCGCAATCCCGAGCAGGCGTTGTTCGCCATCGTGCAGGGCGGTTTGCTTCCCGAGCTGCGTCGCGAGTCGGCCGCCTTTCTGGCGGGGCACCCGTTCGATGGTTACGCCATCGGAGGCCTGGCGGTCGGGGACACCCGTGCCGAGCGAGAAGACATGACCGCGTTCGCCGCGGGGCTACTGCCGGCGGCATCACCGCGCTATCTGATGGGCGTCGGAACACCGCCCGATCTTCTCTTTGCCATCGGTCAAGGCGTCGACATGTTCGACTGCATCCTGCCGACTCGCATGGCTTGGCAAGGAACGGCCTTCACCTCGACGGGGCGCGTGCGGCTCACGCGCAGCGAGCACATGGCCTCCGACGAGCCTCTGGATGCATCCTGCGACTGCCCGACCTGCCGTTCGTTCTCGCGCGCCTACCTTCACCACTTGATGAAGTGCAGCGAGCCCTTGGCGCCGCGGCTGCTCAGCATCCACAACCTTCACTACTACGTCGAGCTGATGCGCAAGGCCCGCGCCGCCATCGACGCCGGTGTATATGCTGCGTTCGCGCGGGATACGCTGGCCGCCATCGATCGTCACGAGCACAACGCATGAGTCACGAGGTGGTCCGCACGCGGAAGGGCATGCTCGCCATGCGATCCATCGCAGCCGGCGAGGTCATGCATCCGGGCGTGGGGCCCTTGGTGGAGGCCGAGCAGCTCTACGTTCGCCAGTCGAGGCTGGGCCAGCGCCTGCGCGAGCGGCCGGACGGAACCCTGGTGACCTTCGATATCGGCATGGGCGCGGGATCGAACGCGCTCGCCGCTCGACGGGAAGCCCTGGCCGCGCCAGCCCCGGCCGCCGTGCTGGATCTGGTCAGCTTCGAAAGGGATCTCGGCGCACTTGCCTTGGCGCTGTCCGAGCCCGAGGCGTTCGCTTTGCAAGGCGAGAGCGGGGACGCGGCACGGGCGTTGTTGGCGACCGGCCGGCACGACACGCCACGGGTTCGCTGGCAGCTTCGCCATGGCGAGATCCTGGACGCCCTTGCCCAAGAGAGCCTCGCGGCCGACGTGGTGTTTTGGGATCCGTTCTCGCCCAAGGCCAATCCGGAGCTGTGGACGATTGCGGCGTTCTCGCAGATGCGCAAGGTGGCGGGCGCTCACTGCACGCTCTTCACGTACAGCGCGTCCACGGCCGTGCGGCTGGCGTTGCTGATCGCAGGATGGGCCGTGGGCGTGGGCGACTCGATCGGAGACAAGGCTGCCACGACAGCGGCCGCGGTGGACGTCGCGGATCTCGCGCGTCCACTCGACCGGACGTGGCTTGCTCGCTTGTCCCGCCCGGACGTTCCGTTGCCGAGCGACGCCCCGATCGACGCCGTGAAGCGTGCGAGCGAGGCGCCGCAGTTCGAGGTCTGACTGGAACCGAGCTCGCCCGTCAGTCCTTCTTCTCGGCGGCGGTCTTGTCGGCCATGGACATCTTCTGATCCTTGCTCCACGGCGGCACGATCTTGTTCATTCGGGCGTAGGCGACCTCCTGGCCGAGGTGCTCGTTCAGGTGGCTCGCCAGGATGATCAGGACGGCTCTAGCGCTCATCTCGTGGCCCATCATGTTCACCATCTTGTCCAAGTCCGCATCGGGGACGGTGCTCAGCACCTCGTGGGCGTGGGCGAACGACTGATCGAGGATCTTCCTGATCTCGGCCTTGTTGGTCGTCTTCTTCTCCCACTTCGCCGGATTCATCTCCCAACCAGCGTCGGCCGCCGGCTCTTTGCCCGTCGCCATCTTGATCATGCCGTAGTTGGCGAAGGCGATGTGCAAGAAGGTTTCGGCGACGGAACGCGCGCCCGGGCTCGGTCGCCAAGCCATCTTGTTCTGGGGAAACGCCTCGAGCAGCTGCAGGACCTGGTTCTGCGTGTAGCTGTAGATGCCGAGCAAATCGCGCTGGAACGGGCCCTTCGCCGCGGGTGGAGTCATTGGCTTCGCCGTGGGCGGCGTCGCTGCTTGGGCGGCCGCGGGTGCGCTTGCTGGGGCGGCGGTGGGCGCCGCGTGCGCAGTAGCCGTCAGCAGTCCCACCATCACTGCAACTGTCGAAACGAAACGGATGACATTCTTCATCTCGGGTCTCTCCTTTGAGTTACGGAGCCTGTAGTCTGCGCGAGGTCCGTGCGAGGGCAACCCGAATGCTCGTGCGCCTGTTGCCACGCGAGCGCGCGTATGTCGGTGGTCCGTGGGACTGGACACGCCAAGCGCGATTGCCGTGGCGGCGCGCGGACCTGACCGGTGTGGCGCGCTCAGCAGTGTCCGCGGAAGCTCGACCCGACGCCTACAAACGAAGCATCGGTGTCATCGCAGGTCGCTGCCGGCGTGCTGTCGGCGAACCCAGTGCAAAGCAGGCCGCCCTCGGCGAGCAGGTTCTTCATCGCGTTGGTCACGGACGCGCGCGCCGAACGAACCAGGGGGGCCAGGCCCCCGTGACAGAAGATGGCGTCCAGCGGCCCCGACATGGGGTAGGGCAGCTTGGTCAGGTTCAAACGACGAAACCGGACCATGTCCTTGATGTCCTCGTCGATGGCGAAACCGCCTTCGATCGTCGCGAAGTAGCGCTCGTGGAGCGCGCGCGGGACGTCGCGCAGCTGCTGCTCGTCGAAGATACCCTTCTTGCCTCGCTCCAAGACGATCTTCGAGATGTCGGTCGCCAGGATCTTCAGGTCCACGTCGGGCAGCGGAACCTTCGCGGCTTCGATGGCCCCGAGTGCCGTGAGCGCCATGCCGAACGCCTCCTCGCCGGTGCCGCAGCCGGCGGACCACAGCCGGAAGCGCCGCTGACCTTCACCGAGCAGGTGGACCAACATGGCGTGTAGCGCCTGGTGGTCTTCCGGGCGGGCGAGGAAGCGTGGAGGTCGCGGTCGCAAGAAATCGAGGAACCCGATGACTTCGCTGCAGTCGTGGTCGTCGTCGAGGCGGGTCACGTACTCCTCCGCGTCGACCTTCAGGGCGTGTAGCCGCTTTGCGACTCGCCCCGCGACCAGCGGATGGTGATTGTCGCCGATCGAGACGCCCAGGCGGTTCTTGGCGATTCGGCAGAAGTGCCGCACGACTTCGGTGGAGACGGCTTCGTCGAACATCACGTGGCCTCCGGAACCTCTTATCCCACAGCGATGCGCGACCTCAAGCACAGAATGATCGTCGGCCGCCCGACACCCGCGCAAAGTTTGCAGAGCGGACACTTACCGACGAATTCCCGTGGTGCCATCGAGGAGTGCCTCGCGCACGCTCTGCGCGCGATCGCGCGCGACCGGAACTCGAATCGCTTCGGTGCCGGAATGGGCAGTGTCGGCGAGCACGATCACCTGGCCAAGCTCGTCTCGCTCCAGGGCCTGAACGTGGTCGCGGTTGACCACCCAATTGCGGTGTACGCGCAGCCACCCCGGTCCGAGGCTCGCCTCCACCGCGGCCAGCGAGAGGTCGACGTCGAGCTTGCCGTCCTTGCAGTGGACGAAGGTGAGGCGAAGGCTGGCCTCGAAAGCCCACACGTCGCTCTGCCTCAGGAACACGAGGCCTCGTTTGCTTCGCGCGACCACCCGGCGTGGCGCCGAGCCCGACGGCCGGGGCCGTCGTCGATCGACCCGGTCCAGGCAAGCACGAATCCTCTCTTCACTGAACGGCTTGAGGAGATAGTCCACCACGTCGAGGTCGAACGCCTCCGCCGCGTGCTGCGGCAGCGCGGTGGCCAGGACGAACATCGGGGCGCCCGGACGGCCCGCCAGGTCGCGCACGATCGCGAGCCCCGCTTCTCGCCCCGCCGACGAGGCCAGGTTGATGTCGACGAACGCCACGTCGACCTCGACCCCGTCCGGGCCCAGGGCCTGGCGCGCCTCCTCCGCACTGGCCACGGCGGCGACCACCTCGACCCTGCCGGTTTCGAGCAGAAGCTCGACGAGGTACTCGCGGGCTGGCCATTCGTCCTCGACGATCAGCGCGCGGATGGGCTTGGCGGCGAGCTTGGAATCGACGTTCACGGCTGTCCCCCGTCGATGGGCAGGCACAGGGTGACCTGCGTCCCCGCGTCGGAGCTGTCGATCGCCATGGTCGCCTGCGGATGGGCGAGTCGCAGTCGGTCTCGAACCAGACGCAGTCCGAGTCCCGTCTGGCTGTCCGCGCCCGCGCTGTGCATCCCGGGCCCGGTGTCGCTGATGACGATGGTGATCTGGTTGCCGCGACGTTGGCTCGACACCTTGACGCTGCCCCCCGGCTTTCGAAGTGCACCATGCTCGATGGCGTTCTCGAGCAGCGGTTGCAGCAAGAGGCGCGGGACCTTGGCCAGCGTGGTGTCGGCCGCGATCTCCCACGCGAAGTCGATGGCGCCCGCGTGACGTATTTCGAAGATCTGGGCGTAGCGACGCAGCCACGCCACCTCTTCACCCAGCGTTCGTAGACCGTCCTGGTCTTCGAGCGCGTCGCGCAGGAGATCCCCGAGCGCGATCAAGAGCTGTCGCGCCTGGCGCGGGTCTGCCGTGAGCAAGCCGGCGACGGCGTTGAGCGTGTTGAGCAGGAAGTGCGGATGCAGGTGCGAGCGCAGGCGTTCGAGGTCGGCCTTGCGCTGCTCGCTCTCGGCGGCGAGGGCGCGGGCTCGGGCCAGGCTGACTTGCAGTGGGAAGTGCGAGAGTAGGAGCCACAGCACGAGCACGCCGAGGGCGAGGGAGAACGCCACCGGCCAGTCCGGGCCGCCTCGCGTGTGCAGGGGCTTGATGAGGAGGCCGCAGGCCAGGCTGAGCGCGAGGGCCGCGCCGGCCTTACGGCGGAACGACCATTGGCGGCGCTCGGCCAGCGTGCTTCCCAGCGCGAGCAAGACGACTTGCAAGGCCATGGGCAACGTGGGCAAGAGCGCCGGCCAGATCGGATCGCCCGCGAGCGCATCGTGAACACCGTGGCCCACCCCGAACAGGAGCACGCCGGCTGCCCCGACGAGGCGGTACTTGCCCGGGTCCACACGAACGGCGGTCATGGCGGCATGGTAACCCGCCCGTCGTTTCACGACGCCCGCTTTTCCGAGCTTTCGAGCCCGCGTGTGATGGCTCCTTGGACGCAGACATTCACGCAGCGGCGGCACCCGCTGCACGCGTCGGGGTTGTCGATGCGAACGTGGCGGTGCCAGAGGAACGCCACCCTGCCGAGCACCTTGCGAGGACAGACTTCCACGCATGCCCAGCACGCTTCGCAGTGGCTGGTATCGATCACGATGAATCGGGTGTGATCCGAATGCGAGAACGGCCATCGCGGGCTCATCGGGCGTATCCAAGGGCGCGCCAGCGCCTGCGAATGTGGTTGATGGACAGCACCAGCGCGACCATCGCGGTCAGATGGTGAACGTCGATCCACGCGTGGCGGCTTGCGGCGAGCGGGCCCGGGGTGAACCGTCCCCAAAGCGGCGGCGAGCCCGCGACTACCAGCCACGCCACGAATCCAGTCAGGATGAGCGTCGCGGTGGTCGCATAGAGGGCGAGCTCGTGGGTGTCGTGGCGGACGGGGCGGCCTCGTAGGACGCGCAGGCTGCGACGCAACATCGGCTTCGCATTCGTCGCGATGTGGAGCGCAACAGCTCCGAGCATCCCGACCGCACCGGCTCGGTGGATGGTCTGCCAGGCCATCCGCGAAAGCCCCAGCGCCTCGGTGCGAAAGCAGCCGAGGCCGACGTGGAAGCCCATGAGCAACACCAACCCGGACAGCCATGCGACGGGTGCCATCACCAGTAGCACGGTGTCGACGTACAGCTTTCGTTTGGAGATCATGGGACAAACCATGCTCGGGCCACGGCCCGCTTGCCGGGCTTCCCGACGACTCGCCTGCGGTGCGGGCCAGGAGGCGCTTTGGCGGACACGAGCCGGCCGTTGCTTGCCGGGCAGGAAGCAAGATGCTCGGGCAGTTCTCGTTTTTTGAGCAAACGACATTGCCGCGCGCTGCCCGGGTTCAATATGCGTCCCGGGCCCGCCCGCGCTTGGGCTAGACTGCGCCGACCTTCCGCCCCAAGCAGGACAATCTGGAGCAACGCATGGAACGATCACGCATCCTCAAGTTTTGGCGAGCCTCGGCGCTCGCTCTCCTGACCGCCGCTGCGTGCGGCGGCACGTCATCAGAAAACGACTCGTCGGTCCCGAGCGGCATCGATGGTTTCGACCCTTGGGGCCAAGGCGGTAGCGCCGGCTCCGACGGTGGGGTGTCGGGCACCGGTGGCGTGATCCCCCAGCCGGGGATCGACGGGGGGGCCTGGGCGCCCTCGGCGAGCTGCCAGGACAGGGCGGCCTCGATCGTCGCCATCCTGACGCCCGCGCAGATGTTCGGCCAGATGACCCAGGTCGACAGTGACGGGCTCACGGTCAGCGAGGCAAAATCGGCCATGCTCGGCTCCGTACTCAGCGGCGGTGGCTCGGATCCGTCCTCGGGCAACAAGGTCGCCGACTGGATCAATCTGGTTTCCTCGTATCTCGACATTGCCAAGGGCGGCAGCCCGCACATGGGGCTGCTCTACGGGGTCGACTCGGTCCATGGGAACAACAACGTGCAGGACGCGACCATGTTTCCGCACGCCATCGGCCTTGGGGCCAGCCGCAACCCGACGCTGGTCGAGCAGGTGGGGCGCATCACCGCGCTCGAGATGTTGGGCGTGGGCCACAACTGGGCGTTCACCCCGACGGTCGCCGCGGCCCAGGACATCCGTTGGGGCCGGACCTACGAGTCCTTCGGCGAGAACGTAGAGCTGGCGAGTCAGCTCGGGCTGGCCATGGTGAACGGACTTCAGAACCGCAAGCTCGGCAGCGCCGGCAGCGTGCTCGCGTGCGCCAAGCACTACGCCGGCGACGGCACCACGGACGGCGGCAAGAACGCCGGCGACGTCACCAAGTTGGATGAGGCCACCTTCCGCGCCATCGCCATCGAGCCCTATCGCGCGTCCATCGCCGGCGGCGTGGGGTCCATCATGGTCAGTTACAGCAGCTACCAGGGCGTCCAGATGACCGCCTCGAAGAAGTGGATGACCGACGTGCTCAAGGGCGAGCTCGGCTTCCAGGGCCTGCTCGTGTCCGACTGGGACGCGGTGGGGCAGTTGAAGGTCTCCGGCGGATGGCGAGAGCAAGTGAAGACCGCCATCAACGGTGGGCTCGACATGGTGATGCTGTCCCATGGAAATGGCAGCGCCGTGCACCGGGCGTCCGAGCTTGCCAGCACCCTGAACTCGCTGGTGAACATGGGCGAGATCCCCGCTGACCGGATACGAGACGCCGTTCGTCGCATCCTGACCGTGAAGTGCGAGATGGGGTTGCTCGACGGCGACACCACCATCGATCCCGCGGTGACCGCGACCATCGGTTCGGCCGAGCACCGGGCCGTGGCCCGGGATGCCGTCCGCCAGTCCATGGTGCTGCTCAAGAACGACGGCACCCTGCCGCTGCCCAAGACCCTGACCAAGATTCATGTGACCGGAAGTGGCGCCGATTCGTTGGCCAAGCAGTGCGGCGGCTGGACCGTGGGCTGGCAGGGCCTCGGCGGCAGCTCGTCCACCAGCACCACCGCGGGCACCACGATCCTCGCCTCGATCAAGAAGATGTTCGCCGGCTCTGCCACCACAGTCACGTCGTCGAACGACGGCAGCGGTGCCGCGGGCGCCGATCGCGTGATCGTCGTCGTCGGAGAATCGCCCTACGCCGAGGGCCAGGGCGACAGCAACAGCGTGACCCTCTCGTCCGCCGACTTCTCGACCATCGCCAAGGTCAAGGGCGCGAACGTGCCGTTCGTCGTCGTGCTGTTCTCCGGCCGGCCGCTCATCCTCACCGACAGCAAGGGCGTCTCCGCCCTCGATCAGTCGAACGCATTCGTCGCCGCCTTCCTCCCCGGCACCGAGGGCGACGGCATCACCGACGTCCTGTTCGGCGACTACGAGCCCACCGGCAAGCTCAGCTTCACCTGGCCCGCCTCGCTTTCGCAGATCCCCATCCACGAGGGCGACGGGCAAGTGCCCCTGTTCCCGTACGGGTTCGGGCTGACGTATTAGCAGAGGCGGCGGCCAACCGGGCCGGACTTCCTTCCTTGTCGAGGGGAGGGATTGTCCGGGACGTGCGCGGAACAAAGTAAGCGCTGACGCCATTGGTCGCTGAGGGGTTGGCAGAGACTCGCTGTCGTCACCTGCGTTGTTTTGTGCCGTGCGCCAGGCGCTGCGCGTCGACTGGTGCCGGTGATCACGCTCGATCTCCCAACCGTCAGAGCCACCACTTCGTGTTTCGCATTCGCCGCGGCTCGGGTGTTGGGACATCCGAACGCTCATGTTCAAGCTGCGAAGCTTGGACGAGAGTGATCATGGTTGCATGCGTCATCTGCTCGATTTTCGGAATTCGGAGGCCCCTACGTGGGGTATAAGTGCCCGCCCGTCATCTGTCCCTTGGAGGTTATAAATGCTCTCGATCACATCACGTGCCGCCGGCCAACATAGTCGCCGCTCGGCCAAGACCTACTCTCTAGCTCCACGGGCTTTGCTCGCTGGAGGTCTCGCCCTGGCGCTCGTCGCCTGTACGTCGTCGACCGACGGCGGCGGCGCCGGCGGCAGCAGCAACGGCGGCAGCAGCAACGGTGGCTCCAGCAGCAGCGGCGGGTCGACCGCCAAGGGCGGCGCAGGCGGCGGCGCAGGCGGCGGCGCAGGTGGCTCGACTGCCAAGGGCGGCTCTGGTGGCGGGTCGACCGCCAAGGGGGGCTCTGGCGGCGGCAGCGGCGGCGCAGGCGGCGGGTCGAACCCGGGCGGCGCAGGCGGCGGGTCGAACCCCGGCGGCGCTGGTGGCGGGTCGAACCCCGGCGGCGCAGGCGGCGGCACCAGCCCCGGCGGCGCGGGTGGTGGCACCAGCCCCGGTGGCGCAGGCGGCGGTACGAGCGTTGGCGGCGCGGGTGGCGGCACCAGCACGGGCAGTCGGCCCAAGGGGTACTTCACCACCGCGGACTGGAACGTCTCGAAGGTGGATTGGCACGGTTGCGTGTGGGCTTCCAAGGACAACGACGTCTCCGGCAGCACCACCACCATCACGCCTGAGGACTTCAGGGAGGGCAAGGACGGCGGGCCTTACCAGCTCACCGGAACCATCCACAATGCCTACGAGGCCGTGGCTCTGCTCGGCTTCAACATCAACGAAAGCATCAGCGGAGCGGCTGACCAGTGCAAGTACGATCCGTCCATCAAGGATGGCCCGCCCGCGGTCGACATGCCTCCGGCTGGCGCCACCGGCATCGCCGTGAACTGGAGCGCTGCCAAGCTGCCGGCCGATTTCCGCGTTCAGATCCAAGGCGTGAAGGGCGGCAGCGACGCCGACAACCGTTGGTGCGCGGGCATCAAGGATGCTAGCGGCCCGAGCTTCATCCCCTTCTCGGACTTCAACACGCAGTGCTGGAAGCCCGCGGATGGCAAGAAGTACAACAACGAGCCCATCGACGCGGTGGCGTTCCTGGTTCCCGGTACCACCAGCGAGAAGAAGGCCTTCGACATCACCATCATTGGCTTCGCTCCTGGCAACAGCAAGGATGATGCCCCGGGCCCGGCCGCTGCTTGTGGCACCAAGACGGGCACCGTGGGGACCACCTCGGTCAACTCGGACACCACCAAGGCCAAGGAAGCCTCGTTGGAGCGCGTCGCGACCCAGGGCAAGGACTGCAAGAAGTACATCGTCAACAACAACAACTGGGGCTCTCCCACGTCGTCGTTCCAGCAGCTGAGCTACACCGGCACCAGCTTCAAGGTGACCTCGATGAACGGCAGCGGCAGCAGCGCGCCGGCGTCGTTCCCGTCGCTCTTCATCGGCGCCAACGGTCAGATCGGAACCGGCGGCGTGTTCAGCACCTGGGAGGACAGCGGTCTTCCCAAGAAGATCAGCGCCATCGGGAGCGCCCAGACCACGCTCAAGTGGAGCGGCAAGAACAGCGGCGACTTCAACGTCGCCTACGACATCTGGTTCTCCAAGAACGGGTCGCTCGCCGCTGGCAGCTACGACGACGGCGTCTCGGGCCTCCTCATGATCTGGCTCTACAAGCCCGGAAGTCGTCAGCCCATCGGCAGCAGCGGCAACCTCCGCTCGGCGACCATCGGTGGCCAGCAGTTCGACGTGTGGCGTGGGCCGCGCGCCGCGACCGCGAAGGGGACCGACGAAGCGAATCGTCCCGTCATCTCGTACGTGGCGAAGAGCACCATCACCAACTTCACCGCGAACTTGAAGGACTTCTTCGACGATGCGGTCAAGAACGGCGAGGCCGACAAGAGCGCCGGTGGCACCAGTCAGGCGTTCTCCGCCGACTGGTACCTGACCGACGTGTTCGGCGGGTTCGAGATCTGGAGCGGCGGCGAGGGCTTGAGCATGGATGAGTTCAGCGCCGTGATCAATTAGCGCGCAGAACCCAAGCTACGACGGAAGGGCCGCGTGAAGAGATTCGCGCGGCCCTTCGCTTATGGTGCGCGCGAATCTCCTCGCATCCATGCGAAGCGAAGGCGGGTACACTCGGGGCCATGCTTGCTCTGCGCATGTGCTTGGGGCTCCCTCTCGTGGCAGTGCTGGCGTGTGCCCTCGCGCCGCCGGCGATCGCGGGCGAGGGGGCGAGCAGCGGCCCAGCGCCGGTCGTGGTCTTCGACGGGGAGTCACGCTGGAATCGCGTGCTCGTGGTGGACGAGGGGAGGCTGCGCTACCTGCGCTTTCACGACCTCGATGGCGACGACCAGAGCGTCGTCGTGCGTGACGACCCCGCGGCGGTCCCGATGGAGTACATCCGCTTCGCCGCGATGGGGTTGGCCGTGCCCAAGCGGCTACGGACGGCGCTCGTGATCGGCCTGGGGGCAGGCGCTTTCCCGATGCTGCTCCGACGCGTGATCCCTCGCGCCAGCGTCGAGGTGGTCGAGCTGGATGCCCTGGTTCGCCAGGTCGCCACTCGCTACTTCGGATTCAAGGAGGACGCCCACCTACAGGTTCGCATTGGCGACGGCGCTCTGGCGTTTCGCGACGGGCGGCGCTGGGACCTGATCTTCCTCGACGCCTATGGTGCCGACGCCATTCCAGAACCGCTCATCTCGGCGCCGTTCTTCAGCGAGGTCAGCCGGGCGCTGGCGAGGGGAGGGGTCGTGGTCGCCAACATCGCCCACCGCGATCCGGCGGTGGAGAAGGCGGCCGTGGCTCGCTTCGCCGCGGCCTTCTCGGCGTGTGCGCTGGTGCGCACGCCGGAGTCGGACAACGTGATCGTCCTCGGCGCGAGCAAGCTGCCCAAGGACCTCTTGCCCGCGCTGCGAAGGCTCGATAAGGAGGGCCACCTGCCGTTCCTGTTGGCACCCATGGCGGCCAGGTTGAAGGCATGCGATGGTTAGCCGTCGGGATACCACGGACCTCTCCCAGCCCACGGCTCTTGCATCATGCTGCACTTCACTGTTCCGCTCCTCCTTGCCACCACCTTGCCCGCGCATGGCGACCCTGCGACGCTCGAACGACCCGAGCTGATTGCGGCGCCGGCGCCCGCGGCTGCGGCTGACGACCATCCCTTCTGGGATTGGCAGAACAACGTGCTGTTCGTCGGGGTCGCCGCGGGCCGGGCGTTCGACTTCTTCTCCACGCACAGGTTCCGCGAGAAGCACCTCAAGGAGTGGCTGCTCAACGACGAGATCGTGGACAACCGACCGCTCTTCGCCGCCATCGAGGTCGCGGGAACGGCGGTCTCCATCGGGGCGTCCTACCTTCTTCACCGATGGGGCTACCACCGGCTCGAGCGCTGGGCATCCATCCTGCACATCACCTTCGCCACCGCAGGCGGCATCTGGAACTACACGCTGCCCAACGGCTTGTGAGGTCAGCCCGCAGATTGCCGAGCACCCTGATTCGCCGGCATCGCTGACGCAGAGCCCGGCGATCTTGCGGGGGCTGGGGGCGCGTGGGACACTGGCCTTGGACCTTCGTATGGGCACGACCCGCACCTGCTCGAGCTGTGGCGACAGCGTCTCCGACATGCTCGACCGTTGTCCGAAGGACGGCACGCCGGTCTTTTCCGAGGAGGTGACGTCCCGTGTCGGCATGGTGCTGCGCGACCACCAGATTCAAGGCGTGATCGGCGAAGGTGGGATGGGTGTGGTCTACCGCGCTCAGCACGTGGTGATCGAGAAGCCGGTCGCGATCAAGGTCCTGCACGAGCGCTTCGCCAAGCAGCGGGAGATGGTCGAGCAGTTCATCATCGAAGCGAAGGCCGCCAGTCGAATTCGCCACCCGAACATCATCGACGTGACCGACTTCGGGACGACGCCCGAGGGGCTCGTGTTCCTGATCATGGAGTACCTCGACGGCGAGAGCCTGCAAGAGCGCATCGCTCGTGTCGGGCGGCTGCCGGTATTCGACGCCGTGAACGTCGTCAGACAGATCGCCCGCGGTCTGGGCGCGGCCCACGAGCTTGGCATCATCCACCGGGATCTGAAGCCGGCGAACATCTTCCTGTGTCAGCGGGAGGGGCGGCGGCGCATCGTGCGGCGCGCCCCGGGTGAAACAGAGCCACAATTCGTCGTCGAGCCCGAGGACAAGTACGACTTCGTCAAGCTGCTCGATTTTGGCGTGGCCAAGTTCCTGGACCTCGGTCCAAGCGCCGCCACGCGCGCCGGCGTGTTCTGCGGTACACCCCACTATCTCTCGCCGGAGCAAGCGCAGGAGCAACCGGCAACCGAGCGCAGCGATATCTACTCCTTGGGTGCCGTGTTCTACGAAATGGTGACCGGCCGGGTCCCCTTCGACGGCAGCTCGATGTTCGAGATCTTGAAAGGACACGTGGTCGGCGACTTGGTGCTGCCCAGCCGCCGCGCACCCGAAGCCGGCATCGGCGCGCAGGTGGACGCGGTGATCGCGCGCTGCCTGGAGAAGGATCCGGCCCAGCGTTACGTGAACGCCGACGCATTTTGCGACGCTCTCGCGGACTGCGTGGGCGAGCGCGCCTTCCTCCGAGATGCGCATCGCTTGCCCGGCATCCACCAGTCCGGGATCGACCTTTCCGACGCTTCTTCGTCTGCCCGCAGAGATGCTGACCGGCGGCCTTCGATGGACAGCGGCTTCGCGGAGGTTGGGATGGGGAGCGCGTGGGATCGCTTGGATGAGATGGACGAACGGCCGGACCGTCATCGCAAGCGAGCCTTCGATCGGCGCGAGACCGCCAGGATACCGAGGCATCGGTCGGTCAGAACGGTCCTGGCCGCGGCGTTCGTGGTGGTCGGCGGGGCAGTCGCGGTGTGGGCATTCCGGGAGAATCTCGGACTGGTGAAGGGCGCCGGACCCATCGCCGCTGGGACTCGTGCGGAGGCTGTCAACATGACGCCGGCACCAGTGACGGTGACATCGATCGCGCTCGCCGAGGGGACCGGGTCGGCTCCCACGAGGGGCGCTGCCGCCGGTGCCGCCAAAGCGGTGGCGGGGACAACGCAGCCAGCGGCCGAGCCAGCGCCAGGCTACTTGGCGGAAGTGGAGAGGGGCGTTGCGGCGCGCCCCCGTGCGAGTCCATCTGGTGGACGCAGGACGCCCGTGGCACTGCCGCCGTCCATTCCGTCGCCTCCTCCCGCGCCGCCAGAGCCGGTGGCGGCGGCGCCCATCCCCACGCCGCCGCCGCCACTGCCCGCGGCGCCGGCCGTCGACGTGGACGGGCTGCTCAAGGAGGCGCAGCAGGCGTGGTCGCGCCGGTACTATGGCGTGGCCATCGACAAGGCCCGGGAGGTTCTCAAGGCCTCGCCCGGCCGGCACGACGCCTACCAGATCATCGCGGTTTGCTCGTGCGCGGTCGGGGCAGCTGAAGACGCACGCGAAGCGGCGTCACACCTCGACTCGTACAAGCAGCGGTTGGTGCGGTCGCTCTGCAAGAATCACGGCGTGACCTTGGAGTAGTCTTCGCCGGGTGCGCTACCACGACGGTGGGCGGCGAGCCTGACGCGCCATCGGCGCGGATCCGTCCGTCTCACCCGCGCTGGCATGCTAGCGTTTGCGCATGCGTGTCTTCCTGCTCTGCGCGCTCCTCGTCCTGGGCTGTGGTGGTGCGGCGAGCGCCCCGGCCGCGCCCCGCGCGTCGGATGGCGGCGACGCCGTCGGCGCTCCCGACGCTGTCGTTCCAGTGGCGGTTCCGCCCGCGTCGGAGCTGTGTGCCGCTCGCGCGCTGCGAATCGTCGGCGGCGGTCCATCCGAGCTCGTCGAGCACTGCCAAGGCGGCGGATCCTTGCGTCTGTGTGGCGCGCCCTTGGTCTTGCGTCCCACCGAGCACGGCTTCGACCTGAATGTCCTTCTCGCAGGCGGCGATCCCTCTGGGCTGGTGGCACGGGTTCGCCCCGCCGGTGGCGACGCCTGGGGCGCGCCCATTCCATCGCAGGTCCCCGCCCCGGATCTCGCGCAATGGAACGTGGAAGGCCTCGCGCCGGGCACGCGGTACGAGTACCAAATCCTCACTTCCGGCGAGGGCGGTGAGTTGCTGTACGCGGGAGGCGCGGTGACCCAACGCCCGGCAGGCGATGCTTTCACGTTCGCCCTGATCTCGGACAGTCACATCGGCTCCGACTGGGCCTTCACCAACCAAGGCGACTGGTGCACGCTGGTCAAGGTCGCCGGCGCGGTGGGCGAGGCGGCGCCGGACTTCGTGCTGAACCTCGGCGACATGCTCGACTTCCACAACTTCGGCTTCAACGATCCACCGCCCGATGGCGCGAATACGCGTCGCGCGTACCGCAACTACCGGGTTCTGCTCGGCGATACGCTGGGCAAGGTCGCGCACTTCCCCGTCATCGGCAACTGGGAGGGGGAAAACGGGTGGTACACGCCCGACGACCTCACCCGGTCGAGGCAGCAGCGCATGCTGTACATGCCGGGGCCCTTACCCACGACTTACCCGGAGTCGGGCAGTCCGGCGCAGGACTACTACGCGTTCACCTGGGGCGATGCCCTGTTCGTGGTGCTCAACGTGATGAGCTACACGCCTACCGAGCACCTGCTGTCCACCAGCGGCGGTGCGCCAGACGACTGGACCTTGGGCCCCGAGCAACTCGACTGGTTGTCCCGAACCCTGGCCGGCGCCACCGCGAAGTGGCGCTTCCTGTTCATCCATCACGCCGTGGGCGGCGCCGCGGGTGACGCCGAGAACTCGGCCTACGGGCGTGGCGGCGGCCGGGCAGCCTACGTCGGCGAACAGGCCAAGGTTCATCAGTTGATGCTCGACCATGGCGTGCAGATCTTCTTCTACGGCCACGACCACGTGTTCACCGACATGACCGTCGACGGCATCCACTACTCCGAGCCCGGAACCGCGGGGGCGATACTGTGGATGTTCAGCTCCGAGCTGACCGGGTACCAGCAGTCGTGGCTCGAACCTGGCTGGGCGCGGGTCACGGTGCAGCCCGAGACCGTCCAGGTCGAGTTCATCTCGACCGAAGGACGAACTATCTACGGCTACACGTTGCCGTAGATCCCCTTCGCGCTCAGCGCGCCTCGCGCATGTTGTTGCGTCTGGTCTCCGCTGCCTTCTTTCCGGCGCGGGACCGGCTGGGCGACGGCTTGCGCTTGCCCTGGCCAATCTCGGTGTCGCGCTTGGCCTTCCTGCGCGTCGCCGCCGATCCCTTGGCGGGGCCGAGTCTCACCCCCGCGCGACGGGCCTCGGACAGACCGATGGCGATGGCCTGCTTCCTCGAACGGGCGGTCCCTCCGCCTCGCTTCATCTTGTGCATCTCCTCTTTGACGAACGCTCCGGCCTGCGTCGTTGGACGTTTGCCCTCGCGGGCCGACTCTTGCGCTTCCCTGGTGGCTTTTTGTGTTGGCATGGCTTAGGTCGGCTTGCAAAGACGAAGCCGAGCCCGGGCCTGTCCGACCAGCGAGCGTCCTGCGCGGGGAAGGGCCTGGCCAACGGCATGGTCCATCGTCCGTTCTCCGCCTTGTCCGAGAGAGGGCCGGTTCCGTGTGCCGGACAGCCGCCGTCACTCGTCACCGGATGGTAGTCCGTCAGCGGGCGGACGCGGCCAGCACGTGGTAGCGGCGAACGGTCTCTTTTAGGCCAAGCTCGAGCGCGTCGGCGATGAGGGCGTGGCCGATGGAGACCTCGTCGACCGGCCAGACCCGTCCGACGAAGAAGCGCAGGTTGTCCAGGCTCAGGTCGTGGCCGGCGTTCACGCCAAGACCGGCCGCCTTGGCCGCCGCCGCCGTCTCCGCATAGGCGGTCACGACCTCCGCGCCCTTGCCGGCCGCGTAGGCGGTGGCGTAAGGCTCGGTGTAGAGCTCGACACGGTCCGCGCCCAGGCCCTTGGCAAGCTTCGCCACCTCGGGGATGGGATCGACGAAGAGGCTCACCCTGCACCCGCACGCGTGTAGTCTGGTGATGGCCGAGGCGAGGGCGGTTCGCTTCTCGCCGTCGAGATTGAGGAGGTCCCAGCCGTGGTTGCTGGTCGGCGCATCGAGAGCGTCGGGGACCAGGGTCGCCTGATCCGGGCGCACCCGTTCGCAGTGCTCGATAAGACCGTGAAACGGGTTGCCTTCGATGTTGTACTCGGCCGCGGGGTACGACTGCAGAAGCTGCGCGATAGCGTCCACGTCGCCCTTGCGGATGTGCCGCTCGTCGGGCCGCGGGTGCACCGTCAAACCATCCGCGCCCGCGTCGAGCACGAGGGCGGACAAGCGAACGATGTCGGGGATGCCGTTGTTGCGTGTGTTCCGGAGGGTTGCGATCTTGTTCACGTTGACGGACAGGCTTGCCATGTTCTGGCTATCATCCCTTAGGCGAGCCCATTCTTCCCACAGAATCTTTGGCCGCCGCCGGGATTTCCCGACGGGATTCGGCAGATCCCCGCGATGCTGCTCGTCACTCCTTCGCCTTGCGCGGGTCGAGGAACGCCAAGAGCACGAGTGGCAGCACCTCGATGAGCGCGCCGAGACCGAACATGCGTGGCGCTGATACCCGCTCCGCGGCGAAGCCACCCAGGCGGTTGCCCCAGACGCCGCGCACGTTCTGTAGCGCCATGTAGATCTGGAACTGCGTGGCCGCGAGCCGCGGGTGGGTGAGATCCATGAACAGCGCCAGGTTGGCGGCATTGGCGATGCCACCCACCACGCCTCCCACCACGGCGAAGGCGATCTGGAATCCGTAGTTGCCCCACACCGAGTGAAAGGCGATGAAGACGAGGCTCGAGCCGGCGACGCCCAAGCACGCGAAGAGCAGGACCCGCCGATGCCCCACGCGATCGGAGAGGAAGCCCCCCGCGATGGCCCCCAGCGCTGCCACCGCGCCGCCCAAGGTCGACAGCGTCGCGATCTGCTGCTCGGAGAAGCCGAGCTGGGTCGTCATCAGGGGATACATGAGCGGGAACAGAAAGCTGTCGCTGGCGTCGACCACCACGGCGAACGCCAATGCCACGAGGACCACGCGCTTCGAGAGCACGCGGAACGCGTCTTTGAGCAGGAAGCCCGGTTCTGCTTGCGCGTCCGACTCACGCACGGGAAGGACGAGCAGGGCGGGGACGAGCAACAGCGCGATGGCCACGAGATACGCGACTCGCCAACCCGCTTGGTTGGCCACGAAGAGCAACCCCTGACCCCCGACCACCACGCCCGCGAACTTGCCGGCGACCATGAAGCCGTTGGCCTTGCCGCGTTCGTCGGAGGGCAGGATGTGGATGGCGAGCGCGTCGGTGCCCACGTCCTGCGCCGCCGCGAACAGGTTGTGCGCAAACAGCAGGGCGCTGAACATGCCCAAGCTGTGCACCGGATCGACGAACGACATCGCGAGCAGAGAGAGCGCCATACCCAGCTCGGCGAGCAGGACGTAGGTCCGTCGCCGCCCCAGGCGCCCGATCGCGATGCGGTCCACCAGTGGGCCGAGCAGCGGTTTGAGCGTCCACGGCAACCACGCCGTGCTCGCCACCCCGCCGATGGTCGCCGGCCCCATCCCAAGGCTGGCCAGTCGAAGCATGATCGCCACGGTGAAGAACCCCCACGGCACACCCTGGGCGAAGTAGAGCCCGGCGAAGAGGAAGAGGCGCGAGCGGCTCGTCTTTGCGACGGTCACCTGCCCATGGTAGCGGACTATCGACGCAAGACCAGATTGTTGAGGAGGGCGATGAGCACGCTGACGATGGACTCGCCTGCGATGATGCCCGACGACACCGGGACCACGTATCGGTCGGCGTGAGCCGCGTTGCGCTTGGACCAGACCCAGGCGAACAGCGCGCCCATGAGCATGGAGAACGGATTGGCGAAGGGGAGCATCAGGCCGAGGCCGATCCCGATGGGCGAGGGGATCCATCGTTTGTGCTTCGGAAACGCCAACTCGAGCGCGGCGAGCAGCGACCCGACGAGCAGGCCTCCGACGAGTCCCTGGCGGGCCATGGGGTGGAGGCTGCCCACGCCCTGCTGAAACAGCTCTGCGACCGCGCGCCAGCTCTGCGCGCCCGGGGCGGCAAAGACGGCGGGCGAGGTGGCGGTGCCGGTCAGCACGCTGGCGTCGGGCACCAGCAGATGAAATCCAAGCACGCTGGCGGCGGTCCCGGCGAACACGCCCAGAAGCTGCGCCACGAACTGCCTGCGGGGATGCGCACCCAACAGGTATCCGGACTTGAGGTCGGTGAGCAGATCCGCGCTGGACGCCGCCGCGTTGGCCGTGATGGAGGCCGTCATCAAGTTGGCCGTGGCGTTCTGCGGGATCAGGACGCCGTAGGCGAGCTGCGTGATCTTGCCCATGGCCCCGATGGGCGTGATGTCGGACTCGCCCGTGGCCCGGCAGGCGACCAGCGCCAGAAAGAAGGTCAGCAGCACCGCGATCGTGCCGAGGTACCAGGGGATGCCGAAGAACAGGTGCCCGATGGTCAAGGTCCCGACGGTGGCGATGGCTCCGAGCCCGAGGAACCACGAGCCTGGCACCTCGGCGATGGCATAGCTCGATTCACCTTTGGCCCCGAGTCCGCGAACCGCGCGCAGGACGGTTCGCCATTGCGAGAAGAACGCGACCAGCCCCGCCGCGATCATGGTCGGGGCGCCGATCCACACGCCTATTTCCCGCCAGGCGCGGTCGGGCGAGCGTGCCGCGCCGAGGGAGAGCGCGGTGGGGCCAAGCCAATAGGTGAGCAGCAATCCTCCCACGACGAGCGAGATGCAGATGCGCGGCCCGGTCAGCGCGCCGGCCGCGACCATCACCAACTTGTTGTCGAGCACCATGTTCCAGTCGCTGGCCAGGAAGCTGGTGCCGGTCTTGGGGTCTCGTCCCGGGACCGGGAGCCAGTCGAAGAGCCTGGTCGCGTCCGGCACCAGGCCTGCGTGGGGATGCTCCGCCGAGGGCTTGCGAAATCGGACGTCCATGATGATCGGCGGCACGGCGGCGACCAGCGCCGCATAGAAGAGGGCCTTGCCCTTGGCCACGGCATCCCGGCCCTGACTGTAGAGCGACTGCAACGTGACGGCCGCGGCGATCCCCGACGGGAAGCGCAGCTTCTCTTGGTTGATCATGTTGCGCTTCATCGGGATGGCCAGGGCCACGCCGAGCAGCGCCAGGAAGAAGGTCCACCCCGCGAGCACGGGCCAGGGCAGGTGCTGGCCGTGTGGATTCTGCGCCGTCACACTGAGCATGAGCAGGGCCGGCGTCGCGGACACCATGGTGCTGCCCGTCGAGTAGCCCGCCGCGGACGCGGTGGATTGCATGCAGTTGCTTTCGAGAATCGACAGCGGCGTGCGCGCGAGGCCTACGCGCAGACAGAGGTTCCACAGCGAGAACGAGACGATGCACGCCGTGATGGCGACGCCCAGCCCCCAACCGGTCTTGAGGCCGACGTAGAGGTTGGTGAAGGCGAGCAGAAAGCCCAGCGCCGATCCCAAAAGCACGCTCCGTACCGTGAGCTGCGGCGTCGTTTCGCCACGAAAGGCGCGCGCGTACCAGGTCTTCTCGTCGAAGGTCGCGACCTCGGCGGGGGCGATGTCGAGGGGCTTGCTGGCGGCGAGCTCTTCGGGCGTGCGCGCGGGCTTCTGGAACAACGGCATTTTCCCAATGTACTAACGAAACTCGTCCCCGAGAGAGTCCCTTCGATGGGGCTCCATCCGGCGGGCACATGCTCGACAATGGCCGACCACGGGCGGGCCGGGTGGCTCACACGTCTGTTGACACCGGGCCGGGAACCACGGAGATTTCCGGCATGCAAAACACTCTCCTCGCGATCCTGATGGCGCTCTCCGCCTGTGCCTGCAAGAAAGAAGAACCCAAGCCCGCGGCGCCGCCACCGCCACCACCGCCGGCCATGGCGAAGCCGCCGGCCGAGGAGCCCAAGGGCTTGCCGGCGCCCGCCGACGTGGCCGCGGCCCCAGCGGACGCCGAGAAGAGCGCGTCGGGTTTGGCATCGAAGGTCCTGCAGAAGGGCACCGGAAAGGATCGTCCCGCCGCCGAAGACACCGTGAAGGTCCACTACACGGGCTGGATGACGGACGGCAAGATGTTCGACAGCTCGGTGATGCGCGGCATGCCGGCGGAGTTTCCGCTGGACCACGTGATCAAGGGCTGGACCGAGGGCCTGCAGCTCATGGTCGAGGGCGAGAAGCGCCGCTTCTGGATTCCGGCCAACCTGGCCTACGGCGATACGCCGCGACGGCCGGGTGGGCCGTTCGGCACGCTGGTGTTCGACGTGGAGCTCCTCGGCATCAAGAAGGCGCCTCCCGCGCCGAAGGTGCCCGAGGATGTGGCCGCGGCGCCCAAGAACGCCAAGAAGACCGAATCCGGACTGGCCTATCGCGTGCTCACCAAAGGCAAGGGCAAGGAGCACCCGACGGCCACGACCACCGTGAAGGTCCACTACACGGGCTGGACCACCGACGGCAAGCGCTTCGACAGCTCGGTGGTGCGCGGACAGCCGGCGGAGTTCCCACTCAACGGCGTGATCAAGGGCTGGACCGAGGGCGTGCAGCTCATGGTCGAGGGTGAGAAGACCCGCTTCTGGATTCCAGGCAAGATGGCGTACGGGGACGAGCCCAATCAGGGCGGACGCCCCTACGGCACGCTGGTCTTCGACATCGAGTTGCTCGAGATCAAGAAGTAGCTCTGCGGGCTCGGCGAACGCGGGTCTTCCGGCCTCGGCTGGGGACCCGCTTTGCGTTTCTGGTCAGCCTCGCGGCCGCGGAATGGGCAGGTCGAGCCTGAGCGGCGGGCCGGTGTCGGGAGGCTGGTGGGCCGGAACCGGATCGAGCAGCACGGGGAAGAGTCGCGCGATGACCTCGGTGCTGGGCTCGTCGAGCTGGATGCCGCAACCGATGGCTTGGTGTGCAGGATGGTAGCCACGCCAGCGCACGATGCCCGAGATGACCTCGGTGCCGGACTTCGTGGAGACGGATATCTGGGTGGCGTCCCCGACCCCGATATCGTCCGGAAGCGCCGAAGTGGATACGACGAACACGCCTTGCGCGGAGACGTCGCAGATCTCTCCGCGCATGGGCTGGGCACATCGGTGGTTCCACACCACGGCTACGCGCACGCGATGTCGAGGATGGAGCCGTCGTTCGGATGGGGCTAGCCCTGCCATCGTCTGTCCCGAGGAAGAAGCATCGACGTATCATGGCAAAGCTTGAGCGCCGAGCGGCGCGCGAGGTCAGGTCGCGGGGCCGGCGATGAGCCGCCAGAAGATCCGCTCGAACAGCCGGTGCCGCAAACCTCGCGAAGGTTTGCGAAAAAGCCACTCGATGAACCAACACAGGGGCAACCTGCGGTCGGTCATCAGCTTAAAAATGCGCACCTGCTTGCGATGCTCGGCGACCATCTTGGCCATGATCCTCTCACCCTCCGGGTCGCCCAAGATGAACCTCGCCACGCCTTCGCCGCTGCGCATGGCGAACCAGATCCCTTCGGTCGTCACCGGATTCAAGAAGCCACCCGCGTCGCCCACGAGGTAGGTGTTGCCGAAGCGCCAGCCCCGGTAGTCGGCGTTGCCCTTCATCGCCTCGTGCGGCGTGTTCTCCGGATCGATGTCGAAGGTGCGGGCGATCCACTGCTTGGCTTTGGCCGCGACCTCGGCGTCGAACCCGACCCCGGCCCAGGCCAGCCCCACCATGGTCTGGTTGCGGTTCTTGGGCATCATGTAGCCGTACGCGCCTTTGAACTCCCGCGGCAGCCAATGCATCTGGAACTCCTCGCAGGGGCGGTCGAGGATGTAGTGAAACGCCCATCCGACCACGTCCTCGGACGGCAACCCCAGGTGCTTGCGAACCTTCGACAGCGAACCGTCGGCGCCCACCAAGTGCTCGTAGCCGTAGCGTCCGTGGTCGGTCTCGACGAAGTCGCGCGTGATGCGTCGGACCGGCTCCGAGAAGCGCACCTCCGCCGTGCACTCGGCCAGGAGCCGCCCTTCGATGTCTTTGCGCCCAAGCGTCCACAGGAACGGCCGGTCGAAGCGTACGGCCTCCTTGGTCCGATGGGTCGCCACCGAGAGCGCCGTCCACGGGATGCCGCGATCGCTGCTCTGCTCGGGAAAGGCCTTCGGAGAGATGAGCCCCGAGCAGATCTTCTGGCCGAGCTCCGGGCTCTTTTCCAGCACCAGCACGCGCTTGCCCGACCCTGCCAAATGCTTTGCGCACGACAGCCCCCCAGGTCCCGCCCCGACGATGATGACGTGGTAGGGCTGGACTTTCACCAAAGATGGGTTTGCCACCTCGGCAGTCTAGCGCCAGAAATGCGGACTGCCCGTGTCTCCTTTGTCGGGAGTCTACTTCTGAACTTGGCCCAGAAAGCCGTCCGGATGGCGGTGATGCCATCGCCAAGCGGTTTCGACGATCTCTTGCAGTCCGTAACGCGGCGTCCAGCCCAGGACATCGGTGGCCTTGCTGTGGTCTGCGTAGACCGCCGCCGGATCACCCGGCCGCCGGCCGACCTGTTCAGCGGGGATTTCCCGGCCGCTGGTGCGACGGGCGGACTCCAGAACCTCCAGGACCGAGGCGCCTTGGCCGGTGCCCAGGTTGAAGATCTCGGAACGGCCAGTTCGTTCGAGGAAGTCCAGCGCGCGGGCGTGGGCATCGGCCAGGTCCAGCACGTGCACGTAGTCGCGGATGCCCGTGCCGTCTCGCGTGGGGTAGTCGTTCCCGAAGATACGGACCGCGGGCGCGCGTCCTACTGCGGACTTCATGACCAGCGGAATCAGGTTCGCCACGAAACGCGGGTCCTCTCCGTTGTCGCCGTCCAGCGCGGCACCGGCCGCGTTGAAGTAGCGAAGGATCACGCTGCGAAAGCCGTGGCAAGCGTCGAACCAGCGCAGCATCTGCTCGACCATCAACTTGCTCTCGCCGTATGGGTTCTCTGGGTGAACCTTGTCGGCCTCTCGAACGGGCAGCGTCTCCGGCGTTCCGTACACCGACGCGGTCGACGAGAAGACGAACTTGCGTACACCGACCTTGCACGCTGCCTCGATGAGCCGGAGGCTGCCCATCACGTTGTTCTCGAAGTACTTGGCCGGCTTCTCCATCGACTCGCCCGCGGCCTTGTACGCCGCGAAATGGATGACCGCCTCCAGCTTGTGGTCGCCCACGACCTGCGCGACCAACTTGCCGTCGTGGGTGCTGCCAACCACCAACGGCGTATCTCCGATGGCTTCGCGGAAGCCGGTCTCCATGCTGTCGAGCACGACCACGAAGTCGCCGCGCGATCGAAGCAGGGCCGTGGTGTGTGAGCCGATGTAGCCGGCGCCGCCAGTGACCAGAATGCGCATGTCAGTCTACCTGTTCAAGATGTGGACCGCCTCGCCTCGGGCCGCTTTGGCGGCCTCCATGATGGCCTCGGGCAAGGTGGGGTGGGGGTGAATGGTGAGGCCGAGGTCTTCGGCGGCAGCGCCCATCTCGATGGCGAGCGCCGCTTCGCTGATCATGTCGCCGGCGCCCTGGCCGACCACGTGCACACCGAGCACCTCGCCGCTGCCGGTGTCCATGACGACTTTGCAGAACCCATCGGTGTCGTGGTTGGCCATCGCGCGTCCGAGGACGCTGAAGGGGAACTTGCCCGTCTTGACCTCGTGTCCGCGCTTCTGTGCCTCGTCGGCGGTGAGGCCGGCGCTGGCGATCTCGGGATCGGTGAACACCACGGCGGGGATCACGCGTGCGTCCATCTCGGCGCTCTTGCCGGCGATGACCTCGGCGGCCACCTCGGCTTCACGAGACGCCTTGTGCGCGAGCATGGGTTGCCCGGCCACGTCGCCGATGGCGAAGATGTTGGGCACGTTGGTTCGCATCTGCCGATCGACGGTGATGAAGCCGCCGGTGGTCTTCACGCCCGCGATCTCCAGGCCCAGTTCCTCGATGTTGGGACGGCGGCCGACCGCCACCAGGATCTTGTCGGCGGGAAGCTCGACGAGTCCGCTGCTGGTTTCCACGGTGAGCGTCGTCTGGCCGGCTTCCTCGCGCACTCCCTTGGCCTTTGCGCCGAGCAGGATCTCCATACCCAGCTTCTTGGCCTTGCGGGCGACCACCTGCACGCACTCGGGATCGCTGCCCGGCAAGATGGTCGGCAGGGCTTCGACGAAGGTCACCTTGCTGCCGAACTTTGCGTACAAGGTCCCGATCTCCATGCCGATGTAACCGGCGCCGACCACGACCAGGTTTCGCGGGATCTCGCCGAACGACAGCGCGCCCGTCGAGTCCACCACGCGGTTGCCGTCGAACGGTAGGCTGGGGATCATCACTGGGCGCGCACCGGTGGCGATGACGATGTTCTCGGTCTCGACCAGGATCTCCTCGCTGGAGTCGGGCGGGACGAGTCGGATGGTGCGCGGCGAAAGGAGCGTTGCGGTGCCCTGGCGGTACTCGCAACCGTTGGCTTTGAGCAGACTCTTCACGCCCGAGGTCAGCTTGCCGACGATGCTATCCTTCCACTTC
Source organism: uncultured Myxococcales bacterium (assembly GCA_964647025.1). Classification (GTDB taxonomy): domain Bacteria; phylum Myxococcota_A; class Polyangia; order Fen-1088; family Fen-1088; genus Fen-1118. The sequence continues at coordinate 351 of CAZYFU010000020.1, read as the reverse complement.
TGCAAGCGCCCGACGTCGAGGCGGAGGTTGTCGACCTGAATGCCGATGTCTCCGCTCTGGCCGGCTTCCGCGTACAGCTTGGCCGCGTGGATGAGGGCTTTCGAGGGAATGCATCCGACGGTCAGACAGACACCACCCGGCGATGCCTTCTCGATCACCAGCGCCTTCTTGCCGAGTTGTCCGAGGCGGATGCCCGCCACGTAGCCACCAGGGCCAGCACCGATGACGACTGCTTCGACTTTGAGGATCTCTGTACTCACAGGAGCATTCTTAGCATCGAAATCGCTCGCCGGAGCAACTAGTGCCGCTCGCCAGAAGTTAGGCCGGCGGATCACGCAGAGCGACTCCAGG
>CAZYFU010000019.1:0-75357 GCA_964647025.1 uncultured Myxococcales bacterium | reverse complement strand
CCGACGACTTGACCGACCCGGCGCCGGCCACCACGTTCGCGCACTTGGATGCGACCACGGTGCTCTCCCGCGACATCGCGTCGCTGGGTATCTACCCGGCCGTGGATCCGCTGGACTCGACCTCGACCATCCTCTCGCCTGACGTCGTGGGCATGGAGCACTACAACATCGCCCGCCAGGTGCAGAAGATCCTCCAGCGCTACAAGGAGCTGCAGGACATCATCGCGATCCTCGGCATGGACGAGCTGTCGGAAGACGACAAGCTGACCGTGTCGCGCGCCCGCAAGATCCAGCGCTTCCTCTCGCAGCCGTTCCACGTCGCCGAGACGTTCACCGGCCAGCAGGGCAAGTACGTCGAGATCAAAGACACCGTGCGTGGCTTCAAGGAGATCATCGACGGCAAGTGCGACGACATCCCCGAGCAGGCATTCTTCATGATGGGCGGCATCGAAGACGTGCGCGCCCGCGCAGAGAAGATGGCCAAGGAAGGCTGATTAGGAACCCTCGATGCACCTCACGGTCACAACCCCACGCGGCTACCTGATTCAAACCGAGGTCGACGAGATCGTCGCGCCCGGCGCGCTCGGAGAGTTCGGCGTGTTGCCCGGTCACATCCCCTTCATGTCGGTGCTGAAGCCAGGCGTGCTGGCGTACCGACTGAAGGAGGGCGTGAAGTACCTGGCGGTGGGCGATGGCATCCTGCAGGTCGCCCGGGTCGCGAACGGAGACAAGACAGACGACAAGGTCGAGGTCCTGGTCAACCGTGGCGAGCATGGCAAGAACGTCAACCGCGACGCCGCCCAGAAGGACTTGGCCGCGGCCGACGCCGAGCTGGCTCACAGCAAGGCCGAGACCGCCGCGGAGCTTACCCCCATGCAGGATCGCCGCGCATGGGCCGCCGCGCGCGTCGAAGCCGCCGAGCGGTCGTCCGCACACTAGAGCCGGCCTCCCGACCGCCGCGCCGCCGCCTGACAGGCTGGGCGCTCCTGCGGCGATCCGGTGGCGAGGTTGGGAGCTGCGGGGCCCCGCTGGGCAAGGGATCGTCCGTGTCCACGCAAGGATCGTGAGGCCCCCCCCTCGGCACCGGCGCCGCTTCCAGCAGTGCCGGTGTCCAAGCTCGGTGTCCCGGGGTGGCGCTACTTCGCGATTCTCATGATGCGGTAGCCGCTGCTGGTGTCGAGCCAGTACAGGTTGGTCTCATCCTGGAACAGACCTCCTAAGGGGGCCTGACCGGTGGCCATGGTGGCTTTGCTGCCCGAGCAGCTCGCGGCCGAGCAGCGGCTCAAGGTCCCGTTCCCGTCGAACCAGTACACCCCCGCGGCGTCCTCGGTGGCCAGCATCTGACTCGGCGCCGGGGACACCCTGGTGACGGTCAAGGGGGCCGATGCTCCCGCGGCAGGAACGCGGAAAAGCGTGTCGCCGTCCCACAACAAGACGGACTGAGCATTGGCGTCGATGATGCTCATGAAGGGCGTGAGGCTGCTGGCCACCTTGACCCTGGTGTTGGGATCCGACGCCTTGGTCGCGAACAGACTCACGTCCCCGCTGATCGTCCGAACCCAGTACACGGCCGTCCCAGAAGAGAAGAACGCGTCGTAGGTGGCGTTCGCTTCGCTCTCTGTGTACGTCCCGACGGCCCCGGTAGTCGGGGAGACCCAGCCCACCATGAGATCGGCGCTGAACTGGTAGAAAGCGTAGAAGTCCGGCGCCATGGCCCTGAAGCCGATCAGGTGGTCATAGATGCCCACCGTCTCTAGAACGACGCGGCTGCCCGCGCACGAGGAGGTGGATGCAATGCTGCAAATCTTCTTCGGGTATCCGTCCGTCATGAGCAGATACGTGCTCCCGACCACGCCATTGAAGGTCTCCTTGGACTCTCCGGTGTAGATCCGCGTGCCCGAGCCGTTGGTGGCGGACTTGCCGATTCGGTGAGCGTCGTCCGACTGGTCGCCGCTCGTCGATGCCAGGACGTTGTCCTGGTAGTAGAGGTACTGAGCGTCGAGCCCGATGAGCTGCGAGGAGGAATCCAGGTTCCTCGCGACCACGACGGCCTGGCACTGGCCGCTGGCGCAGGTGCCGCCCTGGCAGCTGTGTCTGCACTCGCCGCAGTTGTTCGCGTCGGACTGGAGATCCACGCAGGCCCCGTCGCAATCGGTCTTGCTGCAGGTGCAGGCCCCTCCCGAGCAAACGAAACCGGGCGCGCACGCGTTCTGGTTGACCCAAGCTCCGGCCTCACTGCACTTCTGCGGGATGCCGGTGCCGCTGCACTGGACGGCGTTCGGCTGGCAGGTGCCACTGCATCCGCCCGAGGCGACCACGCAGGCGTTGGGGCAAGTCTGGGGCGCCGGGGTGGCGCAGGTTCCCTTCTGGCACGTGCCCGCGGCCTGGTAGACGGAGCCATTGCAGCTCGCGACTCCGCAGGTGCTGGTGGGATAAGCACACGCGCTGCTGGTCCCGTCGCACTTGCCGGCGCAGGTGGCGTCGCTGGTGACACACGCGGCATGTCCCGTCTTCGGCGCCGCCCCGGCAGTCAAGGGCTTGCAGGTCCCGGTCGCATCACACGCTTCGCAGGAGTCGGTGCAGGCCTTGTCACAACAGATCCCCTCGGGAGAACAAGACGTGCCGGCGGCGCAGCCTCCCCCGACAGCATTGCAGGCCTGCCCCAGCTTGCCTTTGCAGGCGCCCGTGCTGTCGCAGGTTCCGGTGCACCGTCCGGTGGGGTCGGCCTGTCCCTTGATGGGCACGCAGGTGTTGGTCGAATCGCAGGTCATGCAACTTCCAGTGCAGTCGCTGGCCACGCAACAAGCCGTGGCGTCGATGCACTTGCCGTTGCACGGCACCTTTCCGGCGGGACACCCGGCTGCGTCCGGGGTGGCCGCGTCTTCCCCGGCGGTAGGGGCGTCGGGCCCCAGCACGGCGGAGTCGCTCTCGAGTGCGACGTCAGAATGGGCCGCGTCATCCGAGGTACCCGGAGCGTCCTGGAGGGGACGGCTGTCCAGGTGCACGGTCGGCGATTGGTCAACCCCGGCGTCCGGGGCAGCCGGCTTCACGTCGACAAGCGCATCGGGGGTCGCGGCGGTCACCACGTCCGCCGAGGCACCATCCCGAGCGGGCGACACGGCCGCGTCGGGCCCACCGGTTGGACCCGTGCCATTCTTCCAACACATGTTGGAGTCCGTGTGGCAGTAGTACCCCCCAGGGCACGACTTGTCGGAGGCTCCACAGCCGACGGTGCCGTTGCCGGGCTCCGAGGAACTGCATCCTGCGGCGACAGAGAGGAGAAGAGTCGAAAAGACAACCAGGGGCAGCGAGTTTGTTCTATTCATCGGCGACCAGCTTCCTGCAAGCGATGGCGCTGTCTAGCGCATTCCTTCAAGGAAGAGCAAGCCTACATTGACCGCCGCTGACGCGCAGCGCCTCCTGCACTCGTAGCCTCAGCCGACCACAGGAATGCTGCTTTCGCTCGGATTGCGCCGATGAACCAAGGGATTTCCCGCCGCATCCACCAGCGAGAGGATCTCCGGCATCCGCTGCGCGAGCTCCTCCTGGTCCTTCACGGGAAGGAAGCGACCATCCCTCCCGTGCCGCTCGACGACCAAGAACTGGGTCGGCAGGAATGCGGTCACCTGGCCCAGCAATCGCTCGCCTTGGATCGCCTCCCGTCCGTCGACCTTGCGCCTGACCGGAAACCAATCCAGGTCGAACTCGCGATCAATGGCCTCGGCGTCGAAGGTCAGCGTATTGGTGTTGAAGAAGGGAACCTGCGCGCTGTCGAACCCGACGGGCAGGCGGAACTCCTCGACGATCTGCATCTGCTCGCCGACCCACACCGGCACGCCACCGCGATCCCCCTGCTCCTTGCGCACCACCTCGACCGTCACGCTCTTTCCACTTCGGCAATGGGCCCCGATCACGCGGGGATCGAGAGATGCGGCCAGGTTGTCGACGTTGGACACCATGAGGATGCGTCCGCCGGCTTGCCGGAAGGCAGACAACGCGCCCGAGGCCCGCAGCGTCGGCAGCAAGTCCCCGTGTCCCGTCGCGCACAGCGACGGCTTGCCGAGAGCATCGTGAAAGGGCTCACCCGTCGGGGTCAACCGAAGCGTCACCGACTGCTCCAGGATCCGGATGGGGTTGTGAGGGCCTATCATCTCGCGCATGGCACGACGGATCTCGTCGCTGGTCGAGAAGCTGGTGAGCAGAAAGATCGGCACCGTCGCGTTCGCGGCCGCCGCGGCCGATTGAATGTCGGCCAGCTTGAGGCGTAGGAACGAGCTCCCTGGTGTCACCTCCACCACCGCCTTCACCACACCGCCAAACCGGGTCGCCATTCCGCCCGCCAGGACCACGACCCCGACCTCTCCACGGGCCAAAGCGGCCATTCCGAGATCCGCCAGCGCACGACCATCGGCCGAATCCCGCGTCGGCAGAGCGGTCAGATCCTCCAAACGCGGAGGTCTCACCTCTCGGGTCAGTCGAGAGCTGTTCTCCCCGAGGCCAGCCACGATGGCAGCTCGCATCTTCTCGAAAATGGCGGAGTCGAAGCGGAATCGCCTCAAGATTTCTCCGGTTATCTCGTCTCTATCCGTCATCCGTTGGCCCCGCTACTAAGATGCAAGCGTCGCGGGCAGGTCGCCTACCCGGCAGACGATAGCATCGTTTCCACGGCAGACGAACCCGCAGCAGGACGATAGTTCATTTCTTCTCTGAAACCAGGGACATGGCGTACTCCGCCACCGCGGTGATGGTCAGACTCGGATTGGCGCCGAGGTTGACCGGGATCACCGAGCCGTCGACGATCCACAGCCCGGGATGGCCAAATACGCGGCAGGCGCTGTCGACCACGCCAAGCTCGGGGCTCTCCGCCATGCGCGCACCGCCCAGGATGTGCGCCGTGATGGGAACGTCCAGTAACACCTCGTTGATGGCGTTGAGAGGAAATCCGCCCATGCGTTCCGCGACGAACGCCGCCGCCTGATTCGCCACCGGCAGATAGGTGGGGATGGCGGCTACCCCGTCGGCACGTCGACTGCGAAGGCTGCGGCCCAACCAGCGTCGCCTCTTGCGTACCAGGGTCAGGGCGTTGTCGAGCGACTGCATGACCAGCACCACCACGGTCCGCCGTGCCCAACCGAATGGCCAGAGGTTGTGTACAAAGTCCACCGGGTGGCGAAGGCATTGGAGGAGCCAGCGCAAGACTCTGCGAACGCGACTCTTTCCGTCGGCTGCCAGCGTGCCCAAAAGTCCCATCATGTCCGAGCCGACCGGGTAGCGAACGATCTGCACGTGGGTGTCACTGCTGGTTTCGAGGTCGCTCGCGATGGCGAGCCCCTGCGCGTGGTCGACGGTCAGCTTGCGGCTGCGAGCAGCTGCGATGATCTCGCTGTTGGTGCGGGTGTGCTGACCGAGCGTCGGCGAGAGGTTCGGCAGCGTCCCTTCCTGCTTGCACGCGAGCAGCAGATCGACGGTGCCGAGTGCCCCCGCGGAGACGATGACCTGCCGGGTGGCTACCATCCGTTCCGAGGCGCGCTTCCGCCCGATCGACGGCCGGGCACGAACCAAGTAGCCATCGCCTCGGCCATCGTCGCGCTCGATGCCGACCACGCGAGTCTCCGGAACGATACGCGCGCCCATGCGCTCCGCCAAGTAGAGGTAGTTCCTGTCGAGGCTGTTCTTGGCGTCGTGACGGCACCCCACCATGCAGCCGCCGCACAGCTGACAGGTAGAGCGCGCGGGGCCCCGGCCTTGGAAATAGGGATCCGAGACCGCCTGGCCGGCCTCGTCGCCGAAGAGGACCCCGACCTCGGGCTGTGTGAAGCGGGCGCCAGCACCCAAAGACTCACCGAACGCGCGCAGGTGTTCTTCCCCAGCCCACATGCGCGGGGGCGGCGTCGCGCCGAGCATCCGCTTGGCCGTCGCATAGAACGGCTCGAGCGTGGTCCGGAACCCCGGACCGCCGGGCCATCCCACCTCGAAGGCATGCTCGGGAGGCATGAGCAGCGTGTTGGCGTAAACCAACGACCCGCCCCCTACCCCGGCGCCTCCCAAGACCAGGACATCACCCAGCCAGTCGAGACGCTGAATCCCCGTGCAGCCGAGGCTCGGAAGCCACAGGTACTTGCGGAGATCCCAGCTCGTACGGGGAAAGTCCGCCCCGGACCAACGTCTTCCCTCCTCGATCACCAACACCCGGTATCCCTTCTCGCACAGCCGCAAGGCGCACACGCTGCCCCCGAATCCGGAACCGATGATCACGAAGTCGTACCGCCCGTCTGTGAGCGCGGTGTCGGTCTCCGATTCCATCAGCGGTAGATCACCTTCATCAGCCAGGCCAGGACGTCCCGGACGCGCCGACTGTAGGGAAAGCCCAACTGCTTACGGACCCAGCGTGCCACGAAGGTGAGACCGGGCCGATCCTCGACGATGGTCTGCGGATAGCAGAACTGCTGCAAAGCCTCGGGACCGTGACGGAAGCCAAGCCCGGCAGCCTTCGCGGCCCCCAGGGGCGACGACACGAAGAAGTAGTTGATGAGCACGTCGTTGATGCACACGCTGCCCGTGGCCAATCGCTTGGCCAAGGCCAAGGCAGCCTTGGTGTTCTTCGACCACACGGCACCCGAGAGCCCCAGCCCCGAAGCGTTGGTCAAACGGACGGCCTCCTCGGCGCTCGCCACGCGGATCACCGGCAGGATTGGACCGAAGGTCTCTTCGCGTGCCAAGGCAGACTCTGGAGAGACGCCGTCGAGCACCGTCGGCTCGAACATCACGCCGGCGGTTCCGCTCAGAGAGCGGCCACCCACGAGCAGCTTCGCCCCGCGAGCCACCGCGTCGTCGATCTGCGCGCGGTAGCGATCGACCTGCGCCGCGAGTGTCACGCGGCCGACGTCCCGGTCTGGTCCGTCGCCCATTCGTATCTTCGCAACCTCAGCGCTGACCAGCCGTACGAACCCGTCGGCGACCTCCTGGTCGACGAAGACGCGCTCGGGTCGGATGCACACCTGCCCTGCCCCGGCGAACGCGCCCCAGGCCGCCGAGCGGGCCGCGGCAGCCAAGTCGGCGTCGGCGAGCACGATCATCGCCGACTTACCGCCGAGCTCGGCGACACAGGGAATCAGCCGCTCTCCCGCTCGGGCTGCGATCTTCTGCCCGGCAGCTACGCTTCCGGTGAAAAAGACCATGTCGCATGCGTCCACCAGAGCCGCCCCCTCCGCGCTGTCACCCTCCAAGACCTGGAACACGCCCTCGGGCAACCCCAGCTCGCGCCACAGCGCCTGGACGCGCAACGAGGTCCGTGGGGTGTGCGGGGATGGCTTCAGGACCACACTGTTGCCTGCCACGAGCGGGGCAATCGCGTCGCCGAAGTTGTTCAGCAACGGAAAGTTCGAGGGGCCTATCACGGCCACCACGCCGCGGGGCTGCCAAGCCACGCGCGCACGCTTGTGCGGAAGGATGAGCGACGAACGGACGCTGTCTGCGAGGGCGGCGCGTGCCTTCCGGCCCGTCATGAACCGGACGATCTCGGAAAGGTAACCAACCTCGAAGCCGAACGCCTCGAACTCTGCTTTGCCGGTCTCGGCCGAGATGAGGTCCACCAAGTCGGCGTCAGTCCGCATCTTGGCGGCCACCGCGCGCAGAATGCGGCAGCGTTCTCCCATGGGCCTTCGCGCCCAATGCGGCTGAGCGGCGCGCGCCTTCTCGACCAACAGACCAACGCTGGCGCTTCGATCAGGTCTCTGCATGCTGGGGTGACTCGCGTCCGGCGCCCTGCCGAACCTGCGAATATCTACCCCAGAAACGACTCCGGCAGCCAGGTTTAGGAAGCGGCGGCTTGGGCGTGCAGCTCGCTGCGCACCCGCTCCATGTCGAGCCCCTTGATATGCTCGATCAGCTTCTGCAGAGCGTGTCCGGGCAACGCGCCCGCCTGTTCGAACACCAGGACGCCATCCCTGAATGCCATCAGGGTGGGAATGGCTTGGATTCCGTTCTCCATCGCCAAATCGGGCTCGTCCTCCGTGTTGACCTTGTTGAACGAGACGTCCGGATTCTCGTCCGCGGCCTTCTCGAAGATGGGACCGAACGCTCGGCACGGTCCACACCACGGTGCCCAGAAATCCACCAGTACGATTCCAGATTTGACCGCGTCCTTGAAGTTCGACTGGGTCAGAGCTGTTGGTGCCATGTTCAATCTCCTTCGTTTTAGAATCCACTCACGGCAGAAGGTTTCAACCGCCCGAGCCAACGGGGAAGTGAAGCAGGAACAGGGCCCCTCGCCTGCGACCAGCGTCGAGGTCGATGTAACCGCGGTGCTCGTCGATGAGTCGGCTGGCAATCGAGAGCCCGAGCCCCGTGCCGTTCTCGCGAGTCGAGAAGAAGGGGTCGAAGATCCGCTCTCGGTCAGCCGACGCGATCCCGGGACCGTCGTCCGAGATGCCCACCACAGCATACTTACCATGGGGCAATACCCGCTGTTGCAGTCGGATATCGACGACCCCGCCGGCTGGGCTGAATTGCACGGCGTTGAGCAGAACGTTGAGCAGGATCTGCGTCAGCTTGTCCCGGTCGCCCTCGACGGTTGGCGCGGAGGTGCCCACTTCCACGCGCAGCGCCACCTGCCGGACGTCGGCCTGCGGCTTCACCAGCGCGACCGCCTGCTCCACGACGTCGGACAGCGAGACCTGCGACAGCGTCATGGCGCCCGGGCGCGCGAAGGAGAGGAACCGTTCCAGTAGAGCTGCCAGGCGATCGATCTCCCGCGCGAGGATCACCACCATCTTCCGCCGCGGAGAGGTCTCCGGGATCTCGTCGGCGACGATCGCGGAGGCGGTCTTGAGCGAGGCCAGCGGGTTCTTGATCTCGTGGGCGAGCCCGGCCGTAAGCTCACCCAGGGACTGCAAGCGACCCGCACGCACGAGCTCGCGTTCGAGGGCCCGCATCTCGACCACCTTCTGTTCGACCTCGCGGCGAGCGCGTTGTTCCTTCTCGACCAAGAGCCCCGTGACCAGGGCGACCACGTTGTACAGGACCAGCTCGAGGACCTTGTTGGCCGTCCCCGTGGGATCCGCGTGGATCATTCCGTGATGGTGGGCATGCGGCCCGGTCAGCCAGAATGCGTGCGGGAAGTACGAAGCAGACACCACCAGCGACGTCAGGAGTCCCCCGCGCAGCCCGAACAGAAAGGCTCCCACGATGATGGGGATGTAGTACAGCCGCCGGAGCACGTCGTGCAGCCATTCGCTGGTGCCGGGGGTCGCGAAGTGCGCCGCCGTGATCGCCAGGACCGGCAGCCAGAGGAAGCCCCACGCCTTGGCCGACACCGTCCAACGCAGATCCTTCATCATGACTTTGCCTTGATCGGGATCTCGTACTTCTCGAGCCGGTAGAGAAGGATGTGGCGCGGAATGCGCAGGAAGCGCGCGGTCGAGCTTTGGTTGTAGTCGTTCATCTCGAGCGCACGAACCAGGATGGCACGCTCGAGATCCACCAGGGAGACCCCCTCCGTGGGAAGCTCGATCCGGTCGACGGCCAGGCGGGCGCTGGTCGTGCTCGCCGGGGCGGGCGAGGCCGCGACCAGGTCTTCGGACAGGACTGGCTCCTCGGACAGCAGAGCAGCGCGCTGGCACAGGTTCTCGAGCTCGCGAACGTTGCCCGGCCATGGGCGCGAGAGCAGCCGCTGCGCCGCCCCAGGTGGCACCTGCCACTCCCGTCCGCCGCTGTGTTTGGCCAAGAAATGCCGCGAGAGCGGCAGGATGTCCTCTGGGCGCTCGCGCAGCGGGGGGATCAAGAGCGGCACCACGTTCAGTCGATAGAACAGGTCCTGCCGGAACTGTCCGTTGCTCACCCGGTCTTCGAGCGACCGGTTGCTGGCCGCCAGGATACGCACGTTGACCGGTGTCGACCGCTCGCTCCCGATCGGCTCCACCACCTTCTCCTGCAATACGCGCAAGAGGCGTGTCTGCAGATCGAGCGGCAGCTCCGCGATCTCGTCGAGAAACAAAGTCCCCTTGTCGGCCTGGAGAAAGCGCCCTTTGCGCTCGCTGATGGCGCCCGTGAAGGCGCCCTTGCTGTGGCCGAACAGCTCGGACTCCAGAAGGTCGCGCGGGATGGCCCCACAGTTCACGGCCACGAAGGGACCCGCCTTGCGCTGGCTGGCCTGGTGGATCCGACGGGCCAGCAGCTCCTTGCCGGTTCCGCTCTCCCCTTGTATCAGGATGGTGGCGTCCGACACGGCCACCCGCTCGGCCACCGCAATCAGCTCGGCCATGGGCTCGGACGCGAAGACCAGATGCTTCCCCTCGCTGCTGCCGCTGCCGCGCAGGAAGCTGACCTCACGCCGGAGCCGCGCGTGCTCGAGCGCGCGCCTCACCGTGAGCTTGAAGTGGTCGCGGTCGCAGGGCTTGGGCAGGAAGTCGAAGGCCCCTGCCTTCATGGCAGCCACCGCGGTGTTCATGTCGCCGAACGCCGTGGTCACGATCACGAGCAGGTTCGGTGCGAGCCCGTGCGCCTTCTTGAGCAACGCGAGACCGTCCATCCCCGGCATCTTCAGATCGGTCACCATCACCGGAAACGCGCCCGTTTGCAGCCGGCTCCAGGCCTCGTTGCCGTTCTTGGCGCGTACCACCTCGTAGCCCTCTTCCTCCAACAGGAAGGCCATCACCTCGAGAAAGCTCTCGTCGTCGTCCACCAGGAGTACGCGCTCCTCGACGCGCAGGTCCTCGTCAACGGGAATCTCGGGCGACGCTTGGGGCATGACCTTAGTCTACACAGGGAAAATGCGCAGGCACGCCGCCGCCGACTCCGTGGCCTCCCCCTCCCTGTTCTTCAGCCCGCTCCCGCGGCGGCCCTGACCAGCCCCTTCTTCCGCCACAAGAAGTAGATGGCCGGGTACACCAGCAACTCCATCACGAACGAGGTCGCCAAGCCCCCGACCATGGGCGCGGCGATGCGCTTCATGAGGTCGGCCCCGGTCCCGGTGGACCACATGATGGGAAGCAACCCGATGAAGGCGGCGGACACGGTCATCGCCTTGGGACGAACGCGCTTCACAGCGCCGTGGATGATGGCCTCGACCAGATCGCCGGTGGTCCGCAGCTTGCCCGCGGCCTTGGCCTCGTCGTGGGAAAGATCGAGGAAGAGCAACATGAACACCCCAGTCTCCGCGTCGAGCCCCATGAGCGCGATCATGCCAACCCACACCGCGATGGACACGTTGTAGTCCAACAGATAGAGAAGCCAGATAGCCCCCACGGCCGAGAATGGCACCGCGAGCATGACGAGCGCCGCCTTGAAGCTCGACTTGGTGTTGAGGTAGAGCAGCCCGAAGATCAGGACCAGCGTGAGGGGAAGGATGAGCTTCAGGCGCTCGCGCACCCGGAGCATGTTCTCGTACTGGCCGCTCCAATCCATGGAATAGCCACTGGGCAGCTTCACCGCTTCGCCCACCGCCTGCTTGGCGTGCTCCACGTAGCTGCCGATGTCGACCTTGGAGGTGTCGAAGTCCACGTAGACGTAGCCGGAGAGCAGGCCGTTCTCGTCGCGGATCATGGATGGACCTTCCGTCAGCTTCACCTCGGCGATCTCGGCCATGGGGATCTGTCCCTGGCCGCTGGGCAACGGAAGCAGGACCCTTCGCAAGGCATCGAGGTCGTCGCGGAAGTCGCGGGCATAGCGGACGGATACCCCGTAGCGCTCCCTGCCTTCGACGGTGGTGGTCTGGTTGTCGCCGCCCACCGCCGTCATCACCATGGTGTTGGCATCGTCGACCGACAGGCCGTAGCGGGCCAGCTTGTCCCGGTCGAGCACGAAGTCCAGGAAGTAGCCGCCCGCCACACGCTCGGCGTACACGCTGCGGGTCTCGGGGATCTTCTGGATGGCAGCCTCGATCTCGAGCCCGATCCTTTGAATCTCTGGGAGCGAACCACCGCTGACCTTGATACCGATGGGCGTGCGGATACCGGTGGACAACATGTCGAGGCGCCCCTTGATGGGCATGGTCCAGGCGTTGCTGATGCCAGGAAGCTGCAGCGCCTGGTTCATCTCCGCGATGAGCTCCTCCTCCGTGATCCGATCGCGCCAGAACGCGCGCAGCACGCCCTTGAGCCAATCGGGCGCCCAACCGGAGTACCAGCGCGGCTTCTCCCGCCAGGACGCCTCGGGCTCGAGCAGGATCGTGGTCTCCATCATCGACAGCGGCGCGGGATCGGTCGACGTCCCGGCCCGCCCCGCCTTGCCGAAGACCCGAGCGACTTCGGGGAAGGACATGAGCAGCTTGTCCTGGACCTGCAGCGCCTTCTGCGCCTCGCCGACGGACATCCCGGGTTGCACCGCCGAAGGCATGTAGAGGATGGAGCCTTCGCGCAGGGGTGGCATGAACTCGGACCCGAGCTTGAAGTACACGGGCACGGTGGCGGCGACCACGAGCAGGCTGACCACGACGGTGGCCTTGGCGTGCCGGACCGCGAAGCGACACGGGCCCTCGTAGATCCGGTGTAACAGGCGGCTTATGGGGTGCGATTCTTCCGAATGGTACTTGCCGACCAGCAGCCCGCTGGCGAGCCAAGCCAACGGCCGCGGCCGGAACGTGAACGGCTCGGCCCGGGCGAACAGCATACGCATGGCTGGATCCAGGGTCACCGCCAACAACGCCGCGATGGCCATGGCCAGGTTCTTCGAATACGCGAGCGGCTTGAACAGGCGGCCCTCCTGGTCCACCAGGGTGAACACCGGCATGAACGCCACCGCGATCACGAGCAGCGAGAAGAACACCGACGGCCCGACCTCCATCAGGGCCTCCAGCCGCACGTGGTAGAAGTCGCCTTGCTTGCCGTTCTTCCGCCAGAGGTGGATCTTGTTGTACGCGTTCTCCACCTCCACGATGGCGCCGTCGACCAGCACGCCGATGGAGATCGCGATTCCGGCCAAGGACATCAGGTTCGCGCCGAGGCCCATGAGGTACATCGGGATGAAGGCCAGCACCACGCTGATCGGGATGGTCAGGATGGGCACGATGGCCGAGGGCACGTGCCACAAGAAGAGCAGGATGATCAGCGAGACCACGATGATCTCCTCGACCAGCTTGTGGCTGACGGTCGAGATGGCGCGCTCGATCAAGTCGGACCTGTCATAGGTGGTCACGACCTCCACGCCGTCGGGCAACGAGGGTTTGACCTCCACGAGCTTCGCCTTGACACGGTCGATGACGTTCAAGGCGTTCTCGCCCTGGCGCATGACCACGATGCCGCCCACCACGTCGCCCTCGCCGTTGTAGTCGGCGATCCCCCGGCGCATCTCGGGGCCCAACGCGACGGTGGCCACGTCCTTGACCGTGATGGGGGTGCCGTTTTGGCTCTTGAGCACGAGCTTCTCGAGATCGGCGATGCTCTTCACGTAGCCGCGACCGCGCACCATGTACTCGCGGCCGGACAGCTCGACCAGCCGGCCGCCCACGTCGCTATTACCCTTGCGCACCGCCTCGACCACGGCGTCGAGCGGAAGCTGGTACGCGGCCAGGGCGTCTGGGCGCACCGTGACCTGGTACTGGCGCACCTGACCGCCAACCGTCGCCACCTCCGCGACGCCGGGCACGCTCTGGACGGCGTAGCGGAGGAACCAGTCCTGGAAGCTGCGCAGCTCGTCGCTCGAGTGCTTGCCGCTGCGATCGACGAGCGCGTACTGGAACACCCAGCCTAGGCTGGTGGCATCGGGACCGAGCTCGGTCTTCACGCCCGCGGGAAGCTGCGCCGAGATCTTGGACAGGTATTCGAGCACGCGCGTGCGCGCCCAATACACGTCCGTGCCATCCTCGAAGATGACGTACACGTAGCTGAACCCGAAGTCGGAGAAGCCCCGGATCGCCTTCACCTTGGGCGCGCCGAGCAGCGCGGCGATGATCGGGTAGGTGACCTGATCCTCGATGATGTCGGGGCTGCGATCCCAGCGCGAGTAGACGATCACCTGGGTGTCCGAGAGATCCGGCAGCGCATCGAGCGGGATGTTGCGCATGGTCCAGACCGCAGCGACGATGGCGACCACCGCGGCCGCGATCACGAGGTAGCGATTCTCGGCCGAGAAGCGGATGATCCGCTTGAGCACTAGCCGCCTCCGATGGCAGCCAGCGAGGCGCGAAGCTGCGATTCCGAGTCCACGAGGAAGTTGGCGCGCGTGACGACCTCCATGTCCGCCTCGAGCCCCTCCTTCACCTCGACCATCTCACCGCTTCGGGCGCCGAGCTTCACGGCCCGCGGCTCGAACCTTCCGTCGCCCAGCGCCACGAACACCACATCGTCGGTGCCGGCACGAATCACCGCGTCTGCCGGGATCTGCAGGCCCTCGCGCGGGACGCCCTGCAAGGTCACCTCGCCGAACATCTCGGGTTTGAGCTCGCGCGTCGGGTTCGCGAAGTGCACGTGAACCTTGGCGGTGCGGGTCTTGGGATCGAGCAGCGGATCGATGAAGGCCACCTCCCCGTCGAAGCTGCGGTTGGGATACGCGGAGAGGGTCAGCGACGCCTTCATGCGCGGGCGAATCCGCTTGATGTCGCTCTCGTAGGCATCGGCCATCACCCACACCTCGCCCAGATCGGTAATCTCGTAGGGGGCTTCGCCGGGGCTGACCCGGGCGCCCTGGACGACGTTCTTCGCCGTGACGACGCCCGCGATGGGCGAGACCAAGGTCAGCGTCTTGCTCGGCTCCCGCGTGGTGGACAGACGCTCGATCTCGCTGGCCGGCACGTCCCATAGCTCCAAGCGACGCCGAGCCGCCGCGACCAGGATCTCGCCGTTCTCCGCCAAGGCGCCCGCCCTCACCAGCGCATCGCGGCTCGACAGGGCCAGCAGATACTCGCCCTGCGCAGCGACCAGGCTGGGGCTGTAGATGGAGAAGAGCGGCTGGCCCTTGCGCACGCTTTGGCCGACGAAGTCGACGAAGATCCGCTCGACGAAGCCTTCGATCTTGACGTTGGTCTTGCGCACGCGCGAGGGCGCGACCTGGATGCGCGCCACGGTCCGCCAAGTATCTCCAATGGCGCCCGCGCTGACCTTGGCGGTGCGCAGGCCGATGAGCTGCTGCCGCTGCGAATCGATGGTGACCTCGGCCAGGCCCTTCACGGGAGGAGCCTCCCCCTGCTTCGGTTGGTCGGGCTGGGGGGCGACCTCCACCAGCTTCATCCCGCAGATCGGGCAATCGCTCGGGCGATCCGAGGTGACCGACGGATGCATCGGGCACTGGTAGAGTGGCTTCTTCTTGGCGACCGGCGGGGCCGGCGCCGGCGTCGCCACCTGCGCCGCTGCGCTCTCGTGCGCATGGTCATGCAGCGCGAGCCACACGGTACCGCCGCCCAGGATGGTCCCCGGAACGAGCCCGAGGAGCACGAGCACGATCCCGGAGCGTCGGCGCGCTACCTGCGTCTCGCCTGCGCCGCCGTACCTTTGCGTTTCGTCCATGCTCATCGCTCACCCTCACATTCGCGACATGGAAGACGACGGCCCGCCGCCACCTTCCGACTCTTCCGCCGGACGTGCCGTCGCGCCGGGCGCCGCGAGAGTGGACGCGCCGGTGCCGGGCATCGAGGTTCCACCCATGCCAGCCCCGCCGCTCACGGGCGCGTCCAGACTGATCTCCCGTTCGGCGATGGCGACACGCTGGGCAGCCGCCACGGACTCCAGATGGGTGTTCACGTCGCCGAGGTAGCCGACCAAGGACTCCAGCACCGCCGCGAATGGAACCCGCCCCACCCGGTACTGCAAGAGCGTGCTCGACACCGTGGCCTCGGACTGCGTGAGCAGCCCCCCGCGGTACAGGCGGTTTGCCTCGACCAATGCTCGCAGCGCTTCGAGGCGCTCGCGCACGCGCTGGTGGAGGAGCTGCCGCGTGGCCTCCACCCCGCCCTGCGCGGCCTGCCCACGGGCTCGATTCTCCGCGATCACTCGCGCCTGCTTGCGCGCCGACCAGACCGGCACGTTGAGGCTCACGCCCGCCTGCCACATCGTATCGAAGTTGCCCCATCGTGGCATGAGCCCGGCGCTCACCGTGACGTCGGGCAGGCGCTCCTTCTTGGCCAGCTCCACCCGGCGCTCGGCTTGGGCGCGGGCCAACGCGGCCTTGCGCAACTCTGGACTCGCCGCCTCGGACGCCGCGGTCTCCTGCACCAGGTCCGGGATCACCGGATCGGGCAAATCGGACAAAGCACGCCCGGTTTCGATGGGCTCGCCCATGTCGTGGCCGCGCAGGCGGTTGAGCACTGCCGAGCGCCGACGCTCTTCCGATTCCAGGGCCCAACGTCGCTGCTTGAGCCGCGCCCGTTCGAGCTGTGCTCGCAACAGGTCCGACTGGGCGACCTCGCCGGTCTCGTAGCGAACGCGCGCGATGGCCTCGGACTGCTGCCATAGGTTCTCCAGCTTCGCCAGCAGACCAAGCTGCTCGCGCACCAGGAGGAGATCGACGTAGCCTCGCTCGGCATCCGCCGTGATCGACAGCAAGGTGCGCGTGAGATCGAGCGCTGCCTCCTCGCCGCCAAGCGCAGCGATCGCCGCCCTGGCGTCCCGCTTTCCGAACCACGGGAAGGTCTGCGAGCCCACCACGAACAGCCAGCTCGATGCCATCTTGCCGATCTGGATTCCACCAAACCCGTCGTTCTGGATGCCCATGGACAAGGTGGGATCGGGCAGCACGCGGGCCTGCGGGACCCGCTCTTTCTCGGCCGCGATCTGCGCACGCACGGCCGAGATCTCTGGACGCCTCTCCAGCGCCTCGCGCACCACCCCCCGAAGGACCGGGTCGGCTTGAAGGGGCGAGCCGCCCACTTCAGCACCGCGCGCCGGTCCCGCACCCCACCATGCGCCCAGGGCAGCCGCCAAGGCCGCGAAAGCCCGACGCGAGAGAAGCGATCCCCGCATGTTGCCCACGCTACTTGGTGTACTTGTCCGGATCCTTGTCGAAGCTCTTCTTGCAGCCGGGGCAGCAGAAGTAGACGTGCTTACCCTTGTGCGTGATGTGCAGGGTGTCCTTGGCGATGGCGAAGGTCTCGCCGGTGACCGGACAGGTCGCCTTGGTTCCCAGCTTCTGCGGCGAGGTGAAGACCTTGGGCGCGGAGGCCTCGGCCTTGGTCTCGTCGGCGTACGCGCTGAAGGCAGGCATCGCGGTGAAGAGCAAGCCGGCGAGGCCCAGGGACGTGAGGATCGACTTCATGGAAATTCTCCTTGTTCCCGACCGCCATGGCCGGGTCGATCCCGGCCAACTGCAACGCGTGCGCCAATCGGATCCCAATCGGATTCGTGGAGAACTTGCGAGATTCTCGCCAAGCCACGCGCGTTCGGGCTGCGCCCTGGAGAATAGTCCTCAACCAACGCCTGTAGACTATTCCACAGACGCGGGTCTACTCGCCGAAGCGCACGATGGTCGGCTTGGCCCCGGCCTCGACGACGACCTCGAGCGCCAATACCCTGCGCGCGAGGGGCACGAAGATGCCCACGGTGTGCTTGCCGGCGGTGGTTGGCAGCATGCTGACCGGGCACAGCTTGCCGGTCTCTTCGTCGTCCAGCAGCACCGGGTACCGGTCCGCGGTGCGGCAGGTCACGTCGACGAAGCCGTTGCCTCGAAGCGGGGCCGGGACCTCGGTCAGCGTCCGCCGGATGATGGTGCCGTGGCTGGTGTCGACCACGTCGCGCAGCATGCGATAGCCCGGCGCGATGACGACGAGTCGATGGCTCCCCTCGCCCACCATGATGTCCGCGAAGGTCTTGCCTCTGAGGACGCCGTCCACCCAGACCATGGCGCCCGGCGGAACCGTCTCGACCACGAGATGGCCAGCCACGAGCGCCAGCAACGGAGGCGGCGGGTCGGCGGGAGCCATGACGTCCGGCGTAGCAGCGAACACCGGTTTGGGCGGAGCCGGTTGCGGAGTCTCCACGTTTGCCCGTGCGGGGCCGACGGGCGTCGCAGGAACGGGCCGGGGTCGATGTCGCGCCACCGTCAACGCCACCCCGGCGACCACGGCGAGCGCACCGACGCCGACCACGATGGGCCTGCGCCGCGGCCTCGGCTTTTCGAGGCTCGCGGTCCGCGTGCCCGAAGGTCGCATGGGCAGCTCGGATGGCGCGGCCGAGGTTCGCGCGACGGGCTCGGACGAGACGATGGGAAGGTCGATGGACGAAACCCGCAGCCCCCTTTCGGTCGCGCTGACCCCTTCCGCGATCAGACGCTGCCGATCGCGGACGTGCGCCACGTCGCCGGCCAGCCACTCGACCAAGACAGCGGCGTCGCCCGGACGATCGTCGGGCTCGAGGGAGAGCAGCGTGCGCAGCGCGGCCGCGAGCTTGCCACTGCCCCCCGGGATCTCCGGCAGGTCCACCGACAAGGGCTTTCCCCAGCGAGACAACCGCACACTCGGGGCATGCCCCGTGAGCATGGCGACCATCACGGCGCCAAGTGAATACAGATCGGCCGCAACCGCGGCGCGCTCGCCGGGCGGGGACACGACGACGTCGATGCCGCGCAACTCCGGGGCGACCAGGGCCAAGCGCTCAGGAGGCTGCTCGGTGATACTCCGGATCGACGCGGTGATGCCCGCGTCGACCAACGCGACCTCGCCCGAGCTCCTCACGATGACGTTCTGCGAAGACAGGCCGAGGTGGGGAAACGCAGGCTTCGCCGAGTGCCCCACGTGCAGGAGGCGCGCGATCTCCGAGGCGATCAACCCAACCAGCAGCGGGTGCACCCCCGGCTTGCCCTCGGCCTGACTGGCGTCGGAGAGCCGCCCGAGGTCGCATCCCGAAATGTGCTTGGAGACCATGTAGATTGGGGAGTCGCCTCCTCCGACTTCCACGACACGACCGAAGCCAGGCCGGTGAAAGCCCTCCAGTTGCCGGGCGGCCGCCACGAAGCGAGCCGCGACCTCGGCGAGCTTCTCTTCGGCGACCCGATCCGTTCGCAACAGCTTGAGCGCGAACAGCTCGACCGCCTCGTCTGCTCGCCCGTCGGGCTTGCCTTCGGCGTGGGCCAAGTACGTCTCGGTCACCCCACCGGGACCCAGAAGCCCGTCGAGTACGTACTTGCCGATTCGCAGTGCTGGAGGCACGGAGCCCTATTGTAGAGCAGTCCGCCATTTCCCGCCCGGAGGGCGACTCGCTAGAGCTCGTCGAGGGGCTTCGGGCACTGCGCGCGCAGCTTGCATCCGCCGCACGCTGTGCCCGACCAGATGCGGTCGAAGTACCCCTGGATCTCGTCGAGCAGAAGGTCGTCGCGCGTGAAGAGACCGACCTCGAAGTTCCGCCGCCCCTCACCCTTCGCCCCCAGGCCGGCACCAGTCCAGTTGGCGCTGCCGAGAAACAGCATGCTTCCGTCCACGATCACGGACTTGAAGTGAACGCGCGGGCAAAGCCGCATCTGGAAGTCGCGCTTCTTGCGCGAGAGCCCGGGCAGGCGCCGCAGCTCCTCACGAAACGGCCGCGACGGCGGCGAGGCGTGGAGAATGCGGATCTCCACACCGCGGGCGACCTCTTCGTCGAACACCCGCAGCACCGAGCGGTACTCACCCTTGCCGCCGATCGTCCGCCTGCGCCCGGGTCGCGCCCGCTCGTCCTCCACCATCAGCTCCTTCAGATTGGCGGTGGAAATCCACAGGCTGCGCTCGGCGTTCATGGCCGCCTTGACCACACATTCGTAGTGCCCCCGTCCTGCGACGAGCGACAACGCGACCGGCCGGCTCTGGCGAACGAAATCCATCGGGCCTTCCGAGCCTCGGTCAAAAACACGCCCGATTCCAGTTTCCTCACTTCGCCCGGGTGCATCCCCGCCTGCGCGACCCTTGGCGAATTTTCGGCGGCGTCCAACTTCGATGTAATATCACCGCAGTCACCTTGAGAAGTCAGGAACCTCCTGCTCCCAAGTCCAGCTACCCGCGCCGTTTCGGACCCCGCTACGTCCTCCTCAAAGAAATTGGCAAGGGTGGAATGGGACACGTCTTCATGGCGCTCACCGGCGAAGCCGGCGTGGAACGTGTGTGCGCGCTCAAGGTCCTCAAAGAGGTCCGGGCCGGACGCGACGCGGAAGAGCTGACCCAGCGCTTTCTCGATGAGGCGAAGGTCGTCACCAAGCTCTCGCACGAGAACCTGGTCTACGTGTTCGACTTCGGCATCCACGAGCGTCAGGGCTTCCTGGCGATGGAGTACGTGCGCGGCAAGTCGATCACCGAGACCTGGAACCGCTGCGCCGCCCGCAAGGACGGCTTCCCCATCGGGCTGTCCCTGTACTACATCGGCGAGCTGGTGTCCGCCTTGTGGTACGCGGCGAACGTCGAAGGCCTGGGGCTGGTCCACCGCGACATCTCGCCGTCGAACGTGATGCTGACGTACACCGGCGGCGTCAAGCTGATCGACTTCGGGCTGGCCAAGTGGAAGGCCAAGGTGGTGCAAACCGCCACCGGCGTGCAGTGGGGAAAAACCAGCTACATGTCGCCCGAGCAGTACACGGGCAAGCCGGTCGATCACCGCAGCGACCTCTACTCGGCGGCGGTGATCCTGTGGGAGCTTCTGACCGGGCGCCAGATGTTTTCGCCATCGGAGACGCGTGCGCCGAGCGGATCCGCCCCGCCGCCGTCCCGCTACACGCAAGACGTGTCGCCCGAGCTCGACAAGGTCGTCACCCGAGCCCTCTCGATCAACCCCGCGGATCGCTACCAGACCGGCGAGGAGCTGTGCGCGGCCCTGATCGCGCAGATGCCGAAAGAGCTCGGCGGCAAGCTGCAGGCGGCCAAGTTCGTCGGGCGGCTGTTCGAAACCGAGATTCGCGAGGAGAACGCGGAGCAGGCTCGGCTGCTGGAACAAGCAGCGCGCATGGACGACCCCATCCCGGTCGTCAGCAAGTCCGAGAGGCGGTCCATCGAGACGCCCATCGTCGACGGCGAGACCGTACAAGATCCCGATCCGGACCATCTGCTCGGCAAGACCCTGAGCGACCGCTACTACATCCGACGCTTGGTGGGCGAGGGCGCGATGGGGCGGGTGTACGAGGGGCACCACACCGGCATCGGCAAGCGCGTGGCCATCAAGATCGCCCAGAAGGTCGAGCGGCGAAAATCCGAGCTCGCCAAGCGCTTCCAGCGCGAGGCCTCGGCGCCCGCGCAGATCGGGCATCCCAACGTCGCCGACGTCACCGACTGCGGAACCACCGAGGCTGGTGAGTTCTTCTTCGTCATGGAGTTCATCGATGGCGTGAGCCTCGAGACCGTGATCAAGCGCGACGGACAGATCGGGATCGAGCGCGCCCTGGCCATCGCCACGCAGATCTGTCGCGCGCTCGAAGCCGCGCACCGTGCCGGCATCATCCATCGCGACCTGAAGCCGTCGAACGTCATGCTGGTGCGGTCGCAGGACGAGGAAGAGTTGGTGAAGGTCCTCGACTTCGGGGTCGCCAAGTTCCTGCACGACACCAGCGACGCCGCGAACCTGACGCTGACCGGCGCCACCGTCGGAACGCCGAAGTACATGTCGCCCGAGCAGATCCGCGGCGGTGGGACCGTGGACTTCCGCTCGGACATCTATTCGCTGGGCGCGATTCTCTACACCATGCTCTCGGGTGGACACCTGCCCATCGAGGGCTCGTCGGTCGAGGAGATCTGCCAGCGCAAGTTGACCCGGGATCCGAGTCCTTTGCGAGAGCGCCGGTCGGACATGCCGCAGGACCTCGAGGAGCTGATCCTGAGCTGTCTGTCACGCGAACCGGCCGAGCGGCCGCAGTCGACGGAAGAGCTGAAGAAGCAGCTGGTCGCTCACCTGGAGTCGATTCGCGCGATGGGTGACAGCATCCTCGGCATGAGGTCCCCCTCGCAGACGGAGGTGTTGAGCGAGCGTGTTCGCAAACGTAGGGCCAGGCTGGGCATCGCGCTCGGCGCAGCGACGGCGCTCGGGATCGCGGGACTGGGAATGTTCTTCATTGGACGGCCGGCGCCCAAAGCGCACCAGAGCGGAACGGCGGGGATCGCGAAAGCGGCGTCCGAGGGGACTTCCACGGCGAATAACGCCACCGAACCAAAGGCGGTGATGGAACCCGCCCCGGTGGTGGACAAGGGGCCCGAGCCGGCCACGGCCGCGACCACGACTTCGGCGGCGACTGCGGCGACGACCGCGACCACCGCCACGAGATCCACGACGACGACCGCAGGCACGCTCGCGGCGGCGAACGAGGGGACGAGGCCGGCGAGGGGAAGCAGACATGCGAAGGCCAGCGGCACGAACGAGCAGCTGCCCGCGCCCGTGCCGGAGGCTGAGTCGCCGGCCTCCACCGAGGAGGCCATGACGGCGATCGGCAAGGCCGAGGCGGCCTTCAGCAACAACCGGATGGCAACGGCCAGGATCGCCGCGACCCAAGCCGTGGCGGCCAGCAAGAACGCCTCCGCCTCCGTCAAGGTGCGCGCGCACATCATCATGGGCAAGGTCGAGCTCGCCGCCGAGCAGTTCGCGCAGGCCGAGCAATCCTTCAGCCGTGCGCTGGCCTTGGATCCCGAAAGCGCGCTCGCCCGCAAGGGGCTCGAGCGGGCCCGAGCCTCGATGGCCGAGCAGAAGCGCTAGCGGACGACGAAACACGAGGCGCAACCGGGCCGGAACGCGTTCGTGCTGGCGCTCTCTCAGTAGTTGAACTGTACCCGGTGCGGTTTGTCGGCGACGATCTCGCGGTCCAAGGTCCAGATGCGGTTCTCGGGGATCACGAAGATCCCGACCATGTGCTTGCCGGGATCCAGGCGGACGCCGGCGATCGGACACAAGGCACCGATCTCCTTGCCGTCGATGAACACCGGGTACTTGCCCTCGGTGGGGCACGCCACGTTGATGCCGACCGCACCAGTGAGCGGGAAGATCGCCGGCACCATGTCGCGCTCGAACAGCACGCCCTTGGTCGTGTCGATCACGTCTCGCAACATGCGGTAGCCGGAAGCCGTGATCACGAGTCGGTGGGCGCCAGGCTTGGTCAGCATGGTGCTGGGAGCCGTGCCCGACTCGACGCCGTCGATCCACACGGTCGCCCCTGGTGGGTTGATCTTGAGGACCAAGTGCCCCGCGGGGATCTCGGGCTTCTTCTCGAGCCTCGGCTTGGCGGCCTCCAGCTGCGCCATTTCGGCGGCAGCCGCCATTTCCTTGCGGGTGCTCTCGGCCCGGGCGGTCCGCCAGCTGCGCCAGAAGAAGTACCCCTCCACACCAGCCACGACGAGCCCGAACAGCAGCGGCACCCACGCATAGCGGAAGAGCTTCTTGGCCAGCTCGCTCTTCGTCCATGCCAGCAGGCGGATGGCACGACGACGCCGTCGTCGTTTGATCTTTCCGTCGGGCCCGACCTCGATCTCCTCCTCATCGTCGTCCTCGTCGTAAATGACGCCGACGTCCGGATCATCCGCCGAGATGCTGCCCAAGGGACCCGCTTGCCTTTGCGCAGCAGAGACCAGGGCGCGCACCGCGATGTTGTTGTCTTCGTCGTCGGGCAACGACGTATCGTCGATCACGGGCGCCACGACGACGGCGTCCATCGCGCCGCCTAGCGGCCGGGCTATCTCGTGCACGCTCGAGGCGAGCACGGGTGTGGCGGGCTGCGAGACACCGGCTTGCGCCGAGAGCAACGCCACGGCGATCTGACGCATGATCTCGCCGGCCGATTTGGGCCGCGACGACGCCTCGTACGACAGCATCCGCGCGATACAGGACGCCACGGCGGGATGGAGCCCGGCGAGATCCGGGGGGCCAGCCTTCATCAAGTCCAGCAGCTCGGCGGGGCTGTCACCGCCGAACGGCGGCTTGCCATAGCAGAGGTAGTAGAGGATCGCGCCGAGCGCGTAGAAGTCCGAGCTCTGCTGGGCGGCCTTTCCTTGTAGGATCTCCGGCGCGGCGTACTGCCACTTCTCGGTGGGACACGCCTCGGCCTCGCGCAACGACTCCGCCAGCGCACAGTCGAGCAGCATCACCTCGCCGCTTGGCCGAACCAGGACGTTCCCCGGCGACAGCCCGCCGTGAATCCCCGGCCCGTCGGGCTGTGCGTGCAGAGGTCCCAGACGCTCGGCCAGCTTGCGCGCGACCAGGCCCACCAATCGGACGTCCATCAGCTCGCCAGGCGGCACCGACTGTGTCCGCAGCTGGACCAAGTTGACGCCCTCGTTGAACTCGAACGCCGCAAAGACGGGTCCTGGGCCCTCGCCGATGTCCACCAGGCCAGGCAGCCCTGGCAGCGATGTCCAGCGCAAGATCCGCAGGGTTTCGAGGAACCGCGCAGTCACCGCCGGCCCACACGCTTCCTCGCGCAGGACCTTGAGCACGAACAGCTGCGCGCCCTCGGAGCGAGGCGCGTCACTTGCCCGGGCTCGGTAGGTCTCGATCTGCCTTCGTCGACCGAGCCTCGCCAAAGGCAGGTAGCGCCCTATGCGGCGGACTGCGACTGGCATGGTCGATTGAACCTCATTTCGTGAGGTACATCGACGGGTTGCCCAGTTTCTTGCGTCCGGCCCGCGCAGGGACGGTGCTGGGGCGACCGCTGCCTACCGCTCACCGACGCCGAAACGCCCGCTGACGAAGGACCTCGAACATCGCGATACCGGCCGAGGTCGACAGATTGATCGAACGCAGCGCGGGTTCCTCCATCGGAATCCGGACCATCCGCTCGGCGTTGCGGTCGAGCAAGTCTTTCGGCAGGCCTACGCTCTCACGCCCGAAGACCAGCGCCACACGGTCGGGATAAGGCACGTCCCAGTGGAGTCGGGTAGCCTGCGACGAGAAGAAGAATGGCTCGCCCAGGTCCGGCAGATTGCGTTCGATGTCGTCCCAGCTGGGCCAGACCTTCACGCGGACACGAGGCCAATAGTCGAGCCCGGCCCGCCGCAGATAACGGCTGTCCAGGGAGAAGCCGAGGGGCTCGACCAGATGCAGATCTGCGCCCGTGGCCAGCGTGGTTCGGCCGATGTTGCCTGTGTTCCAGTGGATTTCCGGTTCGACGAGAATGACGTGGAGTGATGACACGGGTTGGTTCGCCGACGCTTCCGCCGGGCGGAGGAATTCTCTACCATGGCGGCACCAGAAGAAAGTAGACGTGATCCGGGTGGACAAGCTCGACAGACTCCTGGCCCGCAACCTCGGTTGCTCGCGTGCCCAGGCCCGCAGGCTGCTCTCCGCGCGTGGCGATGTGGAGGTCGCGGACAGCGCCCTGCCCCTGCAGCTCGACCTCGACGGGCGAACGGTCGAGCTCTGGGACCAGTTCCACCTCATTCTGAACAAGCCGGCTGGTTGCGTGACCGCCTTGCGAGACTCGCAGCATCCCACGGCGTTCTCCTATCTGGCCCAGGCTCCGCTACGCGACGAACTGAGACCGGTGGGGCGGCTCGACCTCGACACCACGGGCCTTCTGCTGTGGACCACGGACGGCACCCTCTTGCATCGGCTCACACACCCTCGCAGCGCGATCTCACGCACGTACCACGTCGCGCTCGCGCGTCCGTTCACGCCCGTGGTCGGCGAGCTGGTTCTCCGGGACGGACACCGTCCGAACATCGTCGACGTTCACGAAGCAGGCGAGACAGCGATGCATCCCTGTCTGGCTCGCTCGCCCGACGCCCTGGCATTTGCCAGCATCACGCTCGCGGACGGCGCCTACCACGAGGTGCGCCGAATCTTCGCGGCACTCGGGAGCCACGTGGTGTCCCTGTGCCGAGTCTCTTTCGGCTCGGTCGACTTGCCCAAGGATCTCCCGGCGGGAGCCTGGCGAGCCCTGCCGAGAAGCGCGCTCGCCCAGCGTGGCTAGCGCTGTCTATCCGGTCTATCTCACCACGGTGACCAGCCTGAGCAGCTCGGGACCGAAGGCCACGCCTTCGTGACGGCTGGCCTCGACGTTGACCATGATGGTGTTCTTGCCGTCGACGAGGAAGACCCCGAGCGCGAGGCCCTGCTTGAGGTGCGCCTCGCGGCTGGCCATGGTCAGCACCTTGCGCGCGCGTGCAATCGCCTCGATGTCGGCCAGATGGGCGTCGAGCCCGCCGCACACGTAGAGCGTGTCGATACCGCCTTCGCGAATCGATCTGTCGAGGGCCTCACGCCCCGTGAAGCCGAGCCTGCTGATCTTCACCGGTAGACCGAGCACCGTGGCCGCTTCGAGGGGGGAGAACGCGCTCATCACGGCATCCGCCGCCCGCTCCGACTCGGCGTCGCCCTTCTTCGCCAGGATGGCGATGTTCACGGCCGGGCCGGCGCGCGCTTTCAGATTGGCATCGTAGGCGATCAGGCGCGCGAGGAAGATGCCTTGCTTGACGACAGGCAGCTCGCCGGCGACGCAGAGTCGACAGAGGAAGAACACGCCGCACACCCCCGCCAGCACACCGAGGGTCCGCAACCCGGGACTCGTCGACAACCTCGTCATGGTTGGGAGCAACTCGCGCGCGCACGCTTGACGACCACCGAGAGCAGCGGCATCCGCACGCCCATAGCGCACTGAGGCAAGCCAGGATACACGAGATCCCGTGGACACACACCACGTCACTTCTCAGGTTGCATCGGAGCCCTGGACATCCGACTTGAGCCGAGTCTTCGCTAAAGCTCGGCTTCACCATGCCGATGCAGAGGCGTGGCAGGTCAAGCCAATGCCGGTCCGGTCACCGACCCTACACCCAGCAGGACAAGCGGGATGAGACTCCGGGCTCTGGGCGCCGTGGCATGCGCAAGCCTCCTTTGGGCATGTTCGAACGAGGAGGAGGCAGGCCGGCTCGACGGCGGCGACGCCCCCGACGCGGCACCGGCACCCTCGCCCTTCGCTCCGAGCGCCATCGAGGGAGTGATCGACGCGATGGTGACGGCGCTCGCGGCGAGGGATCTGCCCCTGCCATCCAAGCCTCCCATCGCGGTGCTGCTGAAGGACCTCACGGGTTTCTGGGCGCCCGTGGTCATCGGCGCCAACCGAATGAGCATGCGCCTGGCGTGCCCTTCGCTGGTCGAGGCCCCACTGATTGCCGACACCGCGAGTGTCCCCACACTGGAAGCAGCCGCTCTGCAGAACCGGTACATCGAGAAGTATCTCGAGACCGCCCTCTTCCGAGGCATGGCACTCGCCGCCATGGCGACCGACGACGACAGCGTCGACTATCTGAACGAGTTCGTGGAACAGCGCGGCCCGGTGGTGACCATCGACAGTGATTCGCCATCGAGCACGCGCAGCTACGTCATCGCGACCGCCAACTACCAAGCCGGCTTCACCGCGGGCGCGATGCTCGGCCAGGCGCTTTCCCCCGGCGACACCATCTTCGTCTTCGGCTCGACGGACGTGAACTGGGTGAGCGGCATCGAGCGCGCACAAGGAGCCGAAGACGGCGCGAAGTCCGTCGGACTCCTCATCGCGCCGAGGATCGATCCCAAGTGGGCGGCGGAGACCGACTTGCCCGTGCTCAAGGCCGCGATCGCCGATCCTCTCCTCAACATCAAGGGCATGGTCTGCGTCTATTCGGACGCCAACCTGTGCGCGCAGGCCGCCGAGGAGGTCTTCGGTGTCCCTGGCGTCGTCGAGATCGTGGGCTTCGACATGACCGCCGTGACCAAGGCGTATTTCGACAAGGGCTACTTCCTGGGAGTCGCCGTGCAGCGCCAATACTACATGGGTCAGCTCGGCGTCCTGGTCCCCTATGCCATGGAGGTGCTGGGGCACGAGGCCACGAACCAACTGCTAGCGCCGATCCTGACCGGCGGGACGACCATCGACACCGGCATCGACATCATCACCACCGCCAACTATGCGGACTACATGAGCTTCCTTAGCATTCTCGGTATCAACAACTAGACCAGCCTGCCCTTCATCCTCCGCGCTTAGTCAACCATGCAACCTACGAACACATTCGGGAAACGCGCCGCCTGCTCGCGGAGGTCATGGCGGCGTGTTCCAATGTTCCTGCCTCTCGTCCAAGCCCTGATCCTGATGTCGGCGTGCGTATCCACCGAGGAGGCGGTCGCGCCCTCCGACGCGATTCACATAGGCGCGGTGCTGCCCTTCTCGGGCGAGCGGGCCTCGTCCGGCGTCGCGCTGGAGAGCGCCATGCGCTTGGCCATCGACAACGCGAACGCCGCGAAGGAGCTCTCCGGCCAGACGCTCTGGCTCCACCTCGGCGACAGCCACTCCGACGACACCCGGGGCACGGCCAACGCGCTGGCGCTGATCGAGCGAGAGGGCCTGCCCTTCTTCATCGGGACCGAGGAGCCCAAGATCGCGTTCCAGATCACGGACGCGATCAAAGCCAACCAGATGGTCCACCTCATGCCTGGATTGACCGCCGCGCAGTTCCACGATCCCAGCGCCAAGGCGGCATGGTTCCGGCTGTCGCCATCGGTCAGCTACCTGGCCTGCGCCCTCGCCAAACACATGCGCGTCGACGGGATCCAAAAGGCGAACCTGCTCATCGATCCCGACGACTACAGCTCGACCTTCGCCACCATCTTCAGTCGCGTGTTCACGGCAAACGGTGGCACGACCTTGCCGACCCTCATCTTGGCGTCGCAAGGTGGATCGCTCGAGGACCTGTTCGCAACCCTCGCCCACTTTGCGCCCGACGCCAGCGTCCTGATCACCTCGCCGGCTCTCGCCGCCAGGATCTTGCAGGAATGGGCGGTTCGCGGAAAGCCCACCCCATGGTACCTCGGGCCCACGCTCAACAACCCCGAGCTGCTTCGCAACGTGCCCACGGGCGTGCTCGAGGGCATCCAGGGCATCTCGGCCGACCTCGGTGAGAGGGCCGACGACTTCGCGACCTTCTTCCAGGCCAACACCGGTGTCCCGCCACTCGCCGGATCCCACTACTACTTCGACGCCGTGGCGCTGCTCGCGCTGGCGAGTACGCAGGCCTTTACCGAGACCGGTGGTCTGCCCGGCCCTGTCGCGATCAAAGACCACATGCTGCGGGTCACGTCGCCGGGCGGCACCGTGGTGGCGTTCGACCAACTGGCCCAAGGGATCGCCCTGCTGTCCGCCGGCCAGAAGATCCAGTACCAGGGCGCCGCCGGCTTCTACACCCTCGACAGCCACGGCGACACCACGCAAAACCGCGGCGTCATCTGGCGTATCGAGGGCACGCGCTTCAACAAGATCGACTACCTCCAGTGTGTCCCCAGCGAGGTGGAGTCCGGCGCCGGGAGTCACTGATGGCCATGACGACGAGCCACGCGAGCACGACACGCCCCGCACTCCGGGCGGCCGGTCGCACCCTCCGGGCGTGCATCGCAGCCCTCGCCGGCCTCGTCGTCGCCGCTGTTCCGGCTCACCTCGCTGCCCAGGCGGACGGCGGCCCCCCGGATGTCGACGAGCGCCGCATCGACGCCGAACCCGAGGTCCCGCCGTCGTGCGACGCCGGCTGCGAGGAGACGGCGACGCCGGAACCCGAGCCGGGCACGCCCACCGAGCCCGACCAGCCCACGCCCCCCGCACCCGAGGCGGTCGCCGAAGTCTCCGAAGTGCTCACAGCACTCGACGGCCAGGATCTCAGCGCTCTCGATCTGGAGGCGCTGCTGGAGAACGTCGTGGTCGCGGCCACCAAGTCGCAAGTGAAGGAGGACCAAGCCCCCGCCGTCACCACGGTCATCGGCCGCGACGAGATCCAGCGCTGGGGTTACCGCTCGGTCGAGGAGGTGCTTCACCATGTGGCCGGCGTCTACGTCATCGACGACCACATCATCCCGAACCTCGGGGTTCGAGGCATCTCGGGTGGGCTGCGCTCGGAGAGCGGGCTCGTCAAGGTCATGATCGATGGGCACTCGGTGGCGTTCCGCTCCACCGCAGGCAACTGGCTCGGTCCCGAGTTGGTCCCGATGTCGATAGTCCAGCAGATCGAAGTGATCCGCGGGCCAGCCTCGTCGCTGTACGGCGCGGATGCCTTCTTGGGCGTCATCAACATCGTGACCAGGCGGCCAGCAGAGATGCGAGGCGGAGAGGTCTCGGTGGTCGGCGACTGGAAGGGCGGCAGCACCTGGGGCTACGACATGGCTGTCGGCGCCGGCACGGATACCTGGCAATTCATGACCGCGTTGCGGACCGGCGGAGAAGACCGGTCTGGACTCACGCTGCCCAGGAGCTCGCCAGCACCGAAGCTGCCCGGCTACGCGCCTGCCGATCGGCGCGCCCATGACCTGCGCCTCGACTCGCTGGTGACCTTGTCACGCGCCACGCTCGCGCTCGGCAAACGCGGCTCCGTGGGATTGACCAGCTACCTGTCGCAGATCGATCGGAAGGCCGAGTTTGCCGACTGGCAGCAGCTGACCCACAACCTCGACAGCAACGGTCGGCAGAACGGGACCAACATCTCCTTGCGACAGGGATCGATAGGCGCTGACCTGGCGCTCTCGCTTTCGCCCACCGTCGACCTGGCTAGCAGCGCCTACTACTTCCACGGCGGCCCGACCTCACGTGACCGCATCGAGCTCGGCAGCGACCTCTTCTATGTCAAACGCGACTTCAGCTACCGGGGTCTCGACGCGATGGTCGAGGCGACCTGGCGCCCGAACGAGCGCCTCACGGTCCTTCTGGGCAGCAGCCTGATCCTCGACTACGAGAAGCTCCCCACGGTCTACGACGTGCTCAAGTCGTCGATAGGGACCATGACCGGCGAGCGGGCCGGCGACCAGATCCCGGCGATGGCCGTGGCGGGCAGCAAGTACATGAGCAACCACGGCCTGAACGCCATGGTGATTTGGTCGGCGATGCCGTGGCTGACGGTGACCGGGGGCGCGCGCTACGACTACCACAGCGTGTACGGAGCCAAGCCGAGCGGCAGACTGGCAGGCGTGGTGAAGCTCCGACAGAACCTCCACCTCAAGGTCCTCTACGGCAGCGCCTTCAAGGCCCCCTCGCCGCAGCTCCTGTACGGCTCGCCCTTGGCCCCAGGCGACATCGCGGGCAACGACAGGCTGAAGCCATCCTACGTTCACACAGTCGAATCACAGCTCGCGTATCGGCCGACGCGCCTTCTGCACCTCGCGACCGGCGTGGCCTACAGCTACCTGCTCGACCAGGCAACCTTCGCCCAGCGCGGTATCAACCAAGTGGCGCTCAACATCTCCCGCGTCGAGTCGGTGTCTTGGGAGAGCGAAGCACGCTTCGACTATCGGCGGAAGGTCGCCGCTTACGCCAACATGGCCCTGAACCACACCGTGCAGAGCCTACGCGACCCGAGCTACCTCGCGACCCTTTCCAACTACAGCAACCCCGCCTATCCCAAGCTGGTCGCCAACGCCGGCCTCAGCGGCGATATCCCGCGCCTTCCTTTGCGCGCCAGCGCAGAGTTCTCGTACGTGGGCAAGCGCCGATCGAGCACGGCCAACAGCCTCGACGCCGGCGGGATGTACGAGCTTCCGAGCTACACCCTGATCGGCATCGACATCCGCACCATCGGCCTTCACCTGCTGCCCAAGAAGCAAACCCTGCTGAGATTCGGCATTCGCAACCTGGCGGACACGCGCTGCGCGGCGCCTGGTTTCGCGGGCGTCGACTACCCCCAACTGGGTCGAACCTTCTATCTGATGGCCACCCAAGAGTTCTAGGTCGTCGCCGAGGACGCCGCTAGCCGACTTCCGGTTGGCGATACGCACTCTCTGGACGGGAGAAGGCGAATCCCTGTAGTAGATCGACACCTGCCTTCAGCATCGCATCTCGCTCGGCGATGGATTCGATGCCGGCCGCGATCACCTTCGTGTTCATCGAGGTGAACAGCGACGTCATGCCGGCGACGATTTCGATGTGATCGGGCTTCTGGTCGGCGCCGCGAACCAGCGACAGGTCGTACTTGACGAACTCGGGCCGTAGCCGCGCGAACGAGGACAAACCCGGATACCCAGGCCCCAGGTTGTCCATCGCGAGCTGGAACCCGAGCCCGCGCAACGCCGCTGCACGCGATTCCAGGTGCTCGATGCCATCCAGCAACGCGTGCTCGGAGATCTCCAGCACGACCCGCTTCGCGAATTGCGAAAGCGGCGCGCTCGGCGAGAACAGATCTCCGTCGAGCATCTCGTGTGGGTGAAGGTTGACGAAGACGTACTCCGCGGGCGCTTTCGCCATCGAACGCGCAACCCGCTCTCGTACCAGGCGACCTATCTGATCGATCCGCGTCAGCCGCTCTGCCACCGCCAGCACCGACGACGGATCCGCCAACTGGGGATCCGAGCTGCGCAGCAGCGCCTCGTGGCCGATGACCCGGCGCCGCGACCACGACACGATCGGCTGAAACGCGATCGAAAGACAATCGAAGGCCCGCTCGAAGGCGACCTCCAAGGCAGCTCGGTCACCGATTTGGCACCAGCCACCGCCAAGCGTGGCCAGCGCTCTCCGTCGCAAGCGAGCCACGGCGTACAGCTTTCCGGCGTAGGCCACCGTATCGCAGAGGATCTCGGGCGGCACGGGCTTGGGTAGAAAGCACAGTGCCCCCTGCTCCACGGCGACCCTGGCCAACCCCTCGCTCGCCATGTCGCTCACCAGCACCAGGGGCACGTCCAAGTCCCGTTGCCTGGCGGCGCGAAGCACGGTCAGCGGATCCAGGTGTGGGACCGCCACGTCCGACAGCACCACGTCGTAGCGCTCGCGTGTCAGCCGCGACAATAGCTCGGGCCTCTCCCGGACGACATCGACCGCGAACCCGGAGCGCTCGAGCGCCGATCCCGCGTCCGACAGGTGCCGTTCCTGACCATCCACCACGAGCACCCGCAGGGGCAGCTCTTGCTCGCCTGCCTTGCCGGCACCATCGGGGCGCCCGGACTCGGCCGTCGGGGAAGACAATCTCGGAGAGCGCATCGCCAGGTAATCTTTTATCATGGTCCGGCGCGCCCTGCTGTGGCCAGCCTAGGGTGCGCGCTCTCATGAAGCAGCCGACGGACCGCCCCCAGGATCGCCACGACGAAGAGGAAGGCGAGCAGACTCTGGAAAGCCAACTGCACCACTTCCTCGACCTGGCGTCCGAGGGCTTGTGGCGTTTCGATCTCGTGCCGCCGGTCTCCACCCACCTCCCGGTGCACGAGCAAGCCGAGGCGATCCTGTCTACCACCAAGGTCTCCCTGGCCAACGATCTCTTCGCCCAGCAGTTCGGCTACGACAGCGGTAAGGCGATGCACGGGATGGCCTTCGGTGAGCTCCTGGCCGCCACTCGCGAAGAGCAGCTGGGCTTCGTGGTCGCGTTCATCATGTCGGGCTACCGGCTCGACAACCTCCTGCTTGCCGAGCGCCGACGGGACGGAAGCGCATTCCGTTCGCTCAACAACCTGTCGGGTGACGTCAGCGATGGCCGCTTGTTGCGCATCTGGGGCCTCAAGCGTGATGTCACCGACCTCGTGTCCGCGCACGAGGCCCTGCAGCAGGCGAAGGACCACGCCGAGCAGTTGATCGAGCTGGCCAGCATCATGGTCGTGCGCCTCGACCGCGACGGTCGTGTGCGCGCCTTCAACCGGACCGCCGAGAGCATCACGGGCTATTCGCGCGCCGACGTCGAGCGTCGCAACTGGTTCGAGATTCTCGCGCCACCGCGACTCTTCCCGCAGGTCGAGCAGGAGTTTCGGCGACTCCTCGACGGAGGCGAGGCGAGCACCTTCGAGATGCCGCTCCTCGCAGCCAACGGAGACGAGCGCTACATCGTCTGGCAGAACAACCCCCTCACTGAGAGTGGAAAGGTGGTGGGCACCATCTCCTTCGGCGTGGACATCACGGCACGCCGGCGCATGGAGGAGGCACTGCGAACGATGAACGAGCAGCTCGAGAACCGGGTCGAGGAGCGCACCGCCGAGCTCGGCGCCGCCAACCGCGAGCTGGAGAGCTTCGCATACTCCGTGTCCCACGACTTGCGCGCGCCGTTGCGTTCCATCGATGGCTTCACGCAAGCTTTGGTAGAGGACTATGCCGGGGTGCTCGACGAGCGCGGCCTCGACTACTGCAATCGCGTGCGCAAGGCGGCCAGCCGCATGGGCCAGCTGATCGACGACCTCCTGGTCCTGTCACGCATCACTCGCGCCGAGATGCGCATCGAGGACGTCGATCTGAGCGCGATGGCCAGCGACATCCTCGCGCTCTTGCACGAGCGCGAGCCCCAACGCCGGGTGCGCGTCCACGTTCAGGCCGGCTTGCGTGTACGCGGCGACCTGGGGCTCCTGCGAATCGTGATGGAGAATCTCCTCGACAATGCGTGGAAGTACACCCGAAAGACAGACGAAGCCGACATCGAGGTAGGCGCCCGCTGGGAGGAGGGCCGGCAGGTCTTCTTCGTACGCGACAACGGGGCCGGCTTCGACATGGCGATGGCGGGCAAGCTGTTCGCGCCCTTCCAGCGACTGCACTCGGCGCAGGACTACGCGGGCACCGGCATCGGCCTCGCGACGGTCGCCCGCATCGCAGCCCGTCATGGAGGCCGAATCTCCGCCACTGCGCAGGTCGGCAAGGGCGCGACCTTCGAGCTGGTTTTGCCGTCACGGCGTTGACCAAACGTCATCGGTTTGACGTTCGTCACCGTCGGGAAAGCGACACCGGCGCTTCTCTGTCAGAAATCTGGTTTTTCTCTCAAGGTCGAGTTGTGGCCGCCGATGCACTACTCGACAAATGGCGACGAGTGACTTCACCCAAAGCAGAGGAGCAACGCTGGTCCGGCCCTCGGCAAGCGGGCCCAGTCAGTCAAGCGATGCCATCGTTGGTCAGACTCTTGGCTCGTTCAAGATTCTGTCACTGCTCGGAGAGGGCGGCATGGGTCGCGTGTATCTCGCCGAGCACGTGCTCATCGGACGCCGAGCCG
This sequence comes from uncultured Myxococcales bacterium, assembly GCA_964647025.1. Taxonomy (GTDB): domain Bacteria; phylum Myxococcota_A; class Polyangia; order Fen-1088; family Fen-1088; genus Fen-1118. The sequence continues at coordinate 40,610 of CAZYFU010000019.1, read as the reverse complement.
CCATCAAGGTTCTCGCGGCGGAGATCGCCGACAAGGAGGACCTGGTCTCGCGCTTCTTCACCGAGGCGCGCGCGGTGAACGACATCCGCCATCCCAACATCGTCGAGGTCACCGACTTCGGAACCTTCGGCAGCCAGCCGTTCATCGTGATGGAGCTGCTCGACGGCGAGACGCTGGAGCAGCGCCTCGCGAAGGTCGGGATGCTCGACATGGAGTCGGCCGCGCGCGTGGTCGCCCAGGTCGCCTCGGCGGTCGGTGCCGGTCACGAACATGGCATGGTTCATCGCGACCTCAAGCCGGCCAACATCTTCCTTCGCAACCACCCCGACTACCCCGACTTCGTCAAGGTCCTGGACTTCGGCATCGCCAAACTCGTGGCGGCGGACCGCAACGTCCAGCACCACACCGAGATCGGCATGCTGATCGGAACCCCGGCGTATATGTCCCCCGAGCAGTGCCTCGGCGACCTGCACCTCGACCACCACAGCGACATCTACTCGCTGGGCGTCGTCCTCTACCAAATCGTGACCGGCCGCCTTCCCTTCAACGCCGAAACCGCCGGACGCCTCATCGTCTGCCACGTGCAAGAGGAGCCGGTACCCGCCCATCAGGCATGTCCTCGGGTCTCGCCCGCCATGAGCGCCGTCATCAGCAAGGCCATGGCCAAGAAGCCCGAGCAGCGCTTTGCCTCCATGCGCGAGATGCGGGAGGCCGTACTCCTGGCGGCTCCCGGCGCGTTCACCACGCGGGATCCGGGTTCGATCACGCCATCTCCAGTGGTGTTCGCCTCACCCGCCACGGGTAGGACGCAGGCGCCCGCGCCCACGGCGCACGCCGCGACCCAGCTCGCATCGGCCCCGACGGCAATGCATCCCTCGACCACCACGAGCGGCTTCGGGGCCAGGCGGGCCACGCCTACGTCGCCCAACTCGGGTTTCCACGCCCTCACCACCACGGGTGTCTCCACCGCGTCGACGTCCCCGTCGGGCAACTCGACCCTGACCGACCGCTTGGTCGAGATCCTCAAGTCGCGCACGGCCGCCGACATCGACCTCGAGCTCCCCCAGGTGCCGCGCTCGGTCCTGCGTTGCCTGGACCTGCTGAGTGCCCCGGACTTCTCCTTCAAGGGCATGGCTTCGCTTCTCTCCACCGACGCCAGACTCGCCGGACAGATCGCGCAGGTGGCGAACACCACCGGGCCGGCCCACACGCCCGCCCGCTCGACCGAGCAGGCCATCGCGCGCCTCGGCGCCGAGGGTGTACGCAGCGGGCTCTTCGAGATCGCCTTGCGCCCCCTGCTCGAAAGCGTCTCGCCTCGCCTGCAAGCGGTCTGCAAGCAGCCCTGGCAGCACGCTCTCGCGGTCGCCACCCTCTCTCAGCGTCTGATGCACCTGCACGGAGCCGGCGAACGCGCACAGCTCGATGCCTACCGTGCCGGGCTCTTCCACGACGCCGGCAAGCCGATCACGGCGACCATGCTGTTCGAGATCGAGCGCCAGATGACCAACGCCAAGGGTCGCAAGATCCTGAACGAAGACATGCTCACGACCTGTATCGAACGCTGTCATCCGCTGCCCGGCTCGCGTCTGGCGAGGGCCTGGGGGCTGCCCCCGGATGCAGCATCGGCCATCGAGCAGGCCGCTCGACCCGACATCTCCGGATTCACGCTGGCCACGGTCATTCGCCTGGCCAACGCCCTCGCCTTCAAGGCTGGTTTCCACACCCGCAGGGACGAGTTGGACCGCTCTCGCCTGCTCGTCGACGAGGCTCGGCGCGCGGCCGGCTTCGACGAAGAGACCTGCCACCGCGCGATGGATGGACTCAAAGATGCGGTATCCCGAAGGCTTTAAGTTGCGTCTCCTCGGATCGTCCTTGCAGTCGTCTGGCCACGATGGGGCCGGTGCTACCTCGCAGATCGCGACAGACACCGCGCACGGCCTCATGCGTTTCGTAGCCTGGATTCTGGGCGCCGAGCCCGGTGACCAGGCAAGCCTTCCGGTCCGCGTGTTCTACAAGTTCGATTCGGGTGCCTGGCGTTTGGGCAGCACCCGCCAACTGCACAAGGTGTATCGATGCAGATGACCGCCATGAAGTCGCCAACTGCCACGGCTACCGCAACCGGCACGACGGACAATGGGGTCGTCTGTGCACCCGACTCACCGATCGTGGACGTGGTGCGAGCCTGTACCCGCATCGCGGCCAGCGACGCGACGGTGCTGCTCACCGGCGAGACCGGCACCGGCAAGGAAGTGTTCGCGCGCATGGTGCACAACAACAGCGCGCGTGCCAAGCGAGGCTTCGTACCGGTGAACTGCGCGGCCATTCCCGACGCGCTCCTCGAGAGCGAGCTGTTCGGCTACGTGCGCGGCGCCTTCACGGGCGCCGTCGTGTCCCGTCGCGGCCGTGTCGCGATGGCCGAAGGCGGCACACTCTTCCTCGACGAAGTGGGCGACCTTCCCCTGCCCCTCCAAGTCAAGCTGCTGCGCCTCCTCCAGCAGCGCACCTACGAGCCGGTCGGCAGCTCCGAGTCGGTCACCGGCGACTTCCGTCTGGTCGCCGCCACCAACCGCGACCTGAGCGAGGACGTGCGCGCCGGGCGCTTCCGCCGCGATCTCTACTACCGCCTCCACGTCTGCCCGGTGGTGTTGCCGCCCCTGCGCGAGCGACCGAGCGACGTCGCTCCGCTGTTCTTCCACTTCTGGCAAAGCCACGGTGAACGCAGGCAGGTTGCGCCCGCCGTGATTCGGCACCTCCAGAGCTATGCTTGGCCGGGCAACGTGCGCGAGCTGGAGAACCTCGTCGAGCGTCTTTCGGTTTGCACCGAGGGCAGCACCATCACGCTGCGAGATCTGCCGACGCCGTTTCTCGCCGGCCCATCGCTCACCGACGAGCAAGGCGCAACGCCAAGCCTGGACGTCATCACCTGTGCCGGCGCCCTGGTCGATCTGGCCGACGAAGAGCCACAAGCCGAGACCGGCGAGATCGCGATCGGTCCCATCCCCCCCGACGACTCCGACGCGATCCCGACCGTTGCCCTTCCAGCCCCTGACGAGATCACCCAGCCGATCGCGCCGAGGAACAGCGCATCGCTACATCCCGAGCTGCGCCTGCCGGTCGATCTCCCGCGCCTTCTACGAGAGGCCGAAGAGGCATACATCCGCCTGGCCCTCGCACAGACTGCCGGCAACAAGAAGGAAGCCGCACGTCTCCTCGGCATGGGTCGCACGACCTTGGTCGAGAAGCTCCGTCGCAAGGCCGCCATCGCCGACAAGACGCCAACCGACTCGTAGAACACGTCGTCGATCCGGGCCCGACGTGAGCCCTGAGCTCCCGGCCAGGGCGGCCTTGTCGTGGCCATAGCCGCCGTCCTGGCCGCTGCGGTCGCGCACCTCAGCGGCGCTTCGCTCGTCGCGGCCGACTCATCCCGCTCTCCAGGCATCACCGCGGTCGCTCCGCCACGATTGCGGCGCCACGCAGGTGACACGCCATCTCGCCGACGGGCTCCTTCCGCGACAAGGCCCTGACACCGCCTTGGCCTCGTCGCGCGTTCGGCAGACCCTTCCCACTGCAGGAACGCTTCTTCCGCGCGGAACACGCGCTCTTTCCCGCTGGGCAAAGATGACCGACCCTGGACCTGCCCACCGGCACGGCGACTGCATAACGTGCCAGCAATATGTTCCGTCTCGCCACTCTTCTCCTGGCGCTCAGCGCTCCCAAGGAGACGCCCGAACCCGAGCGCGTGACGACCGTCGCCGCCGTCGAGCGCCTTCCGCTCGCGGTTCCCGTGAGCAAGGTCGCCCTCTCGGTCGATTCGCTCGCCATGCACCTCACGCTAACCACTACGTCGGACGCACGCGCGATCCAGCAGCGCCTTCTCTCGGCCAATCCCCAGCTGTGCCCCTTCATCGACCGCATCGGAAACACGATTGTGGTCAGCTGCCGCACGCCGCGCATCGAGGCACGCCTAGATCCGAACGGTGGCCGACCGGTGCTCGAGATTCGCGAGGTCCGAGGCTTGCCTCTCAGCGAAGACGGAGACCAGATCTGGTTCTTCTACCACCCCATCGCGCTTCGACTCGGCAGCGGCTGTCCCGGCGACACGCCAGCGGCACGTGGTGAATGCCACTTCAAGGCGGGCCGCTTCTCCGAGGCTGCCATCGAGTTCCGCAAGGCGCTGCCCGGCGAGCATCGGCGACTGGCCGAGCTTCGGCTGGGTGATATCTCGTTGCGCACGGGCGACCCGGCCACGGCAGCGGGGTGGTATCGCATGGCCGGGCGGTATGGAAGCTTCGGGCGCATGGCCACGGCACGCTTGTGCGAGCTCGGCGGGACCTGCCTCGGCGAGCTCCGCAAGCGCACCTTCGATGCTTCGCTGCTGCCCGAGCCGCTGCACAGCGAGATGCTTCTGCGTGCCGCGCGCGCGGCCGCGTACATGGGTGCCGTCAAGGAATCCATGACGGCCCTGCTCGAGGGTATGCGGGCCGACACGCACATGTGCGAGAACGAGACCCGTGTCTTGTGCCGAAGACTCGTTCTCTTCGCGCTGAAGTTCCCCGACAGGGATGGCGCGAACGAGGCGCTCGAGGCCTACCTGACCCTTCCATTTCGCACCGAGGGGTTCCTGGCCATCGAGATGGTGCGCGCGGCGGCGGAGAAGGCTCTCGACCTCGGCGCTGCGCTCTTCGGCGGCAACCTTCTCGCAGCCAGTGTGCCCTGGGTCGAGGCGCTCGACACCGGCGCCCTGAGCGACCACATGCTACGTGCGTCCGAGATGTACCTGGCAGCCAACGATCTGGCCAGGGCGCGCACGCTGTTCGAGTACGCAGACGGTCGCATCGGGCGCAGGCGCATGAGCGGACCGCGCTGGGCGGCCGTGACCGTCGCCGTGGGAGGTGTCGATGCCCGGAGCCGCCGCGAGAGCGACGACGCCATCAACCAGGCCGCGCGCGAGCTGGCCGAGGCCTACACCACACTCTCTCGCTCGCTTCGCTTCAGGCAGAGCCAAGTTCAGCCAACCGATTCGGAGTAGCCATGAACCAGACCGCATCTTTCCCCATCCCGCAAAGACTCGAGGTCGTGCCGCCGATCGGCGAAACGCAGGCGATGCAGGATGTACTGTCCGCCGTCGAGGACGTGGCGCGCGCGAGCACGACGGTGCTCCTGCTTGGAGAGAGCGGCACCGGCAAGGAGGTCTTCGCCCGCTACATCCACGCCCTATCTCCCCGCAGCGTCGGCCCATGGGTCGCCGTGAACTGCGCCGCGCTCCCTGCCGAGTTGCTCGAGAGCGAGCTCTTTGGCCACGAGAAAGGCTCGTTCACAGGGGCCGCCGACCGTCGCATCGGGAGGATCGAGCAGGCCGACCGCGGCACGCTTCTCCTCGACGAGATCTCGGAGATGCCGCTCGCCCTGCAAGTCAAACTGTTGCGGGTCCTGCAGGAGCGCGAGCTCGACCGCGTCGGGGGAGCACGCCCGATTCCCATCGACGTTCGCATCATCGCGACGTCCAATCGAGACTTGGCCGCCATGGTGGCGCGCGGACAGTTCCGCGCCGACCTCTACTATCGGCTGTCTGTGTTTCCCATCTGCTTGCCGCCCCTGCGCGAGCGCCGAGACGACATCCCCGCTCTCGTGGCCGCTCTCACCGAGGACATCGCCATGCGCCTGGGCCGTCCGGCACCCGTCCTCGTGCCGGACGCCGTGGCCCAACTGGTCGCGTACGACTTCCCGGGAAACGTTCGCGAGCTGGCCAACGTCCTCGAGCGCGTGCTGGTTCGCTGTCACACCGAGACAGTGGCGGCCGGTCAGATCGCCGCGGCGCTGGCCGCGGTGGGCATTTCGTCCTTGAGGCCCGAGACCGAACCCGCAGCCATCAGCTTGCCGGTCACACACGAGGATTCGTCCGGTCCTCCGCCCCCCGCCACGCGACCAGCGCCGAGTCAGACCCCTGACGGCTGGCCGCTCGCGCTGGCCGAGCTGGAACGCATGGCGATCCTCGAGGCCCTTCGCCGTGTGCGCGGCAACCGTACCCACGCCGCCCGTTTGCTCGGCATCAGCCTGCGCACGCTTCGGAACAAGCTGCGCGGACTCAAGCTTTCCGGACTGCTTACGCCCGATGGGCAACTTCTGCCTGACCTGATGCCGAGCCCACTGTTCGGCGACAAGCCCGTGGCACGACCTTCGCAAGGAGAGTCAGCGGCATGAGAGTCTTTGACAATACTCTGTCACACCTGGAGCGCGCGCTCGACGTTCGCCTGGTCAGGCAGAACGTCCTCGGTGCCAACGTCGCCAACGTCGACACGCCCGGCTTCCGCCCCAAGGACATCGACTTCGCGGCCAGCATGGCCGCCATCGATGGGGCGGGACGCACGAGCAGCGGTGTGGCCCAGCCCGCGCGCCCAGTCGTCGGCCCAGTCGAGTCGCAACAGACCAGCATCGCGGCCAAGGACTTGCCCATCGTCGACGTCCCCGCGGGTGGCGCATCCCTCGACGGCAACACCGTCGATCTCGATCGCACCATGGTCGCGATGGCGGAGAACGCCCTTCAGTACGGCGCCAGTGCGCGCGCCGCCGGCAAGAAGCTGGCGATCTTGCGCTACGTGGTCTCCGACGGAAACGGATGAGAGAGAGGTCTTCATGGACTTTTTGACGGCATTGCATGTGAGCGGATCTGGACTTTCGGCCGAGCGAACCCGGGTCAACCTGGCTTCGTCCAACTTGGCCAACGCAGAGACCACGCGCGGCCCAGGTGGCAGGCCCTACCAAAGGCTCGATCCGGTCTTTCAGTCGGTGCAGATGGCCGCACAGAACGAGGTTCCCGGCACCGGGCAAGCTCCGCTCGGCGTCCAAGTCTCACAGATCGTCTCGGACCCATCGCCTGGCAGGATGGTGTACAGCCCCGGCCATCCCGACGCAGACCCCAACGGCTTCGTCACCTTCCCCAACGTCAATCCCATCAGCGAGATCGTCAACCTGCTGTCCGCTTCACGTGCCTTCGAGGCAAACGCGACGGCGGTCGAAACCTTGAAGCAGATGGCTGCCCGCGGCCTCGACATCGCGAGGTAACCCGTCGTGAACCTGCGCATCGACTACAGCCAGATTCGAGCCCAGGGCGGCGCCATCGACCGCATGGACCGTACGATCGATGCTCCAGGGACTGACGGCGCCAAGGCCTTCGGCACGGAGCTCGGCAAGGCCATCGGCGAGGTCGACAAGCTGCAGGTCGCCGCGGACGCGCAGGCCGATGCGGTCGCTCACGGCGCCGGCAACATCCACGAGATGGCCCTCGCCCTGGAAAAGGCCGACGTGGCCATGCGGCTGGCGATGCGCGTACGCAACAAGTTGGTCGAGACCTACAACGAGATCATGCGGATGGGAATCTAGTCGATGGAACCACTCCTCAAGACACTACGCGACGCGGGCAAGAAATACGCCGAGCTCGGTCAGGCCACCCGCATGCTGGTCGCGGGCGTGCTCTCGCTGGCCACGGTCATCGCCGTGGTGGCGCTCATCTTCGGCACCGGCTCCACCAACCAGTACGCGTTCACCAACTTGGGGCCCGAGGACTCCACGGATGTCGCCGCCGCCCTGAAGGCCGCCAACATCTCCTTCCAATCCGAGGCCGGCGGCAGCGCCATTTCGGTCTCGGCCTCCCAGGTCCACGAAGCGCGGCTGATGCTCGCGGCGCAAGGGCTGCCCCGCGGTGGCGGCGTGGGTTTCGAGCTGTTCGACCGCGGTGACTTCGGTTCCTCCGAGTTCACCCAGCGGGTCAACCTGCGCCGTGCGACCGAGGGCGAGCTGGCCCGTACCATCTCGCGTCTGCAGGCCGTGCGGTCGGCCCGCGTCCACGTGACTTTGCCCGAAAAGGGCCTCTATCGCGACGACGACCGACGCGCCACCGCCGCCGTGGTCGTCAACCTGCACGCCGGCCGGAAGATGCAGGAGCGCGAGCTCGCCGGCATTCGCCACCTGGTCGCATCCGCGGTCGCGGGCCTGAACCCCGAGAGCGTCACCGTCGTCGACCAGCGCGGCACCGTGCTGTCCGGCGACATGTCCGCAACCGCCAAGTTGGCCAAGGAGCAAAGGGACATCGAATCGAGCTTGGAGCAGCGGATCACCGATCTGATCGAACCTGCCATCGGCGTAGGTGCCGTGGTGGCCAAGGTTACCGCGGTCCTCGACACCACCGAGGTCGAGACCACGCAGGACAACTACGACCCCGACTCCGCCACGGTCCGCAGCGAGCACAAGACCAGCGAGACCATCAACGCCGACGGGACGACGGGGCAAGGCGTGGCCGGAGCGTCCGCCAACGCGCCCATCGCGGCGGTGCCAGGCGGAGGTGGACCTGGCTCCTCGCGCACCCAGACCGCGCGCGAGGACGAGACCAAGAACTACGAGATCGGTAAGAAAGTCACCCGCACGATCTCCCGCACACCCAGGGTCGTTCGCATCTCGGCCGCCGTACTGATCGATGGCAAGGACGGCAAGCCGCGGGTCGAAGCCGAGGTTCGGCGCTGGGCAGACCTGGCCAAGAACGCCATCGGCTTCGATGTCCAACGCGGCGATACCTTCGAGATCTCGAGCGCCCTCTTCAATCGGCCGGACGAGAGCAAGGTCACCATGCCGATCTGGGACCGCACCGACCTGTGGAGGATCGGCAAGATGATCCTGTGGGCCATCCTGGCCACCATGGGCATGTTGCTGGTGTTCCGCATCTACCGCCGGGCCACCTCCGCCCTCTCGATGATCCAACCAGGAGCCCGCGTCGGCGAGGTGCAGGCCCTGCTGGGTCGCGCCGAGGGCTCGATCAAGAACGCCGACAGCTTGGTCGTGCGAGAGCAAGCTCGCGAGCTCAGCAGAACCGATCCCAGCCGAGCCGCGCACTTGCTGCGCGCTTGGGTCGAGTCCGATAACGCCGTCCGCCCACCCCAAGGAGTAAGGAGATAGGTCCATGCCCGACAATCCTCTTCCCGAGCTTCATGCTGGCCCCGGCGCGCAGAGAGCGGCGGCGGTGTTGCTGGGAGTCGGACCGGACGTAGCCGCGCAGATCTTCAAGTCACTCGACGAGTCGATCGTGGAGCGCATCGCCGCGGGCGCGCGTGACCTGCGCCGTGACCCATCGATCTTTCCCGCCGCGGTCGACGCCTTCGTCAACGCCATGACCAGCCTGACCGCCGATGCCTACGGCGCCGATGGGCTTCTGCGTGAAGCCACCGCGCGCGCCATGGGCCTCGACGTCGCGAAGCGAATCTTCGACGCCAAGAGCACCCCGGAGACCCCCGTGACGGAGACCTTCTCAACGCTCAGTCTTGCCGATCCCGAAGCCCTGGCCATGCTGCTCTCGCGCGAGCTTCCCCAAACCGCGGCGGTGGTCCTCGGCCTGATGGACCGCGTACCCGCCCTGGGCGTGCTCAAGCACATTCCCATCGAGCAGCGGGCGCAGATCGTACGTCGTCTCGCCACGCTCGAATCGGTGGACTCCGAGATCCTGCGCGAGGTCGGACAGGGCCTCGCCGAGGAGCTTCAGGCCTCGGTGCCTACGAACAGCCAGCGCCTCGATGGACGCTCGGTGGCGGTCGAGCTTCTGCGCGCGGTGCCCGCCGCCCAGCAGTCCGACGTGGTCGGCGAGATCGAGAAGGACGACCCCGAGCTCGCCGCGAGCCTGCGGGGCAAGATGTTCACCTTCGGCGACCTCATGAACCTCACGGACCGCGACATGCAGACGCTGATCCGAGAGATCGACATGAGCCAGCTGTCCACCGCGCTCAAAGGTGCGCCCGACACGATCAAGCTCCGCTTCACCAAGAACATGTCGTCGCGCGCCGGCCAGATGCTGGAGGACGAGATCGAGGCCATGGGGCCGGTGAAGTTGGCCGCCGTGGAAGGGGCCCAGGCCGAGCTGGTCAAAGTGGCATTCAGCCTGGCCGAGCAAGGCCGGATCACGATCGTCAACCCCAACGACAAGATGGTGTAACCGATGGCAACCTCGCAAGCACTCCGCCGTCCCGCCTTTCTCGCGCGCAGCAGCGGCAGTCCGAAGATCGAGAACGCAGCCTTCAAGACCACCAGCGGCACGCGGTTTCGCCCGACCATCGTCAGCAACGACGACGACAGCGACGACGCGGAGGCCGCCGCCGCGGCCGCACAGAGAGCCGCCGAGGCGGCCATGGCCGAAGCAGAGAAGCTGGCCGCTCAGTTCACCGAAAGGACGGCTGCTGCCGTCGACGTCTTGCGGGCCACGGCCGAGCGCCTGGCCGCCGAGGCGCGTACCGACGCGCTCGAAATAGGATTTCTGGTCGCGAGACGGATCTTGGACATGGAGCTCACGGTCGGCCCAGAGCCGCTGGTCAACCTCGTTCGCTCGGCGATGAAACGCCTGGGAGAATCGCGCAAGGTCGCCATCCACCTGTCGCCAGCCGACGCCCGGGCGCTGAGCGCGGTGATCGAGGAGCGCGGAACACAAGCCGTCGCCTCCGCGACGATCGCCAAGGTCGACATCGTCGCCGACGGTTCCTTGGGCCGCGGGGACTGCCTGGTCGAGGGCGATCTGGTGACGGTCGACGGGCGGCTTGGCGCCCGCATCGAGGAGCTGCGCCGCGTGCTCGACGCCGCCGCCCAGGAGAACCAGCCGTGAGCCTGGTGAACCTCAACGCCTTCAAACGAACCCTCGCCGAGGCGCAATCCTGCGTGCTGGCGGGCAAGGTGACTCGCGCCTCAGGGATCGTGGTCGAGGCGACGCTGCCCCAGGTGGCGGTGGGGACGTACTGCGAGATCCGCACCGGAAACGGGGCCAGTATCGCCGCCGAGGTCGTGGGATTCTCTGGTCCGAACGCCATCTTGATGCCGTTCGGCGACGTGAAAGGCATCGGCGAAGGATGTCCCGTGATCCCACGTGCCAGCGCCGGCGAGATCATGGTCGGGCAACGTCTTCTCGGACGCGTGGTCAGCGCCGCCATGGAACCGCTCGATGGTCGTGGAGGCTTGATCCTGGACGCGCGCGTGCCCATCAACTGCTCCGCGCCGCGTGCCATGAGCCGCAGGCGGATCAGCCGGCCGCTCGTACTCGGTATTCGTTCCATCGACTCGGTCTTGACCTGCGGTGAAGGCCAGCGCCTCGGCGTCATGGCCGGCCCCGGCATCGGCAAGAGCGTGCTCCTCGGGATGCTCGCGCGCAGCGCGGATGCAGACGTAATCGTCGTCGGGCTGGTGGGAGAGCGTGGACGCGAAGTCCGCGAGTTCGTGGAGCGCGACCTCGGGAACGGCCTCGCACGCTCGGTGGTGGTGGTGGCCACGGGAGACGAGTCGCCGCTCGTGCGGGTGCGGGCCGGGATGGCAGCCACGGCGGTGGCCGAGTACTTTCGCGATCAAGGAAAGCGCGTGCTCCTGCTCATCGACTCGCTGTCGCGCGTGGCCATGGCCCAGCGGGAGATCGGTCTGGCAGCGGGCGAGCCGCCCACCTCGCGCGGTTATCCGCCGTCCGTCTTCGCGATGATCCCGCGCTTGGTCGAGCGCGCCGGCAACGCCGAAGGGCAAGGCAGCATCACGGCGATGTACACGGTTCTGGCCGAGGGCGACGACCTGACCGATCCGGTGGTCGATGCCTCGAGGGCCGCGCTCGACGGACACATCGTGCTCAGTCGAAAGCTGGCGATGGCCGGGCACTTTCCTGCAGTCGACGTGCTCGCCAGCGTCAGCCGCGTGATGAGCGACGTGGCGACCCCCGATCACCTGGTCCTCGCGCGCCGCGTCCGCGAGGTGCTGTCAGCCTACAAGGACGCCGCGGATTTGGTCGAGGTCGGCGCCTACGTCGCGGGTACCAATCCCAAAGTCGACGCCGCCCTCCGCTGCATCCACGACCTGAACGCATTCCTGCGCCAGGAACCGAACGAACGCTTCGCCCTCAAGGAGACACTGTCACGTTTGCGACAGGCCTTGGATGGCAAGCCAATTGCAGCGTCACCAAAACAAGAGGAACGTCGTGCCTAGTCTCGCACTCTCGCTATGGCTGGTTCTCGCCGCGGCAGCAGGCTCGCCTGATGCGCAGCCGGCAGCGGCCCGCATGCGAGAGCCTGGCAAACCTTCCGTCCCCGTCGCCGCGGCCCCCAGGCCGCCGACAGCGCCGAGCGGGCCTGCCAATGCAAAGGTCCCACCCATTCCGATGGGCAAGTCGAAGCCGGCGCCGAGACTGGAAGAAGTCGTACCGATCGTCGACGAGCCCGAAGAAGAGGTCTTCGTCGACTCCAAAGCGAAGGGACACCGAAGAGGGTCGCGTAAGACCGTCTCCGTGGAACGAGGCGAGGCGGTCCAAGAACGAAAGCCAGCCTGGTCGACTGACCGCTATGCCGCCGTCGTCCCCCCGGGACTCACGCTCGCCGCGCTGAGGGGCCAGCTGGGCAAGACGCCGGTTGCGCCCGAGGCCGCGGCTCCGGCCGCAGACCTGGGCCCTGCTGCGACCCTGGCGGATATCGAGAAGGCCCGCGAAGCCCTGCGACAAGAGACGGCCCGCCTGGAAGCGCTCCTCAAGGCCACCGGCAATTGTGGTGGCAACATCGGCATGACCATGGGCGATGGCTTCGCCTCGCCGACGATGGTCTCGCCGACGGCGCTGCGCGAGGCGCCCACCGAGCAGATCGACGCAGTCTCGAAGACCATGAAGGGCATGAAGCCGGAGCAGGCAGCGGCCTTGGTCTCACGGCTGGACCGCGCCCTGGCAGCCGAGATCATTCGCAGAATGAAACCGGCGGACGCCGGAGCCATCCTGGGTTTGCTCAAGCCCGAGCTCGCGGCCGAGTTGGCTACACAGATCGCTACCCGCAAGCCGGCGCCGGTCAAGGACAAGAAGGCGGGGGGTAGATGAGCGCCTCGGTGAAGTCCGGCATGGTGGCGCAGGCCCGTCCAACGGAAGCCCTGCCGACCATGACAAAGGGAGAAGGCAAGCGCGGCAAGATTGGCCGCCTGGCGGCAGTTTTTACCCAGTTGCTCGGCAAGGCCACCCGGGACGATCAGGCCAAGGGCCGCGCCACAAGCCCGACAGAGACTGCCGGGCCGCAAGCGCCGAAGAAGGCGAGCGCGGACAGGGAGCTGACACGGGCGGGGCACAGCGCGGCCACGCAGATGCAATCCACGGCCACGGAGGCGGCGGAGCAGTCGCCGACGACCACGGAGATGGCGGCCACGGCCACCACCACGACGAGGGCTCCGAGAACGGCCAAGACGACGTCTCCCCCTCCGGCTGCGATCACGGATGCGCCGACGACCCCGAAGACCTCGCCGATGCGCGCGAGCACGGACAGGGCGATGGCTGAGGTTGCGACAACTGCGGAGCGCGCGTCGACGTCGCAGGTCCCGACCTCCGCACAGCAGCCCGTCGCGGTTCTGACGGGCTCGGGTTCGCTGTCGCGGGTCGTGGCTGCCAGGTACAGTCAGACCGAGCCACGACGAAGCCAGACAGGCAGCTCAGCGTCTCGAAGTGGCGCGCAGATGGCGGAACCAACCGCGGGCGCGATGGCAGCTTCGCCCGATCCGACCCATGCCACGGCGGCCACCCGACATGCTTACGGCCGGCCCGACTCAGCTGGAACGGCTTCCGACCTCCAGCCCCGGCCGCCCATCAGGCAGATCGCGCCCAAGGGCCTGGGCACCGAAGGACAGGCGACCACCACGACACAGGCAGCACCAAGCGCGTCGGCGACGGACAGCAAGCCAGGCAATGCAGCGAACGGCCAGGTCCCCGCCCCAGGCACGCGAGTGGTTTCGCGACAGCCGGTCGGGACGAAGGCCGACATGGACGGCAAGCGGCCCGCCGCCACGCCTCCAAACGCCGGGGCAACGCCGCAGGCTTCGCATGAACAGGGCGCTGGCGAGGTCGCGCACCATGGCGCTCTCGACTCACAGGCAGCGCAGCCGAGCGACGAAGACAACAAAAGGACGGAAGGCGCCGAGCAGGCGAAGTCGGACGCGTCTGCGGCAGAGCTGCCCTCCTACCCGACCGCGGTGGTCGACACGAAGGCCGTGGTCCTCAGCATCGCGAAGCCCGCACCAACCCAAGGCCAGGCCTCGCATCCGCCAGGCCCGCAGTCGCCACGCGAACCCTCGCCCCAGGGCACGCCAGAGGTCTCCCCACCCCAGGCCCCAGCCGTGCCTGCGCGACATACCTCGCACCCGCCCTTCGAAGCCTCGAAGGCGCCCCTGCCCCACCAGGCGCACGGCCCTTCGCAGAGGCCCAGCACGATCGGCTCGCGGCTGGCGTTTGCGTCGGCCCCGGCACCCGTCGTGGCGCAGACCGCGTCTCCACAGCGCCACCACGCGCAGCCTTCCGCTCCGGCCGTCGCACAGCAGGCACAAGCGCTCGCATCCCACAAAGAACCAGTCCTCAAAGAACCAGTCCTCCAGCAAGCGACGGCTCGCGTGCGAGCTTCTGCGCCAGCGCCAGGTGCAACCGGCGCACAGCAGACCACGCATCCCCAGCACCGGCCGTCACCTGTGGCGCATCCTGCCCAGTCGGCCTCGCCTACTCAGCCAGCACCATCCGCGGCGGCCGGCACGGTCGCAGCTCCACAGCAGGCTCCCTCACGGCTTTCGCAGCCTTCCGCGCAGCCTTCGTCATCCCGCCCAGACACATCGGTGGGCGCTCGAGCGGCTGCGGTCCAAGCCGCCACGCCACGCCCATCGCAAGCTGCCACCCACGCCTCGCCAGGGGCTGGGTCACAGCTTGGCGCAGTCCCGGCCTCGGCGCCCAAAGCCCCGAAACAGCCTGGCCCGGTCGAGCCGCAGGCCGCCGAGGTCGTCCCCGCCTTCTCCGCGCCCAGCTCGGATGGTCCCACACGAGCGCGCCCCTCCGACACGCCGGCAGTGCCAGCGGCCTCGGACAAGCCTCACCCGAAGCTCCAAGCAAGCGCTCCTCCCATCGCCGCATCGCCAGCGTCGGGAAATCGCGTCGTCGGCAGGGAAGCGGAATCTGCGGTGCAGAGCGCCGACAAGGATCGTCGCCAGGCTCCCGCCTCGTCATCCGGGACTGCCCAGCCCAGGCCCAGCTCCCCAACTGTCACACCGACGGCGAGCGCACCTGCCCAAGCGCCGTCGGATGCCCCCCAGACGGCATCGTCAAGCAAGCCGACCAAGCAGGCCACGAGCGCGGAAGAGTCCGAAGCGCCGGCGCCGGGACGCACACGCCCGAAGCGCGCGAGCACCACCGGGGCCGACGAGAACCCATCTGCTTCGGGAGTCGCTCCGAGCAAGGATCCCGAATCGGCAGGCCAGATTCGGTCTCAGGCGTCGCAGCCGTCGGATGGAACCAAGCCAGCCTCTGCATCTCAAGTGCAGCCCCAGCAACCCGCCCGGCCGGAATCAGTGACGGCCTCGGCGCGCACCAGCGCATCCGAATCTTCGTCAACGCCAGCGACCCCGCCTCTGGTTGGCGCGGACCAAGCCGCGCAACCAGCAGCAGCGGCCACACCAGCGGCTCCTTCGCTGCCCTCGCTCACCACGCCCGCAACGCCCCCTGCACCGATCGCCGCCCCGCCTGCCGCCGAGTCCGTGCAAGTCACCCGGGTTCCCGCCGAGGCTGCCGCCATCTACCAACGCGCCATCGAGGATTCCGGCCTCGCGGTCACGGTTCTCCCGCACGTCGCGCACCTGTCGCTGAGCTCGGACGCGGGTGACCTGTCCCTGCACGTTCGCGTGCGCGACGGCAGCGCCGACGTGAACGTCGGCGGCAGCATGGCGACGATCTTCGAGAGCAAGGCACCCGAGATGCGCACGGTTCTCGCCAACCAGGGGTTGGGCCTCGGCAGCTTCGCCGCGGACCACCACGGACAAGGTGGCCATGCGCAACAGCATCCCGAGCCCGCCACCTCCGACCACCGACCATCCCATCCCGCCCCAGCCACGCGTACGCGCGCGACCGCGGCCGAGAGCACGCAACTCGACGAGGGCCGCATTCACATCACAGCCTGAGGAACACCATGGCAGTTCAATCCACCATCTCCGAGATTCAGAGCGCCGGGAACGCCGCGCAGGCCGCAGCGAGCAACAAGGATCGGTCCGCCCTGGGCAAGGACGAGTTCCTGAAGCTCTTGACCAGCCAGCTCCAGCATCAGGATCCCACCCAGCCCATGGACAACACCGCCTTCGTGGCCCAGCTGGCCCAGTTCTCGAGCCTCGAACAGATGAGCAATACCAACGACACGCTGACCAAGATGCTCGCGGGACAGACCACGGCGCTGCACACCACCTCCGCCCAGATGGTCGGCAAGACCGCGATGCTCACCGGGGACCAGATCGACTTCGAGCCCGGCGACATCGTCGCGCGAATCGGCGTCAACCTGGAGGATGCGGCCACGGTCAGCGTCGCGATTCAAGACGACACCGGCGCCACGATCAATTCGATCGGGCCCATCGAGCTCACCGCCGGTAATCACAAGATCCTGTGGAACGGAACCAACAGCGACGAGGAGCTGGCCGGTTACGGCTTGTTCACGGCCCGGGTCACGGCGGTGGGCAGGGACGGTCAGACCGTCGCATTCACCCAGACCGGCAGCGCCCGCATCACGGGCATGACATTCAAGGATGGCACCCCGACGTTCATCACGGGCAGCCAGAACCTCGAGCTATCGCAGATTTCAGAATTGAACGAGTAGCAACAACGGAAAGGAAGCCAACATGGGTCTAGTCGGAGCATTGTACGTCGGAGCAAGCGGTCTCAACGCCGCCAGCCAAGAGCTGTCGGTCGTCGGAGACAACATCGCCAACAGCAGCACAGTCGGCTTCAAAGCAGCACGCACGGTGTTCGCCGACGCCATGTCCCAACAGCTCATCGGCGCCTCTGGCCAGCTGGGCTTGGGCGTAACCACCTTGACCGTCCAGAAGCTCTTCTCCCAGGGCGGCTTCACCACCACCGGACTGTCCACCGACGTCGCCATCCAGGGCAACGGCCTGCTGGTGCTGAAGGGAAACCACGGCGGCGTGGAAGGAACCTTCTTCACCCGCAACGGTCAGCTCACCATCGACAAGGACGGCTACCTCACGAACCTCGAAGGTCTCCGCGTGCAAGGCCTGCAAGCCGATGCCACCGGCACGGTCACCTCCGGCCTCCTCGGCGATCTGCAGGTCGGCAACGCCTCGGCCCCTGCCAAAGCCACCGACGAGATCACCATTCGAGGAAACCTCGACCAGACCGCGGAGTTCCGGACCTGGGATCCGACGACTCCCAAGACCACGTCCAACTTCACCACCAGCATGACCGTCTACGACTCCCTCGGTAAGCCCATCCAGCTCGACATCTACTTCTCGAAGAATGACCCGAGCGGCAACCAACCAGGCGAGTCGGGCGTCTGGACCTACCACGTGATGACCGACGGCAAGAACCTGACGTACGAGGGCGACGGCTCCACACCTGCCACGTCCGGCACCACCACCGAGGTTGCGACCGGCACACTCAGGTTCGACCCCGAGGGTCGCCTGATCAGCAACATCACCGATTCCCAGGGCTTCTGGCCCAAGGACGCCAACGGTCCGCAACCGCTGACCTTCAGCTTCGGAACGGGAACCGAGATCGGCGGCGCGGGCCTCGATGGCCTGACCCAATACGCCGCCACCTCCGCGGTCAGCTTCGTAACCCAGGCCGGGTCCAGCTCGGGGAGCTTGAGCAGCATCGCGATCGGTCAGGACGGCACCATCACCGGCGGGTTCACCAATGGCCAGACCCGCACCCTCGGCCAGCTGATCCTGGCCAACTTCAAGGCCCCCGATCAGCTCAGCCGCATGGGCTCGACCCTGTACACCGAGGCACCCGCCTCTGGCCCACCCACCCTCGGCACGCCCGCCACGGCTGACCGCGGAAGCGTGACCGCCGGCACCATCGAGCAGTCGAACGTGGACATCAGCAGCGAGTTCGTCCGCATGATCGCTGCGCAACGCAACTTCCAGGCGAACTCGAAGACCCTCACCACGGCCGACCAGCTCCTCGCCGAGCTGATGAACCTCAAGCGGTAAGCCTTCTTTGGCTTGCGGCCTCTCTGTTGACAGCGCGAGCCCTCAAGGAGAGGCCGCAACTAGCCGAGAAACCCTAGGAGATTCCCATGATTCCACTGATTCGCCTGGACGGCTCCGAGGTCGTCGTCAATGCCGAGCTGATTGCGACAGTGGAGAAGACTCCCGACACCATGCTCACGCTCACCACCGGGCACCACATCCTGGTCAAGCAGACCGTGGAGGACGTGGTCTCCCAGGTGATCGACTACCGGCGCAAGATCCAGTGCGGCCCGCTGGTCCGCAACGGGGAAGGATAGCCGATGGATCTTGCGACGATCGGCGGCCTCGTCTTCGCGCTCGGCATGATCCTGGGCGGCCAGATCCTCGAAGGTGGCCACCCAAGCTCCATCCTTCAGCTCACGGCAGCGATGATCATCTTCGGCGGCACGTTCGGCGCCGTCCTGGTCTCGTTCCCGCTGCACGAGTTCTTTCGCGCGATCAAGCTGGGCACCAGCGCCGCGCTCATCCAGAAGAAGAGCGATTTGAAGCAGATCCTCGATCAGGTCGTCGACTTGGCGGGCGTGGCTCGCAGGGATGGCGTGCTCGCCCTCGAACAAAGACTGCCCGAGCTCAAGGATCCGTTCCTGAAGCGGGCGGTTGGCTTCATCGTCGACGGTGTCGACGCCACGGTCGCACGTGACGCGCTCGAGACCGAGATCATGCGAGAGTACGAGGAGGGCGCGGTGAGCGCCAAGGTCTTCGAGGCCATGGGCGGCTATGCCCCGACCATCGGAATCCTCGGCGCCGTCTTGGGTCTGATTCACGTCATGGAGAACCTGAACGATCCATCGAAGCTCGGCGGCGGCATCGCGACGGCCTTCGTCGCCACCGTGTACGGCGTCGGCAGCGCCAACCTCCTCTTCTTGCCGATCGGCACCAAGATCAAGCGCAAGCTCACGGTAGAGAAGGAACGCCGTGTGCTCATCGCCGAAGCCGCGCTCTCCATCCAGGCCGGCCTCAACCCGCGGGTCCTGCGCGAGAAGCTTCTTGCCTACGCCGGCATCCACGAAACAGCAGGCGCCGGCGACGGAAAGAAAGAGTAGTCCGTGGCCAAGAAGGAAATCCACGAGGAGCCCGAGAACCACGAGCGCTGGCTGGTCTCGTACGCGGACTTCATGACCCTGCTCATGGCCTTCTTCGTGGTCATGTACTCGGTCAGCCGTGTGGACCACAAGCGGATGATCGACGTCGTGAAGTCGATCAAGTTCGCCATGCACTTCAAAGGGCAAGGTGGTGTGGACGCGATGCCGATCTTCGACGGTCCCGCCAGCGAGGGTGGCTGCATGGCCAACCTGGCCGACGCCGAGCGCCCGTCGCAAAAGCAGGTCGAAGCCATCGAAGCCATGCGCCGCAGAATGGAGAAGAAGTTCAAGGGGTTCCTGCTGGAGAAGCCCGGCATGACCACGTCGGTGAGCCTGCATATCGAGGGCAAGAAGCTGATGGTCCGCTTGTCCGTCGCCCACTTCTTCGATCCCGCCGCCGCGGCCCTTCGCCCCGAGGTCATGCCCGTGCTGGACGTAGTCGCGTCCGAGCTGGGCAAGATGCGCCGTCCCGTTCGCGTGGAAGGCCACACCGACGACATTCCCCCGGTGACCTCGCGTTACCGCGACAACTGGGACCTATCTGCATCACGGGCCGCATCGGTCACGTCCTACATCGAACGCGCCCACCGGATTCCAGCCAACCTACTCAGCGCCGCCGGCTATGGCGATAGCCGCCCCGTGGCCAGCAACGATACGCCACAAGGCCGAGAGCTGAACCGGCGAATCGACTTGGTCCTGGAAGTCCGGGCCTCGGACAACCTGGACGCGATCGCGCGATAGACCGCTCATCATCAACGAGGAGTCAGCATGGGTACCGCCAGAGCAACCGAGAGACTTTCGTTCCCAGGTGGAGCAACCGTCACAGTCCCGGCCGACCGACACCTCATGACTCCCTTCGTTCTAAGAGAGCAAGGCGACTGGTTCGAGGGAGAAATCCACTTCGTTCGGCGCTACCTTCGCCCCGGCATGGCCGTCGTGGACGTCGGAGCCAACTACGGCATGTACACCATCACCAGCGCGACGGCGGTCGGCAGGGACGGCAAGGTCTGGGCGTACGAGCCGGCCTCTCTGCCACGCTCCTGCCTCACCCAGTCGCTGGCGGACAACCACCTGGACAACGTATGCCTTCGGGCGCAGGCCATGTCGGACCACCAAGGGTCCGCGCGCCTCGGCATAGCCAAGAACGCCGAGCTCAACAGCCTGAACGCGGCCGGCGAGTCGGGCGAAGAGGTGCCATTGACCACCCTCGACAGCGAGAGCCTCGGGTGGGATAGGCCCATCGACTTCCTGAAGCTCGACGCCGAGGGCGAGGAGGTCCGCATTCTCAGCGCGGCCAAGGACTTCTTCTCGCGAAGCTCGCCGCTCGTGATGTTCGAGTACAAGCACGGCAACAAGGTGAATGACGGACTCTTGCGTGCCATCACCGATCTGGGGCTCAAGATCTACCGACACCTTCCCGGGCCGAACGTCCTCGTGCCTCTATCCACGTCCGATGCAGCCGACTCCTATCTGCTCAACGTCTTCGGCTGCAACGAGCAGCGCAGCCACGAGCTCGCTCGCGATGGGCTCCTCGTCGAAGACGAAGCCGAGCTGCCCGCCATCGATGTCCGGTCCGCAGAGCCCACCATGGTCGCCTGGTTCGCGGCGCGCCCCTGGGCGGCCTCCTTTCTGAAAGCCGGCCTGTTCGCCCAAGCCCTGCCCGACAGCATCGCGTACTACGCGTCGCTCGCCGAGGTGCTGCGTGGCGAGGATACGGCACTGTCCGCGTCCCTGCGGGTCGCGCATCTGCGACGCGGCTTCGCCAACCTCATCGCGGCCATCAACACGAGCTGCAACGCCTCGCGACTGCTCTCGGCCGCTCGGGTCGCCATGGATCTCGGCGAGAGGAGCGCCTCCGTGGTCTTCCTCGAAGAGGCGCAAGGCCTGCTCGTGGCCGCAGGCGACGAAGGGCTCCCCGGTGCGCTCCCGGAGGTCTTCTTGCCGCCCCATCACCGCCACGACAGCTTGGCCCCCGGCGCGCACTCTGCGGTCACCTCTCTTTTCGCGATGATCGACGAGCCTTACCTCGAGCGCGTGGCCTTCTCGACCTACTTCCTCGGTCGACGTGCCGAGGGCATCCTCAATCGCCTCGCCCAGAACCCCCTACACTCGGCCGAGATCGAGCAGAGAATCGCGGCAGCCCGGCACGCCTTCGCCGGGTAGCCGACCTTCGTTCAGGCGGCCGCCGACATCGCCCCGCAGTAGCGGAGCCACATCTCGCGATAGGCGGCTTCCAGCTCGCGCGCAAGGCGGGCCCCGTCTGCCACCGGCGACTTCAAGAGCTTCTCGCGCAAGCCTTGGCGAATCCGTGCCAGCCGCGACAGGTCGCGCCCGAGTGCGCTCGCGGTCTCGATGTATCCCTCGCGATCTCTCGCCACCAGCTCGCTCAAGCCGCTCCGGTGCAGCAGCGTCGCTCCCACGCGCCCCGCATGGCTGCGTCCCTCGAAGGTCACCACCGGGGTCCCCATCCAGAGCGCCTCGCACGTGGTGGTCGTACCGTTGTACGGGAAAGTGTCGAGGGCTATGTCCATCTCATTGTAGAGAGCCAGGTGCGCGTGCGCGGACGGCTCCTGGGTCAGAAGTCGGATGCGCTCGCTCGCCACGCCCCGCGCCGCGAAGGCATCCATGATGCGGGCCGGGACTGCGTCACTGCGCAGCCCCTTCGCCTTCAACATCAGATGGCTGCCCGGGACCTTGCCCAGGATCGCTGCCCAGGTGTCGAGGACGAGGTCGTTGAGCTTTGCCAGATTGTTGAAGCTGCCGAACGTGACGTGACCTGCCGCCTCGGCCGGCACTTGCACCACCGGAAAGGCGGCGGGATCCCACGCCGCCTGGTAGGCCAGAAACCCGTTCGGGATACGCACCAGCTTCTCGGAATGCCACGTATCACTGACACCGACGGGGTCGGCGATGTCGTCGGTGATTCGATAGTCCATCTCCAGAAGCCCGGTGGTGTTGGCGTATCCCAGGTAGGTGGCCTGCACCGGCGCCACGCGGTTCGCCAGCATCGCCAACCGATTCTGGGATGTGTGACCGGACAGCTCGACCAGGATGTCGATGCCATCCTCCGCGATCAGCCCGGCCAGCTTCTCGTCGCTCATGCGGTAGACCGACCGGAAGGCATCGGAGTGTTCCTGGATCCTCTTCGTGACCGCGTCTTCGACCAAGGTCGTCGAGTAGCAGGTCACATGGGTCTCTTCCCGGTTCCGGTTCTCGAGCACCGGCAAGATGAAGAAGGACACCGAGTGCGCGCGCAGATCCGGCGACAAGTAGCCGATCCGAAGCTTTCGCCTCGGCTCGAGGTCACGTGCGACCACCTTCCGGGGCGTCCCGCGAACGATGGCGTCGTACCGCTTGTGCTCGGCCCCGACCCACGCCGGATCGGCGTCCGGATCGCTGACGAGGGATAGCAGGTAGGTCGACATCGCGGTCACGCTCTTGGGGTTCAGCCTCAACGCCTCTTCGAGGTGTCTTCGCGCCTCGCGCAGCCGCCCCTGATCGCGAAGAAAGAGCCCCAAGTTGCTGTGCGCGGCCGAGCTCTGCGGCTCGACCTTCACGGCCCGCTCCATCAGGCTCACCGCGACCCCGCTCAGTCCGGTGAGGTTGGCCAGAAGTCCGAGGTGCGTGTAGGCCACCGCCGAGTCCGGCTTGAGCCTCAGCACCTCTTGAAAAGCTCCCTGCGCTTCGGCCAACCACTTCAGCTCGTAGCAGGCCAAGCCCAGATCGTTGTAGTGGCTGGGGTTGTTCGGATCGAGGTTGATCGCGCGCGTGAAATGCTTGACCCCCTCCTCCAGGTTCCCGGACTTGGCGTAGCATTCCCCGAGCTCGCGATGGTTCGCGGCCGAACCGGGTTCCAGCTGGACCATACGCCAAGCCACCGGCACGGCTGCCTCGTAACGCGCCTGCCGCATCAAGCCGGCTCTTTGGCGTCCGAGCAGCCTCAAAAGGTTCGCTCGGAACTCTCCCCTCTCGGGCGCCAGCTCCACCGCCTTCTCGAGCAGCTTCACGCTGTCCTCGATGCCCCCGCCGCGACGGTCGCAGATGGCCGCCAGGTTGTTGTAGACGTCGGCATCCAGCGTGCCGCGCTTGACCATCTCCAGGTACGTCTTCTCCGCGACGTCGAGCTTCCCGGCCGCCAACGCCGCACGCGCGGCTTCCTTCAGTTCGGCGAGCCCGATCTGTCTTCCCCCGCGACGGCCCCGGGACTTCCGGTGCGCTCCGGCGTTGTGGTGCATGGGCCTCACACTAATCTTCCGTGCCTCACTCGGAGATCTTCAGGTTGGCGACCTGGGCAAGATAGGTCGCGGCACTGGTGAACCCCGCGATCAGCTGCTCCATGGCCGTGAACTGCGCCACCAGGCGCCTCCGCTCGCCGTCCAGATTCCTCTCCATCTGAATCGCACGCTCGTCCATGTCCAGGATCTGCGATTGGAGAGAACGCTGTTGCATGGACAGCGCACCCGTGAGCGGGCGGGTCTGGGCGTCGGCCAGTCTCTTGACGACTGCGGCGATGCCGGTGTTTGCCGTCGAGAAGATCGCATTGACCGCACCCGGGTTCTTCGAGACCGCATTCTGCATGGCGAAGACGTTGAGCGAGAGCGAGCCGTCCCGCTGCAACTCCAACCCCAAGTCCGCCAGGATGCGCACCGAACCGGTTCCAGACACCACCTGGGACAGCATCCCTTGCATCGCCCTCTGGATGCTCGTCATAGACGAGTGGCCAAGCAGGGTGTCGCCATATGACGCGTCGGGATCCAAGACCAGTTGACTCTTGATCGTCTCCGCCAGCGCATTGTACGCCGTTACGAAGGTGTTCAAGGCCTCCTCGGTGCCGCTGCTATCGGAGACGAAGGCCACGTCCTTCTCGACGCCCGATTCGCCAGTCAGCTGAAACGTCACACCGTCGAGCACGTCGCTGATCGTGTTGCTGGTCCGCTCGACCGACAGGCCGTCGATGGTCAGCCTGGCATTCTCCGCTGATTGTGTCAGCGCCAGCCCCAAACCTGGGTCACTTACCACCGTCAAGGCGGCGTCCTGCCCGGTCGTCTTCGAGTAGCCGGTTTCGCGCCGACTGACGTTCAGGTAGTAGCCCGTCGAAGTCGATATCACCGAGGCGCTCAGCTGCGAGATGCCCTGGTTGATGGACTCGGCGATGTCCGCCAAGGTCTTTCCCGTGGTATCGATGCTCGCCGTATTGGCGCCGTCGATCGCGAACTGCAAGGTTCCATCGGGCACGACGGATTCGTCCTGCGCCGACGTGAAGCTGGCCGAACGCATCTTGGCCTGCTTTGCCACCTGCTCCACGCTGATGGCATAAGAGCTCTCGGTCTTCGCCGATCCCGAAACGGTGAAGTCCGCGTAGGTCTCGGTGGGGCGGATAGCCGCCACGCCCTTGCTCGCCAGATTGGCCGCCACCGTCTGCAACTCCTTGAGCTGCGTGATCAGCGTGCCGGCCGTGGAGATCTGAACCTTGTAGTCCTCCTGACGCTGGCGCAGCTGATTGAGCGGTCCGGACTGGGCCGTGATCAAGCTGTCCACGATCGAAGCCGTGTTGATCCCAGAGGCAATGCCACTTGCCTGAAACAGGGCTGACGTCGCCGAAAACATTCCAGTCGAAGACGTAGAGCCTACGGAGCTTGCCATGACGATGGGCCTCCTACTTTCTATCGGCGCGTTTCACCGACTTCTTGAGGCATCTGGTACGCCTGAGACCTTCTGGCCGCGCCCAAACGCTGCATGGCCTCGAGAGCGGATTTGTGCAGGCCCCGTTCTAGGTCCCCGCACTGCACCAGGAGCCGCCCGGCCTCGCGTTGCTCCTCGGCTGTCATCGACTCGGGCTCTCCGGACGTCAAGGTCGTGAGCTCTTCCACGAGCGCCGCGGCCGAGGTCACCTCGCCCTTCTCGAGCAGGGACGCGATTCGCTCCAGGCACGCAATCAGCCGATTGCCCGCGGTGCCCGCCGCACTCACCGCCCCACGCCCGCCGCGGCATGGGCCGCGCTGCTTCCCACTTGGACGAACGCCTCCGCGATGGGCGCAAAGACTTGTTCGGCCTCGCGCACCGACTCCGCTGAGAACTTGGTTCCCGCTTCCCCGAGTCGTCCCGCCACGAACATGTAGATATCGCTCAATCTCTCGCAGAGCTCGGGTGCTGCCTCTGCCTTGAGCGTCCCCTGAAGTCCGAGCACGATGTTCGCGGCCTTCTCGGACAGCTCGCTGCCCTTCCGCCAATCCCCTCGATCGAAGGCGCCGGCCGCGCCGCGCATGTTCGCCATGGCCGCCTGAAACAGCGTGACCATGATCTGCGGGGCCGACGAAGACGCTATGCTGTTCTGCCTGTATGCGGAAGCGGCGGTCATGTTCTTACCTCGATGCTGCTTACGATTCCTTCGAAACGGCCGCTCCGGGCTGTCCCGGAGCGGCTAGATCAGGTTGGTTGCTGGTGGCGCCCTAGCTACCGACTTCGGCTATTAGCCGAGGAGCTTGAGTGCCAACTGCGGCAGCTGGTTCGCCTGCGCGAGGACGGACACGCCGGCCTGTTCGAGCACCTGGTTCTTGGCCATGTTCGACGACTCGGTGGCCACGTCGACGTCGCGGATACGGCTGTTCGAAGCCTGCAGGTTCTCCGCCGTGGTGCTGAGGTTCGCGATGGTGTGCTGCAGCCGGTTCTGAGCGGCACCGAGCGTAGCTCGGCTACTCGAGATGGACCCCAGCGCGTTGTCGAGCGCCGTGATGAGCGACGATGCATTCTCGCGGGTCGCACCGCCGGCCGTGGCGAACTGCTTCAGGCTGGCCGCCAACGTGTCCATCGCCTTGACGCCGGTTCCGCCGGCGAGTGCCGTGTTGACGAACTCGACCACCGTCTCGTCGCCTTGGTTCGCGCCGGTCTGCAGCGTGGCCATGCCGCTCGCTGTCGCGGTGTCGACGACGAAGTTGTTGGCTGCATCGAAATCCGCTGCGGCGGTCGTCGCATCCACGCCGGCCCCTCCGGCATCCGTCACGGTAATCTTCACACCCAGGTTCGCGAAGTTCAGGGTCTGCGAGCCACCGAGGCCGATGTCGCTCAACCTGATGGTCTCCTCGACCGCGAAGGTCTGCCCCGATTGCGCCGTCATCTCCTCACCGGCCGTGGCAGCCGCGTCGTTCGACCACATGGTCAGCGTCACTCGGTCAGCCGTGGTGTGGTCAGCCGTCGTCTCGGTCAGCGACAGGTGGAACGATCGTCCGGCCTGCGCGCCCTCGACGTTGACATCGGTGATGGTCAGGTTCGTCGTGGCGGCGGTGCCGCTCGTGTCCGCGCTGTCCGCGGTCAGCACGGCGCTGCTGCCATCCCACGCTGCCACGCCGCCGGCGGTGTCCCTCAGTTGCGCCTTGGTCAGCGAGCCCGACAGCAGGGCCTGGCCGTTGAACTTCGTGCGCATCGAGATGCTGTTGATTTCCTTGCCCAGCTGCCCGAGCTCGAGGTTGATGTTGTCGCGCTCGGTCTGGCTGTTGGTGTCCGAAGCGGCTTGGACGGCCAGGTCGCGCATACGCTGCATCATCGACTGCACCTCGTCCAGCGCGCCTTCGGCGGTCTGAATCATCGAGATACCGTCCTGCGAGTTACGCGAAGCCTGGTGAAGACCACCGATCTGCGCCTTCAACTTCTCGCTGACTGCGAGGCCGGCGGCGTCGTCCGCGGCGCGGTTGATCCGGAAGCCGGAAGAGAGTCGCTCCATGGCGGTACCGAGACGGTTGCTCGTCGCCCCCAAGTGTCGCTGCGCACTGATTGCACTTACGTTTGTCTGAACTGAAAGCATGACCAACTCCTTTTTTTTTCGTTTCGGGGCGCCTTAGCCCGTGTTCGATTGGTAATACGGCACACTTCCAGTGATCGATAAGCCCTCGGGATTGCCTCCGATTCCTCGCCCGCTCACGACACGCACGCATAGCGAATGCACCCGACGAGCCCGAATGGCTCGCGGGTGCTGGGCCGTGCCGTGACGAACGGGGGTTAGCCTAGCTTCTCCGTCAGCGACATACTGAGCGTCCTCGCCATCGCAGTCAGCGTCGCATTGAGCGCGAACTGTGCCGACGCCAGACGTGTCGAAGCATCCAGAACATCGGCGTCGAGCAACTTGCCGATCTTCACCCTCTCGTCGATCGTCGCGTTCTCTGCCGTCGCCACGGCCGACTGGAACTGGTCCTGGGCCATGCCCACGATCGTACGTCCCGCGGCCAACTGAACGATACTCTGGTTGACCTTGTCGAGACCGGCGCGTATCGCGGGACCATCGTTCTGCTGCAACGCCGTCGACAGATCGACCATCGATTGCAGCAGGTCGACGCCGTTGGCGCCACCCTTCACGATCTCGTTCGCGTTGAGCGACGCTGCCTGATACAGCCCGGGCGCGACCTCGACCTGACGGACGTTGCTGTCCCCGACGAAAGAACCATCGGCGGCGAATGGCGGAGCATTGTCCCTGAAGCCACCGAAGATGTAGCGTCCCCCATATGTCGTATTGAGCAGCGAGAGCGTTTGCTGGTACAGGCCGTCCACTTCCACGGCGGCCGTTGCTCTGTCCGTCGGGCTATACGTATCGTTACCGAACTGTGTCGCGATCTCGAGCGCACGGTTGGCCACCGTGGTGATGCCGTCGAGCGCGGTATCCGCGGCATTGAGCTCGTCCGCCGCGCGCTGGGCGGTCTGGGCAATCGCGGCGTAGCGGGCCTTGTCCACCGTGTGTCCGACGGCGAGCGAAGCGGCCACGGGATCGTCGCCTGGGTGAAGAACCCGGAAACCGCTCGCGACCTCCTCCTGGGCGCGCGCCAGGTTCTCCCGGGACTTGCCGGTATGGGCGATCGAGTTCTGAAAGATCATCTTCTCGGTGACTCGCATGACAATCCCCTAGATGATCTCCATCAGCGCATCCAACATCGTGTTGGTGGTGACGATCACCTTCGTCAAAGCATTGTAGGCACTCTGGGCCTGGGTCAGCTTGATGATCTCGTCGTCGGTAGACACCCCCGACGCGGACTCCCGGGCGCTGGTTATGTCGTCCAGAAGGTTCTTGTCGAATGCCGCATTGTCGTTGACCGTGTTGACGGCAATGCCGAAGTCCGAGGTGAGCTTGGCGAACCCCTGCTGCGCATTGAGTCCGTTCGAGAGCCTGAGCGACTCGGTGGCGATGATCTTCTGCAGGTTCGTGGCGTCGCCGGTCCCTCCGGTTGCGGTCCCGGCCGCGGCGACCAAGCTCGGATCGGCGTCGACAGCCGGATCGACGGCGATGTTCTTTGCCGCTGCGGTCGGTCCCGAGAGCGACATGAAGAGGTCGTGTCCGTCTGTCCCGTCGAGGGCAAATCCCGCCCGGTGCTGCTGATTCACGACACTCGAAAGCTCGTACGCCAGTGTGTTGAGCGATGCCTCGGCCCCGCCCAAGGTCTCGTCCCTGGCGGCCAGTAAGCCACCGATCTCCCCGCCCAGCTCGGACCGATCGAGCACCACCCTTTTTCCGCCATCCTGGGGCGCGAACACGATGTCCAGGTGGTTGCTGTTGGTGAGGTTGGCTTGGAACCCGAGAGCAGAAGGAACGATTCCGCTGACCAGGCTCGTGCCGCCGGGGAGCACCACGTTGACGCCGCCGTAGCTGTCTGGGACCGGACGCGCGCCAACCATCTGGGCAAGTTGATCGAGCGCATTCTGCCGGATGTCGAGCAGGTCGTTGGGCGTCCGCCCCGAGTTGACCGCGAGCGCGATACGCTTGTTCAAGTCCGCGACGCTGGCAACCAGACCATTGACCTTGTCCACGAGGGAGGTGAGGTTCTGGTCGATCGCCGTTCGCGCGGTAGAGATGGAATTGACCGTCGTGTTGAAGGCATTGGCCAGGGTCCGGGCGCTCTCGACGACGGCCCGACGCAGCCCCAGGTCACCTGGGTTCTGATTGAGATCGCGCATCGCCGAGTAGAAGGCGCCCATCGCGTTCGTGATGCTGCCGCGTCCCTGGGGATCGAGGGCGGTGACGGTGGCAAGCGCGTTCGACTGCGCCGTCGTGCTGGCGCTGTTGCTGAGCGCGACGTTCATCTGAGCTTCCACGAACACGTCGCGGGTCTGTATCACCCCTTCCAGGGAGACTCCACGCCCGATGAAGCTGTTCGTCCCGGCCGGCTGGGATGGGGTGGTTTCGGTGGCGACCGCATCCTGCCGGGCGTAACCGGGCGTGTTGGCGTTCGCGATGTTGTGGCTGGCGGTAGCGACTTTGGCCCGAAAGACGCCAAGGCCCGCGCCAGCGTTCATGATGACGCTGATGAGATCCATGACTAGGCGACCTGCCGTGCGACTGAGCTGGTGGTTTGGGTGTTGACGGCGCCGTGACGGTCGTACACCGACGCTTGGGGGGACATGGCAGCCAGATAGCCCCGCACGCAAGAGAGGGCGCGCTTGGCCAGAACCTGGTTCATGCCGTCGATCTCTTGGAGGGCCTGCGCAGAAGCGCGCAGCTCGGACAGTCCCTCGGCCAGCTTGCCAGCGGCCGCGATGCCCGACGTATACAGGATGTCCGTGGTGACACGCTCCACGCCCAGCTCCGCCGCGCTCGCCCCCAGCGCACCGCCGAGGTCGTCTTGCAGCTGTGCGAGCCTCACGTTGAACTCACCTCGCCGACGAGCCCGCTCGAAGAGTCCCTGGACATCGAGCTGCCGAATCAAGACGCGCTGCTGCCGCGCTTCCAGAAGCTCGGCCTGAAACGCATCTCGCATCCGATTGGTGACGTCCAGGGCATGTTCGAGTGGGTTCATCGACTATCCTCCGAAGATGGCGCGCAGACGCGCATCGACCTCTGCGGCTTGCACGATTCTTTCCGCCAGTCGCCCAGCATCGGGCTGGTAGCGGCCTTGCCTTATGGCTGTCTCGAGCTCTTGCAGACGCGAAGCGCGGTCAGAGCTCAGGCTGGCCTGGACGGCCCGCACCACGGCTTCCACTTGTTTGACCCCTTCCACGCTGACCTTGTCCGTTAGCACCCGTCCGACGAGCGCCGCGCGTTCTCCCACTTGCTTGGATGGTCCTGGGTCTACCGACTTAACTGATTTGTCTTCTACCCTCATGGCTTCTCTCCAATTGATGCCGTTCTAGGGTTTCTTGCCAATCAGTACGTCGGCACGTTCTCCCCACCTATTAAGGGCTGCTTGTGGATCTGTCGGCTTTCCGTCCTTTCGAACCTCGAAATGCAGGTGGGATCCCGTCGCCCTGCCCGTTTGTCCAACAAAAGCAATGGGTTCGCCAGCCTCGACCCTGTCGCCTTCCTTGACGGCCAATCTGCTGGCGTGGCCATACAGGGTGCTGATGCCCTGGCCGTTGTCGATTTCCACCGCGTTCCCATAGCCGCCACGCGGGCCCGCGCGCCGCACGGTTCCAGAGGCAGCCGCCAAAACCGGGCTTCCCTCCTGCGCGGCGATGTCGATGCCGGTGTGGAACTTGGACGAACCGTCGATCGGATCCGTGCGCCGACCGTAGTTGCTGGAGACCCTCGGCGTCACGTTCGTGGCAGCGGGCGCCCCGCTGTCACGGTCATGGCCGAAGAGGAACTGTCCGGCCAGATCGGGATCCACCTGGGTGGCCTCCCCTTCCACGCCCGCATTCTGGAACGACGCCTCGACCAACTGGGCAATCCCCACGCCTCCGCTCTGCGCTACCGCATTCGCCAGGGCCTCACAGAACATCTCGCCGTAGATCTTGCCGCCAGCCTGATTCATTCCCCGAAAGACGCCACTGTCCTGGATCAGCTGCTTGAGGAGAATCGATTCGAGGGTACGGGCCCCCTCCGCCGGATCTCGAATGGGTTGCATCACATCACATCCAGGTCGGCGTCCAATGCCCCGGCGGCTTTCATCGCCTGTAACACCGCGACCAAGTCGCGCGGTCCAACCCCGATCATGTTCAGGGCCTTGACGAGATCCTCCACGGTGGTCGTCGCCGGCAGCGCCACGGCCCTCCCGTTGGCCTCCTGGGCCTGGATGTTCGCCGCCCTGCCCGTGACGGTGTTCCCGACACGCGACATGGCATTCGGCTGCGACACGAACGGCGTCTGCGTGACCTGAATCGACAGTCCTCCATGTGCGACGGCGACGGGCCTGATCCGCACGCCATCGCCTGCGACGATAGTCCCGGTGCGCTCGCTGACCACGATGTGGGCGCGTTGGTCCGGATCCACCTCCAGGGTTTCGATCTTGGCCAGCAGGTTCACCATCTTGCCCTTCCAGTCCGCCCCGGGCTGAACCTCGACGGCGGCAGGATCCAACGCGCGGGCCGACTCCCCACCCAGGGCTTTGTTGACGGCCTCGGCGATCCGCAGGGCCGTGGTGAAGTCAGGACGCCGCAGACCGAGCACGAGCGGGCCCTTCTCCAGGTTGGCGGCAACCGCGCGCTCGATGGTGGCGCCGCTGGGCACCGTCCCCGACGTCGGTTGGTTCTTCTGCACGCGCGTGCCCGCCGAGTACGTGTCGAAACCGCCCGCCTGCACAGGCCCTTGCGCGATCGCATACACCTGGCCGTCCGGACCGGTAAGCGGCGTGACCAACAGGACACCGCCCGCCAACGACCGGGCATTGCCCATCGAGCCGACGTTCACGTCGATCCGGGTGCCCGGCCGGGAATATGCCGGCAACTTCGCCGTCACCATCACGGCCGCCGTGTTGCGCACGCGCACGTCCTTGGGATCGATGCGAATTCCGAGGCGCCCCAGCATGCCGGCGATGGACTGCGCGGTGAAGAACACCATCTCGGTGTCCCCGGTGCCAGCGAGCCCGACCACCAGGCCGTAGCCGAAGAGCGCGTTCTCGCGCACCCCCTGCACGTCGGCGAGCTCCTTGATCCTCACCGGCGCCGCCGACGCCGACTGAGCCAGCCCGAGAGCCAATACCAGGACGAGTGAGACGATTGAGTGACGCATGACTAGAATGGCCACATCCAGCCGAGGTAGCGCGACAGCCATCCCTGTCGCTGGTTCTCCGTGAGGTCGCCACGGCCCGTGAACTCGATCTGCGCATCCGCGACGACCGAGCTCTTCACGCTGTTCTGTTGGTCGATGTCGATGGGCCGAACGACCCCCGAGATGTAGAAGTGATGTTCCTCCGAGTTGACCAAGATCGCGCGATGCCCCTCGACGAACAGGTTGCCGTTGGGAAGGACCTGGACCACGACGGCGGGCACCGTGGCGGTGAACGATTCGCTGCGATCACTCGACCCCAGCCCCTTGAAGGCACTGGCAGAGCTGCCCCCGATGCTGAGGCCCGAGTCCGTCGAGCTCAGCTTGAGCTTCCTCAGCAACCCAAGGAAAGCGTCGATCTTGGCGGCGCTGGTCGAGCTGCGGTCCAGCGTGGTGTCAGCAGAGCGGCTGGCGTTCGCCACCTCCTCGATGTTGATGACCACGAGATCGTTCGTGTGCAGGGCACGCGCGTCGGTGAACAGCATCGAGGCCGGACGCCCGTCACGCCAAAGGCTGCCGGGCGAGCTCGGCTCGGACTCGCCCTTGCCCTCGGCGGGTAGCTTGTATTGTCGATGCTTGGGCGTGTATTCGCTTATGTGCGCCGGTCCACAAGCTGGCCCCAGGAGGGACCAGATGACCAACGTCGCCGCAAGGCCTGCTGCGTTCCTCATCGTTGGACCTCCACAATCAGCCGGCCAGCCTCGTCCATGTGACCTTCGACGTGCCGGCCGGACGCAAGAACCGCGCAGTCGCGCCCACGTAGGCAGCCACTGCGCCGCCCCTGAGTTTCGATCGCGACGGCGCCTGAGATGAAGACCACCTTGACCTGATCGCCCAGCGTCGTGCCAGTCCTGCTGACATCGTCTGGCTGGATGAGATTGCCAAGCGGTAGCGTTCGACTGGCCAGTGCATCGGCGCCGACGATGAAGGGCACCTGACCTGGGCGAATCTCGCGTTCGATCACCCGCGACGCCGAGCCCAGCCGTTCACCCGTCCGAACCACCCGTGTGGTGACCGAGGTCGCTGCCCACACTTGCACGTCAGCCCATGCCCAGGCTGTGCAACCACGACCCGACACCTTCACCCCCACCCTTCCCGATCCATCGATCGGTCGCGGCACGCTGGCGCCCGTCACGCGACAGTTTGCCGGCGCGGTGAATCGCTCCACCACGAGTCGCGCTTCTGGCACGACCAGCGCCCGAGCAAGAGCCCGATTGACCTCGTCGGGCGGGGCCTGCCCACCGGGCGCATACGCCGGAGAGGCAGCGAGGAGAGCGACTAGGAGCGCAACCATGGAGCCCTTCCTTGCCTCAGCGAAGCTGCGTGAGCCTCTGGAGCATTTGGTCCGCCGACTGGATGACCTTCGAGTTCATCTCGTAGGCCCGCTGGGTGGTGATCATGTCGACCATCTCCTCGACAGCTTTCACGTTCGCGCCCTCGAGGAACCCCTGGCTGAGATTGCCGGCTCCCTGTTCGCCGGGCCTCGCCAAGATGGGCTCGCCCGATGCGGGCGTGGCGCCATACAGGTTGTTGCCGAGCGACTGAAGCCCGCCGGGATTGGTGAAGATGGCTAGGCGGAGCGCGCCCAGCTCGGTGGGATCCGAGCGCCCCGGCACTTCGACCAGCACCGTACCGTCCGACCGAATCGTGATCGACTTGGCGTCTTGCGGGATGTTGAGCCCGGGATCCACGATCTCTCCGGTCTGGGTCACGAGACGACCCGTGGCATCGGCACGGAAGTTTCCGGCGCGGGTGTAGCCGAAGTCGCCGTTGGCGCGCTGGATCCGGAAGAATCCGCTGCCTTCGATGGCGACGTCGAGAGGGTTCTGCGTCGACTGCATGTCGCCCTGGGCGAAGGACCGGGTCGTGGTCGCGGTACGGACGCCCAGCCCCACCTGCAGGGGTTCGGGGCGACCTCCCCCTTGCGGCGTCGGCGCCGTCGCCGAACGAATGGTCTCGGACAGCAGATCTTCGAAGTCGGCGCGTGCGCGCTTGTAGCCGGTGGTGCTGGTGTTGGCCAGGTTGTGCGCGATGATGTCCAGTTTGGTCTGCTGGGCATCCATCCCGGTGGCCGCAGTGTAAAGAGAGCGCAGCATGTTTTCCTCCGTTAGCGAACCCGGCCCACTTCGACCACGCGTTGGTCGAGTTGCCGATAGGTTTGAATGGCTTGCATCGCGAGCTCGTAGTTGCGTTGGGCACCGATCATCGCGACTGTCGATTCCAGGGCGGTCACGTTGCCCAGCTCGAGCTCTCCAACCCGGACCGAGCCGTCGGTGACCTGATTCATCTGTGTTCCGGCCGAAGGCACCATCAGCGAGGCCGCGACCCTGTCCATCGATCCCTGGTTCTTCCACAACGCCAACGTCGCGACGACCTGGTTACCCGCCTTGACCTCGCCGGTCGCCTCGATCGTGACCTCGGATTGCGGAGGAACGGTTATCGATTTTCCCGTGCTATCGAGGACCGGCATTCCCGCTATCAGCAGGAGACCATCCGGCGAGGTTTCGACGTGCCCGTTGCGTGTGAAGGCGGTCTTGCCCCCAGACATCTGTACACTCAAGAACAGATCATCGCCGGGGGTCACGTCGGTCAGAGAGTCCGTCGTCTGGGTGGTCCCCGGCCGCATGTCGATGGTGGTGGCGACCGCGCCCGACAGAACCTTGTCAGTCGGCCCTCCGGCCGGAAGGAAAGAGGCGAAGGCCGCCCGCACGCCCTTGAAGCCCGGCGATTCGATGTTGGCCAGATTGTCCGCGATGGCGTCGAGCTGGGCCGCGCGTGCCATGGCAGCAGACATGCCTACGTAGATTCCATCAGCCACGTTGTTTCACCTTGCCCAAGGCGAAAAGCAAACCGGGTGCCAGCCATCCCGTCAGACTCGTGGCGCGACAGCCGCTTTGACGTCGGGACTGCGACGCGATCCCGACCGAGTTTCGATCGTGCACGGCTCTCCCTTCCGCGAAGACCCGGGCAAGCGAGTGGCGCTACTCGGCGCCTTCGCCCACCTTCACCCGACAGCGCCCGACCGCGGCGCCACCGGCCGACATCGAAACCAGGCCATGCTTTGCCTTCCACCGGGCAGGTGTTGCCGGGCAAGTCCTGCAGCGCACATTGTGCCCGGCTCACCGTCGGGAATCTGTCGCGGCACGGATCGTGCTGAAAGGTGAACGAGGCCTTCAGATCTTCCCCATTTGTACCGAGGAGAATTATCGTGAGCGGGAAAACAAGATTGGACACCGTATACAAGCTGAGAGAGACCGAAGAGGATCGCGCTCGCAAGGCTCTCGCGGATGCCCAGCGCGATGTCACAGCCGCCAAGGACCAGCTCTCGGCGGCCACGGCGCGAGCCGCCGCCGATCACCGCAGAGTGGCCAGCGCAGCCCACTGGTCGCTCGTCGAGAACGCCCACGCCCGCGCCTTGTTCGAGGCCAGGCAAGCCGAGCACGCCGTGCAGAGGGCATCCGACGGTCTCACGCAGAGCCGGGCGCGATACATCGGCGCCCATACCCGCACCGAGGCCATGCGCAAGGCCATCGAGGCCCGTCGAGCCGAAGACCTGCGCGAGCAATCGCAAGCCGAGCGGAAGTACATGGACGAGATCGCGATGCTCCTCTTCAAGAGCGTCGCCTGACGAGTCGCCTCCTTCGCTCCACTCGCAAGCACCGCCGTGTCGGTGCACCCAGTGGCGGTCGCTACACCATCCGCCCCGCGAGCCTCGTCGGCAGAGCCGCCATCACGCCCGCCACGGTCTCTCCATCGAGGCCCAGCATCTCCCGCCCCTCGTCGATCCGAAGCGCCGTCTCCTGGGTAGGCTCGACCGTCACATCGTGACCGCTGGACTCCGCCAGGGCGTTGGCGAGACGAACGACGTTGGCCAACCTGTACGGCCGCGCCTGGTCGTATTGGTCGCACATCGCTACCGCGTCGACCACCGAATCGGGCAGTGTCCAGGCGCGCGTCACGGCGAGACCGACGGCCCGTTCGCAGCGAACGATGATGCTGAGCCACTTGGACGGCATGATCCAGCGGTCCACCCGTTTGCCGAGCAGTCGTGCCTCGGCCGCGAGCAGCATCCCGGCCACCACGGGGCGCCCGATATCGTGCAGCAGGCCAGCCAGATAGGCGGCCTCGGCATCTAGCCCCGGAATCGCCTCGACCAGATCGTGAGAGATGATCGCCACCGCCAGTGAGTGCTCCCAAACCCCATCACAGATCTGGGCGATGCGCGGATCGTGACACTCGACCAGCTGCTTGGCCGCCGTCTCCATCAGAAAGAACGAAAGCTCGCGCGCGCCCAGGCGGTTCACACAGGCTTGCACCGACTCCAGCTTGCAGAAGGTGGCGAAAGCGACGCTGTTGGCCAGGTGGACCAGACGCGCGGCGACCACCGGATCGGTCTCGATCACCGCCGCCACTTCGGCAATGCTGAAGTCGCGTCGCCGAAGCAGGGCAAAAGCACGCGCGGCCACCCTTGGCATCGCAGGCAACACGATGCGGTCCGCGCTCACTTGATCCAGCACGGCCTTCTCGATCTGCCCTGCCAGCTCGTCCGAGGAAATCTGAGCCTGGTGAAGCTTCGGCTGGCCTAGAGACATCGGATGGGCGCCCTCCCTCCCATCATCGACCGATCGCTCGCACGCCTTGATGGCAAACTGCCACCTCACTCTCGTCACGCGATGACGTGGATGAGCGACTGCGCCGCCTCGTCGGCCACGCGAGCGACCTGCAGGGCGGCCTCGGCGGCGCGCTGGTTCGCCATGAGATCGACCATGTTGCTGACCTGGTCCTGGTCGGGCGCGGCAATCTTCGCCGCCACGCGGGAGATATCGCGGGCCCGGTCCGCATAGCCCGCAAGGGCAGTCTCGACAGCTCGAAGCATGCTTCCTCCACTCGTCACTACGGCACGGTCACGTGACTTCGTAAGCCCGACCAGGCGAGAAGCGCGAGCTTTTGCAGTCACCTCAATACCTGCCGACGTTCTGCCGACAGAAGGCAAACAGCCGATGCTCAGCTTCAGAAAAGCGGGAGCCCCGCCAGCACTGCCAGATCCGTCGGAGCTCTCGCAGGTGATCGCACAGACCGCGCGGGAGGCGTGCCAGGACACCCAGGCGATCAAGCGCAGCTTGCCCGACGTCGCCGCGGAGGTCATGGCCCTCTGTCAGCAGTCGTTCAGCGACGCACTTCGCATCGAGAAGTCCGTGACGCGTGATCCGTTCATCAGCGCTCAGATCGTATCGGTGGCCAACTCGCCGATGTTCGCGCCGCGCATGCCGATCGTCAGCGTGCGTGACGCCATCGTGCGCATCGGCCTGTCGAACGTGAACGACATCGTGATGATGGTGGTGACCAGCTCGACCATGTTCCGCATCCGCGGCTTCGAGTCGCGCGTCGCCAAGATCACCGCGCGGTTCCCGGCCACCGCGTTGGCCTCCCGCCTCATCGCATCGAGCCTGCGCCTTCCCATGGAGGCCGCCTTCACCGCGGGCCTGCTGCACGACATCGGCGACTTGGTGCTGCTGGATCGCTGCGTGCGAACCGGCAAGATCAAGCCCGAGGTCGCAGAGGAGCCGGTCATGCGCAGCGTGATCATGGATGCCCTGCACACCCACCACTGCAAGGTCGGTGCGGCGGTGTGCTCGGTGTGGAAGCTCCCTGCCAGCACCGTGGAGGCTGCGCTCCACCACCACGACTACAAGCTCGGCGGTCATCATTTCTCGGCCAACTTGGTCGCCGCGGCGGACACCTTCGCCGATGCGATGGGCGTCGGGACCGATATCAAGAGAGTCCTCGATCCCGCGATGCCAGTGTTCACGGACCTTGGCCTCAAGGAAGAACAGGTCAACTCCGCGTTCCAGCAGTTCGAGAAGCTGTTACCCTCGGTGCGAACCTTCAAGTAGGAGCAGCCGAGAGGCCCGCGACGCAAGACGGGGCCCCCAAGCCTTCGGACCTCCCCTAGTCCCAATGCCGTTCGGTTAGGGTGGTCGTCGGCGTGCAACTTGATGACCCGCCGGCTCCGGCGCGAGTGGTCCTGTCAGTGCGGGCCTGCTCCCCGCCGTGTGCTACGGTCGACTCAACTCGCAGATTGCACAAGGCGACGATTCGGGAGTGCGCCTGCAGCGCAGGCGGCACGCGACCTACGCACCCGACGGGGTCGCGGTAGGGGCGGCCGTTGCCGGCCGCCCCCCGCACGGATCCCGGCGGGCGGAACTACCGCACCGGGCTCTTGCCAGAGGTCCTGTCGAGAAATCGCCCGTCGGGCCAAGGATGCAGGATGCGGGCAGGGGGAAGCCACCGCTCGGACAGGGAGTTCATGCGTCGCCAGGTCGTTCGGTCACGTTGACCGCGTCGGCGAAGGGCATGAAGCCAGTGCCGTTCGATCTGTGTCCGAAACGTCGATAGCGCGCTGCTGTTGGTCGGGACCGCGTGGTACTGGAAGTAGCCCCGCATGATCTGCCCCAACCACTTTCCCTGTTCGTGCACGGGCGTGTGACGTCGTCTGTAGATCTCCTCGCGGATTTCATGCAGCCGACGACGCATCCGCTTCTGTGACGTGTGCCTGACCAGCATGAATTCGCCTGACCTCCGGCGCCCGCATATATGCGTGAAGCCCAGGAAATCAAACGTCTCCGGTTTGGTCATCCCCTTCTCGAATCGTCGTTGGGCAGCGAATCGCCCAAATTCGATGAGCCGGGTTTTATCGGGGTGCAAGTCCAGCTCGAACTGCCGCAATCTCTCGGCTAGCTTGAGGCGGAATCGCTCGGCATCGTCTCGGTGTTCGAATCCAACGATGAAGTCGTCGGCGTAGCGCACGATGATGACTTCACCTCGTGCGCTCCGCTTCCGCCATTGCTGGACC
The DNA here is from genome assembly GCA_964647025.1 of uncultured Myxococcales bacterium. Lineage (GTDB taxonomy): Bacteria > Myxococcota_A > Polyangia > Fen-1088 > Fen-1088 > Fen-1118. The sequence goes on along the minus strand of CAZYFU010000019.1, from coordinate 1,687 downwards.
CATAGGTCGAGGACGTAGTGCAGGTAGATGTTCGCCAACAAGGGTGACATTGTCGCGCCCTGCGGCGTCCCCTCCGCGCTCTCCATCCATCGTCCTTCCTCCATGACACCCGCGCTCAGCCATTTCTGGATGAGGCGCAGGATCCTTCTGTCCGCGATCCGGTGCTCGATGAACTTCGCCAGCCATCCGTGGTCGATGGCATCGAAGTAGCCACGGATGTCTGCATCCAGCACCCAGTTCACTCTCTTGCGCACGACCGCCGCCGCGAGGGCATCCAGCGCATCGTGCTGGCTGCGTCCCGGTCGAAAGCCGTACGAGAAACCGAGAAAGTCCGCCTCGTAGATTGCGTTCATCACCTCGGTGACCGCGCGCTGGACGATCTTGTCTTCCAGCGCTGCAATCCCCAACGCCCGTTCCTTTCCACCTTCTTTCGGGATGTACGTTCTTCGGGTCGGTTTCGCTCGATACGCTCCTCGATGCAGCCGCGCATGCAAGTCGACCAACTTTTCGTCGACTCCTTCGTGGTACTGCGCCCATGTCACGCCGTCGACTCCGGCGGCCGCCTTCGGCTTCAGAGCCTCAAACGCCGTACGTAGTCGGTCCATCGTGACGTGGTGTAAGAGCGCCGTGAACTTCGTTCCCTTCTGCCTTCTTGCTGCTTCTCGCACGCGGTCCAGCGCACTTGGCGTGCTTTCCTGGCGCTGTGTCCAGTGCACGTTTTGCTGGTCCGTGTTCCCTCCGGCCAGGCTCCTTCCCTCCACCGCCTCCGCTGCGAGTCGCCTCGCTTTGTTCGGCGGTTTCGCCGGTACTACGAGCCTGTCCGACTTCCTCGGGCCGTTCATCTTCGGATTACGGCTGGGGCCTTCCCGTCGCGGCCGGTAGTGCTATCGCTGCCGGCGGCCCAAGGATCTCCCGGTTCCCGCGCAAAGAGGTTCCGCACGTGCATGGGGTCTTCGACCCCGCAGGGCCGCTGTCGCACTTGCGATTGTCGTGCGTCAGCGTGTTGCCTTCCGCAGAAGGGAAGAGCGTCGGCGCCCTGGTCTCGTGAATTTCGGGGCTCAATAGCCAGCCCGTGCGTGCCCCTGTCAACGCTTCGCCGCTACCCTCGCGGGCATCGACGCATGACTCGGGGTGACCGTGACTCGCTAGGTCTTCGGTCTGAAGCTCCTTCATCTTCTCCTCTCTGCCGGTCTTCCGGCGCTCTCCCCTCCCTCGCAGCCACCCCTCGCGCCTACGCCTGCTGGACATCGGGGCACGGCCGCGGCCACGAGAAGGGCGGAAAATTGCCAAGTCGAATTGGGGGATGAGCATGGCGGCGGGAGGGTGCCATGCAGCTCGAACAAGCCCTGGAAAGCGTCTTTGGATTCGTGGTTCCAGCGGAATTCGGCCGCTTCCGAGAGCATGTGGACCCTGCCTGGATCGAGGAGGCGCTCTGGGCGACCGGGACCGCGAGCCTGCGCCGTCGCCGCTTGCCCGCCGAGCAGGCGATATGGCTGGTCTTGGGCATGGCGCTCTTGCGACGCGAGTCCATCGATCGCGTCGCCAAGATACTCGACCTGGCGTTGCCTTCTCCCAGCGCACAGTCGATCGCCAAGAGCAGCCTTACCCAGGCCAGGACTCGGCTCGGCGAGGACCCGTTGGCCTATCTGTTCACGGTGACGGCCGATCGCTGGGCTACGGAGAGTGC
>CAZYFU010000018.1:10474-76351 GCA_964647025.1 uncultured Myxococcales bacterium | reverse complement strand
GCCCGCGTACGATGTGCCCCCTGGTCGTATTCGCTGTCGCCCAGGATGTCTCGACCACGCTAGCTGTCGGGGAAGCCCGGCCAGATCCGCCGCAACCCCAACCTGCCTGGCAATTTCCCGAATCCGAGTGAGGTGACGATGAAACGAGTCGCGAGATTTGTGCTTGTGCTGTTGGTCTCGGGCGCCCTGCTGGCGTGGGGCGCTACGGTGCTGGTCGAGCGCACGACCCGCGAGTGGTTCCAAGAGGACATCACGTTGCGCACGGCTTTGGTGGCCTCCGGGGCGCGGCAGAACCTCTTGTCCCATTGGTCCCGTGGCGAGAGCGAGGCGTTGACGCGCATCTTGAACGACATCGCACGCGACGAACGCATCATGGCCATCACGGCCTGTACCGACCAGTTGGAGATGCTGGCGCACACGCCCGAGCTGCCCAGCCAGGTCTCCTGTCAGGCCGTCGGCAAGAAGATGAACGAGACGTGGCTCAAGTCCGGGGGCGATGCGAGGCAGGTCTGGGGTGAGGTCTGGCCGCTGCCGGGAGGCGACGTGTACGTGAGCGCCGCGCCCTTGGTTCGAGCAGACCAGCAGCCCGGCATGCTGGTCCTGGTGCACGACCTGTCGTTCATCGAACGGCGCGAGGCCAAGACGCGCAAGTTCTTGTTGGTGGCGTTCGCGCTGCTGATGCTGGGGGCATCGGCGGTCACCATCGTGGCCGCCCGCCTGTCGTGGCACGGTTTTCGAAAAGAGCTGCTGCGCTTCATCCGGGGCGAATCGCGAAGGAAAGAGTTCTTGCCCATCATCCGAGACGTTCGCGAGCTGGTCGATCGCATCGCCGCCGAGCGAGATAGCGATGGGCAGACCGGGGTGTGGAGCCCGCAGCGCCTCAAGCAGACGGTGGTGCGGCATTTCCCCGGCGAGAAGGTCATCGTGCTGGCCAACCGCGAGCCGTACATCCACGATCGCGGCAAGGATGGCGTGATCCGTGTGCTGCATCCGGCGAGCGGCTTGGTCACCGCCGTGGAGCCGGTGTTGCGCGCGTGCTCTGGTGTCTGGATCGGCCACGGCAGTGGATCGGCGGACCGAGACTCGGTGGACAAACACGACTGCGTGCGCGTGCCTCCGGGGGAGGAGTCGTATTCGCTGCGACGGGTGTGGCTTAGCCCCGAGGAAGAGAAGGGCTACTACTACGGGTTCTCCAACGAGGGGTTGTGGCCGCTTTGCCACTTGGCCCACACCCGCCCGCTGTTCCGTCGAGACGACTGGACCGCGTACACGGAGGTCAACCGCAAGTTCGCGGACGCCGTGGTCAAGGAGGCGGAGTCCGACGATCCGGTGGTGCTGGTGCAGGACTACCACTTCGCGCTTGCCCCGCGCCTCATCCGCGAGCGACTGCCGCGCGCGACCATCATCACCTTCTGGCACATCCCTTGGCCCAACTCCGAGCGCTTCGGCATCTGCCCCTGGCGCGCCGACTTGCTCGAAGGCTTGCTCGGCAGCAGCATCATCGGGTTTCATACCCAGCTCCACTGCAACAACTTCCTCGACTCGGTGGACCGCTATCTGGAGGCGCGGCTGGATCGCGAGCAGAACGGTGTCGTGCAGCACGGGCAACTCTCCTTGGTTCGGCCGTACCCGATCTCCATCGCGTGGCCCGACGATCGGGCGGCGGCTTCGCCCCCGGTCGAGGAGTGTCGGAAGGGCGTGTTCGCCGAGCTGGGGCTCGCCGAGGACGCCATCTTGGGCGTCGGCGTCGACCGGCTCGATTACACCAAGGGCATCGAGGAGCGCCTGCTCTCGGTCGAGCGTCTGCTCGAGCGTTTCCCGCAGTTCGTGGGTCGATTGACCTTCGTGCAGCTGGCGGCGCCCTCGCGAACCCTGATCGAGTCCTACCGGCAGCTCGACCAGTCGGTGGAGAGGATCGCCGCGCGCATCAACAAGCGCTTCGCGAAAGGAAAGCACGAACCCATTCGCCTGCTGCGCAGCCACCACGAGCCCGCTTCGGTGTATCGCTTCTACCGCGCGGCGGATTTCTGCTACGTGAGCAGCCTGCACGACGGCATGAACCTGGTGGCCAAGGAGTTCGTCGCGGCCAGGGAGGACGAGAAGGGCGTGCTGGTGCTGAGCCAATTCACCGGCGCCGCGCGCGAGATGACCGAGGCGCTGGTGGTCAATCCGTACGACTTGGAGGAGAGCAGCTCGGCGCTGGCCTCGGCCATCGCCATGTCCGTCGAGGAGCAACGCGATCGCATGCACGCCATGCGCGGTTTCCTGTCGGAGTTCAACGTCTACCGTTGGGCGGGTCGTATGTTGGTGGACGCCGCGCGGCTTCGGCGCAAGACGAGCCTGCTCGCCCGCGTCGATACGGATTCGAGCCGGATCATCCAATGAAGAACATCCTGGGCGACAAGCAGCGGCCGATCCTGGATGCCTTCTTGCAGCAGCGGGTGCTGGTCGCCTTCGATTTCGATGGGACCTTGTCGCCCATCGTCTCGCATCCGGCCAAGGCCGCCATCCCGAAAAAGACGCGCGCCTTGCTGGAACTGGTCGTCGCACGCTATCCCTGCGCGGTGATCTCGGGCCGAGCCCGACGGGACGTGCTCGAGCGTGTGTCGGGCCTTCCGCTGCGCGCGGTGCTCGGCAACCACGGTATCGAGCCGGTGCACAACCCGCGGGCGATTCGCCGTTTGGTGGCGGACTGGACCCGGCGATTGCACGCGTGCCTGCCCGACATCCCGGGTGTCCTCGTCGAGGACAAGGACGCGAGCCTCGCCCTTCACTACCGGCGCGCCCGCGCTCGGCCACAGGTCCGGCGCATCTTGCTGGATGCGGCGAAGACTCTTCACGGCGCTCGTATCGTGGAGGGCAAGATGGTGGTGAACGTTCTGCCCGAAGGCTCGGGCGACAAGGGCACCGCCCTCGTGGGGCTGTGCCGTCGGCTGCGCTGCGATTATGCGATCTTCGTCGGCGACGACGACAACGACGAGGATGCGTTCGCGTTGGCGTCGCAAGGGTGGCTGCTGGCCATTCGGGTGGGGCGGTCGCGCGATTCGAAGGCGGATTACTTCTTGCCCAGGCAGACCTCCATCAACCAGCTTTTGACCAAGCTCGCGACTTGGCCGCTTCGGCGAAGGCCGCTGGGGCGGTAGCCGTACGCTGGCAAACAGGTTCAGGAGAATCATTTCAGAAGATGGTCAAGCTGTGCCGTCCGGGGCTCGTCCCCTTTTGCATCCACCGCGGTTCTGCTAGGGTGACCCCAACCTCCCAGGAGTGAGCTGTGCGCAACCGGCCGATCCCGTGCATTCGTAGACTGTCTTTCGCGATAGCTGTTCTCGTCGGCATTCCGCTCGTCGCTTGCGGTCACTCCCAGCCTGCCGGCGGCCCGCCCTCGAATCCCGACGCCGACGCCAAGATGGTCGAACGCATGGAGAAGATGCGGGCCCGCGCGTTGAACGCCCCGGGCGGCACCCTCGAGGCCTCGGATTTCGCGTCCCAGGTGACGCTGCTGTACATGCAAGGCGTGCCCAAGCGAAAGACGCTGGCAGCGAACCTGGTCGACGAAGCCATCACGTGCTTGGACAACGCCAAGCAAGCCAAGCCCGATGACACCGCCGATCTCATGGCCAGAAAGGGCGAGATGTTGCTCGCGGCGGAGCGCCAGGCGCCTGGCTTGGCGGCCTTGCAGGAGTCCATCGCCTCGCGGCCGAATCTGCGCGCGTTCAACCTGCTCATGAAGGCGTACGGGACGCAGAAGCAGACCGTCGAGTCGGAGGCGCTCTGCCGCAAGACCCTGCCCGGGATGAAGTCCGATGACAGCCGCTACGCCGTCCTCGACGAGTGCTTGAAGGCGAGCGGCGCGGCGACACCCGAGGCCGGGCTGCGCTGGGCCGGCAGAAGCGAAATCAACTTCTACAAGGCCCGCCGCAAGGAGCTGGAAGCGCGGCTCGCCAAGCAGAAGAAGTAGAGATCATGGGTGGCGGTGGCCGCGCGGCTTCCGCCCAGCCACCGGCGCGTGCGTGTGGTGGCTGCCCTCGTGGGTCGACGGATCGTCGAGACCGGCGACGATCTCGATGCCGCCGTGCTTGACCCCGCGTAGGGCCAGGATGCGGTCGGCGATGCCCTGCAAGAGGTCGGATTGGCCGCGGATCACGATCACCTCCAAACACAGGTCGTGGTTGATGTGCACGTGCAGGGTCGAGCGGACCTGCTCGCCCAGTTCGTGCTGCAGCTCGGTCAACCGTTCGCTCAGGTCGCGCACGTGGTGGTCGTAGACCAGCGTCAGGGTCGCGATCGCGTCGACCGCCTTGGGCACCTTCGCCCGCCCCACAGTCGCCCGCGCCATATCCCGAAACAGCTCTGACCGCGTGCATCCACGTTCCCGGACCACGACATCCAGGTCCCGCAAGAGGGTCTCTTCGAGCGCAACGCCAAAACGAACCAGGCGGTCTTTCATGCGGCTAGATTATCACTTCAGATACGACGCCAACCCGATACCTTGGTCCACGAACGCGACGGTGGCGACGCGCGCGATCTCGATGGCGCCGGGTTCGGCGAAGTGGGTGTGGTCATTGCAGAAGAACACGCCCACCTTGCTGGTGGTCGACGTGTAGTCGCCGCTGTTCGGACAGAGGCCGGCCTTGGTGTACGCCGCAGCCGAGAGCGGGGACATGTCGATCACGGGAACGTCGTTGGCCGTGCCCGCGGCCTTGGTTTCGGCGCGAAAGCCCCGATTGGCCGAGGCGGTGGCACCGCTGCACTGGATGGAGCTGGTGGACGTCAGGAAGATGGGCTGGGTGCCTCGATCCTTGGCGGCCTTCGCCATGGTCGCCAGGTAGGTTTGGAACAGCGTCGTTCCGACGTGCCGTGGGCACGAGCTGTCCCCGTCGTTGATACCGAACTCGATGAGCAGGTAGTCCCCCTTCTTCATGCCCGAGGTGGGGTCGAGCATCGCGTTCCAATTGTCCGAGTACGTGGTGGCGGTCAGCACGCACTCCTTGTCGCTGCCCATGGTGCTGCTGACGTTCTTCTCGTAGAGCCAAGTCTGGATGCTGCGGCCTCCGATCGAGCGGTTGTCCACCTTCACGTTGGCGTTGAGGAATGGCGCGAGCTGATCGCCCCAACCGCCGCCCGCGCACTTGTCGCCGGCCATGGTCGAGTCCCCCGCCATCCAAACCGTGATCGGCGTCTTGCCGTCGCTGCTGCCCAGTCCGCCGTCGGCGCCTGTTCCTGTCGAGCCACCGGTCGCGGAGCCACCTTGTCCCTGGCCCCCGCCCGTGGCCGCGCCCCCGGTCGCGGTTGGCCTGGTGTCCGTCGTGCCCGAGTCCGTTCGGGTGGGGCCGTCGTGGGAGAGTCCCCCGCCTGCGTCGTTTCCGGGGCTCGCCCCGCCGGCGCCCCCTGCCGGGCCAGCATCCCTGCCCGCGCCGCCCATCGAGGTGGTGCCCCCGGTTCCCGCGCTGCCCCCGCTTGCCGGCGCGCCACCTGCGGCCGTCACCCCGCCGGTGGCCGAGCCGCCCGAGCCGGGGTGGCCAGCAGCGCCACCCGAGCCAGTGAGCGTGGCGCCGCCGGTCCCGCCGGAGCCAGCGGCCGCGCCACCCGAGTCGCCCGGGTTGGCGGCGTCCGAGCTGCACGCCAGAAAGGAAAACGCCGCGAGCGCGAGCGCGCCCGCATGCAGCGAGAGCCTGAGATTCGTGAGCGAGGGGTTGGACACGGCACGCATCATTACCCAGTGTCTTGGCGCAAGGCTACGGCTCATGCAAAGGATGGAAGAGCCGCGAGCTGGGCGAGGGCGCGAATTCGACCCCGTTTCCGGGGCTTGGGTGAGGCCGAACACGACGGCCAGAGCTTGTCTGAGCGGCGACGTGGAGACTTCGTCCATGGGCTGCTAGGCTTGCGACCGCGTTGCGGTTCCTGCAAGGTCTCCCCCCCGAAGTGATTGATCTCGTCGAGAGTGGTGTGTCCATCTTGGTGGGGACGCGAGACGCTGCTCTGTGCCCGGCCAGCGTGCGCGGCGTGGGCGCGCGCGTGTTGCCCAACCAAAACGCCGTGACCGTGTACTTGCCGGAGGCGACCTCGCGCAAGGCCGTGGCCAACCTTCGTCAGAACGGCGAGATCGCGGTCGCCTTCTCGCGCCCCATCGACAACCTCGCGATCCAGCTCAAAGGATCGTGCAGCCGTGTGTGTGTGGCCGGGGAGGACGAACGGGCGTTTCCAGAACGTTACGCCGTCGCCTTCGCGGAGATGACCTGCGCCGTGGGAATGCCCCGTGGCCTGATGAAGCGAATGACCGTCTGGCCGGCGTGGGCAGCCACCTTCGAGGTCCGCCACGTATTTTCGCAGACGCCCGGGCCGGGGGCCGGCGAGCCCTGGAAACCTCGATGAAGCTCGGAGAGCTACCCAAGCGTTGCTTTCAGGGCGTGATGCCCGCCGTGATCGCCACCTGCGATCCGCAGGGGATCCCGAACGTCACCCTTTTGAGTCAGGTCTTCCTGGTGGATGACCGCCGGGTCGCCTTGTCTTGCCAGTTCTTCAACAAGACCAAGCAGAACGTGCTCGCCAATCCGCTCGCGAACGTCGAGCTCTACGATCCACTCACCCTGGACGGCTACCGGTTGGACCTGCGCTACGACCACGCCGAGACGCAAGGCCCGCTGTTCGAGAGCATGGCCATACGGATCGAGGCCATCGCCTCGCACACCGGGATGCTGGGCATCTTCCGGCTGCTCTCGTCGGACGTGTACGACGTCCTCGGCGTAGAGCGCATCGAGGGGTTGCTCCAGCCGCCAACCTCGGCGGCGCTCGACGAGCCAAGCATGGTGCGAGGCTCCGAGCTGGCCGGCTTGCAGCTGGTGTCGCAGCGGATTTGTCGGGCGACGGATCTCGAAGGTCTCCTCAGTTCGGTGCTCGAAGCCCTGGAGACCGCCGTGGGGTTCGAGCACACCATGGTCCTTCTGCCCGACGAGACGGGCGAGCGCCTGTTCGCCATCGCCAGTCGCGGCTACGGGCAGACCGGCATCGGGGCCGAGCTGGGAATGGGCGAGGGGCTGATCGGCACCGTGGCGCGCGAGCGGTGCGCTTTGCGGGTGACCGGAGTCGGCGCCGAGCTGAGGTACGGCCGCGCCGTTCGCACCAGCGTTCACCGGTCGGCGGGCGCGCGGGCGCTCGCCCCCGAGATTCCCCTGCCGGGTCTGGTCGATGCGCAAAGCCAGATGGCGTTGCCGCTCGTCTCGGGTGAGCGCCTGGTCGGCGTGCTCGCGGTGGAGAGCCGGGCGCCTTCGGCGTTCGAGGAGTGGCACGAGGCCTTCCTGGAAATCATCGCGAACCAGGTGGCGGTGGCCATCGAGGGCATCATCCAGCGTGATCACGATGGTGGCGATGTGTCCGAGCCGGCATCGTCCCCCGCCCCGAGCGTCCAAGCGTCAGCCGGTGCCAAGGCGGTCCGGCGGGTCAAGTTCTATCCCGCCGACGACTGCGTCTTCGTCAACGACGAATACCTGATCCGCAACGTGCCCGGAAAGATCCTGTGGAAGCTCCTGTGCGAGTACCGGGCCACGGGCCGGACCGAGTTCTGCAACCGCGAGCTGCGATTGGATCCATCGCTGGGGCTGCCGGCCCTGCGGGACAACTTGGAGAGCCGGCTGGTGCTGCTTCGTAAGCGTCTCGAGCAGAAGTGCCCCGAGCTCGCCCTCGTTCCGTGTGGCCGCGGCCGCTTCCGCCTGCAGGTCGATGCCTCCATCGAGCTCGTGCAGGCGAGCTCGGACTTAAGATCCTCTTAAGATCGTCACAAGACGGCCTTGTGGCCGACTTAGCAACGGCGACTCCTGACAGGTGCGATGGTCGTCCCCACTTGAAAGGAGCACGACCATGAACGCAATCAACGACACCAGCACCGCTGTCTCTGACATCGCCACCTCCATCGAGGTGAACATCTTTGCCGGGATCCACAAGGCCATTCGTCGCGGGCTCGCCGACCTTCTCTACCAGCTCGGCGCCACCGACTTCGACGATCCCGCGGACGTCGAGCGCGTGGGCAGCGCGCTCGAAAGCCTGCTCGTGTTCTGCGAGATACATATCGTGCACGAGGAAAATGTCGTGCGCCCGGGCTGTGGCGACCGCCTGGTTCCCGAGGCCTTCGACCGGGGACACCCACAGCACACGCGCTTCATCGCCGAGCTGCGCGCGCTGTTTCGCGCGGTGAAGGGCAGCGCCCCCAAGCACCGCCCGACCATCGCCCATGCCCTGTACCTGCACTACAGCGTGTTCATGGCCGACTGCCTCGAGCACATGGCCGAGGAAGAGCGCGTGCTCCTGCCCCTGATGTTGAAGACCCTCGGCGAGAAGGAGGTGCTGGCCATCCACGAACGCCTCCTGGCGTCGCTTGCACCGGCGGAGATCGCAGAGTCGGTGCGCCGGATGCTGACGGCCGGCAACCCGCGCGAGCAGCAGGAGCTGGTCAGGATCCTCTTGGCCAAGGCGCCGCGGCCAGCGGCCGTCGAGATGATCCAGTCGGTGAAGGCCGAGGTCGACGGGCGATCCTTCGCGCGCATCATGAGCCTGGTCGAGACCGCCGCGAGCTGACGGGGCGCCGCCGCGGTCGAGTGCAGCTATCTCATGGCCGCATGGATGGCTGCATCTGCATCAGCAGCTGGGCCCGCTGGAGATTCTCCTTCGCGTTCTCGTTGGCGGGATCGGCTTCGAGGGCCTTCTGCCAGTTGCTCAGCGCTTGCGGTAGGTCACCTTTCCGGGCCGACATCACGCCGAGCTGGTTGTAGGCGTTGCTGGAATCCCGCGGGGCGATCTCGGTGATCGCGCGGTACTGCGCCATGGCCTCGTCCACCCGGCCCGAGGCGAGGTACAGCGTCGCGAGGTTGTAGCGGGCCGAAACCTTCGCGGGATCGTACCGGATCGCGAGCAACGCCTCGGCCTCTGCCAGATCGCTTTGGCCCTGCTTCGCATGGATGTACGCCAGATCGCTGTGCGCACCCGCGTGCTCGGGCGCCAGCGCAAGCACGCGCCGGAGCTTGGCCATGGCCTGCTCGGTCTCGTCGTTTTCGAGATGCAGCAGCGCGAAGTTGTGCAGGCTGACCACATCCCAGGGATTCAGCTCGAGCGCCTTGCCGAACATCTCGGCGGCGCGCGCGGCTTGCCCGTCCTTGGCGTAGAGCGTGCCCAGATAGGAGTAGGCCGGCACGGACGCGGGGTAAAGCTCGAGCGCTCGCTCGAAGCTTTTGCGGGCCGCCTGCAGGTCGTTTCCGGTCATCTGCACGTTGCCGATGCGGGCGTGGAGCTCCGACTCGGTTTGCGGGTCGCGCGGACCGTGTTTCTCCAGCAGTGCGAGCGCCGTCGCGTACGCGTCGAGCGCGCTGCCGAGCTTCGCTTGCGTCTCGTGAATGAAGCCGAGGTTGAGGTGGGGACGGTAGGCGGGATTGCGGACCACGAACAGGTTCAGGTTGGAGGCCGCGGCGAGGACGGCAACCGCGCCGAGCATCGCGAGCGCGCCTCTCCACGCCCTTGCCTTGATCGCGTCCGTCACCACGGTCGCGAAGAAGCCCGCGAACAGGGCCCACACCGCCATGGAGGGCAAGCGATAGCGGTCGGTGACGAAGAAGACGATGCAGGGCAGGGCCCAAAGCGCGCCCAGCGCCGCCAGCCCGCGGCCTCGCTTCTGTCGCATGGCCAGAAGCAGCCCTACGAGCCCGGCCGAGAGCAATAGGGAGGCGGGCAGGAATGGAACCCGCCTGTAGATCGATTGCGCCTTGGCGAAGTAGAGGTCGGTGTTGCGCGAGATCTCGTAGTCGGCGAAGTAGAGGGCGACCTTCTTGAGCAGCAGCGCCGCCGCTTGTCCGGGATGGCCCACGACGAAAGCGAAGGTCTTCCGATACCAGTAGCGATCCCGGTCGGCCATCGAATCCGCGTTGGCGATCCTTTGGGGCTCGTCGAAGAAGTCCTCGAAGGCGTAGCCGGGCTGAAGGTAGGCCGTCCGGTCGTAGCTCTCGTTGTTGCCGATGTAGAGGTTGATGCCGCCGTTGGCCGAGATGAGCGTCGGTCGGCCGCCAACGACGTAGTTGCGTACCGTGCAAGGCACGATGGTCAGGCAAGCCAGCGCGGCGAACAGCACGGCCTTTCGGCGTCCTCGCCCGATCTCGGCGCCTCGCGTGTAGGCCAAGACCACGAAGAGCGGCAGCAAGAGCAGGTTGCTCGGCAGCGCCAGCGCGGACAGCCCGAACGCGACCGCGGAAGCGGCGCTCGCTGCGGCCCTGCGGCCCTCTGCGAGAAGAAGGTAGTACGACAGAAGGCTCAGAAAGATGGCGAGGGTGGGGATCTCCATCTCCGCGCTGAAGTAGATGGATGGAAAGTAGAAGACGTAGAGCATTGCGCCGACCAACGCCGTCCTCGCGCCGAAGTGTCTCTTGCCGATGAGGAAGAGCAGCAAGCAACTCGACGCCCCCATCACCACCTGGAGAAACATCGTGAAGAAGGCGCTCTTGCCAGAAAGCCCAAAGCCGAGCGCGAGGAAGTATGGGTAGAGCGGCGCCTTGTAGAAGACCCCCGGCATCCGAAGACTGAATGTGTCGCCGGCGAGGATTCGATGGGCCCATTGCTCGTGGTAGAGGGCGTCGGCCACGTGCACCTGGAAGAACGGTGAGCGGGCGTAGGCAAGCAGATAGACGAAGCGGACGAGGAACGCGACCGACAGGACGAGGACCGGCAGCCGGTTCTCTTTCAGAAACGCGAGGAGCCTGCGGCCGTTCATGGCAGCCGGACTTTACACCCCGTTGCCGGCGTCGTGCGACGGACGCGTGCCGACATCATCCAACGTGCAATGACGTCGGGGCGCGCAGGTCGAATGTATGGCTCGGGTGGATCTCAGCGGTGGCATACTGCCTGTCCTCCCCCGTGCATCGCGCTGGTAGGGCGAAGCGTGTGGCGCTTTTGGTAACGGGCGCGGGCACTCGAAAGGTAGCCATGCAGAAGGTTCACGCGAGAGGTGTGCGCATCACCTTGCTCGCCTCGGTCCTTGCCGGATGCGGCAGCAGTACGAACAGTTCGACCGGTACCGGTGGTGGCGCGGCAGGCGGCCTGATGAACAAGGGCGGCAGCGTCGGCTCCGGAGGTGCGGCGAACGGCGGCGCGACGGGCGCGGGCGGCTCTTTCAAGAACGACGGCGGCATCGCATCCGGCGGTGCTCGCGGCGGAAGCGGCGGCGCGGCAGGCTCGCGCAGCGCGGATGGCGCGGTGACCGACGGCCGCGCGACACCAGGCACCGGCGGGATACGCGCGACGGGTGGCGCCCGGGCCGACGCCGGCAGTGCGTCTGCGACCGGCGGCGCCGTGGCGGACGCGGGTCCCGATACGTCCATCGGAGCCGGCGGCAACGTCGGTGCGCCGAACGTGATCGTCGATCCCGGCGCGCGGTACCAGACCATGGAGGGCTTCGGCTTCTTCGGCGCGCAAGACAGCTGGTGGGGCAAAGCCGATGACATGTGGTCGGATGACTGGGGCGACCTCGTCATCAAGGACCTGGGCATCACCATGTGGCGAAACGAGTACTACTCCGAGGAGTCGAGACAAGACGCGAGCTGGGCCAAGCAGAAACCCGTGGTTCAGGGGTTGAAGCGCGTCGCGGATGCCAACCGCGTGCCGCTCAAGTTCCTGCTCACCGTGTGGTCGCCGCCGTCCAGCATGAAGTGCACGACCGCGAGCGTTCAAGCGGGCGACGACCCATGCACGGCGAACCCCGACGGTCTCAAGAACGGTGGCACCTTGGATCCCTCCAAGTACGCCGCCTTCGCGGAGTGGCTGAACCAGGGAATCCAGAACTACGCCGACGTCGGCGTGGACCTCTACGGCATCAGCCCGCAGAACGAGCCCAAGTTCGTCGAGTTCTACAACTCGTGCGAGTACGACGTGGACCCGGGCAAGCGAAACTCGTACGCGAAGATGATCGAAGCCGTCGCTCCTCTCGTGAAGAAGGCGTACCCCAAGGTGAAGGTCTACGGCACCGAGAACATGCTCGGCCTGGAAGGCCAGCCGTGGTTCTATTGCGGCTCCTTCGCGAGCACCACGTGGTCGAAGTTCGACGCGCTCGCGTACCACGGGTATCAAGACGGCGTGGCGCCCACCGCGGGGTCGCAGCTCGCGACGTACTGGGCGTACGTGCGCGACAATTGGGCCATCCCAAACAACAAGCCCAGCTGGATGACCGAGACCTCGGGATACACCGATGTGTGGGACGATGCCAAGGGCGCCAAGGCGCTGGGCTTCGCCATCTACGCGGCCTTGAGCTACGGCCACGCCTCGGCGTGGGTGTGGTGGCAGGGCAGCGAGCTCGGTGGCCCTCCGAGCGAGTTCGCCCTCATGGACGGCATCGAGAACCTGAGCAAGCGCTACTACGTGTCGAAGAACTTCTACCGCTTCATCCGTCCGGGCGCGGTCATGGTCGGCATCAAGAACGAGGATCCGGATCTGTTCGTGGTGGGGTTCGTCCATCCGACCATGAACGCGACCACCCTGGTGGCCATCAACAACAGCAGCAAGGACAAGCCGCTGGTGCTCGGCGGGGACGGCATTCCATCCACGTACGACACCTACCGGACCTCCGCGACCGAGAACTGCGTGGCGGCCGGCAGCGTCGCGAACGGGGGCATCGTCCTTCGGGCCAACAGCATCACCACGTTGGTCAGCGGCAAGTTCATCGAGTAGCACCGACAGTCGCTCGGGCGCGCGGCTTTGGCTGCGAGCCCGAACGGGCGCCTCGAAGCCGGGAACCTTTCGCGCACCGGCATGTCTATCCGATCGAGGTGCTCGCCATGCGCAAGACTCGCCGGCTCGTAGCAGGACTCTCGATTGTCGTCGGTGTGGGTGGGGGGCGCGCTGCCGAGGGCAAGGACTTGGCCCAGGTGCCGCCGCCCCTGCGGCCGTGGGTCGCCTGGGTTCTGGACACCGACGAAGGCAGAATCGCCAATTGTCCCACGGCCGTGGGGGCCGATCCCATCTGTGCCTGGCCGTCGCGACTCGACCTCAGGGCCGACGCGCGCGGGGCCAGGTTCAGCCAGGAATGGCAGAGCTTCCGGCCCGGGTTGGTCACCGTCCCGGGCGACAAGGACCACTGGCCCCATCGGGTTCGCCTCGATGGTCGCCTGGTCCCCCTCATCGACCGCAACGACGATCCGCAGATCCTGATGCCCGCGGGGCGCCACGTGCTCACGGGCGACCTGGTATGGGATTCGTTGCCGGAGTCGTTGCAGGTTCCGAAGGAGACCGGACTCGTGTCCCTGGTCGTTCAGGGCAAGACCATCGCCTTCCCCGTCCGCGACGATGACGGGCACGTGTTCTTCGGCAGGTCGGCCGACGTCGCCGAAGCGGACAAGGTCGACATCTCGGTCTTTCGCAAGCTGACCGATGGCTCGCCACTGTTGCTCACCACGCGCCTATTGCTCGCGGTCTCCGGGAAGAGCCGAGAGCTTCTGCTCGGCGCGGCGCTGCCAGGCAACTTCGCCCCGGTGGCGGTGGAGAGTCCCTTGCCGGTGCGTTTCGACAAGGACGGACGCTTGCGCATCCAAGCACGGCGCGGATCGTGGACCGTCGAGATTCGCGCCCAGGCGCCGCAGTCCGAATCCAGCATCGCACGGCCAGGCCCCGACGGGCTTGGGGCCGACGGTGCCGAGGTCTGGGTGTTCGAAGCGCGGCCCGATCTGCGAAGCGTGAGCCTCGAAGGCGCGCCGGCGATCGATCCGGCGCAGACGCGCTTGCCCGGCGAATGGCGCACGCTGCCCGCCTACCTGATGGCGCCGCTCGCCAAGCTGCTGCTGGTGGAGAGGCAGCGAGGCAACGCCCTGCCTCCGCCCGAGCGGCTCTCGCTCAGCCGGACACTGTGGCTCGATGCCGACGGCGCGGGGTTCACCGTACGCGACGAAGTGCTTGGCGAATTCACGCGGTCGTCGCGCCTCGAAATGCAGGACGAGACGCGCCTCGGCCGCGCCACCATCGACCAGGTCGATCAGTTCGTCACGCGCCTGGGTGCCGGTGGAAAGGCCGGCGTCGAGGTTCGCGCCCGCGGCCCGCGCATCGAGACCACGAGCCGCATCGAGCCCCGGCGCGCCGACATCTCGGCGGTGGGGTTCGATCACGCCTTCGATAGGGTGCAGGCGACCGTCAACATCCCCATCGGATGGGAGCTCTTGGCGACCACGGGGTAGACCGCGTGGCCGGCGCCTGGGTCTCTCGGTGGAGC
Source organism: uncultured Myxococcales bacterium (assembly GCA_964647025.1). Taxonomy (GTDB): domain Bacteria; phylum Myxococcota_A; class Polyangia; order Fen-1088; family Fen-1088; genus Fen-1118. Next base: position 62,127 of record CAZYFU010000018.1, on the reverse strand, counting down.
CTGGGGCAGGTGCTCATGCTGACGGTGTTGGTATTTCTCGTCGGGTACCTGTTCGGACTGCGCGCGGGCATCTTGGCGCTGCTGGCTTTCGGGTTGACCTTGGTCGAGAAGGCGCCTGACTTCGCCTGGCTGCTGGTGCTGGGCGTCGAGGTAGCGACGCGCGTCCTGCGGGATACAGCCCTGCGCTGGGCGCGCGTTGCACGCGTCGTCGCGTGGGCGGCGCTGGTCGCGACGTCTTTGCCATTCGTGGTCGAGCAGGTGCGGTTCGCGGCGAACCCGGCGTCGATGATGGCGTCATCGACGGGCGGGTTGGCGAGCTTCCTTTCCCGCGATCGGAGGGCGACGACCGCGGGGCTTTTCGGCGCAGACCGTTTCATCGCGCTCTCGGCGAAGCCCGCCGAGGAATTCACGCAGGGCCTTGGGCGGCAACTTGGCGCGGAGAGCGGCTATGGCGTGGCTGGGCTGGCTTCGACGATGGGACGAGAACAGCTGTATGCCCTCAAGGGCACCTTGCAGGGACACGCGGCGCCAGGCAGGAGAGTAGAGGCCAAGGGATATGCCCGCGCTGCGGAGCCGCCACCACCCCCGAGGGCCGACGAGTACGACCCGACCGTGGTGGTGCAAACCGGTCCCGGGCTGCCGCGCTGGAATTGGAAGCAGGCCACGCTCGGCTTCGACGGGCCCGTGCAGCGGGATCAGCGGATCGGGCTCTACTTGGCGCCGCCTTGGTTCAACCGTGGCTTGGCCGTGGTCAAGGTCGTGCTCTTGGGGGTGCTGGCGTGGCTGCTCCTGCGTCGTCCCCTGCGCTTCCGCCGAGCGTGGCTGCCCGCCAAGCCGCTAGTCGCAGGTATCGTGTCGTTGATCTTGCTCGTCCCGGCCGTGGCGTCCGCCGACGACTACCCGCCCAAAGAGATCCTCGACGCCCTGGCCGCCCGGCTTGTGCAGAAGCCCGAGTGCGCACCGGAGTGCGCGGCGGTGAGCAATCTGTTCCTCGACGCATCTCCCGAGCGGCTGCGCATGCGGCTCGAAGCCTCGGCCCTGGTGTCGACCGCGATCGCCCTGCCTGGTGACCTCGGCGCCTGGTCGCCCCGCGACGTGATCGTCGATGGAAGGCCGGCCGTCGCGCTCGCCAGAGACAATGGGGGAAGGTTGTGGCTGGCGCTCGAGCCGGGGCTGCACGACATCGTGCTGTCGGGACCTCTGCCCAATCGCGACAGCATCCAGCTGACCTTGCCGACCCATCCCCGCCACGCCAGCAGCAAGTCGCGTGGCTTCCTGGTGAGTGGAATCCACGAAGACGGCGCGGTCGACGAGAGCATTCTCCTGTCGCGTGAGGCGGTGACCTGGGCCCGCCAGGACGACGACAGTGTCTCGGCCTCCGCGTTGCCTCCCTTCCTGAGCGTGAGGCGCACGCTGGTGCTCGGGCTCAAGAGGGAGGCGTATACCGAGGTCACGCGGCAGTCGCCCGAGGGCACGCCCATCGTGGCGGAGATCCCGCTTCTGCCGGGCGAATCGGTGACCACGGCGGGAATTCGAACCGAGAAGTCCCGAGGCACGGTCAGCGTGGACATGGGCCCCCGCGACTCCAAGGTGTCGTGGAGCTCGACCTTGGCGGAGCGGCCCGAGATCCGCCTTCGCTCCGACCCCGCCACGGCCTCGCGCTGGGTGGAGATCTGGCGCGTCGAGGCCGGCTCGCTGTGGCACGCGACCTTCGCCGGCATTCCGCCCGTGCGCCCCGGGGCGAGCGAGGCCACGCACATCCCGGAATGGGCGCCGCGACCCGGCGAGGAGGTGCGCATTCTCGTGAGCAAGCCCACGGGCGTGCCCGGACAGACATTCACCATCGACGCCAGCAGCCTCACCGTGGCAGCCGGGCTGCGCAACATCGAGGCGTCGTTGTCCATCGAGCTTCGCTCCAGCCGCGGCACCGAACACAAGATCGCGCTGCCCACCGACGCCGAGATCTTTACGGTCAGGCGGGACGGCAGCGTCGAGCCGATTCGCCAGGAGGGCCGCGCGCTGATCCTCGGCGTGCCACCCGGCCGGCACACTTTCCACATCGCTTGGCGGCAGCCGTCGAGGAGCTTGCTGCGATTCGCGGTCCCCGCCGTGGATCTGGGCGCTCCTTCGACCAACAGCACGATCACGCTCGGGATCGCGGACCAGCCACGCTGGATCCTGTGGTTCGGTGGCCCTGGCAGCGGGCCCTCGGTCGGGCTCTGGCCGCTCCTCTGCGTGCTCTTGCTCGCCGCCGCCGTACTGTCACGCAAGTATCCCACGCCGCTGCGAACCCAGCACTGGTTCGTGCTCGCCCTCGGGCTCACGCAAGTCGAGCCGCTGTCGGCGCTGCTCGTTCCCGCGTGTGTGCTGGCCCTGGGCTGGCGTGCGCGCGGTGTGGGGCCCACCAGGCCCGCCCTCTACAATGTTGGCCAGGTGGCGATCGTGGCAGTTCTGGCGGGCGCGGCGGCGGCATGGGCATCGGTGATCGACAATGGGCTGTCCCGGCTTCCCAACATGCTCGTCGCTGGCGCGGCTGAAGGCCAGGCCCTCTGGTACCAAGATCGTGCGGCTCGCGTGCTGGCACAGCCGTGGGTGCTCTCATTGCCGATGTGGCTCCACCGCGGCTTGGTGCTCTTGTGGGCGCTGTGGTCCGTGATGCTGTGCCTTCGTTGCGCCCGCTGGGCCTGGACGGCCTTGACCAAGCACGGACTGTGGATGCCCAGCGGCCGGACCCTCGTCGTTCCGCCACCCGAGCGGTGACCGGGTCAGCGGGTCAGCGCGGTCGGAAGCGCGTGCCCGCCAGCAGCTCGCGCAGCTCGGGAGGCGCGGGGAAATCGGGCGTGCCACAGCGGCGGCGGCTGTCTTCGATCACCACCCGCGCGCCCTTCTCCCACAGCAAGCGCACCATCGCGGGCCGGCAGTGGGTCAAAGCCTCGGTCATCGGCGAGGTGCCGTAGTCGGCTTCGGCGCCCTCGGTGGTGGCGTTGACATCCGCACCCGCGTCGATCAACAAGCGCGCGACTGCGTCGGCGTAGTGCGCGTCCGAGCGCGCGGCCAGGATCAGGGGCGTTTCGTCCTGCGGCCCGGCGCCGCGCGTGTCCGGCCTGGCCTTGGCATCCAGCAGCGCCTTCACCATCGCGCGCTCGCCCCGGTACGCGGCGGCCCCCAGCGCCGACTGGCCCTGGATGACCACGTTCACGTCCGCGCCGGCAGCGATCAGGGTTCGCACCTGCCGCAGACTTCCCTTGGAAGCGGCCGCGAAGAGCTGCCAGTTCAAATCCCACGCGGCCTGCAGCGCCGGGCAGGCGCGCTCGGTCGAACGCGTGGGCTTGGGGTAGGCCACGAAGCCCTCGCGCTTCAGCCGATCGATGACCGCGCGTGCCTCGGCTCGGGTGGCGCAGATGCCAGCCAGCCGTGCGAAGTAGCCAGGCTTCAGCTCCGGGATCTCTCGCCTGTCGACGACCCGCGGGTAGCCTTCCCTCAACGTGACGCTAGCGATGGAAGGGCGGTGCTTCCAGTCTCGATCCGCCTGTGCGCGCTGGGACTCGGGCCCACTGTCGACGATCACCGCCACCGCGCCGTCGGCGGGCGTGGTTGTATTTGCCCCGGCGGCGACCGCCGCCAGCGTGGCGAGAAGTTGAGCCAGCATCATTCATTCGGTCCTGTTTCGAGGTCGGCGAAGCGACACTACCACGGCAGGGATTCGCTGATGTCGACACTCATCGCGCAGCCGAGGACATGACCAACCATCTACTGTCCGAATTGCTGATAGACTGCATTGCCAATGGCAACGGACAAGCCGTCTTCGGGATCGACGACGATAGTAGGCGGGCGTCCCATGCGACGGGCGGTCGAGGTGGGCGATCTGCCTCAGGGAGTGGAGCGGGTGCTCACGCTGGCGGCGCTGAACCACCGCTTTCGCATGGACCTGGTGCGCGACCCGATCGCCGCGGCGGCGAGCAAGGGCATCGTGCTGACCCCGGTCGAGGCCGCGCTGTTGCGGACGTGCCGTCCCGAGCAGCTCTCGGCCATGGCGGAGCGGATGGTGATTCCGAGGTCGCCCGAGCGACGCTCATTCGTCAAAGCCGTGTCGGCCTCCATCGTCGCGATGGTGGGTGGCAAGGCCATCATGCTGTGTTCCGGATGCACTGGCATGGATACCTGGCGCAGGGACGCAGCCGCTTCTCAGGGGCTCGATGGCGGCGACCGCGACGCCCCGGTTCAGCAGTGGCTCGAGCTGGACGGCTATACCTGTTACCTCTATCTTCCGCGCCGGCTCGCCGAGCTGCCGACCTACGATCATCCCGTGATGATCGCTCTGCACGGTGAGGACGAGACCTGCCTGGCCAGCGTGCGACGCTGGGGCGCCGCCGCCGATGGGCATGGCTTTGCCATCATCGCGGTCAGTTGGACCGACGTGCCGGCAACCGCGGCCAGCAAGAGCAAGCTGGCGAGCGATCTCGCCGGTATCCTGCGAACCTACCGAGCCCGCTTCACCTTTCACCTGACCTCGACCGCGGTCTTGTCGAGCCGTGGCGCCTCCACCGCGATCGCTTTCCAGGCCGCCTGCGTGGAGCCGAGCAATGCGGTGTGGACTGGCGCGGCCTTCCTGGGCGGTGTGCCCGACGGCGATTGGGTCGGCGATCCAGCCACGGCCATGGCCTCGCTTCAGGCGACCGTGCCGCAAACCCTGTACTTCGTGACAGGCGACGCGGATCCCGAGTACCAACAAGCCAGCGCGTGCGCCGCGGCCCTGGGCAGTCGCCAGCTCAACGTCTTCGCCCAGACGATTCAAGGCACGCTGAGCACCGCGGTCCTGGACTTCACCGACATCTGCACGGACATTCGCATCTGACCTGGCTTTACGATGGCCGACGTCACCCTGGTCAATCTCAACATGCTTTGCGTGCGGTACCTCGACCGCACCGAGCGCGAGGTCCACTTGCCCCTCGGCCCCCTCTACCTGGCGCGCAGCCTGGAAGACGCCGGCTACCAGGTGGACTTTCGCGATTACCAGTTGGCCGAGCACGCCGACCTCTTCGGTGACGAGGCCATCGCGAGCTTCCTCGGCGGGCCGTCCGACATCTTGTTCGTGAGCTGCATGGCGAACCTCTTGCCATTCGCGCTCCTGTCGTTGCGCCGGTTCCGAGCTGCCCACCCCGACACCTTCATCGCCCTGGGCGGGGTCGGTGCCGCGGGCGTGGAGCGCGAGGTGATGCAGCTGTGTCCCTGGATCGACGCCATCGGTGTGGGCGAGGGCGAGCGCTCGGCCCCCGCGCTGGTAGGTGCGGTCCGTGCTCGCAGGCGCGGCGCCAGACAGTGGGAGCTTGGCGCCGTGCCCGGGATCGTGTGGCGCGACGGAGAGGACATCGAGGTCAACCCGGCCGCGCCTCGCATCGAGAACCTCGACGAGAACGTGCGTCCGGCGTACCACCTGGTGGACCTGGCCCGCTATGCGGGAATCAACGTCATGAGCTCGAGGGGCTGCCCCTTCGACTGCACGTTCTGTTCGGTCGCGCCCATCTGGGGACGGCGGCCGTTCCTTCGCAGCGCAAAGGACATCGTCGCCGAGCTTGGCTGGCTTCACGACACGTGCGGCTCCCGGCTGTTTCTGTTCCAGGACGAGTACTTCGTTTCGTCGCCCCATCGTGTGCGCGAGATTTGCGCCGCCATCGAGGAGAGCGGGCTTCCCATCCAGTGGAAGGCGTTCGGGCGCATCGACCTCACCGACCGGGGCACGATGGAGGCCATGGCGCGCGCCGGGTGCATCGAGTTGCGCTACGGCGTCGAGTCGGGGTGCGACCGGGTGTTGGCACGCGTGACCAAGGGCTTCACCGTGGCGCGTGCGTTCGAGGTGTTGAGCGAGGCGGTGGGCATCTTTCCTTCCGTCGACGCCTTCTACATGTGGGGCTTCCCCTTCGAATCGCTGGACGACTTCCAGGAGAGCCTGCTGCAGATGCTGGCCACGCGAGCCATGGGGGTCAGGATTCTCCCTTCGCTGCTGTCGCTTCTGCCGCAGACTTCGCTATACCGGGAGCTCAAAGACTCGGCGACCCTCGAATTCTTTCCCGGCCTTTTCCCTGAGTACATGCTGACCGGTCACGAAATCTGCGCCGACGGGACAGTCACCATCGCCGAACAGCACAAGCCCATCTACGACTTCATCCAGTCGAACCCTCGGGTGTTTCCCGGGTTCTTCCACATCGACGTGGAGCACAACGTGCTGCCCAAGTACCGTCTGTTGCAGCAGTTCGGCTTCTACCCGAAGGCCGGACGTCACGAGCTCAGCGGCTCGGAGATCGAGTGTTGCGGCGCCCATTCGCCCGAGGCGAGGGCCGGGGACTAGTTCGACGCCCGCTGCAAGGGCGCGCAGGTCGACACGCCGGCGCCGACGATCTGGCGCCGGCCCGTATCCCGCACCACGGGCTTCGCGAGCTCGGGGGAGTCGCGCGGGATGGCGTAGATGGACGTCCCCAGAAAGACCCAGAACTTGCCGCCCCAGAACTTCATCGCCCAGCCGCCGTAGGTCGTGAGATCGGTGTACGCGTGCGACTCGAGAGTCTTGCCGTTGTCCGGATCGAGACGGATCAGCGCCGCGGACCCGAGGGTGCTCGCGCCGACCGGTACGAATCCCCATAGCTCTCCATCTCCAGTGCCGCTCATCTCGGGCAGGCCAGCGTCGACGACGCCAACCGGGGTGACGATCAAGTCCGGGAACGAGACCGTGGCGAGCGTGGATTGGCTTGCCACGATCTCGGCTCCACCGGCGATGAACAGGGTGTCCATCCCGGTGGACGGGTCGAAGACGAAGCCCATCCCGAACTTCCTCATGCCGTGCTGATTGGGCACGAAGCTCGTCGACTGGCAGTCGCCGGTGCTGGTGTCCACCTTGAAGAGGTTGCCGTCCTGGTAGGCGACCCAGGCCACCGCGTTCTGGTCCACCGCCATCGAGTTCGGACCAGAGCTGGTGGGACACCTCAGTCTGGCGATGTCGGTGAACTTCAGCGTGTCGGGATCGAAGCGCGCAAGCACGCCGTCGTCGTCGATGGTGTAGATCCACTGGCTGGCCTCGACACAGACGCTGTTCACGTAGGCGGACAGCGGGACCCGGCCCGAGGGGGCGCGCGGGTTACCGGTACGGAAGGCCAGAGTTCCGGTCTTGAGGTGCGGTGGCGCGCTGTCGGCCGCGTTGAAGATCATGGTCACCCTGGCTTTGCCGCCCGGAAGCACCGTGACGCTCGTCCCGGAGGTCAGTCGGAAGTTCGGGTCGCTGTCGGGGGTCAGCGCGATGTCGGTCACGTGGCAAGTGTCGGTGCCCTCGTTGCTGAGCGAGACCTCGCCGTTGGCGGTCTTGTTGAGGATGACGCTGCCGAAGTCGAGGCTGGTAGGCGCCCAACTCAGGTCGCAGCCGACGTCGATGTCCGCCGACAAGGGCACCGTGGTCCTGCCGTTGGTGCTGTCGTTGCTCTGGAGCAGCAACTCGCCGGTGCGACGGCGTGGTTTGGCCGCGTCCTCGGCGACGAAGCTGACCACGATGGAGCGTTGCTGGCCCGGCTCCAGCGCGAAGGGATCCAGCGTGGCGAGGTGAAACTGCTTGTCGCTGGATGCGCTGAGCGCGAGCTCGTGGATCTCGCACGGCCCGGTTCCCTGGTTGGTGACCTCGACGGACCTGACCGACTTGGGACTTCCCAGGGCCACCTGACCGAAGTCGACGGTCGTCGGCGAGACGGCGAGCTTGCAATTCGACCGGATCTCGCCTCGGAGTGACACGGAGACGTGGGGTGTCTTCTCGGCGTTCACGTCGAACCCGAGCTCACCAGTTCGAGCCAGGGGGACCTTCGCGCTGGTGGGCGCGAAAGCGACGCCAATGACGACCGACTTGCCGGGCTCGATGCTCGACCACACGATGGGAACGGGCAGGGTGAACGACGGATCGCTGCCCGGGGCAAGCTGGATGTTCGAGAGGACGCAGTCCGCGCCGCCCACGTTGCGGACCGCAAAGCTCCTGGATTCCGCCTCGCCCGGAAGCACCTTGCCGAAGTCGAGCTCGGTTGGGCCTACGACGATCTGACAAGACGGAGGCAGTAGCGGTGTTCGCCCCGCGCCGCAGGCCGTGACGATGAAGGATGCACCGAGCACGCAGATGGCTTTCGTCAGGCTCTTCGCGGCGAGGTTCATGACCCGCATCCTATGCGCACGGGCCCGTCGATCCAAGCCGCGCCCATTTTGTCGCCGCCGGGATTCGTGCTAACAACGCCTCTTCCAAGGACCAGGCCCATCGGAGGGACCATGAAGAAGGCTCTAGCTCTCGGCATCGGTGTATTCAGTCTATTTTCCCTGGCAGGCGTTGCCAGCGCGGACCAGCCCGCCAAGCAGGAAGGACGGGTCTGGATCGATCAGAACTTCGTGCTCCAGTTCTCGCCGGAATGGAGTTGGACCACCATGCCGGGCGCCCGCGTGGAGTTCGCCCGCAGCCGCGAGAGCAAGGCGGGCGTTCACTTCCTCGAGCTCTTCTTCGGCCCGAACTACACCTACCGATCGGGCAACCTGACCATCAAGGGATCCATTTGGTACTACTACATGGGCTACCCGGGCCGTGGCCGCGAGGTGGAGGTCGCCCCCTACGACGGCACGATGGCCTGTTCGACGGCGGGGATCGGCATCAAGGACACCTGCAACGTGTCCACGTACAACTTCTCGCACAACGTGGAGCTCGTCCCCTCGATCGAGTACCGTTTCGGTCGCTGGTCCATCTACGACCGGATGATCTTCCACAACACCTTCTACGCCGACACGTACGCGACCGCGTCGGGTAACCTCAGCATCGATGACCAGCGCTGGGGGTGGGGCACCGTCCTGCGCGAGCTTCTGCAGGTCCGCTACAGCCTGACCGACAAGATGGGCGCGTTCGTCTCCGACGAGATCTTCCTGGGCATCATCGAAGATGGCGACACCCGGGGGATGAAAAACCAGAAGGGCGACGCCGTCGGTTACCGCCCAACCGGCTACTGGAAGCGTGGCCTCCGCTACAACCGCACCTACTTCGGCATCGACTACAAAATCGCGCCCAACTTCACCATCGCCCCGATGTACATGGTCGAGCTGGGGCTGAGCCCGGTCGACTCGGGCGACATCACCGACGTCGCGCACACCCTGTTCATCGTCGGCACGGTCACGGCCTCGACCTTCGGCAACAAGTAGCCGACTCGGGCACGAGAAAAAGCCGCCGCGCTCGCTCGAGCCCGGCGGCTTTCTTCGTGACGGGGTCGCCGTCCGCAGGGAGCTCAGGTGAAGCTGCGGGCGAACAGCGCCTCGATGGCGGCGCGGCCGTTCTCTTCGAGGAAGCGCGTCCCGGTGCCGCAGAACAGCGGCTGACGGATGCACGGCTCGCCGGCCGACACCCATGCGTCGCCATTCCAGCGGAACCACGCCGAGCGCGGCTGATCGAAGACGTAGACCGGCTTGTTGAACAGCCGCGCGTACTCGGCGGCGATGCCCGTGCCACCGGTGACGGTGTCGTCGGGGTTGATCTTGCCCACGACGAAGACCTCCTGTCCGTTCTGCACCTGGTGCCAGATGGTCTGCAGCACCTTGCGGAACAGTGGCGTGTCCGGGTACTTCCGGTGCATCAGCTTGCTGATGTAGGTCAGGCCCACGTCGCCGTGGCGCAGCTCCGCGCGGGTCAGCTCGCGCAAGCCTCGGCTGCGCGCGACCGGGTGTCCTTCGAAGGTGAAGTTGACCTCGTCAATACCGTAGCGCTCGGCCGCGGCACCGAAGGCCGCCTCTGCGCCGTTCGCGGCGCCGCTGTAGCAGATGCAATCTTCGCGTTTCACGTTCGACCTCGTTTTTGCAGGTGGGGCGGAGAAGATGAACGACAGGTCCGGCCTCGTCAACCAGCGTTTGCAGCGCGCCAGAAACCTGACGCGTTTCGCGCGCGGCAAGCAGTCGGTCGAAAGGCCGGAAGTCGTGTCACTTCGGGCATCTTACGTCTGCGGCGCATCGATTTGCCAGACCACCAACTCGGCGGCCAGGGTCCCCGCGAAAACCGCCAGTACGTCGAACGCCCATCGGTAGAGCAGGAAGTCGACGAAGGACTCTGCGAACAACAGGGGGCGGAACAGATTGAAGATCAGCCAGTTGGCCCCGAAAAGGACGAACACGAACCGGAACGAGCGTTCGAGGGCGCCCAGGTGCGCGTCGAGCTTCATCCAGACCGCGTAGGCCCCGCCCAGGAAGAGCGCGAGCGCCAGCGTCCAGACCTTCATGCTCGTGGAGACAGCGGTCTTGTCCCCGTGGAATCCCGCGATGTCCATCACCCCGAACCTGACCCAGGCCGAGAGGGCGGCCACGCTGACCACCGCGAGGAACGTGCCCATGCCCGAGGCCGACTTCGCTGGCAGTCCCCACGAACGTCCCCCCTGCTGCGTGGAGAGGCGAGCGAACAGCCCCAGCGCGATGACGACGGGCACGCTGTCGCCCAGTCCGCGGCCGAGCAGATCGACGAGGCTCTGGCCGTCGGAGACACCTTCGAGCTTCCCCACGAGCTGAAGGCCCCCGAGCAGCAAAGCCGCGAGCGACAGTGACCGGCTCTGGGGGGCTCGCCACCGTCGCGCCAGCCGATGCAGCGACCACACCAGGACGGTGTAGGCGAGCAGCATGTAAAGGACCGCCAACGGGCCAAACCCGACCGCATGCGCGGCCGCGGAGTGGTTTGCCGCTTTCTCGATGTGGGGCCCGGCGGGCGCGAAGCCGTGCACGATCGCCGAGAGGACTGTGCCCAGCAGCACACAGCCGACGGCTGGCGTCGCCTTGCGGTGCTGCTCGAGAACGCGAGGCCAGGCCCCCATCGGCGCTCGCAGTGGAGGCAGGCAGGGCAGGCGATCGTTGGTGTCGGCGGCCGAGGGCGGCATGTTCATCCTGAAGAACACCGACCAAGGGTGGGTTTGTCACCGGCATCTCGTGATTGCCCTCGTCGGTCGGATCTGGCTCACACCTGACGGAAATGGGGCGGTCGCGCCACTGCCGGCGTAAGCTGCGCCTCAGGCCCTCGCGTGGGCTTTCGTGCGCGCTGCTCGATGAGAGTGAGTCCAATGAAACCAGCTTCGTCATTCATCACGTGGAGCCTGCTGCTCCTTGCCTGTGACAACCAGCACGATGCAAGCCGCGACGCCGCCGTCCCCGATGTCAGGGCGGCTGACGACGCGAAGGCGCCCGACGCGAAAGCCCCCGAGTTCTCCATCAGCGTGGCGCTTGCGTCGGACTTCCAGCCCGAAGCCCCCGGCACCGTGGGGATCGTGAAATGGTCGCTCGAAGGCGTGACGCCCGACCGCGCCGAGATCCGCTTTGGTCTCGGCACCGACTACGGAATGATAGCTCCGGTCGACCTCGACGAACCCGACTGGCGGACGCTTCTGCTCGGCATGAAACCGAGTCGGACGTACCACTTCCAAGTGGTTGCGACCAAGGGGACCAACCTCTACCAGAGCGCGGACCAGACGCTTCGGACCGGTCCGGCTTCCAACCTGGTCAACCTGACGGCCGTGGTCGAGGATCCCGCGGCGCACGTGCCCGGATTCATGGTCTCTACCCACGTGCAGCCTCCGGTCAGCATGACGATGACCGAGTTCATGGAGACCGGCTCGATGGTGTTCATCCTCGACGGAGACGGCGACGTGGTGTGGTGGTACCAAAGCAAGGTCGGCCTGACCCCACGGGCGCGCATGTCCTACGACGGCAAGGCGATGTGGCTGGTCCCCGAGCGGTCGGACTGGGATGGCGCCGCGATCGAGTTGGTCAGCATGGACACGCTCGACAGCACCATCTACGGCGATCTCATGGCCAGCCACGACGCGACCGTCGTGGACAGCGGCGACGTCCTCGCCTTCATCGACTACGGAAGCGAGACCGACTGTCCCAGCGTGTACGAGCTGCGCAGGGATGGCAGCAAGGTCGAGATCTTCGAGTCGAGCGACTACCTTCCGGACATGGTTCTGCCCGACTGCCACCTCAACTCGATCCGATACAGCAAGGCCAAGAACCTCTACACCGTCTCGGATCGCCTGACCGACATCTTCGCCATCGACCGACAGGGAAAGCTGCAGTGGCGGCTCGGCGACATCGTGCCCGCGGCGAATTACGGTGGCCAGCAGCACGGCCAGCAGCTGCTCTCGGACAGCATCGTCCTCTTCGCCAACTTCGGCGGGTCCGACGGGAACTCCGCCGCGATCGAGTACTCCCTCTCCGACGGCAGGGAGTTGTTTCGTTACGATCCTGGGATCTTCTCGGTGTGGTACGGCGACGTGCAACGCCTGCCCAGGGGCAACACCCTGGTGACCTTCAGCATGGCGGGCAAGATTCACGAGGTGGACGCGCAGGGGCACCTCGCGATGGAGGTCTCGGGCCAGATCTTCGGGTACACCGAGTGGCGCAGCAGCCTTTACGGTCCTCCATCGGACATCCAGCCCTAGCCGTGGAGGAACCTTCGATGAAGATACAGGCTCCCCAAGCCCGCGCCAGGCTCGCGCGGTTGGTCTGGCTGGCGGTTTCGTCCCTCGCCGCGTGCTCGAGCGGCGCTGGCCCCGGCGACCCCGACGCCGGTGGTGTCACGGCCCCGGATGCACACGATGGCTCGCCCAGAACCATCGCGCTCACCGACGAGATGAACTACGTCTTCCACAGTGGCCTCTCCGCGGTCACCACGAAGGTGCGGGCCAACAGCGACATCACGTTCGATTGGAGCGCGGCCACGGTGGACATGCTGGGGCGGACGTTCGATCCCCTGCTGGACGTGGACATGTTGCAGCTGATGCTCTGGCGCTACGACAAGGCGTCGTTCCTCGCGGGCATCAACCGCGAAGAGCTCGACACCGGCCGCATGGTCGCGATGGGGTACTGCGATGCCCAACACCTGCGCACCCAGTGCAGCTTCTACGATCTGGTCGCCCCCGCGGGCAGCCCCATCTCTCCCGAGAAGCTGCACGGGTACGTGGATCCCGCGATCTACGCCCCGAGCGAGCACGTCTGGGTCATCATGCTGGCCACCGGCACCGTGTTCGGTCGAGGGACGCGCCTCGTGGCCTTCTTCGAACCGACCGACGGCGAAAGCAACGACCAGGTTCGCCTGGCGAGCGACTCGACCACGTTGAGCTACACCGTGGATCTCGCCAGCCTCGACCCCATACCGCTTCCGCGGCGGGTGGGAGACGTGGTGCTGAGCTGGTCCGAAGAGACGCCGCTCACGAAGAACGCGATGGGTGACATCTGGATTCCGACCTTCATCACCGACGTGACGGTAGCCCACTACGTGGGCTACCAGATGGCCGATCTGGAGCGGCAGTTCCTCCTGCTTCGGGACCTGCCCCAAGAGCAGTACGGCGCTCGCCTGAGCGCGGGGCAAGAGGTGTCGCTGGCCAGGCTGACCGATCCGGCCGGCATGCCCTTCCCGGGCGTGGACGACACCGGAATCTGGCTCTTCAGCCTGAACTGCGCCTCTTGCCGAAATCCGGCGCCCTGGTTCTTGTCCGTCCTACGCCCCGCCGACTGACTAAAGCGAAGGAATCGCGCTTTGCACGAAGCCGATCCGCTTGCTCACGACCTTGTCGTCGCAGCTATCCACCAGGCCCAGGCTGAAGCGCGCCGGCGTCTTCTCCATCAGCCCGTTGCCGAAGACGAACATGGCGGTGTCTCCGTCGGCGATCCTGTAGGTGTCGGCGAGCGTGTCGTCGGAATGCTGGATCATGAACAGCGAATGCTTGGTGGCCGGGTGGGTGAGATAGGCCCAACCCGTCGGGCCCGCGAGCGTGGTGGTGAACGGATTGGCAGCCGGTCGGTTCGGACCGCCGGCCAGCACGAGCTGATCGGCGGGGCCCAGCGCCCCCTCGGGGACGCCGCGATAGGTGAAGCCGAAGGGATCCGCCGCGCGGTTGATGGTCAACGTGAAGTGGGTGAGGAAGAAGTCCCACACGAGCCAATAGGAGGCGTCCTCGGATTTCGAGACCAGACGCAGATGGCTCGACGTTACCGTGAACGCCGGGTCCAGCTCGGTGGTCATGGTCGGCTTCTCCAGCTTGGTCGGGTTGCCGGGCTCGCAGCAGCCCCCCAGATTGGGGACGCCGCGGTGAGGGCGGAAGCCGCTCGAGAAGTTGATCCACTGGATCTGCGATTCGTCGGTGATGGACACGATGGCCGCAGCGGCCTTCACCAGCCAGTAGTTCGCCGTCGGCGTGTGGATCTCGAACGCCGGCCACTGCGTGCCGTCGATGTCCCAGGACGCGCCGGCCGAGTAGGTGATCTCGCCCAACACCGGGGAATCGTCGATGTCCGGCAGGCCAGGTGCGGGCCCGCCGCCCCCTCCCCCAAGTCCAGTCGCGCCGCCGGATGCGAGCGCGCCTCCCGAGCCGGTGGCCCCGCCGCGGGCCGAGGTCGAGCCGCCCTCCGCGACGACTCCTCCGAGCCCCGAGCCGCCGTCCCAAGCCGAGGCGCCACCAGCCCCGACCTCGCTGGCTCCGCCGATTGGCGCGTCGATGGCGAAGTCGTCGGCGGCGTCGCGTATTCCACCGCCGCCAGCTCCCCCCGGGCCGACCACGGTGGTCCCGCCCGAGCCGAGGGGCGCGATGCCCCCGCCCACGCCGCCGGTTGCAGCCAACCCGCCCGATCCCGCGCCTCCGGCTCCCGGTCCCGCCGCGGCGCTGTCGAGGTCGCCCAAGGGCAGGCACGACAAGCAGAGCAGCCCAGCCAGAAAGCTCACGTGGATGGAGTGTTGCGGGACCATGTTCGTCAGAACCTGCCCGTTGCAGCCAGCCCAAGCAAGTTGGGCCCGACATTGAGCCCGACCGTCGTCGCGGCGGGCGCGGGGGATTTTCCGGAGGTGAGGAACAACACCGTCGCCGTGGTGATCCCGGCGGCCGCCAACCCAAGCGACAGGTTTGCCCAGAGGTACTCGGATTTCACGTGATCGACCGTATCGCGCGTGCAGCTCGGTCGACAATGGTCGAGATCGCGTTCGTCGCTGCGTGCCTTGACCCCGAAGTAGATCGCGCCTACCCCAGCCAGCACGGCTCCCGAAGCAGCGACGATGACTGGAACGGTCAGTCGACGCGACGCCGACGGTTTGCTCGGCTGCCCCGAGGTGGCGAGACGCTTGGCCGGCAGCTCCGCGGTCACCTTGGGCGTCGGCATCGGTTCGAGGGTCACCACCTCCCGTCGCAGCTTCTCGCCTTCGGAAACCACCAGTCGGCGGCCGCTGGTGCGAAAGCCGCTGGCCTCGAAGACGACCTCGTGCTCGCCGGGGTTCATGGGCAGCGCCCGGCCATCGAGCACCATGGTCTCGGCGCCGTCGAGCGACATGCGCACGCCCTCGGGCGCCGCGCCTGCCGAGGAGGCGACCTGGAAGACCACCGTGGGCAGCGATGCCTCGACGTTGGAGAGCCACTGCTGGCAGTCCGCGTGCATGATCTCGGGACACTCGGGTCCGCCGCACAGGACCAGCTTTTTCCTCGCTTCGAGCAGGTCGCCGGAACGCATGAGTCGCTGGGCGCTGGTGAATGCCGTCGCGCAGGTCCGCTTGATGTCTTCTTGCCCACGGGCCGACACCGGCAGGAAGGCCGCCATGGCACAGGCGATTCCGACGAGCCGAAGTCGGACGGACGTCATAGACACCCGTCTTTGAAGACCCGGATGCCGTCGGCATCGAGGTACGTCGGAGGACTGCAGTTCCGTTGCGCGGTCCCGCCGTTGCCTCTTTGAGCCGTCCGCTGCTTCGCGGGTGCGTGCGGCGCCTTCTTGGCGGGCGCGACGGACTTTCTCGCCGGCACCGCGGCCGATCGCGGCTCGGGCTCGCTGGGCTGAGGCATCCGTGGCGGCTCCAGATCCGCCTTGGGCAGATCCAGGACGGGCGAAACCTCGGGCGCGTGCCGCGCGGGAACGGTCACGGACACCGCGGGGGTGCCTGGCACGTCTTGGGACGGCTGCGAGCGGGTCGTGCGGTACACCAGCACCGACAGTGCCAGCACCATCACCGCGGCGAGGCCGAGCTTGGCCCACCGACGCTTCGTGCTCGGGAATGGTTGCACGGCAAGCTCGGCCGGCGCCGGTGGCTCGGGGCTTTGCAACGAATCCGCCGAGGGAGCCTTGTCGACGGGGATGGCGCCGGGACTCGCGAGCCCCAGCTTGGCCTCGGCCATCCGACGTCGGGTCGCATGGAGGATTCGGGTGAGCTTGGCCATGCGCTTGGGACAAGCGCGGTCGACCCACCCGGCGATGACCGAGGGGCTGGCCATGTCGATCGCCGCCTCCAACGCGGAGGCCAGCTCGCGAGCCGTGGCGAAGCGGTTCTCCGGCCTTCGCTCGAGCGCGCGCAGCACGACCTCGTCGAGCCGACCCGGCACCTGCGGATTGAGCGCGCTCGGTGGCCGCAGGGGAAGCGTGACGATGCGTCCGATAGTCTCCGCGTCGGCGATGCCAGGCGCGTAGAAGAGGCGTTCGCCGGTCAGCATCTCCCACAGAACGATCCCCGCCGCGAACACGTCGGTTCGCCGATCCATCGGGCCGCCGCCGACTTGCTCGGGAGAGCAGTAGCCGAGCTTGCCGGAGAACTTGCCCGCCGTGGTGACGTGCAGGTTGGTTCTCGCGCGCGCCACGCCGAAGTCGAGGATCTTCGCGTGCCCCTCACCGCTGACCATGATGTTCTGCGGGGAGAAGTCCCGGTGGACGATGCCGATGGGCGTCCCTTCGTCGTCCGTGGCGTCGTGGGCGGCGTGCAAGCCGTGCAGGGCAGGGACCAGCACGCCTGCGACCACGGCCGGCGGTATGCTGAGTCCAGCCACCTGCGCGTCCCTGGTCAAGTTGGACAGCGAGACGCCGTGGACGTACTCCATGATGAGGAGCAGCTCGCGGTTGCGCTCGACCACGTCGAAGACCTGCACGATGTTGGGATGGCAGAGCCGGGCGCTCAAGCGGGCCTCGTCGCGGAATCGGGCGGCGAAGTCCTCGTCCAAGGCGTACTGCGGATGCAAGCGTTTGACCGCGACCACGCGAGAGAAGTCGGCGTCACCCGACAACCATCCGAGGTACACCGACGCCATTCCCCCCATGCCGATCTTCGCGTGCAAGCCGTAGTACCTGCCGTACACCACGGTTCCCCGTGTAGTCGTCTTCGTGGGGACCCCTTTTCCAGCCACCGTGGAGTCGACTGCGTTGGTCATTGTGCGTCCCAAGGTAAGCCAACCAAGCCTGGTGATTGTAGCATTGCCCTCGATGCCACAGTAGCGGCGCGGCGGGCATACGGCTCGGCGATGGGAAGGCCGGATACGAAATTTCTGGATGACGACGCGTGGCATGCGCGCGGTCGTGGCGCCACGGCGGTCGCACCTGGAACACCGAATGGGTCGACTCCAGCCGAGAGACTGCGAGTTCTCGTGACGAACCTCGGCTCCCCGCGGGTCAGATCCGTGACGTGTTCTCCCCGGACGCACCTGGGGCGGCTCGCAACTGCTCGAATTCCCTCGGTCCGTCGAGCCGTCGTTTGCTCTGCACGCGGATGCTGACCCGAGAGCTCGGGCCTGTCAGGACTTGTGCGACCTCGCCTTGACTCGCCAGCGAGAGATCCACGTCGATCGCCGGTGCTCATCTGAGACACAGGCTGTTCGGGGCTGGCTGCCCTGAATTTCGATCAATCCATCGTTGAGAAAAGCTTGGGCGTGCTCGTCGGTCTGACCCAGTCGAGTCAGCTCGGCCACGATGGCGTCTCCCCAGTAGTGAAGCCAAGGATGGCGGGGAGCTCCCTTGCCCGCGAGCCGGGGATCGCCCACCTGTCCCCCGCTCGTGACGGCCATTCTCTTGTTCAGGGATGCATCGACCGGCTGGTCTCGTTGCCTCTCCCACAGATACACCTGACTGTCCACGATCGAGCCAAAATCCCGCGGCGAGGTTTGATGCGGCCACTTCACTCCCGACATGTCCTGCCTCCTTCCCGGTGGTAACCCTGCTCTTGGCCCTGCAGATCCCACGACACTCCGACCAAGCACTCGTATTGTAGCGCCGAAATGACTTGATCGGAGTCCCATTTCAGTGCCCGTGGCTTGTCCGCAAGGCACGTCACGGTTCGAGCGTCGCGGTGCTCCTCTGGCAGCAGTTAAGTCGCGCGACCGCTTCGAAACATTGCCGTCTCACTCCGCGACGCTCGCCGCCTCCGCCGCTATTCCACGCACCGGCTCGGGCGTGGCGACGCCCTTGCCTTCCCGAACGAACGACCATCCGGTCTTGAGCCCGATCACGAACCACGCCAGCGACGCGACGCCGACCAGGAAGACCGTGTCACCCACCATGCGCAGCCAACGCAGGGTCTGCATCAGCGGCTGCTGCAGGAAGTCCGCGCTGCGTGCGTACCAGGTGCCTTGGTCGATGCTGGCAGCGGCTTGCGCAAGCCCCACCGGCAGCAAGCTCAGCGCCACCATCAACGCGAGACCACCGTTCATCGCCCAGAAGGCGAGCGCGAGCGGCCGGTCGGCCCACTCGCGATCCGGCAACAGGCGACGCAGCACGAGCAAGGTCAGGCCCAGTGCCAAGAGGCCGTACACGCCGAACAGGGCGGTGTGCGCGTGGACGGGCGTGGTGTTGAGCCCCTGCATGTAGTAGAGCGCGATGGGCGGGTTGATGAGGAAACCGAACACGCCGGCGCCCACCATGTTCCAGAACGCCACGCCCAGGAAGAAGCGCACGGGCCACCTGTAGGTGTGCATCCACGCGGCGCCGCGGGACATCTTGTAGGTCTCCCAGGCCTCGAAGCCGATGAGCGCCAAGGGCACGACCTCGAGCGCGCTGAACGTCGCGCCCACGGCCATGACGGAGACGGGGGTGCCGCTGAAATAGAGGTGGTGGAAGGTCCCCGGAATACCGCCCACCAGGAAGATCGCCGTCGAGAGCAGCACGCCACGCGTGGCCGTCGTGGGACGCACCAGCCCGAGGCGCGTGAAGATGAACGCCATCGCCGCGGTGGCGAAGACCTCCATGAAGCCTTCCACCCAAAGGTGCACCACCCACCACCGCCAGTACTCCATCACCGTCAGGTGTGTCTTCGCGCTGTAGAAGAAGCCGGCCCCGTAGAACAGACCGATGGACACCGCGGAGCCCGCGAACAGGATGACCAGCTGGCGCGTGTTGTCGCGTCGCTTGAGCGCGGGCCACAAGCCGCGCAACATGAGCACGAGCCACAGCACGAGGCCGACGAAGAGCGCGATCTGCCAGGCGCGACCGAGCTCCACGTACTCGTAGCCCTGGTGCCCGAACCAGAAGCTCATGTCGAGGCCGAGCCGACGCTGCACGGACAGCCATTCGCCCGCGAGCGACCCGAGCACCACGACGAGGAGCGCGCCGAACAGCACGTGCACGCCGAGGCGCTGGTACTTCGGCTCCTTGCCTCCCACCGCCGGTGCCAGGAACAGCCCGGCCGCAAGGAAGGCCGTGGCGATCCAGAACACGGCCAGTTGCAGGTGCCAGGTGCGGGTGACCGCATACGGCAGCCAGCGCGCGAGCGGGATCCCGAAGAACGCTTGCCCCTCGACGGTGTAGTGGGCGGTCAGCGCGCCGGTCCCCACCTGCACGACGAAGAGCCCGATGACCACCGCCGCGTACTTCCACACGGCACGCATGGACGGCGTCAGCTCGATGGCCCGCAGCGGATCCTTCTCGGCAGGGACCGGGGGCTCCTCGCCGCGCTCGCGGAAGGCCTTGTACCAGACCAGCGCGCCTATCCCGGCGACCAGCAGCACGATGCTGATCATGGACCACAGCAGATTGGCCGACGTGGGTTGATTGCCTACCAACTCCTCGTGGGGCCAGTTGTTGGTGTAGGTCACCGCCGCGTTCGGCCGCTCGGTCGTGCACGACCAAGCGGTCCAGAAGAAGAATGCCGTCATCGACTGGCGCTCGGCCGCATCCGGGATCGCGTTTTCCTGCAACGCATACGCCTCGCGCAGGCTCGTCAGCGTGCCCTCGTTGCCGAACAGGGCTTGGTAGTGCGCAGCCGTCTGGGCCATGGCCTGGGCGCGCAGTCCCGAGACCACCAGCGTACCGGTGCCCGCGTCGTAGCGGTTCTTGCGCATCTCGCGACGCACGCGCTCTTTGACCGCGGCTTGCACGTCGGGCCCCAAATCCGCGAACGGACGGCCGTGCGTCTGGGCAGCCACTCCATCGAGCAGCGCGGTCGCCTCCCGGTGCAGCCAGTCCGCCGACCAGTCTGGCGCCTGGTACGCGCCGTGGCCCCAGATCGAGCCGACCTGCTGGCCCCCAATGCTCTGCCAGACCCGCTGGCCGTGCAGGATGTCGTCCTTGCTCATCAGCAGCTGGCCGTTCTCGGTCACGACCCGGTCGGGGATGGGCGGCGCTTGGCGATACACCTCGCGGCCAAAGACACCAAGCAAGGTGAAGCACCCAACCAGCACCACACCGAGTGCGATCCAGAGTTTTCCGGTCCGATCCATCGTAGCCATCGCGGCGATCCTTTCTTCTCTTCGGGAGTGACGGGACTCGCAGCCCCCGTAGAGCAATCGACGAACCAAACAGAACAGGATGTGATTACATGAGCTTGCAGAGACGTGTTGTCTCATGGACAACGCCAGGTCGTTGCGATGCTGACAACGCCGTTGTATGTAGAACAACGTGCCCCAGCTGGACGCCATCATCTCGATAGCCTCGGATCTCACGGCCGCGCTGTCGTCGGAGGATCGCTACCGCCGTCTCCTGCGTGCCGTGCGCCGGGTGATCCCCTTCGATGCGGCGGTGCTCATGCGCGCCGAAGGCGACCGAATGGTTCCGCTGGTGGCCGAGGGCCTGACCGAGGACGCGATGGGCAGGCAATTCCTGCTCGAAGAGAACCCGCGACTCGCGGTCATCGCGCGCTCGGCGGGGCCCGTCCTGTTCCCGCACGACAGCGAGCTGCCGGATCCCTTCGACGGCCTGCTCGACCATGGTCGTGCGGCCTTCACACGCGTGCACGCGTGCCTCGGCTGCCCCTTGCGCGTCGGCGAAAAGCTCGTGGGCACGCTCACCGCCGACGCTGCCGCGCCGGGTGCGTTCGACGGTATCGACACGGAGTTCTTGGCCGCCGTGGGGGCGCTGGCGGCAGCCGAGATGCACGCCACCTATCTGATCGAGGCGCTCGAGCAAAGCGCCGAGCGGCACGGGCTCATCGCGCGCGATTTGATGCGCGACGCGGAGCTGCGCCAAGGCGCCGACATGATCGGCACGACACCGGCCATGCGGCGCCTTCGAGAAGAGGTCGAGCTGGTCGCCCGCTCGGACTTCAACGTGCTCATCACCGGCGAGTCGGGCGTCGGCAAGGAGTTGGTCGCGCGCGCCGTGCACGCCGGCTCGGGGCGACGTGCCGAGCCCATGCTCTACGTCAATTGCGCCGCCTTGCCGGAGAGCCTGGCCGAGAGCGAGCTGTTCGGACACGTGCGAGGGGCGTTCACCGGGGCGACCACGGATCGCCCGGGGAAGTTCGAGGTCGCGCGTGGCGGGACCCTGTTCCTCGACGAGATCGGCGAGCTTCCGCTCTCCGTGCAGCCCAAGCTTCTGCGGGCCATCCAGCACGGCGAGATCCAGCGCGTGGGATCGGACCGGCCCGTGCGCGCGGAAGTTCGGCTGGTCGCCGCCACCAACCGCGACCTGGAGAGAGAGGTCGAGGAGGGACGTTTCCGTGCCGACCTCTTTCATCGACTGAACGTCTTTCCGTTGCGGGTGCCGCCGTTGCGCGAGCGGCGCGACGACATTCCGCTGTTGGCAGGGCACTTCTGCGACATCACACGCAGGCGACTCGGGCTCGGCCCGGTGCGACTGGAGGCGGACGCGGTCGCGGCCCTGCGAGCGTACGTGTGGCCGGGTAACGTGCGCGAGCTCGAGAACGTGCTTCTGCGAGCGACGCTCAAGGCGGCGGCGGGCACCCCGCGTGGCAGGGCCGTCGTGCTCGACCTTTCGCACCTCGGGCCCGACTTCGAACCGGACGCTGCCACGACCGTGAACCAGCCGATCGACCTGCACGCGGCGACGCGCGACTTCCAGCGAGGCCTGATCCGAAGGGCGCTGTCAGCATCGGGCGGCAATTGGGCCGCGGCGGCGCGGTCGCTCGGCATGCATCGAAGCAACTTCCACCATCTGGCGAGCCGTCTCGGCCTGAAAGAGACGACGTGAGCTCGGGCGAAGCGAGCTGTGCTATGAATTGACCATCGTCATGCGGCACGATGCTGGGACCACGACCATCACGGAGAGCAGTCCGACCCGTCGTGGCGATGGATTGGCGGAGCTGGCCTTGGTCTGGTTGTTCCCACGTACCGGCATACCGGCGACGCGCTTGCGTTGGCAGGGCGACGTGGAGGTGCTCATCGGGCGCGATCCTGCGTGCGGGGTTCGCCTCGACGGCAGCGAGGTGTCGCGGCGGCACGCGGCCCTGCGGCGCAGCGAGCGAGCCGAGGCGCCGCTGCTCGTGGATCTCGGCAGCCACAATGGCATTCGCGTGAACGGGAAGGCGGTGGTCTCGGCCGAGCTGGACCTGGGCGACGTGGTGCGGATTGGCGGATGGATCGGCGTGGTGGCCAGCGCCCCGTCGGAGTTCGCCGAGATCTCGCCCGGTCTCTACGGCGGCGCCGTGTTGCAGGCCGCGGTCGCGCCGCTCAGGCAGGCCGCGGGTAGCAACCTGACCATCGTGCTCGAGGGCGAGACCGGTACCGGCAAGGAGATCGTCACGCGCAGCGTGCACCAGTGGAGCAGCCGCCCCGGTCCTCTCGTGGCGGTGAACTGCGCGGCCCTGCCCGAGGGGTTGGCCGAGGGCGAGCTGTTCGGCTACCGTCGCGGGGCCTTCACCGGCGCCGATCGCGCCAGCCCCGGCTTCTTTCGCAGCGCCGAGGGCGGCACGTTGCTCCTCGACGAGGTCTCTGATCTGCCCCTCCCGCTGCAGGCCAAGCTCTTGCGGGTCTTGCAGGAAGGCGAGGTCCAGCCGCTCGGCGAAACCCGACCCGTCCCGGTGAACGTGCGCATCGTCGTCGCCAGCCAGCAGCCCCTGATGGACGCGGTGAAGGACGGCCGGTTCCGCGCCGACTTGCTCGCGCGTTTGGATGGGCTCACCGTGCGCCTGCCGCCGTTGCGCCAGCGGAAAGAAGACGTGCCTTATCTCTTTGCCCACGTGCTGCGCGAGCAGACGCAGGGCAAGGCCCCGGCCATCGAGGGCGACCTGGTCGAGCGCCTGTGTGCGCACGATTGGCCGTTCAACGTGCGCGAGCTCGTGCAGCTCGTGCGGCAGCTTTTGACCCTTCATCCGGACGAGTCGCTCTTGGGCGCACACCATCTGCCCTCGCGCATCGGACCGTACGAGGCCCAACCGGTGACCGGCAAGATCCTGAACCGCCCGGCGGCCGCGCCCTCCGCAGGCGAGCCGGTGGAGCTGCCGGCCTTGCTGGCCGCTTTGCGCGCGGCGGGCGGAAACGTCACCCGAGCGGCCGCCATGCTGGGCATCAGTCGTCAGCGCGCCTACCGACTGATGGAGAGCCATGCGGTCAATCTGGAAGCCATCCGTGGTCACGAAGGTGAGCCGCACTGATGGACAAGCCGCAAGCCAGGCGTGAAGGCGAGCTGGTCGGCGGCAAGTACCGACTGGTTCGCTACCTCGCCGCCGGCGGCATGGGGGCGGTGTACGAGGCGCAGCACACGGTGGTG
Organism: uncultured Myxococcales bacterium; assembly: GCA_964647025.1. Taxonomy (GTDB): domain Bacteria; phylum Myxococcota_A; class Polyangia; order Fen-1088; family Fen-1088; genus Fen-1118. The sequence continues at coordinate 38,424 of CAZYFU010000018.1, read as the reverse complement.
CGGCGACGGTTCGCGATCAAGCTGCTGCGGCCGGAGCTCGCCGCCCAGCGTGACAGCCTGTCGCGGTTCCAGCGCGAAGCCGAGGTGGCCGGGACGCTGGAGAACGAGAACGTGGCCGCGGCCATCGACTTCGGCATCGCCGAGGACGGATCGCCCTACATCGTCATGGAGTACCTGGCGGGCGAGAGCCTGCGATCACTCATCGACCGCGGTGAGAAGATCCCCGTGTCGCGTGCCTGCGACATCGTGATGCAAGCGAGCCGCGGCGTCGGGGCCGCGCACAAAGCCGGCATCATCCACCGCGACATCAACCCGCAGAACTTGTTCTTGTGCCGGCGCGACGACGGTACCGATCTGGTCAAGGTGCTCGACTTCGGCATCGCGAAGCTGGCGGCGGCCGAGAGCGCCGAGACCCAGACCGGCGCCATCCTGGGCACGCCGGCGTACCTCTCGCCCGAGCAAGCGCGTGGCGAGCGCGCCATCGACCATCGCACCGACGTCTATGGCCTGGGCGCCGTGCTGTACGAGCTGCTGGTCGGCGAGAAGCCGCACCCGGGCGATTCGCACAACGCCATCCTGCACCACATCTGCACCCAGCCGGCCCTGCCCATCGACGCCGAGTCCACGAACCTACCTCGCGAGTTGGCGGCCGTCACCACGCGCGTGCTCGCCTCGGGTCCCGAGGATCGCTTCGCGTCGGCCGAGGCGTTCGCCCAAGCGCTTGCCCCGTACGCCAAGCGCGAGGTTTGGCCGTCGACCGAACCCGGCCAAGCTCGGGTCACGCGGACGCGCTCGGTCGCGACCGTGGAGCCGCCCGCGCCCACGCGTCGCTCGCGTTCCCGTCGTCGCCAAATCGCCGTGCTGGTCGCCTTGGTCGCGCTGGCGCTCATCGCGATCGGGCTCTTCCAACGCAAGGACACCAAGTTGCCGCCGCGGGTGGCCCGGTATCCCTTCCCCGCGGGCGCGCGCTTCTTCGTTCCTCCGCCCAATCCCGGGGCGGTCCAGCAGATCGCCGGGCTGGTCAAGGCCAACGCCGGCAGAGAGGCCGCGGCCGTGACCGCGCTGGTGGCGGTGCCGCAGACCGTGTGGTTCTCGAAAGGGACGCCCGAAGAGGTCCGCGGCGCGGTCAGCAACACCGTCGCGCGCGCCACCAACGATCGCAGCATTCCCATCCTGGCCGCGTTCAACCGTCCCTACCGCGACTGCGCCGGGTTCAGCCTGGGAGGCGCCAAGGACACGGTCGCCTACAAAGCGTGGATCGACGGATTCGTGGCCGGGATCGGCAACGAACGCGCGGTGGTGATCCTGGAACCCGACAGCATCGGATTTCTGCCCAACAACACCAGCCTCGACGGCACCCAGGACAAGTGCAGGCCCACGGTCACCGACGACAAAGGCAATACGGTCAGGGCGCCCGGCGCGACGCCCGAAGAGTATTACGCGCAATTCCGCTACGCCGTGGATCGTCTGCGCAGGTCCGCGCCCAACGCCCTGGTCTATCTGGATGGGGCGCACGCGAATTGGCTGACCGTGGGCGAGACCGCCTATCGCCTCTGGAAGAGCGGTGTCCTCGACGCGCAGGGGTTCGCGGCCAACGTGTCGAACTTCCGGACCACAGAGCACTCCATCGCGTACGGGACCTGGATCTCGAAGTGCATCTACTACGCGACCGAGCTCGCCCCGGCCAAAGGCACGCCGGCCGCGTTCCGGAGCTGCGCGAACCAGCCGATGCGCGAGCAAGCCGACGATCCCGCGGGGTGGGCCGAGACCGCGGCCTGGTACGAGGCGCACGTCGACGCTGTTACCCAAGGCCGGGAGATGCCGGCGCTGCCTCACTTCGTGATCGACACCAGTCGCAACGGCCGCGGCCCGCTGCTGATCGAGCGCTACGGCAAGCCGCCCTACAACCAGCCCCCAGCCGTGCTGGCGGGCCTTGGCAATGGGGCCTGGTGCAATCCACCCGAGCTCGGCGTGGGACACCGGCCGACGACGGACACGCGCGTACCGCTGGTCGACGCGTACGTGTGGATCAAGACGGTCGGCGAATCGGACGGTTCTTGCGACATCGCGGGCGGCGTGCGCGCCTGGGACTACTCGAAATACAATCCCTGGGGCTTGGTGGGCGACGGGCAACGGCACTTCGATCCTCTGTGGGGCATGGTGAACCCCACCGCCGGCAGCTGGTTCCCCGAGCTGGCGCTCTCGCTGGCACTCAACGCGAATCCGCCGCTCGTGCCGTGAATGGATAGAGAGGCAGGTCGGGCTTATCCTCCGGCCTCTCCCTCCGGACGTCCACCGGCGTCCGCCGGACGTCCGCGGCCAGCTGTTTCCGGACGCCGCCTGCTCGCGGATGACGAAATCCCCGACCAATTCGTCACCTCGACACACCGACGGGGCTGGTACGCCTCTTGCTGAAACAGCGCTCATGATGACCACCTCGATGCACAAGAAGGTTGTCGGAGCTTTCATGGCGGCCACGCTCGCGAGCTGCGCGGGCGGAATCGGCAGCGTTGGTCCCGACGACAACAAGGACAAGGGACGCGGCAATCCCTTCAAGGACGTTGCCTTCTTCCTCAACCCCGAGTACACCGCCGCCGTCGAGGAGACCGCGAAGCGACATCCGGAAGAGGCGGCGCTTCTGCGCAAGGCTGCGCAGCACCCGACCGGCGTCTGGCTGAGCGACATCGCGTCGGTGAAGAATCTGAAGGGGTGGCTCGACGAGGCCAAGCGGCAGCAAGACGCCAGCGGCAAGCCGACCATGACGGTGATCGTGGTGTACGACCTGCCCAACCGCGATTGCTCCGCGGAGTCGTCGGCGGGCGAGCTGCTCGTGGCCAAGAACGGCGAGGCCCGCTACCGAACCGAGTTCATCGATCCGATCGCGGAGCAGTTCAAAGCGCACCCCGACCAGCCCATCGCCGTGGTGCTCGAGCCCGACTCGCTCGGCAACTTGGCGACGAACATGGATCTGCCCAAGTGTCAGGATGCCCGCAACGCCTACAAGAGCGGTGTGGTCTACGCCATCAAGAGCTTCCACCTGCCCAACGTCAGCATCTACCTGGATGCCGCCCACTCGGGCTGGCTGGGTTGGGATGACAACCGCGCGAAGATCGCGAAGGTCTTCAAGACCGTGCTCAACGACGCCGGCGGGCCGCAGATGATCCGAGGCTTTGCCCTCAACACGTCGAACTACACGCACCTGTCGAACCGCGACGGCGCCGTGCTCGAGCCGACCAATCCGTGCCCGAACGAGCTCACCTACGCCAAGCAGCTGCTCGGGACGCTGGCCATGTACGGCTTCAAGGATCACGGCATCCTCATCGACACTTCCCGCAACGGCAAGGGCGGCATCCGCTCGGCGTGGGGCAACTGGTGCAACATCAAGGGCGCGGGCCTGGGTGAGCGACCGCGCGCCGACCCCGCCCCGGGCATCGACGCCTACTGGTGGGTCAAGCCCCCGGGAGAGTCGGACGGCTCGTCCGATCCGAACGGTCCGCGCTTCGACCCGATGTGCGGCGGCAAGGACGCCGCGAAGGACGCGCCCCAAGCCGGCAAGTGGTTCGAATCATATTTCATCGACCTGGTCCACAACGCGAATCCGCCTCTGTAAGTAGCTGGATCGTTCGTAGTCCGAATCGCTTCGCGCCCCAGCCAGCGTCGTACACGGTGTGGATCGGGAGGTCACCGCGGCGACGCTGGTCGGGGCGCATTTTTTTGTGACGCTATTCGAGCAGGAAGCTGCCCTCGGCCAGAACTCTCTCTCGTGGGCCCACGCCCTGAACCACGCGAACCAGGTACGCGTGTCGGGGCAAGAATCCGTCCTCGGACGAGAGCACCAACCGGATGCCGAGATCCTTGGTGGACGCACCGTCGATCTGCCAGACGGCGGTCGCCTCCTTACGTGCCATGCCGTCAGGATCTCCATGGTCCATCACCGCCACGATGACCGGCTCTTGCGCGGTGGCTCTTGCGCGAAGGCGCGCGACCATCTCTACGTGCCAGGTGTCCGCGGAGGTCATGCCGCTGGGCACGCCCATTCCGGCCACCTGGGCGCCGCGCGCGAGCGTCGTCACGATGCCGACCATCGGATGCACGTCGATGCCGTCGATCGTGCCGCCGCCGTTGCCGAACAAGCAAACGCCGCCCACTCTCGGGCAGTCCTTCTTGCGCAGATCCGACACGAGGAACGGCTCCGGCTGCGCGCTCAGGTCTTCCACGCTGGGAAGCATGCGTTGCTCGTCGGCCGCCATGGCCGGCAAAGGGGCCATGGCCCACAGAGCTGCCATGGAAACAAGGACTGAGCTGGTCTTGAACATAGTCTATCTCCGTCGGTTATGGGTCCTACTTACCTTCACCTACTTGGATGCCACCGTCGGGCTCGACGATGCACGCCCCGCCGACTGGCAACGAGGTGCTAACGAAGAAGTCACACGGGCGCGACGGTGGCGCCACCGACAAGCGGCACAAACCAGTTGACGTGTCTGGTTATGCCTGGATAGCCTGTTCGCCATGCATTCCGAAGCGGTGGCGGCTCGTCTCGCATGGCTCGCAGGCGCGCTGGTTCTGGGAGCCTTCGTCGTTGCATCACCCGGGAACGCGATGGCAGCGGACGCTCCCGCGCCGGCGCCAGCGCCTGCGGTCCCACCATCGTCCGTCGGTGCGCCGCCCGCCGGCTACGAATCCACGCCACCTGCTGCATATCCTCCGTCCGCGGGTTATCCGCCCGCTGGGTATGCGCAGCCCGTGCCCTACGCGCCGCCGCCCGGCTACGCACCACCGCCCGGCTATGCCCCGCCCGGCTACTATCCGCCCGAGCCCCCCGAGCCTCCGGCGCGCAAGAAGGGCCTGATGATCGCCGGCCTCTCCACCTTGGGCGGCAGCTACCTCTTCTCGGCCCTGGTCGGTTATCAGCTGCTGAGGTATGAAGAAGACCACCCCTACGAACGCTGCCTGAACTGCGAGGAGACCGGCAGCGCGCTACTCATTCCCCTCGTGGGGCCGTGGATCGCGATGAAGGACGCCAACGAAGACAACGGTGGACCCGTGGTGTGCGCCATTTTGGGTCTGGCTCAGGCGACCGGCGTCGTCCTCAGCATCATCGGGATCAAGCAGTTCATGGACAGCGCTCCGCCCGCGGACCAGACGGCGTCGGCCAACAAGGGCCCCAGCAACCTGCGTCTCGGCCTCGCCCCTCTGCGTGGCGGCGGAGCCTTGGGCGCGCTCAGCGCCTCGTTCTGATCACTCCGGGGCGCCCGGCGCGGGCTCGGCCAACCTGCCTGCCCGGAACCCGAGGGCAAAGAACAGCGACACGACGCCGAGCCCGGCGAAGGCCGACCAACGGGTAGAGCAGGAACACCACCGCGCGCTCGAGCATGGAGACGCCGGAGAGGATGGTCGCGCGACGGCGGCTGTCGATCCGCTTGTTCATGAGATCGCCCAGCAGCGGAGCACGCAGGAGCTTCATGCCGACGATGACGAACGCGGCTGGCAGCGCGAAGGCGGCCGGGCGGAAGGCGGCCAGGCCCAGGTAGAACAGCGCCAGCAAGAGCGCGGTAGCCATCGATGCCAGCCACGCGATCGCGGTGAAGTACGAGGGTGGCGTGCTCGTCGACTCGAGCACCCAGATCGATCCGTCGGCGGGCTTGCAGCTTGGCGCCGCCATGGCCATCAACAACCTGGGCTGGATCGCGGTGCTGGCGAGCCAGGACGGCGTCACCGGGGTCACGGCCATCTTGCGTCCTCTGTAGGTGTCCGCCCGGCGCCGACCTTCGCATGACAGGCGGCGCCGTAGTTTTTTGCCACGGCGATGGGCTTCGTGAGCTATGACCTTTCCATGATGTCGCGATTCGCCGTTTTGGTCGTTTCGGTCTTCGCGGCCTTGGCCTGTTCATCTGGGTCGGGTTCGACCGGCACAGGCCTCGGAGGCAGCGGTGGCTCAGCCACAGGCGGTGCGTCCGCGTCCCAAGGCAAAGGTGGTTCGGGGCAGCCCGGCACCGGCGGCGCAACGGTGATCGCGGATGCAGGCGGGAAGGGCGGAGCCCCTGCCACGGGCGGAGATGCCCGAGGAACCGGCGGCGTCGCGCTCACCGGCGGCGCGACCGGCGGGGCCGGCGCGATCGGTTCGGGCGGCGCGACCGGGACCGCGGGGCGCGGCGCCGGTGGCAGCACGATCGTGGCGGGGACCACCGGCAGCGGCGGAGTGGGCAGAGACGGCGGCATCGGGCCCGCTGGCACCGGCGGCGCGGCCACGGGTGGCGCTGGCGGAGGCACATCCAGCAGCGGGGGCTCGACCGGGTTTGCCGCCTCGTACCTGATTGGCGCCGACATCTCGTTCGCGCAATCGGCCAGCCAGGGATCGCAGGACAACCTGCTCTCGCAGCTCAAGTCCCACGGGTTCAACGCCATTCGCCTGCGCACCTTCGTCGACCCCAGGGCCGCCGACGGCTACGACCGGGTGAACGGGTATTGCGACCTCGCGCACACGATCGCGTTCGGCAAGAAGGTGAAGAACCTGGGCATGTTCCTGTTCGTGGATTTCCACTACAGCGACAACTGGGCCGACCCGAGCAAGCAGTGCGTGCCGGTAGCGTGGCAGAAGTATGGCACCATCACCGAGCTGGCGACCGCGGTGTACGACTACACCAAGGACTCGATCAGCAAGCTCATCGAAGGCGGCGCGCGGCCCGACATGGTTCAGATCGGGAACGAGACCACGCCGGGCATGTTGATGCACGTGTGCGACGGCGACGGCCTGCCCACTGGAAACCACAAGATCTCCGGCAGCATATCCAATTGGAGCAACCTGGGCGCTTTGTTCAAGGCGGGGATCAAGGGCGTCAAGGAGGTGGACGCGGGCATCCTCACCGCGCTCCACATCGACCGCGGCGGCGACAAGCCGACCGACACCGCGGGCGCGGCGTTGAGCTTCAGCAAGAGCTACATCGACAACGCCACCAAGCAGGGCGTCGTCTTCGAGGTGTTCGCCGAGTCCTGCTACCAGAAGTACCAAGGCGATCCGAACAGCACCGCCAACACGAAGAAGGGCTGGACGAGCACCCTCGGGGGCCTCGCCGCCGCGTACCCGAACCTCAAAATCCTGGCCGCCGAATACGGACCCATGCAGCGGGAGATCAATGACGTCGTGTTCGGCCTGCCGAACAAGCAAGGACTCGGCACCTTCAATTGGGAGCCCGAGAAGGGCGGCGACTGGAACACCGGCCACATCCTCTTCTACTGGGACAAAGACACTTTCACGGCCCAGCCCGACCTGGCGCTTTACGATGAGATGAAGACGGCGTACGCGAGCCGCCTGTAGGTCGCCTCACTGCGCGTCCAACACCTCGCGGATCACCTGGGCCAACTCGCTCGGCAGGACGGGCTTGATGAGCGTGCGCTGGATCTCGAGGGCTCGTAGGTCGGCCTGGTAGGCGTCCTCGTTGAGCCCGGTGCAGACGATGATGCGCGTGCCGGGGCGAAGCTCCTTCATTCTTCGGGCCAGCTGCGCACCGCTTGTTCCTGGCATGCTGAGGTCGGTCACGAGCAAGTCGAAGCGGACGCCTGGATCGTCGAGGGCCGCCAACGCCGACTCGGGGCTCGTGTAGCAGGTGACCTGGTAACCCAGCTTGGCCAAGGCCTTCCGGTTCGCCTCCGCGATCTGCGCCTCGTCGTCCACGAACAAGATCTTCTCGGTGCCGCCTGCGCAGTCGGTGTGTGCGTGCGGCGGTGTCGGCGCCTCGGCGGACTCGCACAGCGGTAGCAACACCGAGAACGTCGAGCCCCGGCCTGGCTCGCTTGTGACCTCGATCGAACCCTGGTGTGTGCGCACGATGTTGCCCACCGTCGCGAGCCCGAGCCCCGTGCCTTCGCCTTTCGTCCGCGTGGTGAAGTACGGCTCGAAGATGCGCGCCTTGGTGGCTTCATCGATGCCACAGCCAGTGTCGCGAACCCACAGCTCGGCGCAACTCTGCGACGACAGTCCGTGCGTCGTCGCCAGCTCGGCATCCGACAGCAGGCGTTGCCGCAGTCCAACCTCCAACAGGCCGCCCCCGTCACGCATGGCCTGCACGGCGTTGGTGCAAAGGTTCATGACCAGACGATGGATCTGGATGGGGTCGCCGAGGATCGCGGTGCAAGGCCCGATGGAGGGGCGCATCTCGATCGTGGTGGGAATGGTCGCGCGCAACAGCGACAGGATCTCCTCGAGCACGTGCTGAATCCGCATGGGACGCCGCTCGCCCTCGCGTTGTCGGCTGGCGGTGAGGATCCGCGCGACCAGGCCCTTGGCGCGATCCGCGGCCTGCAGCACTTGATCGATGTCGCTGCGTTGCTCGGAGCCTTCGGTCGAGGCCTGGCGTGCAAGCTCGGCATAGGAGATCAACCCCGCGAGGATGTTGTTGAAGTCGTGTGCGATGCCGGCGGCGAGGGTCCCGATGGCTTTGGTCTTCTGGGCCTCGAGCAGATGGGCCTCGAGCTTCTCGCGCTCGATCATCCCCTGGCGAAGCTCGCGCACCAGTTGCTGCGACCGTTCGAGGCTGCTTTCTAGCCGCCCCAGCAAGTAGACGACCACGGCCAGGATGGTGGCTGACAGCAGAAGGTAGAAGGTCGTCGCCCGCAGCCAGTGAGCCCCGACGGTTGGATCGAGGATGGCGGGATCGGGCGGGACGAGCTGGCCCGATGCGAAGAGCACACCGATGATCGCCATGGAGACGATCGTGGTGACGAGCACGCCGGTTCCCCAGCGCGGCCCCATGAGGAGCGTGGCCAGGACCGTCGCGGCCACGAAGATCGCGGCGCCGTTTCCCGCCAAGCCGGCCGTGAGGTAGCTGATGATGCCGCCGGCCAGAAAGACCCCGATTTGCAGCGTTGCGCGCAGCCGGAAGGGCAGCCGACGCCCCACGCGGACAAGCACGATCACGGGCAGTCCCATCAGCGACAGCACACTCGGGACAAGGCGCCCCGCGCTCCCGTGGTGCCACGCCAGAAAACCCATCGTGGGGATCCCCAGCAGCAGAAGGAGCGTCGCCAGCCGTATCTGCACACGCTCGCGCCACGCTTGTAGCGACGCATCCGACTGGTCGCAAGGCGGGACCGCGTCCTTATCCCGCACAACCTCGGTCATTCACTTTCCTTCCAGGGACGTCGTCGAACCATAAGCCAACCTCATGCCGCGTCAGAAACCAGTGTTGAGCAAGAAGTCAATCTGCGCAAGGGGCAGGCACGCCGGAGCTGGGGCGTATAGTCTCGTGTCCGCGATGGAAACAGAGAGCGCGAAGATGAAGTGGTACCACGCCGTCGCCTACTTCTTCGGCGGCATGTTCCTGGTCAACGCTGTTCCCCATCTCGGGATGGGCGTGTGCGGACGGCCCCTGCAAACGCCGTTCGCGTCGCCGCCGGGTCAGGGGCTGTCCTCGGCCCTGGTGAACGTACTGTGGGGCATGTTGAACCTGGTCTTGGGCTACCTGCTCGTCGCGCAAGTGGGCGCGTTCAAGCTGCGCAAGGCCAAGCACGCGCTGCTCCTGGGTGCGGGCATGCTGGTCATGGCCGTGATGCTGGCGCGCACCTTCGGCAAGTTCTACGGCGGGTGAACCTGGCAGCCCGGGGGGGGGATGCCGTCGGGGCCTATTGACCGGTGAGGCTGCCCGTGTCGCCTCGGCCTTCGAGGACGTCGACGATCCTCTTCCCGAGAAATGGCGCCACCTGCGCGGCGAAAGTCTCGTTGGGGTGGGAGTCCCCCTCCGCATTTTCGGGCAGCAAGTACAGTCCTCCGCCGGTTTCGAGGGCGCGGAAGTCCCAGACAAAAATGTTGTCGTCGGGCTCGTCCCACACCTCGGTCACCCACTGGGCGAAGGCCTGCGCGCGACTCGCCTGCGCGGCGCTCGTCTCCGATTCCCGCAGCGCCGCCCCAGTCCACACCAGGAACAGGTTCGACGGGAACTGGTGCATCTTCTCCTTGAGGGCGGCGTACTGGGCCTCGTAGTTCTCCAGCGACTTGCGGCTGGAGGTGATGTCCATGCCCGTGTCTGCTTCGACGTTGCTGACCGGAAAACAATGCTTCCAGATGATCAGCTTGTATTGCTGGGTCAGAATCTCGAGGGTGGGTTCCTCCACATAGGGTGAATCGCCCGCGTGGTCGACCCAGATGTTCCAGTAGTCGTACGGATAGTTGTTCCAGCCATACGGTGAGTCTTTCGGGAAGTCCGTCTCCGATATCGCGTAGCTCGTTCCGTGGGCGGCGTTGTAGGCCGCGATCCACGAGGCCAGGCCCCCGTTCCAGATCACCCCGCCCGTGCTGTGGTGCAAGAGTCTGATACTGGCGGATCCGTTGCCTCCCGTACCGGTCGCGCCGCCCGTCCCGATGGCCCCACCCGTGCTGACAGCTCCACCCGTCCCGGTTGCGCCACCGGAGCCGACCGCGCCGCCTGTCGATCGAATGCCACCGGAGCCGACCGCGCCGCCTGTCGATCGAGCGCCACCGGAGCCGACCACACCGCCCGTGCTGCGGGCCGAGCCGCCCGCATCGGGAACGATGGAGATGGCGCCACCGGTGCCCTGAAGTGGGGCATCCATGCCGGAGTCTCCCCTCCCGCCGAGGCTTCCCCCGACGGCCCCGGTAGTCTGCATCGATCCGCCAGAGCCCTGCGTGATTCCGCCGACCTCCGGTCCCGTTCCGGTTTGGCCAGCCGGGCTGCCGTCGATCGCACTTGGGCTGCCTGGACTCACACTTACGTCCGGGACACCTGCCTCACTCGCAGAAGCAGCTGTCCTCGCCGAGCCGTCTCCGGTCGGGTTCGTCGAAGAGCATGCTGCGTATAGCGCCAGCCAGAGCCAGCCCAGCCGTGTCAGTGCATTCGTTCTCATGAGGAGCCTCCGTTCTTCTCGTCCAAGGTCCAACTCTTCGAAGTCGCCGGACCTCAGCCTCGGATTCCGTCGAGCAGCTTGCCGACCTTGGCGCCCAGCTTGACCAGCTTCATCAACGTCGCGCGCGGCAGGCGTTGCACTTGGTCGTACCAGGCGTTCATGGTCTCGAACAGGGACAGCAGCTCGCGCAGGCGGCCTTCGGCGTAGTCATCGCGCTCTTCGTTGCGCTCGCTCTCGACCTGGGCGAGGCAATCGCGCAGGCGCTCGATGGTCGGATCGATCTCGCGGCGTTTGCGCTGCTCTAGGATGACCCGCAAGGTGTCCCAGGCATCGCCCATGGACTGGAAGTGGTCGCGTCTATCGCCGAGGACGTGAACGACCTTGACCAGCCCCCATCCCTGCAGCTCGCGCAGGCTGGTGCTGACGTTGGATCTCGCCACCGAGAGGGTCTGCGCGATCTCGTCCGCGGTCAGCGGCTTCGGTGAGACGAAGAGCAGCGCCTGGATCTGCGCCACGGTCCGGTTGATCCCCCAGCGTGCCCCCATCTCGCCCCAGTTGAGGATGAACCTGGTGACCGAGCCGGGCAGGGCGTTGTCGGAATGCGACTTGTCGGTGCTCATTTCTGTTGTGACAGAAATTGCGGGAAGGATGGTCGATGGTCAAGGGGGATGCGGGGGGGGGCTCACGGTGCGCGTTCGGCGCGGGCGATGATGGCGTCCAGCCAGACCCTGCGGATGATGGCACTTCCCGGATAGATGAGGCGCCAGTAGCAGGCGAAGAGCCGTCGGGCCTTGGCGTCGTTGCCGAGGATCCGGGTCTCGGTCGAGAGGCGAACCCCGCCCGCCCCGTCCTCGGTCGTGCGCAGATCGAACGCGACGCGCACGTGTCCGGGCGAAGAGAATGCGCGAAACGCTTCGGGCGAGCTCACCTCGGGTGGGGCCTCGTCCGTCCAGGGCCGTCCCGCCATACCCAGGATGATGCCGCCGGGGCCTGCGTCGGAGAGCACGATGAACGGAGAGCCCTTCGCGGTCATCATGTCGAGCAGGGGCGTGGTGTCGCCGGGCCCGACGTCGAGCTTGCCCGAAGCCAGATCGCGGAGGCTGGTGAGCACGCGGGCGCCAGGCATGTCCGCCAGCGAGACCTGATGGATGGCTGCCCGGACGCTGGCCAGAGACGCTTGCGTGCGAGCCTCGTGGTACTCCACGAACTGATAGTCCGGCAGGAAAGCGTCGAGGGGAAGGTTGGCCTCGGCCGAGCGACGATGAACCGGGCTTGGCCAGAGGAGCGTCGCGCCCGTCGTGACCACCCCCATCGCCAACGCAATCGCCGCCCGAGACCGCGTCGCGACGCCGAGCCACCTCTGCGGCTTGACCAGCGAGACGAGGGCGAAGAGCGCGAGGAAGATGCCGGCCCACGCGCCATAGCTGGCGAGGTCGAACGGCACCGAGCGCCACAGCACCCGTCCGAACAGAATCACCACCGTCGCGATGCCGAGATAGCCCACGAGGCGCCCGCGAGCCTTCCACCACTGCTTCCGACCGGGCTGCGCGTCGTCTTTCATCACGCCTCACCCAGATAGGCCCGCGCGGGCCGCCGCCCGACCAATCCGCCAATGGTCATGACCAGGACGGCGGGGGCGTACTCGACGGTCGCCACGACGTGGGCGACCCCGAGAAAGAGCACGATGACGAGGGCGATTCATTCCAGTACTCTCATGGTTGCTCCTGTTATGGCGGGTGCGCCGGTAATTTCTGTCAAGACAGAAATAAAAGAAGGTGCGCTGCTTGTCAATGGCGTTGGCGTTCGGCCGAGGCAAGAGGCCGACGTCTTCTGGTCTGGTCGTCCGTGAAGAGCTTTGGGCGGGCAGGCCCCAGGTGACGACGGTGACTTCGGTTACCGCTCCGGTCTCTCCGTCGGCTGTGCCAAGGGGGGCGAGATTCTCTCCGCTTGGTAGGAAAGGGTGTTCTCCGGCCAGACCATGGACCAAACCACCTCTCCAGCGCGGGTCACCTCGAAGATGCGGGTCTGCGTGCCGAGACCGCGGTCACCTGCCGTGATTAGGACGTTGCCGTTGGGCAGACGATCGGCATCGCCCCACGCCGGCGTGTACCACTCGTCGCTGTACCAACTGTCGACGTCGAAGTCGCCTGGGAATTCCCAGACCAACGTCGCCTGCTTGTTCTGCTGATCCATCTGGTACTCGACCGCGCGCGAGTGGTACGAGCCGTTCTTCTCGCCGACCGTGCGGCCAGCCCAGCCCTGGTTGTCGTAGAACAGGATGGTACCGTCATCGTGCAACTCGGGATCGTGCCCGTCGATGAAGCGTACGTCGTTCGTGGGCAAGTACGTGACATCCCCCGTGGTCATGCTGTCGATGCCGGCGCCCATCTGCCAAAGGATGTCGCCCGTTCCGTCACGCTTGGCCTTGAACAGTCCTTGAAAGCGACAGTTCAGGTACAAGAAGCCTCCCGCCTCGTCGATCGTGACCGCGTTCGGGTGGCACCATTCGGTCTTTGTCTGCGGTGGCTTGATGTGGTCGAACAGCGACCAGCTCCAGACCACGACATTCCGAGGGCTTACCTCTTGCACCAGGGCGCCGATGCTTCCCTCGCGCAGGATGACGTAGTTGCCGTTGGACAGCTTGCCCGCGTAGTGCCCCATCTTCGGGTTTCCCGACTGCGCTGGCCCCGTCCAGATCACGTTGCCCTCGAGATCCACCTCGACCGGCCCCGTTCCTTTCGCCGGACCGACCAGCACGTGCCGCTCGGCCGCGAGCCACTTCGTCAACACGTCGCCGGTCGCATCGACAGCCGTCCCATGAACGTAGTACCAGACGGGCGTCGCCGACTCGTCGACGATCACGATCAACGGCGGATAGGGCGACTGTCCCATCTCCTCCTCCGCCTCGATGTTGGTCAGCGTCCAACCTCGTTGCATCTTCGCGGGCACGTTGGCCAGAACCGTCCCGCCCGTCGGAAACCCGGCTGGCAACGCCCCGGTCGTGAACTGGCCTTCCGCGGCACCGGTGGCGGTCGCGTTTGTGGAAACCGCCTTCAACCGGTACGTCGTCCGAGGGTGCATGCCTATCACGTACACCTTGTGCTTGGTCACGAGCGAGCGGTCGACGATACGAAGGTCGAAACTGTCTTCGCCGAAATGCACTTCCGAGTCCGCGGGCTCCTTGGTGGTCCAACTGACGTAGCAGCCAAGCGACATCCTGGGATTGGTCTCGATCACCAGCGCCCCCATCTCCAGCGCACCTGGCGCCGCGTTGCCCATGGCTTCGTCGGGACCTCCGCCGTCCTCGCCTCTGGCCGCAGCGCCGTCCGACGACTCGCCGACGTCAACCGACGATCGCGTGTCGAGATCCGCCGCGTCGACCCGGACATCCATCGATCCAACGTCACCATCGACAGCCGTACCCGCGCCCGACACGCCCCCATCGTCCCTTCTTGCCCGGCCGTCGCTATCGGACGCATCGATCGGGTCCGCTCGTTGCGCAGCGTCGTCGCGAGCGCCCTCGCTTCCATCGCCGCCACCCGCCAGGCTCGCGTCCAAGGCATCCGGCCAACCCGCGGCTCGTCGGCCGCCATCCCCGGAATCCGAGCAAGCGGCGACGCCGCCGACACATACCACCCAAAGAACCATCGCGCGCAACAGGCCCCCCGCACAGAGGCCGAGGTCCCCATCCATCGTTTCGGTGTTCCGTCGTGTCATCTTCCAGTCCCTCCTCGAACGCAGACCTCCGATTCCGCAGCGCTGCTCGCACCCCGACGGTGGCCACACATCGTTATTCGACAAAGCGTCTCATTGTAAGCCAGCTCCGCCGAGCGGGCGAGAACGCTGAGGGGGCTTCCGGTGTTTCCGCGAAGGTTCTGCCCATGGGTGTCCACGGCCACGGTCTGGCCCTGCTGGGGACCTTCCGGTAGTCCCCTGCCGCGGCAACATCGGGTTTGGCGCTTCTACCCGCCCAGTCCCCGCAGCACCTTCCACAGCCCGCGTTTGAGCAGGATCGCCAGCACGGCATCCAAGACCTCTGGCGAGTTGAGCAGCTTGCTGCTCATCGACAGGTGCGCGTCCTGGGCATCCATGGCGGCGTTCACGACCTCTTTGCGCAGATCCGGCGACGTTCCGAACTGCTCTTCCGAGTTGTTCGCCGCCTGCTCTTGCAGGATCTCCGACTCCTTCAGCTTCCCCATCAGGACGTGGTCTATGTAGATCAGGTGGTCGTTGTCCGTGGTGTCCTCGCCGAAGACCTCGTTCAGCTTGGCGATGATCTCGTTCATGAACGCCCGCTCTGGCTCCCGGGCCATGCCGCTGCCGGATTCCTTGATGGGGTCGAGCTTCGGCTGCTCGCCGACCTGTAAGGGCAGGGTGCGCTTGCCCAGGTTGCGCAGGTGGTGGTGGGTCAGCACGACCTTGGACAGGTCGATGCCTTCGCGCTCGCGGCCGAAGTCGAGCACGCGGATGAGCTGCTTGTAGAAGATCGAGCGCTTCTCGATGGCGGTGTTGCCGTAGTCGAAGATCTGCGACAGGAACGTGTACAGCCGCACGAACGCGCCCATGTCCGATTTGAAGAGCGTGAGCGCGGCTTGCTCCTCGCGCGCCTCCTTCGCCGTCGCCTCGTCGTGGGTATCCTTGGCCGTGCGCAGCTTCTCTTGCGCGGCCTTGTAGCGTTTCAGCAGCCGGTCGGCCACCGGATCGATGGCCCGCTCCAGCTCCGCCTGGGTGGCGTCCGGTCGCAGCTCCACCGCGACCACACGGTCGACCTCGAAGTCGTCGTAGTAGCCGGTGGCGTCCAGCTTCGCCCGCAGGTCGTACACCATGTCTGGGTTGGTGACCGCGGCCAGCTCCGCGGTGGCGTGGTAGGTCTTGAACGCGGCCAGGATCTCCTCGGGGTCGTTCACGAAGTCGACCACGTAGGTCTCGGTCTTGCCCTTGCGGGCCCGGTTCAGCCGCGACAGCGTCTGCACGGCCTGGATGCCGGCCAGGCGACGGTCCACGTACATGCCACACAGCAAGGGCTGGTCGAAGCCGGTCTGGAACTTGTTGGCCACCAGCAGGATCTGGTACTCGGGCCCCTCGAAGGCTTTGCGGATCTCGCGCTTGTTGAGCTCGGGATTGAGCACCAGGCTGTTTTCGCTGAACGGCTCGGGCCCGGACTCCTTGTCGTTCACCTCGCCCGAGAACGCCACCAGGGTGCCCATCTCGTACCCGCGCTCGCGGATGTACTTCTCGATGGCCAGCTTCCAGCGCACGGCCTCGCGGCGGCTGCCCACCACCACCATGGCCTTGGCCTTGCCCTCCAGCAGCGGCGCCACGAACGCGCGGAAGTGCTCGACCACGACCTCGACCTTCTGGGCGATGTTGTACGGGTGCAGGCGGACCCAGCCCATGATGCTCTTCACGGCCTTGCCGCGCTCGACCGTGGTCTCGTCGTAGTCCTTCCCGGCTTCTTTGGCTTCATTGGCCAGCTTGAACGCCAGCCGGTACGGCGTGTAGTTCTGGAGCACGTCGAGGATGAACTTCTCCTCGATGGCCTGCCGCATGGAGTACACGTGAAAAGGCGCGGGCAGGTTGTCCGGTCCGGCGGGGCGCGCGGGATCGGGCCGCGTGCCGAACAGCTCCATGGTCTTGGCCTTGGGCGTGGCCGTGAACGCGACGTAGGTGATGCCCGACTCGCCCGACCGGACCGTCATTCGCGCGGCCAGCACGTCCTCGGTGCTGTACTCGCCGCCGTCTTCCAGCTCGGCCAACTCCTCGGCGCTGAGAACCCGCTTGAGCATCTTCGCCGCGTCGCCGGCCTGCGAGCTGTGCGCCTCGTCGGCGATGACCGCGAAGCGCTTGCCCTGGGTGGCGGCCAGCTTGCGGACGGCGTCGATGGCGAAGGGGAAGGTCTGGATGGTGCAGACCACGATCTTCTTGTCGCCCGACAAGGCCTCGGCCAGCTTGCCGCTCTTGCTGCCTTCCTTCTTGGTGATGTTCTCGACGACGCCCACGGTGCGCTGGAAGTCGTGGAGGGCGTCCTGCAACTGCGAATCGATGACGTTTCGGTCGGACACCACCAGCACGCTGTCGAAGATCTTCTGGTGGTTGGCGTCGTGCAGCTCGGCGAAGAAGTGCGCGGTCCACGCGATGGAGTTGGTCTTGCCCGACCCCGCCGAGTGCTGGACCAGGTACTTGCCGCCCGGCCCGCCGCTCAGCACCGCCGCCTGCAGCTTGCGGGTCACGTCGAGCTGGTGGTACCGGGGGAAGATCAGCTTCGCGATCTGCGTCTTCTTGTCCCGAACCGTGATCAAGTAGCGCCCGAGGATCTCGAGCCAGCTCTCCCGCTCCCAGACCTTCTCCCAGAGGTAGCTCGTGCGGTGGCCACCTTCCGGGTTCAGGGGATTGCCCTTGCCGCCGCCGTCGCCCTGGTTGAACGGGAGGAATTGGGTGTCCGGTCCCACCAGCCTGGTGGCCATGGCCGCCTCGCCGTTGCTGACCGCGAAGTGCACCAGCGCCCCATTGGGGAACGCCAGCAACGGCTCGGGCAACTGGCCCTTCGAGCGCGGCAACCGATCGAAACGATACTGGTCGATGGCGTCCTCCACCTTCTGGGTGAAGTCCGACTTCAGCTCGACGGTGGCGACGGGAATGCCGTTCAGGAACAGCACAAGGTCGATGCAGTTCTCGTTGTGCAGCGAATACTTCACCTGCCGGACCACCCGCAGCCGGTTGGCCGCGTACCGGGTCAGGATGTCGGCGTTGATAGCCAGGGCCGGCTTGAACTGCGCCAAGAGCAGCGGCTGCCGCAGCCCCAGAAGCTCGATCCCCTTGCGAAGGACCTCCAGCGTCCCCCGCTGATCGAGCTGATCCCGCAACCGCCCGAGCAACGTCTCGCCCGCCCGCTCGCCGTGGTTCTTCTGCAACGTCTTCCAAGCCTCGCCCTGCGTGCTCTCGACCCAAGCCAGCACGTCCGCCGGAAACAGCGCCCGCGCCCGATCGTAGTTGGCCGCATCCCCCTCGGCATACAGCCAGCCATGGGCACCCAGGTGCTGGCAAATCTCGCTCTCGAAGTGGATCTCCCTGTGCAGATTCGCCGGCATCGAACTACGACTCCTTGATCATGTCGGTGAGCCCAACGCATTGATCATACTGGTTGGGACCCGGCCAACTCTTCACCAGGAAGGGCTGAACTGACATCCACGCGCTGATGCACGCAGCGCAAGCTCCTGTGCACACCGCTTCCGCTGTCCCTTGGTGGTCAGGTTCGAAAAATCAATCAGGCAGTGCGCAGGGTTGTTCTCGGCGGGATCTCGTGCGTCGAGAATGGGGGCGGGGCGCAAGCTCAGGCCGCCCACTGCCGCGATCTCCGCAAAGGAGATTGCCCAGGTCCCGACGGATTGAAGGCCCAGATCCTTGGTGAAGTGTTGCCACGAGCGCTCAGCCGTCACCAGATTGGAATCATCCACCGAGAGCCGGTCCTCATCCTTGGGCGTCGGGAAGAACGCCTGGCTGTTGGGATTCTTGCCATCCCAGTGCTTGGGATGAACCTGGCGAAACACGAGATGCGAGGGAACCCAGTCAGCGCTCATAGCGAAATCAACTGGCGGATGGCGGCGAAGGCCTCGGACCACTGCCCTTTTCCGAAGGATCGTTCTGTGAACTGCTTCGTGTTCAGGTTAGTGGCGTAGAGCTCGAGTTGGTCCTCCGAGAAGTTGACCTCAAGCTCGATCCGCGCGTGGGGGAGGATCCATTCGAAGATCACGTGCCCTTCCTCGGTCGGGACCACCGATGGATACGTTAGCGAGTCGGGGAAGGTCCGGCCCACCTCGTTGGATAGCCAGTTCAGGTTCTCGCCGCCAGGCGCGACACCTTGGCCTTCCAACCAGCCCGCCGGCAGATCCGCGAGCGCATCGATCGCCGAGACCAGCGCATAGTGTGGCAAGCTCTCGAGCTGCTCGATTTCGGTGACGGAGCACAGCCGGTCGTTCCCATCGAAGACACCAATCCCCTTCACCCGAACGTGCGTCGTCTTGCTTCCGAGAGACTCCTTTAGCTCGGCGAAAAATGGGTCGTCGTAACTGAAAGGGAGGGTGTCGTGGTCTTGTGTCCGCAGGGTGCCAGTCTTGTTCTTTGAGTTCAGCTCTTCCACGACGCCAAGGGCATGAGCTTCGGCCTCGTAGGTTTCGCGGTTCGCCAGAACCAACCGCTTCCGTTTCGTCGGCGTCAGCACCGTCTTGTTCGTCGGAGAATCGGGCAGCCATTCGATCTGCTCGCCTTCTTCCAGTGACCGCCCGATCCGATTGAAGTAGCTGTAGAGGTTTCTTGGGAAGTCGGTCGGGAAGGGCTGCCCCGCCTCGGTAGCAATGACCGAGTTGATCAGGTCCTTCGCCTCGATGATTTCCGGCGGGAGAGCCTCCGGGAACATCCCTGGCATTCTCGCCTCGATCGCGGGCATGGCGCTGCCGTCGTCGATCCGCTCGATGTGCAGGCTGAACCCATTGGCGAAGCCCTTGGGTATCCGAGCCCGGCCAGGATTCCTTTCCTTGTAGAGGTGCTTGGCCAGCTCGAGAACGAGATCCTCATAGGCCGCCAAGTCCTTGGCCGCAGAGAGAGGCAACGAATGCCCCTCGAACCTGGGCCCGACGAAGCGGGGCTGAATGAAGGGTGTCCTCGTCATGGGTTTGGGGTGGTGGTGACTTCGAGGAAGATTAGTTTAGATTTACCGCGACGCCAAGCCTTGGGCCGATTGCTGGCAGAGCCGCCCGCATGGCTGCCGAGCCTGACCATTTCGGTGATTCCAACGAAATGGTTGACCATCGGGTCGGCTCCGACGAAATGGTTGACCACGGTGACCATGATACCGTCGCCCGTCAGGCAGCAGCCAATTTGCGAACGTCGATCTGCCCCGTGACCGCCGCCGAGATGAGCGCCGTCCGCCGTTCCTGGAGAAGGTCGATGGCCTTCTGAGCCTCGGCGGCGAGGGCGTCGAGTCTTCCGATCTCGTCGGTCAAGTAGGCGACGATGGCGGCCTGTTCCGACGCTGGCGGCATTGGAACAGGGAGCGCCTTTAGGATCGGCACACTGATATTCACCTGAGCCGTACCCCATCCTTCAAGGCCAAAGTAGCATTGGGCGGGAATGCTATTCATCCAGTAGCAGTAGTACTCCGGCGAGTAGCCGCCGTTCAGCGTCGTGATCAGCATTGTGAAGCACTGGCAGCGGTCCAACTCGGGCGGAATGACTGCCGTGACCCCGGCATTTCCAGTCCTGACCGTAATGAGGTCTCCGGCCCTAATCAGCTTTGAATCACGCCCCCCGGCGAATTCCTCCTCGATGCGAAGAATGTCACCGATGATTCTCCCTGGGCGGATGTTCGTCGATCGGAGGATGGGAACACCCTCGTCGGCATACGCATGAGTCGCAGCTTCCGCAATTCCGACGACGACCCGACTCGCGATTCTCGTGAGGGACGAATACGCCCAATGCTCCGGCACGTCGCCGAGCCATTCGATGCCGGAGGGTTTCATGGGGGCGCGAGGGTTCAGGCCTTTGGTGACGGCGTGGGAGATGACGGCCTGGCGCTTTTCTTTCAGCAGCTCCATCAACCGCTGCTGCTCCGCCACCAATTCGTCGATCTTTTTCGTCTCGCCATCCAAGAACTTCGAGATGACCGCCTGCTCGGCGATGGGCGGCAAGATGCAAGGAAGATTCTCGATAACGCCCATGCCGATGTTCTGTTGGGTGCCAAAGCTCCAGTTGAGGGCAACCGCTTCCTGGAAGTTGCGCGACCGCATGAAGTTCAACACAAATCGAGGGTTGTTCCTCTCATTGCAGCGGATCACAGCGAGCGGCGACCAGATGTTGAAGTCGGTTCGGTCCTCAACAATCGCCGTGATCCCCGTGGTGGCCCCGGATTTCACCATGAAGATGTCGTGCCGCCGTGGCGCGTACTTCTGCGAGTAGCGCGCGTTGTCTTCTGCGGAGATGCAGGCTCGAACCTTCGTGAAGTCGATCCGTCCGCTAGAGACGGCCTCCGCCGAAACAAAGGGAACGCCTTCATCGACGAACTCAGGCGTCTCGTGAGGACCATCAGTGATTGGCATCGAAACTATTCGCTTGAGCTGGGACACGGCCCAATGCTCCGGCACCTCCCCCAGCCACTCCACGCCGCTGTCTTTGTACTTCGGGTAGCGCGGGAAGCTCATGCGTCCTCTCCTCCCTCTGCGCTCTCGTCCCCCTCTGCGCTCTCCTCTAACTCCTTCGAAAGCTCCTCCTCAATAGCCTCGATGCTCGGCAGGCTCGACGCCAGCTCGCTCG
This sequence comes from uncultured Myxococcales bacterium, assembly GCA_964647025.1. Taxonomy (GTDB): domain Bacteria; phylum Myxococcota_A; class Polyangia; order Fen-1088; family Fen-1088; genus Fen-1118. Next base: position 17,262 of record CAZYFU010000018.1, on the reverse strand, counting down.
GCAGAGCGCGGGTCAGCTCGTAGTCGGCGATGCCGATGGGCTTGTGGATATCGCGCAGGGCGTACTCGGCCAGGATGCGGTCCTTGGTCTGGCACAGGATCAGGCCCAGGGTGGGCAGGTCCTGCGGGTGGCGAAGCTGGTCGTCCACCACCGAGCAATAGAAGTTCATCTTGCCGGCGTACTCGGGTTTGAAGTCGCCGCGCTTCAGCTCCACGACCACGAAGCAGCGCAAGTGCAGATGGTAGAACAGCAGGTCCAGATAGAACTCGCGGTCGCTGACCTCCAGCCGGTACTGGCGGCCCACGAAGGCAAAGCCCCGGCCCAGCTCGAGCAGGAACTTCTGCAGGTGCGCCAGCAGCCCGGTTTCCAGCTCCCTCTCGTGGAAGGGCTCGTCCAGCGTCAGGAAGTCGAAGAGGTAGGGATCCTTGAGCAGGCCATTGGCCAGGCTGGCGTGAAGCTCGGGCAGGGTGGTGGCGAAGTTGGTAACCGCGGTGCCCTGGCGTTCGTGGGCGCGCTGCTTGATCTGGGCAGTAAGGGTCTCGCGGCTCCATCCCTGCTCGACCACGCGCCGGGCGTACCACAGGCGGGTGGGGAGGTCCTTGACCTTCTCGATGAGCACGATGTGGTGGTACCAGGGGACGGCCAGCAAGCAGTCGGTCGGTTGGGCTGCCTCGGCTGTGGCGGGTGCGGCCAATTTTGCCGCAGGCTGCGGCAGAATTGCCGAAGCGCCGGCGGCTGACGCGGGCGGCTTGCTGGGGCCTAATTTTGCCGCAGGCTGCGGCAGAATTGGATAGGCGCGGTAGAAGGCGACCATTCGGGCGAGATTTCGCGGCGAGAAGCCCTTCTGCTCGGGCAGCTCGTTCTTCAGGTCGACGGCGAGACGCGGGATGACACCTGCGCCCCAACCCTCGTCCGCCTGGCGCGCGGCAATCAGCCGCCCGACGTCCCAGTACATCAGCACCATCTCGGCGTTGGCCGACAGCGCGGCCCGGTGCTGCGCCTGACGGACCCTGGTTTTGATGTCGGCCAAAAGGCCGCGGTACAGGGCAAGCTCGGAGGTCATAGCGGCGACGCTCCTTTCGCCAGAAATTGTCTCGGCAGTGCCGCGACAATTTGGCGGATCGCGTCTTCCGAGGGCAATTGTGTCAGCGCTGCTGGCACAATCTGGGCCGCGCCGGTCGCGTTCATTTCGTCAGCCCCTGGATCATGGTCATGATCCGGCCGGTGACGACCTTCAGCTCGGCGTCGATCTCGGCCAGGGGGCGCGGGGGCTTGAACACGTAGAAATGGCGGTTGAAGGGGATCTCGTAGCCGACCTTAGTCTTGTCGTGGTCGATCCAGGCGTCGGGGGCGTGGGGCAGGACCTCGCGTTTGAAGTAGGCCTCGACGTTCTCGCCCAGCGGCACGTTCTCGGTGTCGCGCAGGTTGGCGTCGGGCACGGGTTTGCCTTTGCCTTTGCCCTTGGTGGCCAGGACCACGTTGCCCTTGGCGTCGCGCTCGGGGCGCTCGACGGTGATGGTGCGGTAGCCGAAGTCCTCGTTCTTGAAGATGCGGCTCGTGGGCACGCCGGCCCGGGTCACCTTCTTGAAGTCACCGAACAGCTTGGTGATGTCCTCGATGTGCGCGGGGCCCAGCTCTTTGCGCTTGCTGCCCAGGCTTTTGCGCATCTTTTGCCAGAAACCGCTCGCGTCGATGAGCTGCACCTTGCCCTTGCGGGCGGCGGGCTTGCGGCTGCTGACGATCCACACGTAGGTGCTGATGCCGGTGTTGTAGAACATGTCCGTGGGCAGGCCGATGATGGCCTCGACCAGATCGTTCTCCAGCACGTAGCGGCGGATCTCGCTTTCGCCCGAGCCCGCGCCGCCGGTGAACAGGGGCGAGCCGTTGAGCACGATGCCGAACCGGCTGCCGCCGTCCTTGGCCGGCCGCATCTTCGAGATCAGGTGCAAGAGGAAGAGCAGGGACCCATCGCTGACCCTCGGAAGGCCGGGGCCAAAGCGGCCATTGAAGCCGTCTTCATCGGCCTCGCGGCGGATCTCTTTCTCGATCTTCTTCCACTCGACGCCGAAGGGCGGATTCGAGAGGGCGTAGTCGAAGGTCTTGCCGGGCAGACCGTCGGCGGACAGGGTGTTGCCGAACACGATGTTGGCGATGTCCTGGCCCTTGATCAGCATGTCGGCCTTGCAGATGGCGTAGGACTCGGGGTTCAGCTCTTGCCCGTACATCACCAGGCGCGCCTTCGGGTTGTGGGCGCCGAGGTGCTCGCCGGCCACGCTGAGCATGCCGCCGGTGCCGGCGGTGGGATCGTAGATCGAGCGCACCACGCCGGGCTTGCTCAAGGCATCGTCGTCCTCGATGAACAGCAGGTTCACCATCAGGCGGATGACCTCGCGCGGGGTGAAGTGCTCTCCGGCGGTCTCGTTGGAGAGCTCGGCGAACTTGCGGATCAGCTCTTCGAAGACCGTGCCCATCTCGGCGTTGCTGACCGCCTCGGGGGAGAGATCGATGTTGGCGAACTTCTCGGTGACCAGGTACAGCAGGCCGGCCTTGCTCAGGCGGTCGATCTGGGTGTGGAACTCGAAGCGCTCGAAGATGTCGCGCGCCGCAGGCGTGAAAGCCTCGATGTACTTGCGCAGGTTCTCGCCGATGTGGTCCTGGTCGCCCATCAGCTTCTTCAGGTCGAGCGGCGAGGTGTTGCAGAAGAGCTGGCCCGACTTGCGCAGCAGGAACGGCTCGGGGTTGACGCCGCCGCCTTTGCGCTTGGCGTGCTCGGCCAGCACGGCCGCCTTGGTCGGCCCGAGCACGCAATCGAGGCGCCGGAGCACGGTGAAGGGCAAGATCACCTTGCCGTATTCGGACTGCTTGTAGTCGCCGCGCAGAAGGTCCGCGACAGACCAGATGAAGGACGAGAGGTTGGTGTCGGCCATGGTGCTTCTCCGTCGGGCGACGGCGGCGCGCAGTCTCGCGCGAATGGGCCCGGGAAGCCAGGCCGCTGGTTCGGCTGGCTTCGCAGTGCGCAGTCTGGCCGCGAGAAACGACGACACGGCGCAAGGGCCCGGGAAGGTCCGCGATACCGCCATCATCACGCCGGCTTGCCGGAAAGTCGGTCGCGGGCGCGCGCGGCGGCCGATCGGCGGCGCGGTTGCCTTGTTGACGGGTCAGGCGTTCTTCGACATGCTGTCGCCGTTGTCGTTGGTGCATGAAATGAAGGAATCGAGGCGACCGCTCGGGGGTGTAGGCCCCATGTTGACCGTCATCCTGATGGGCGCCATCGCTTGTCAGGATTCGGGCTCGAAAGGAAAAGGCACCGATGCCCCGGGAGGCTCGGGCGGGTCCTCGGTGAGCGCGGGAGGCGCTGGCGGTAGTCAGGCATCCGGCGGCGTTTCGACCACTGGCGGAACGACAGCGCCCGGAGGCGCTGGCGGCAAGAGCTTGGACGCTGGCCAAGCCGGCGGCGATACGACGCCTTCCGGAGGCGCGGGCGGCCGCGGGGGCTCTGGTGGCTCGTCATCCACGGGGGGCGCGGTGGCTTCGGGAGGCGCGGGCGGGGCGGTGGCTTCGGGAGGCGCGGGCGGTGTGGTGGCTTCGGGAGGCGCGGGCGGCAGTGCCAGTTCCGCCAGCAAGTGTGAAGCTCGGGCCGCGCTCGAGGGCGCCGCGTGGAGCAGGACGAAATGGTCCGAGGAAGTCAGCTACTTCCAGCTTTTCGCGGCTGAGGATGTGGTCCTGGCACGGGTGTGGGACGGCATGAATGGCGGCCGGGTCTTCGTCTCGTCCGACAATGGCGAGACCTGGAGCCCGAGCAGCGCCGCCGAGTCCGACACCGACATTCTGTCGATCGTCCTTCCGGGCGGCAACGACATCCTCGCCGCAACCTGGGGCAACTCGTACCGCTCGGCCTCGGGCGGCAAGAGTTGGGATGCCGTGACCCGCTCTGGGATCGCGGCGGACGCGGCCCTGCGCAGCCTGACGTCGATTGACGGGGTGCTGTTCGCCGGTACGACCGGCAGCGTCTACAAGTCGTCCGATTCCGGCGCCACGTGGACCGAGGTGAAGTCGGGGCTTCCCGAGAACGCGACGGTTCTGTCCATCGCGGGCAAGGGCGACACCGTCTTCGCCGGAACCGACGGTGGCGGCGTCTTCGTGAGCAAGAATGGCGGCACGAGCTGGGCCGCGGCCAATGCTGGGCTTACCGATCTGCGTATTTCACAGCTGGCGCTCTCGGGGCCGAGACTTTTCGCGGTGACCTTGACCGGCGTGTTCGTTTCCGACGATAGCGGGGCCAGTTGGGCCGCCGACAAGTCGGCCCTCAAAGGGGTCAACGGCTACCTCGTTCTCGGAAGCCAGCTCTTGGCGGGAACGGAAGCCCAAGGCGCGTTCTTCTCGAGCGACGGCGGAACAAGCTGGACCGCGCTGGGCGCTGGTTTCCCCGAGGGGACGCGGATCTGGTCCTTGGCCGCGGGCCGCACCGGCCTTTATGCGGGGACCAGCTTGGGCGTGTGGCGCGCCAACTGCGACTAGCACGCGAACCCAACGACAAAGGACAAGGCCGTGCGCAACACCAGCGGAAGAATGAACAGGCGGGACTTCCTTCGGACCTTCGGGGTCGGCGCGGTTGGGACCGCGGGATTTTTGGGATTGCCGCAGCCGTTTCGCTTCGCCCAGGCGGCGCCCAGCGAGAAGGGCATCAGCATCACCGGCATCTCGGTGGCGACCATCTCCGGGCTGAACCAGAGGGGACGCATCGTTCGTCTGGACACCAACAAGGGGATCTCGGGCTACGGCGAATGCCGAGTCGAGGACACCAGCGCGGGAACCGAGCTGACCAAGATCAAGTCGACCGTTCTCGGGATGAATCCGACCCAGATCGACAAGGTGTTCGACGCCATCACGGCGGTCCTGAACCCGACGGCGGACTGGACCAGGCAGACCTACGCCTCGGGTGCCATCGCCGGCATCGAGTGCGCCTGCTGGGACATCACGGGCAAGATCTACAACGTTCCCATCTGGAAGCTGCTTGGTCCCAAGCTTCGGGACGGCATGCGCTTGTACTGCGACACCCCGACCCAGCGCACCACGTCCGCCTTGCAGAGGATGGTGCAGGAACGGCTGGACATGGGGTTCACCTGGTTCAAGACGGATTTGGATGGGATCCTTTCCAGCTCGGACCACGAGGTATCGCCTGACGGGAACCCCTACGCGGAATCGGGGGGCACGGCCCGTCGCATTTTGGATTCTGGTCTCGCCAAGTGGCACGACTACGCGTCCGAGTATCGCAAGTTGATTGGCGACTTGCCGCTTGCGGGCGATCACTTCTTTGCGTGGGCGCCCAGGGGCGGGGGCGATTTGCCCGACGTCGCCTCGGCCATCAAGGTGGCCGACTTGTTGGGCCAGGCCGACTGCTTCGATCTGTCGCTGGGCGGATGGTGCGAGGACATCATTCCGTGGCACTACTTCGCCGAGCTGGCCCAGATCTGCGCGGGTACGAAGATGAACATCCTCACGGGTGAGGACATGTTCGGCGTCAGCCAACTGCAGGATGCGGTGAAGGCCAAGGCGCTCGACTACTTCCATCCCGATCCGGCCACGTTCGGCGGCGTGCACCCCTCCCGGCTGGCGGCCGAATGGGCCTACAAGCAGGGGGTGAAGACCGCGTTCCACAACTCGAACTCGGTCTTCGCGATGATCATGTGCGCCCACATGGCAGCCGGAATTCCGGAATTTCTCGCCTGCGAGCACCACTACCCCGAGCTCGACTGGTACGACTCTCTCGTCGACGGTGTGCCCAAGCCGCTCATGCAGAAAGGCTACGTGCCAATTCCCGACGGTCCCGGGCTTGGCATCACGCCCAACCAAGCTGCGATTACAGCGCACGGGACCTGGTTCGCCCCCATCTAGGCGTTTGCCAGGGACGGGCTATGGCGACCCGCGCTGGGCGAGCGCCACGGCGGTGTCGAGCACGACGTCCTTGCTCTGCACCAGATCGGCCAAAGTGAACGGCACCGGGATAGTCGGTGGCACGCCCAGCCCCTCGTAGACCTGGCCATCGGCCGTCCGGTAGATCTCGTTCGACAACCCGAAGAACATGCCGTTCGGCAGCTGGCGGAAGAAGATGTCCGAAAAGGCGCCCGAGGTGTTCTCTCCGATGATCGTCACGGACGGGCTTTCGCGCATCATGAGCGAGAAGGTCTCGGCGGCGCTGGCAGTGTAGCGAGAGGTGAGCAGCAGCACCTTGCCGAGGTAGGGCTTGACCCCCTGGGGCTGCACGATCACGGTCCTCTCGGTCGTGGTGCGGGTTCCATAGCGTGCATGCTTGGTGTATGCGACGCGCGCGCGATCGGTGAAGCGACCGGCGATGGCCAGGCTGACCATGTCGTGTCCGCCGGAGTTGGCACGGACGTCGATGATGAGGTGGCCTGCGTCGCCGAAGGAGGCGATGGCGCGGTCGATGGCGGCACCCATGATGGTGGTCTGCTGGTCGTCATCGGCGTCGTCGACGGACATCTGGGAAATCGTCAGGTAGCCGAGCCCAGGCGCCAGCAGTCGATAGACCACGGCCCCGTTCGCGTCGGTGGTGGTGCCCTCGGCGCCGCGCAGGACAGCGCCGAAGTAGTTGTCCAACCCTTCCATGTGGGCCTGCAAATCCTCGTCGATGGGCTCGCCGGCGCATGCACGCTTGCCAATGCTGTCCTGCAGGCTCACGTGACCGTCGCGGAGGGGCCTTATCATTTCGCAGATGACGTCGTAGAGATCGTCCCGCGACGAGGCGGGGGTAAGTCGCGCCCGATGCT
>CAZYFU010000018.1:0-10374 GCA_964647025.1 uncultured Myxococcales bacterium | reverse complement strand
GGGGCGCTGGCATCGGAAGATGGGGTGCTTTCTTTCGAAGCTGGAACGCCAGCATCCGAAGATGGGCTGCTGTCATCGTCGCAGGCGAGTGAACAGAAACATAGGCCAAGGGCGAGCGCGGGAACGATAGGACGTGCTTGCATAAGTGATGACTCCTTTGTCCAGCAGAACACCGCCCCGGCAAAAAACTGCTACCCGGAGTCTCAGGGCAACTGCTGCGAGTCGATCTCGAGATAGGTCATGGTGGGCGCGAGGTCGCCGCTGAGGTAGCCCGCCAGTACCAGGGTTTCTCCCCGGGCGACCATGGCAAGGTCGACTTGCAGAGACGATACGGCGCTGCTCAACGGGAAGGCGAACCGGCTGAGCGTCGGTGCCGCGCCGGTCAGGCGCGCGACCACGAGCTTGGCAGTGCCGGTACCGCCGAGCTGGCTCATCTCGCAGGCACACCGGGCGAGCTCTCCCGAACAGCGCATCGCAAGCGCATACGTCCCCTCGGACACGTACTCGACCCAGGCGGCGAATACCGCGCCCGACTGCGTGCGAGCCAGGCCGAAACCCGTGCCGACTCCGCTCGCCTGCACCGTGCACGTCGTCTTGCCTGCGCACAGGTCGGGGGAGTATTCGAAGGTCGGCACTGTCGATGGGCAGTCGTTCGTTCCGGTGTAGGGGATCGCCGACTCGGGCACCGTCGACGAAAGCCAGCCCGAGGGCGTGGCGGGATCCTCGGACACCACGCGAATTCCGTTCTTGAACCGCGCCAGCAACGCAGGAGAGTCAGCCAACCCGTCGAGTCCTCCGGGCAAGAGTCGAAGCGGTGCTCCGTCGCTGGGACCATCGTTGCTGAGGTCGAGCGATCGGGAATGCCCGTCAGGATGACGAAGGTGAAGCGATCGATTGCCAAGCCGGTCGTAGGAGACCCATCCCAGCCACAGTCGTCTTTGGGCATCGGTATCAACGACGACCGTCGCCGCACCGGTATCTCCAACGGAGCGGTCGGTCCAGCACGACCCATCCCAACTGGCGAGGCGGGGCGTCCAAACACCTCTCTCTTGGTAGGCGATGTGGCCGAATCGATCGTCGTCCATCTTGGCATCGAGGAGGAGGAGATCGCTCGACGAATGGATCTTCGCCCCAGTCCAGGCCGCATCCTTACCCCGCAGTATCGTGATGCCCCGTGGGCTTCCGGCAAACAACCATTTGGTTCCGGACGCACTGACGGACAGCGCTGAGCTCATTCCCACGTAGTCGGTGAATTCCAGATCCGGATTCGGCCGGGGCGGCACCTCTTCCACCCGATGGTCGGAGGCCGTCACCATCAGCAATCGAGCCCGAGCCTCGAGGGTGTCGAGCTGGTTGCTCCACAACGACACCGCCCCGTCGATAGTGGCCGATAAGGACAGCCCGTCCAGGTGGGATTCGCAACTGACATCCAAAGCCTTCGTGATGGGGCAGGGGGCTTTTGCGCAGGTCGAAGCCGGATCGATGGGGCGGGGCTCGATGTGGCAACCCCTGGCTGCGTTGGGCTCCGGGATCGTCGCTTCGGTGGTGCATACTCTGTCGCCCAATCCCGCCGTCCCCGCGCCGCCCGCGCCACCTGTGCCGGCCGCAATCGACACGCCGCCGCTGGCGCCTCCCGTGCTGGTCTTGTGGGCCGGGGCTGTTCGCGAGCAGCAGGCAAAGGCCGCAAAGACAAGAGCCGGCAGGAACAGGGAACGTGTGTGTCCACTCGCCCTCGTCATCGAAGTCGAGAGAGGATCGCACGCTCACTCTCGCCTGTCGAGGGGCCGGCCCTGCGGAGGGCAGCCCCTTCAAGGTGAGTCTGGCCTGGTGACCCGCCTGCTTCGGCGCTGCGGGTCCTTGTCGTCGCGGGAAGGACCTACGGCGCCGCGGTGAGGAAGGTGGGCGGGTCGGTCAGGCTCATGTGCTCGGTGCCGAAGTAGCCGGAGGCCACGTAGATGTCGTCGCCGAAGCTCTCGAGGTGGGTCGCGTAGCCGAGCGTGCGCAGGAATCGGACGGGCTTGGGCTCGGTCGGCTTGGAGATGTCGAGGACCACGATGCCGTCGCCTTGCAGGTTCAGGAAGGCCCGGCCCTTCTGCGTGCCCATGATGCGCAGGTAGTACGCCTTGGTCGGCTGATCGTACGCCACGTCCAGCCGATTGGCCGACAGGTCGAGCACCATCAAGCGATCCGAGGTCTGCTCCCACGTGGGCGACGACGTCGTGTTGTAGGTGTAGCTGTTAGGCCGACCCGTGAGGATCATGGTGTTGCCTTCCCGGACCAGCGCGGACGGGGACAGGCCGCTGATGACCCGACCGTCGAGCAGCTCGGCCGCGGGCACGCCGCCTTCGGCCGTGACCTGACGAAGCAGCGCCAACTTGGTCTCGTACTGGTAGGAGTACGATCCGTTGCTCTGTTGAATGCGCAGGTACGACGGCTCGCGGGTCAGGAACATGCGCTCGCCGCTCGCGCCCGCCCAGGTGTTCACCAGCGGACCAGGCAGGTTGATGGTCTCGCGGACCAGCGACTTCGTGCCCGCCAGTTGCCGCTTCTCCGCTTCGTACTTGTACTGCGTGAAGATGTAGCCATCGCGCACGGCCTCGCCGACCCTGGTCCGGCGTGCCACGTAGAACCCCGTGGGATCCATCGGATCCGCCACCAGGGTGAATCCACCGCTCGCGGAGTAGGTCGACGTGTCGCCGGCGAAGATGGGCTCGATGGCGATTTGCGGGGCCGCCGGATTGCTGAGGTCCAGGTTGACCAGGTTGACCGTGACCGTGTAGGACGAGCTCGTGTAGCTATACTGCGTGTTCAGCATCACCACCGCCGAGCCGGTGCTGACCCAACTGTTGGTGTAGTTGAAGTAGTAGCCGCCCCAGGGATACCAGCCGCAGTAGTAGTAGTAGTAGGGCATGGTGACCGGCGGCAACGCGATCTGCGCGGTCTTACGCGGCGAGGTCGGGTCCGACAGATCGTAGACCAGGGCCGTGATCTCGGTGGTGGTGCCCGTGTCGGTCTTGCGGGTGATGTTGCCGAAGATGACCAGGTTCGAGCCCTGCTTGATGACCCGCTGGACCTGGCCCATGGTGAAGCTGGCCACCACGTCCGCCGACAGCGCGCCTGCCGCGCTACGCACCCGGAACTCGTGCGGCTCTTGCGGCGACGACGCCTTCGGCTGCACGTGCTCGACCAGGTAGTCGCCGAAGCGGAAGATCTCGCTGTAATAGGGCGCGATCTCGATGTTCGCTTGCGACACCGGCTTCGCCAGATCCTGGATGTCCGCCAGCGAAGCGTGCGTGTCCGACAGGTTCAGCATCGAGCGCCGTCCGGTCACCGGGTGCGCGTACACGATGGTCCGGCGCACCTGGCCGTTGGGGTGCACGAAGGTGCCGTAGTTGGTGATGACCTGCTGCTGGGTCTCGTCCTTGGTCTCGTCGTACTTCGACAGATCCCAGGCCATGATGCCCACGGCGGTCTGGTACCTGTAGTACCACCAGTCCGATTCGTCCGACTTCAAGGTGTAGTAGACCGGCACCGTGATCACGTTGGCCTGTGCGTCCGAGAACATGCCGATCATCTTGTGGGCCTGGTCCAGGTTCGAGCTGACGGTCGAGCTGGTGCCCCACGCGGCGCCATCCACGGTCACGCACTGACGCTGCACGAGGCGGACCTTTTCGAGGTCGCGCACGTCGATGATGCTGACCGCGACCTGGGCGGCCTGGCGCCCGCTGCTGCTGTCGAAGCCCGTGCAGGTGGTCGTGGTGTCGGTGCCCACCGCGATGAGGAACTGGCGATCCGCGATCAGGCGGAACACGCTCATGTCGCCCGACAGGCCGTCGATGGCCGAGAGGATCTTCAGGTTGGTCCGGTCCGCGATGGAGATGGCATACAGCGGATCGATCCGCTGCGCGGTGATGGCGTAGACCACGTTGCGCTGGACATCGAAGGCGGTCCCGCGCACGGTCTCGTTCTGCTTGCCGAAATCGAGGCGCGCCAAGCGGACTGGCTTGGTCCCGTCGGTGATGTCCCACGACTCGAGGGTGTTCTGGGTGTACGAGCTGCCGCTGCAGCCCGAGGTCGACCACACCTGACGGGCGAAGATGCCGAAGAAGGTGCCGGTCTTGGCGGTCTCGTCGTAGACGTAGGTCATCTTGAACTGATCGCCCACCGTGCCGCTGGTCTCGAAGCGCGTGTGCCTGCGGATGCTGCCCTTGGGATCGCTGATGTCGATGATCGACACCACCGACTGCTGGTTGCTGTCGTAGCTGCCGCAGCTGCGCGTGCTGCCGGTGGACGAGCTGCTGTAGCTGTAGAGGTACCAGTTCTCCACCACCATGAGCGCGTTCGAGGTGGCCGAGATGGCGACGCCCTGGAAGTACTTGTAGTAGCTCTGGTTGCTGCTCGTGAACTGCGTGCTGCCGCCTTCGAAGATCTGCAGCTCGTTCACCTTCTGCGGGTTCTTCGGATCCGACACGTCGAACGAGTACACCCACGCCTGTTCCTTGGCCGTGGTGCCCCGCTGGTAGTACCAGCCGTAGTAGTAGTTCTGCGGCATGTACGAGACCACGTAGATGGTGCTGTCGATCTTGCGCGACACGCCCTCGCGCAGCTGGCCGATGATGTCGACGCTCTTGATGATGGTCGGCTGCGCCGGGTCGGTGATGTCGATGGCCACCAGCTGCGAGACGTTGCGCCGCTCGAACACCGGCTTGCCATCCACCTGGGTCAGGTACAAGGCGTCGCGCAGGAGCGCGTAGACCGTGGTGCCCGTGACGAACATCTCGATGGGATAGCCGTACACCGGCAGGCGCGCGATGGACTTCGGGGCCGTGGGGTTGGCGATGTCGAAGACCAGGAAACCGCGGTAGGTATTGAAGTAGTACATGCGGGTGCCGTCGATCTTGTAGATGTCGGCCTCCTCGACCTCGGCGACTCGGCCGCCGGGCGCGCCTTCCTTGCTCGTGGAATCGTTGGTGGTGGGGGTTGCCGTGCCGGCGGCTCCAGCGGCGCCGCTGGCACCACCGGCACCGCTGCTGACGGCCGCATCGGCCGCGGCCCCGCCGTCCGTGGTGGTCGCCCTTCTGGTGGGCTCCTCGCTGACGAACGTGGTCTGGCCGGGCGTGCCACCCGTGGAGGTCACGACGCTGATCCCGCCCGCGCCGGTCTCACCGGTGGAGGTCACGACGCCGGTCCCGCCAGTGGCGGCCACGACGCCCGCTCCGCCCGTGGCCGTCACACCCCCGGTGCCCGGTTGGCCTCCGGGGCCGAAGTCTCCACCCGCCCCGGTATTCCCGCTGCCAGATCCACTGCAAGCCGCCAGCACCGAAAGCGCCAGTGCGAGAAGCGATACCCTACGATCGTGAAGCTTCATGGCCATCCTCCGCCGCAGCCCGTCTGCAAGGTCCGTGCTCGCGCGCGTGCCTCGGGCCAGGCCGACCCGCGCAGTCTTTTCAACCGCTTGTGATGACCGCGTGCTGTGACCGTCATTTCTGCCTGGGCCGCGCCCCAACGGAAATCGCCGCCGACCATGACATCCATGTCCGGATCGTGTCGGGCATTGCAGTCGGGCCGGGCGGAAGACTCGTCCCGGTCGCTCTCGCTGCAAAGCGCCGTGGCGGGCCGCGGTCACGCCCCGGCCCGAAACTCGATCAGCGAATCTCGCGAGACGAAGCCGGCGCGGAGCAGGGTTCGCTGGGAGGCCACGTTGTCGTGGGCGCAGCCCGCGGTGGGGACGAGGCCTTCGCGCAGGCACTTCTCGGCGAGGCTGGCGACGATGCGTTGGCCGTGGCCCAGGCCGCGCTTGGCGGGGTGGACCATCACGCCGATGTCTCGCTGGGGCGTCTCGGGCCAGACCGGTGAACAGAGCCCGACCCCGACCAGGTCGTCCCCCTCGTCTAGGACGTACGTCCACCGGTTCTGCACCCAGATGGGCACCTGCTCTTCGGTGTCGAAGACGTTCTCCCGGTAAGGGAGGATGCGCTCGATGTCGCGCTCGACGGCCAGACGCAATACCGGAAGGGACGTGCATGCACCGGGAATGTATTCGCGCCAAAGCACGCCGTGTGGGCTTGCCACCCATCCGCCGGCCACGCAGAGGCTCACCAGCGTGCTGTCGAACGAGAAACAGAGCGCGCGCCCGAGCGCGAGCGACTGACATAGTTCGGTGAAGAGCTGCTGTCTGGCCTTGCACCCCGCTGAGGTGAGCGCGAGCTCGATGAGCGTGCCGTCGGAGGTCACCAGCGCGTGGCCGGCCTCGCCGTTGAAGTCGCGCAGGAGGTAGGCGCGGCACTCGGGCACCATGAGCTCCAGGTAAAGCTCCGGAGGTTGGTGAAGTCGCGCGAAATGCGCGAGCCTGCGGGCGTGCAGCTCCACGACGGGGACGGGGGCGATCGAGATCATGTGACTCCTACCGTGGGCTGGCGCCGCCAAGCAGAAGAGGGCCCATCGGACGCTGCACTCTACCTCACCCGGGCAGCGCGAACCGTTCCTGGTCGTGTTCCCGCCCGAGGCGCGCGCGGGCAGGGCCAGCGCAGCGCACCTTGTGCCGGATCACAACGCGCAAGGGTTACGCTCGCGCGGATGGGGCGGAAACCAACGTAGGATGCGCGCCATGGTTCGTTTGCTCGGGAGTGTGCTCTGCTTCGTGCTTCTGGCCTGTGATGGCGGCATGTCCGCGTCCCGCCGCGACGGGGCCTTCGACGGAATGGCAGCCGTCAAGGACACTGCGGCCTGGGATGCGTTCGACCTGGGGCCAGCTCGTGACCACGCCACCGACTCGGCGCTCGACGAAGGCGCCCGAGACGCACAGGCCCCCGATGCCCGCGACGCCAACGTGAGCGAGGCAAGCGGACAGGACGCGAAGCTCGACCTCGCCAGCCACGAGGACGCGCCCCTGCACTCGGACGTGCTCGGGGCGGTGGCGGATGCTGCCTGGCCCGACGTGAGCCCGCTCGACACCGGCGTGGCGAGTTTTTGCACGGGCAGCCTGCCGCGGCTTGCAACCAACGGTTACAGCACGGGCCCCGTGATTCGCGCCACCACGCTGGCCATGGACTGTTGTGAAGGTTTCGAGCTCGAGATCGTCACGGCGACCTTCCTCTACAGTATCTACGTGCGTTGGGTCGTGCTGCCGAGCTCCGATCCGTTCCCCCTGGACATCGACTTGAGCGCTCCAGCGAGCCTGCGGTCACTCCATGTCCTGACCAATTGCGATTCCACGCGCGCCAATTGCAGCGACGTGTACCAGTCCGGTTTCGCCGGGAGGATGCAGTTGTCGCGAGGCGATGGCGGTCTTGGCTACGACGGCAGCCTGTGCATCCACGCCGAAGAGCCCGCCGATAGTCCACACCCCCACCTGCATTCCCTCGACCTCTACCTTCCGCGAATCGCATTTCGCTGAGGTCTTCGTGGGCCGGTGGCTCGCCGTCGCCCCGGCCCGCACGCTGAAGGTTCGAGGCGCATACGTCGATGAAACCTTTCACGAATGGACGACTTGACTGCGAGTCCGAACCAGGCGGCCATCGATCTCGATGCCGAGTTGGCCGCCTTCATCGCGGGCGGCGGGCTTCGGAAGTTTCCGAACCCGGGGCCCGCAGTGCAGGCCGGCAGCATCATGTGGGACGTCGACTACAAGACCGACGAGCTGGCGAAGACCATCGCGCGTGACAAAGAGCTTGCCGCCGAGTTCCTGAGGCGAGCCAACAGCGCAGCCATGGCGCGCGCCGGAGGCTGTGCGTCCATCGCCAGCGCCATCAATCGCTTGGGCGCCGAACAGACCGCGTTCCTGCTCATCGCCCACCGCTACGGCGAACAGATCGCCATCGACGGTCCCTTGCTGCCGCTGAGGGCACGCATCTGGCGTGAAGGCTTGGTCGCCGCCCGGGTGTGCGAGGCCCTGGCCAAGGCCCGGGGCATCGCACAGCACGAGGGTTTCCTGTGCGGCCTCAATCACGACATCGGACGCGCGATCACGGTCGGCTGCCTCGAGATCATCTTGCTCGGAAAGAGATCGACGTTGGCCATGCCCGAGCGGTTCTGGAGCGGGGTCGTCGATCGTCACCATGTGGAGGTCGGCCTGGCGGTGGCCGAGATGTGGGGGATGTCCGCGCCCATGCGCGAGGCCATCGCTCTGCACCATCAGGAGACTTCCGAAGGAGCGCGGCATCCAGAGCTATTGGACCTGGTCCGGATCGCCGACCGAGTGAACACCGCGCTCGCGGATGCGAGCTGCCTGTCGCCCGACGAGCTGGCCGCCATCCCAGGGCTGCGAGGCAGCGAGGCGCGGGCGTTGGCCACCGTGATCGGGGACCTGCCCCGGTTCATCTCCGACATGGAGAGGCACAGCAAGAAGCCTCTTTGGGGGCTCGTGCCCATTCGGACGCTCATCAGCCACGACGAACCGGCAGATGCGCGCGCGCGTCCCCTGGTGGTGCCGCTGACTTGCACATCGGTCGGGAAGCGCCAGCACTACCAGAGCAACGCGATCGCCGTGGACAGATTGTTCGCGACCGGCAAGGTGCCTCTGCGGGAGGGGTTCCTCACCGAGGTGGCGCCGGGGCTCGACGCCGAGGCGCGATTCTGGGCCGAAGTCGCGTGCTGCCAGAAGCGCGAGGGCATCCACCAGGTGGAGCTTCGGCCCTTCGGGCTCGGCGCCACGGAGCTGGCCGTGTGGAGACGCCTCGCGACCATGGCCAACGCGAACGGGCTCGTCGCGGCGGGGAGCCCTGTCGGATCGACCCCGGCGCCTTGACAGCCGTCGTCCGGTCCCGCAGAAGAATTGGGTGACAGCCGACGGCGCGCCCGCCGAAACCGAACGCCCCCGACGTCGTCGCCGCTTCCTGCGCGCGGCTGGTTGGCTGGTGTTGGGCGCGGCGGTGGCCGGTGTCGCGCTGTTTTTCAGCGGGTGGCGTGCGTATGGCAAGCGTCCGGCCGGTGCGCGCTTGGCCCGCATGCAGAGCTCCCCCAACTGGAAGGGGGGACGCTTCGTCAACCCCGAGCCCATGGAGAACGATCTCGTGGGCGCGGTCCTGGGCGTCATTCACAAGAGTCCCTACACCAGTCCGGACGGGCCGGTGGCGACCCACGCCGTGACCGAACGCAACTTCAGGATCGACCCCGTCACCTGGCTTGGCGTGACGTGGTTCGGGCATTCGACCTTCCTGGTGGAGATCGAGGGCTGCCGCATCTTGATCGACCCGGTGTGGAGCGAGCGCATCAGCCCGGTGCCCATCGGCCCCAAACGCTGGTACGGCCCCTCGTCCCCATCGGCAAGCTGCCCCGGGTCGACGTCGTCGTGATCTCCCACGACCACTACGATCACCTGGACTATCCGACCATCCGCGCGATGAAAGACTGGGCGGGCACGACCTTCGTGGTGCCGCTCGGCGTGGGCGCGCACCTCGAATACTGGGGCGTGCCGCCGTCGCGCATCGTCGAGCTCGACTGGTGGGAACGGACGCGGGTGCGCGGCATCGAGCTCGTGGCCACGCCGGCGCGACACATCTCGGGCCGCACCTTCGGCATCGGCGACGCAGGCACCCTGTGGAGCGGGTGGGCCATGCTCGGTCGGCTTCGCCGGGTCTATTACTCGGGCGACACGGGCCTGTTTCCCGGGGTGAAGGAAATCGGCGATCGCTTGGGGCCATTCGACGTCACCATCATCGAAGCGGGCGCGTACGGACGCTGGTGGTCCGATTGGCACCTGGGGCCCGAGCAGGCGGTGCTGGCTCATCAGTTGGTGAAGGGGCGCGTGCTCATCCCGGCGCACTGGGGCCTGTTTACCCTGGCGTACCACGCTTGGACCGAGCCCATCGAGCGCGTGCTGGCCGCGGCGAACAAGGCGGACGTGCGCGTGGCCGCGCCGAAACCTGGGCAAACCATCGAGCCCGTGGTGATGTGGCCCACGGAACGTTGGTGGCCGGTGGTGCCTGGCCAAACCGCCGAGGCCGATCCGATCATCTCAAGCCATACACAGACGATCTCGGGAGGTAGATAGGAATGTGGGAACACTTCGAGCATCAAGCGGACATGGGCGTGCGAGGCGTGGGCAACACGCGTGACGAGGCGTTCGAGCAAGCCGCGCTGGCGCTGACGGCGGTGGTCGTTCCGCCGGAGTCCATCGAGGCGCGCGAGAGCGTGCGCGTGACGTGCACGGGTGACGACGAGGAGCTGCTCCTGCTCGACTGGATGGCCACGGTCGTCTATCACATGAGCGCGAACAGGATGGTGTTCGGCGGCTTTGCGGTTCGCATCGACGACTCGCGCCTGGACGGGGAGCTGTGGGGCGAGCCGCTGGATCTGCGTCGCCACCAGCCCGGCGTCGAGGTCAAGGCCGCCACCGCGACCGCGTTGCACGTGGGCAAACGCCCCGATGGAACC
>CAZYFU010000017.1:0-77193 GCA_964647025.1 uncultured Myxococcales bacterium | reverse complement strand
CGTTGTGAGGACGCCAGTACAGCATCTGGCCGAGGTTGTGCCCGAGGTTGAAGGTCGCGCCGATGTACACGTTGAAGTCGTCCTGCCAGTTGTCCGGGGTGAAGCAGCGCTCGACCACGATGTTCTCCTCGAGGTCGGCAAGGCCCAGGCGCGACTTCATCTGGTCGATGCAGTAGCGGCGCAGGTGCTGCTGCATGGACGGCCAGTCGAGGTCGGCCCGCTTGTTGGGGGCCGGCATGAGCACGTACAGGGCCGAGCAGCCGGGGGGCGCCAGGGTCGGGTCGTTCAAGCTGGCGTTGCGCACGTAGAACGATGCGTTGCCCTCGGGCCACACGCCGGCCTCGATGTCGTTGATGTTCTTGATGTAGTCCTTGGCGAAGACGATGGTGTGGTGGGGGATGTCGTAGGTCTTCTTCACGCCGAGGTACAGCATGAAGGTCGACAGCGAGAAGCGCTTCTTGGCGAGCGCCTTCGCGGACCACTGCTTGAGGGTCCCGGGCGGCACCAGCTTGGTGGCGGCGTAGCCGAAGTCCGCGTTCACCACCACCACGTCGGCGCGATCGATGGTGCCGTCCGCGAGCACGACGCCGGTCACCTTGCGCCCATCGAGCAGCAGGCGGTCGACCGGCGTGTTGTAGCGGAAGGTCGCGCCCATCTCGCTGGCCACCTTTGCCATGGCGACCGAGATCTCGGACAGGCCGCCGCGCGTGTGGAAGATGCCGTAGCGGTGCTCGACGAAGGGGATCATCGCGTAGAAGCCGGGGCATCGCCAGGGCGCCATGCCCAGGTACTTGGACTGGAACGTGAAGGCGACGCGGGCCTTCTGGGTCGGGAAGTATTCGCCCAGCACCTGGAACAGGCTCTTGCCCAGGGACATGAAGGGCAGCGCCTTCAGGATCTTCCATCCCAGCATCGAGGCCACGGTGTCGTAAGGCGTGGTCAGGCAACCCAGGATCTTGTCGAAGCGCGACTGCTCGCGCTTCATGAAGCGATCCAGGCCGGGGGCGTCGTCCGGGAACAGGCGGGCCATCTGTTCCTTCATCTTGTCGTGGTGAAGGTGGTCGTAGACGTCCAGGCTGATTCCGTCGAACAGCAGCCGATACATGGGCGCGAGGCGGGTGGAAGGAAGGTATTCGTCCACGTTGCGGCCGACCTGCTTGAACAGATCGTCCAGCACGAACTTCATCATCAGGAAGGTCGGCCCGATGTCGAACTTGTAGCCGTCGATCTCCAGGCAAGCGTTACGGCCGCCCGGTGTGGCGTGCTTCTCGTAGACCGTGACGTCGAAACCCTTGTGCGCCAGGATCATGGCGGTGGTCAAACCGCCGGGTCCGGCACCAACGATGATTACTCGCTTACGCTCCATGTGGCACCTGTGGGGATTGTGGCAAAGAAGAGCTCGAACACCGGCTCAGAGTGTCGGCCACTTTAGCAGAACTGCAGGCGTGGCGCCTTCGCCGCTGGCGAGTTGACTTCAGGCGGGCGGCCTCGCAGAGTCGGGTTGTTCGCAACCCGGGGAGCAACCATGCTGCGAGTAGGACTTACGCCCTTGCGATTCGGCGCTGCTTTCTGCGCATTTTTCGTCGCCGTTCCGGCTGCACGGCTCGCCGCCGCGCCTTCACCGCCGCCGGACGCCGGTGGGGCGGGCAAGACCGCCACAAAACCCGCTGCGCCTGGCCCGGCACGCAGCACGGTCACCGTGCGCGTCCAGGGGCTGCGTCACGACCGGGGCAAGGTGTTCGTGGCGCTCTACGATAGCAAGCGCACCTTCGCCCAGAAGCAGGGCTATGCCGCCGGCGCCATCGTCGCGGCCAAGGACGGTGGCGCGGTCGTGGTGTTCAGCGACGTGGTCCCCGGCCGGTACGCGATCGCCTTCTTTCAGGACGAGAACGGCAACCAGAAGCTCGACACCAGTCTGCTCGGGGCCCCCACCGAGCCCTTCGGGTTTTCCAAGGACGCCATGGGCAAGTTCGGCCCACCGTCGTTCGAAGCCGCCGCGATCGACGTCCCCGCCGGTCCGGTGTCGGCCGTCATCAACGCCAAGCACCTCTAGACTTGGGGGCTATCCCCCGCACGCCAGCCGCGGGCCCCTGTTTCGCACTCACTGGCAACCGAGCGAAGACGGTGCGCTCGGCGGGCACGCGCAGACGCCGCCCCGGGCGACGACCACCCTAACCGAACGGCATTGGGGCCAAGCCCGGCTGCACTCACCGCGGGGGGATAGAGGATCCTCTCAGGGGCCTTTCCTCAATAGAAGTACAGCTCTGCGTTGGCCGTGCGCGAGTCTCCCGCTCCGACGAGCAGTACCCTTCGATTTGGCAGCGCCGTGGCGGTGTGATCCCCTCGCGACGCGGCCGAGGTCCCCGTGGCCTTGAAGGTCCCGAGCGTGGGATCGTAGAGCTCCGCGGCCGTGAGGAAGCTGTTGTCGTCTTGCCCATTCGCAATCAGCACTTGGCCGTTCTCGAGCAGCGTGACCGAATGGCCGGTGCGGCCTCGTATCAGGTCGCCGGTGGCGCTCACGAGCGACGTCGCAGGGTCGAACAGCACGGCGGTCTTCAGAACCGAGGGCGAAGCCCACCCGCCGACGAGGAGGATCTTCTTGTCCTGCAAGAGCGCTCCGGCCGCGAACGCTCGGTCGCTGGGCAGTCGGGTCAACGTGGTGAACGTCTTGCTGGTCGGATCGTACGACTCGACCTCCGAAGCCCCGTTTCCCCCGGCGATGATGACCTTTCCCCCCACCAGAAATGCCATGTGGCCATTCTTGGGGTTGCCCATCTTGCCAGCGACGGCCTGGAAGGTTCCGGTGCTGGGGTTGTAGAGGTCGGCCGTGTTGAGATCGGCACCGTTGCTTCCTCCCGTCAGCAAGACCGTCCCATCATCGAGGAGCGTGGAGGTGTGCTGCGAGCGTGCCGTCGTCATCGAGCCGGTGGCCGTGAAGGTCCCGGTGGTCGGGTCGTAGAGCTCTGCGCTCGAGTGATACGGCGAGTTCTCGATTTGCCCGCCGGTGATCAGTACCTTGCCGTTGGCAAGCAAGGTCGCTGCATGGCGCTCGCGCACGACCGTCATCGAGCCTGTCGCCGTGAAGGTCTGCGTGGCCGGGTCGAACAGCTCGGCGAGACCGATGGTCGGCCCGCTGCTGCTTCCGCCGGCGATCAGGACTTTACCGTTCGCGAGCACCGTCGCCGTATGCCCCATGTACCTGAGAACGACCGGGGTCAAGCCCGCGAAGCTGCCGGGGCTTACGGCGGTCACCGTCACCTTGGCCGTCACGGCGTCACCAGCGGCGTTGGTCACGGTCAAGGTGAACGTCTTCGAGGACGACAAGTTGCCGGTGCTGGTCGCGGTTCCACTGGTGACCGTGCCGATCCCTTGATCGATGGTCGCGGTTCCGTTGGCGAAGGTCGCGTTCAGCGTCGTGGCGGCTCCACTGGCGATGGGGGTGAGCCCGGCGGTGAAGCTGGAGATGGTCGGGGCAGGCACGACGGTCACCGTAGTCTTGGCCGTGAGAGAGACTCCGACGGAATTCTCTGCCGTGAGCGTGTACGTCGTGGTGGCGGCGGGGTTGACCGTCAGGGACTTGGAGGAGAGGCCGCTCACCTCTCCAACGCCCTGGTCGATGGAGACCACTGCCACGCCGGACAATGTCCAGCTGAGAGTGGCGCTCTGTCCGGCCGTGACCGTGCTCGGCGTCGCCGTGAAGCTAGAGATGACTGGTGGGGCAACCGTGCCGCCGGTGCCAGGCACGCCGCCGCTCGCCGCGCCGCCGCTGCCGACCGCGCCACCAGCTCGCGTACCGCCGGCCCCTGGAGTGCCCCCGCTACCGACGCCGCCCGCTCCGACCATGCCCGCGACTCCGCCACTGCCGACGACACCCCCGCTGCCAACGGTCGGCACGTCCTTTATGCTTGCATCCGATGCGCCAGGGCCGCCTGCATCGGTATGTCCCTGCGCACCTCCCAATCCCGTCCCGCCCTGGCCCCCACCGCCTACGCCTCCGGCGCCCGATGCGCCGCCCTTCGAAGGCGTCGCGGCGTCCGTGGGATCTCCGACTTGCGGGGGCGGCAGATCCGCCGCCGCGCCGTCCGACGAGGTCACCGGTCCGGAGCTCTTCGGCGCGCAGTGGTCGACCTTGCATTCATATCCGTCGGGGCAACTGTCGGGATCCCCCTGCTTGCACTCGATGTCGATGGGATCGAGGTGCTCGTAGCAACCCGCCGTGAGGAGAGGGAGGACCAGCAACGCTGCTACCACGAGTCGGTTCAGCCCGACGGCTGGCATGACGAGAGATCGCATCGACATCAGAAAGCTCCTTGCACGATGGCGCCGGCTGCATTTGCGGAGATGGACGGCATCACCGCGACTTGGTCAGCGTTGCCTGCTCTCGCCCCCAGATAGTAGAGGACCGCACCGCCAAGCAGAAACGTAGCGCTCAAGCCGTATGCCGCTTGGCTGAAGGTTCGATAGTCCTCGCTCGTCGATTCGTCAGCCTTGTCGTACGCATGACGAAGGTCGCGAACCATGCTGTTCGCCTTGAGGTTGAGGGCCACGGCTGCGATCAGCACGGCTCCACCCGCAGCGGCGGTCACCAGGCCGGCAACTCGCAGGCCCTTGCCGGGCTCGCTGGTGCTGGCCGGGGTAACCTGCGCTATGGCCAAGCCGGTTGGGGCCGGTTCGACGGCGGTAATCTGCGCCGGGACGGACACCGGTTCCGTCGGTCTTACGATCGAGCTCCGAGCCAGCAGCGCCTCGCAGTCCGAGATGTGCATCTCGGCGTCGGCCCGCTCGGCATCACTCGCGCGGGTCGCCTTGCGAAGGTATTCACGGAATCGCCCGATCGCTTCGTCACACCGATTGTTCTGTTCGGAGCAACGCCCCTGGTTGTAGATGTACACCGGATTTCTGGTCGCGATGTAGAGGTCGGCCAGGATGTCCGTTCCCTTGCTGGCCTCACCGGTGAGGCACGCCTTTCGTGCCGTCCGTTCCTGCTCTTCCCGGTCCGCGGCTTTGGCATGGGTTGCAGCGAGCGCAATCGTAAGGGTCGCCGTCAGCAGGCAGAGTCCTGACTTCGTTCTTGTTTGGGTTTGCATCGTCGCGGCTCAGGATGTTGAAATCTTCCACCGTGTCAATGGTTGTCTTATGCACCGGGCGCTCCTTTCGAGACGCAGGCACGCCGAACACAAGGGAAACATGGACGAATCCATCGGGATTGACGATGCATGGGGTTGGGTGCACCCAGATCGCAGTCGGCTACCGAGAGGACTGCGGCATCACGACCGACGGCGGAGTCCGATGTTGGGGAATCTATGGCGACTGCCAGAACGTCGATGGCGAGTGCACTGAGCGTTACCGGATGGCAGGGGCCGGCGGCTAGACTGCGAAGTAACTCTCGGTCGAGATGTAGCATTCTCCGCCCTGCTCTCGGAGCCGCTGTTGTGCCCCGATGTCCGGCGGGGCGCAGGCTCGATGCCCCTAGCCGCGGTCCCAGGCGACGATCTTTTTCGCGACGTTCTGCCCGCAGAGGATCACCATGGGCATGCCCCCGCCCGGGTTGACCGAGCCGCCCACGAAGAACAGGTTTTCGTACTTCGTGCTCTGCTTGGGCGCCTTGAAGGCCAGGTTCTTGAACCGGTCGCTGACCACGCCGTAGATCGAGCCCTTGTTGGAGTAGTACTGGTCGCGGATGTCGAGCGGCGTCCAGCAGTGCTCGAACACCACGTGCTTGCGTAGATCGGCAAGACCCATGCGTTCGAGCTTGTCCACCACCCGATCCTTGAACGCCAGGTAGTCCTCGCGACTGAGTGGTCGTTCATCGTCGATGTACGGGATGTGCGGCAGGATCTTCAGGCAGTCGCAGCCGGGGGGCGCGACGGTCGGGTCGGTGCGGGAGGCGGCCACGAGGTAGATGGTCGGATCGGGCGGGAGCTGGCGCTTGCGGAACACCGTCTCGAAGTGCGTGCGTTGGTCCCCCGAGAAGAAGAAGTTGTGGTGCGCGAGCTGCGGATACTGGCAGTCGAGGCCGAGCTCGAGCACGAGACCCGAGCAGGCCGGCTCGAACTTCTCGAGCGAGCGCAGGAAGTCGCGGTCCTCGTGCAGCAGCTTCTCATAGGCCGGGATGACCTCCATGTTCGACAGCACGATGTCGGCGGCGTGGAACTGACCGTCCCGGGTCACGATGCCCAGGACCTTGTCGCCTTCCTTGCGTACCTCGGTGACCTCGCTGCCGAGGCGTACGGTGACGCCCAGCTCGCCGAGTAGGCGGCCTAGGCCGAGCGCGATGCCATACAGGCCGCCGTCGACGTACCAGAGGTCGTAGCGATACTGGATGGTCGACATGCAGTTCATGATGGCCGGCGCGTGATAGGCCGACGAGCCGACGTACTTGATGAAGTAGTCGAAGATGTCCCGCATGTGCTTCGTCTTGAGGAAGCGCGCCACGCCGCCGTGCATGCTGCGAAGCAGGTCGAACTGGAAGACCTTGCCGATGCCGTAGGCCTTCGCGGTCTCGCGGAAGGTGTCGGTGCCCTTCTCGAAGTAGCCCTCGTTCACCAGGTCGTAGAGATCGGCGGAGTAGCGCAGGAACCGCTGCACGTCGGCCGGGTCCTCGCCGACCTTGCGCGCCTCCTCGGCCATCCGGTCTTCCTCGGGGTACAGGTCCACCACCTTGCCGTCGTCGAAGAAGTTGCGCCAGTGCGGGCGTAGCGCGCGCATGGGAATGTAGTCGCTCATGCGCTTGCCGCTGCGCTCGAACAGCCGGGCGAAGAGGTGAGGGAGGGTGAGGATGGAAGGCCCGAGGTCGAAGGTGTAGCCGCGCTCTTTGAGCACGTTGAGCTTGCCGCCGATCTTGGCGTTCTTCTCGTGGATGGTGACCGCGTAGCCTTCTTGGGCCAACGAAATGGCCGCCGACAATCCTCCGAGCCCCGATCCGATGACGATGACCTGTTTTGTGCCCATGCTCCGACCTCGTGTGTTCGCTCTGTGCCAGCCCTGCGACGCCCAGTGGTCCGACGGGTGCTGGGCTGACGGCTCGCGCGAGTATACGCTGCCCGCAGGCGCCGGGCCTGCGTTTCACCGCGAGCCGTCCACCGAGGTGCTCAGCGCCAGTCGATGTGGGGTTGGTTGCGGGCGGGGATACGCCGGTAGCTCACCGCCGGGCGACCGGCCATCATGATGCCGGCGCACTGCTGTCCGGCCGGCAACCCGAGCGCCGCGTGCAGCTCGGGCGAGATGCCCGCGCCGACGAAGACGAAGCCTGCCCAGCAAGCCCCGACTCCGAGCGGCTGGCCCGCGACGTCGAGGTAGGTCATGGCGATCGCTGCCGTGTGCGCGCCGCTCGGCAGGCCGGCCGGCGCGTGGGCCACGATGAGGTGGGGTGCGTCGCGGCAGATACAGTCGATGCCGCGATCCCAGAGCGCGACGATGCGTTTCATGTCGAGCGCTGCCGCCAGCGGCGAGCCGGCGGCGACGATCCCTCTCATCCAAGACACCGTGGCCTCCGCGATGCGCCGGATCTCGCCTCGGTCGCTGAGCACGGTCCACGCCAGGGGCTGCGAGTTGTGTCCCGACGGCGCGTAGCGGGCGACGTCGATCATCGCCGCGATAGTCGCCTGGGGCAGAGGCTCGCTGCGGAAGGCCCGGATCGAGCGCCGGCCTTTCAGCAAATCGGAGACCCGGTCGGCGTCGAGTCGCCAGTCGGCCGGCAGCGCCTTGGCCTGGTCATGGCCGTCGGAGACGGCGCCGGACGGGCACACCGCCACGCAATGACCGCAGTCCAGGCAGCGCAAGTCGGCGATCGGTCGGGCATGTCGGTCGCCGTCGAGCTCGATCCGGACCATCGGGCAGACCTGGACACAGAAGCCGTCCTGCAAACATCGAGAACTATCGAAAGTGGGTTCCATGGCAGCGCATGCTAGCCGCCGCCGAGCCCGCGGTATTGTACGAACACGACATCCCGTCGGCACCGAGGGCGATCGAGCCGCCGCAGCCTCGGTTGAACGCACCCGGGGTCACTCCGGCGACCGTGCGGAACTCGCGCACCAGATGGGCCTGATCGTAGTATCCGCAGGACTGCGCCACGTCGGCCCAGGTGGTGCCCGGGCGCAAGGGCAAGTGGCTCATGGCGTGGCGAACGCGCGCGATACGGCAGGCCAATTTGGGCGCGATGCCCACGGCTTCGCGGAAGCGGCGCTCGAGCTGCCGCGGGCTGCTGCACACCGCCTGGGCCAGCGCCGCCACGGTGACGTTGCCGTGGGAGTCGTGGATCATGCGCACGACTCGGACCATGGCCGCATCGCTGGCCCGACATCGCTGGGACAGGAGTTGTTGCAGGCCTCGCTGGACCGGCAGGATCGCGCCTGTCTCCTGGGCCTCCGAGGCCAGCGCGAACATGCGGCGGCCTAGGATGCCGCCAAGCTGTTCGAGGGCCACCACGCGATCGGTGAGCTCGTGCATGGGCAGGCCGAAAAAGGCGCCCGCGCGGCCGGGGCGAAAGCGCGCACCGACGGCCGTGCAACGCCCTGTCGTGGTGATGGTCTTGGGCTGCGACAGCGGTCCCACCAGGTAGGCACCCCGGCCCGCAGCACCGAACAGGTGGTGCTCGGCGTGCGCGCAGAAGTTGCCGTCGAGCGGGATGATCAAGTCGAGGCCGCTCTTGCTGGCGCTGCCTTGCAGGATCGGCGCGGGCAGCGGCGCCGTCGCCTCGAGCGTCCAGAGGTACTCGATGTGGTCGGCCAGCGCCGGAGCGGGCGAGAACTCGCGGTAGGCGATGCGGCCCCCGAGCAGAGGAACCCGAGTGGACCCTTCGGATTCCGCGTGGCCGAGGGTGCTCATGCCGATCCCGCCCGCGTTCACGCGAGCGCTGGGCTTGGCTGACCGTGCGGAAAACACGGCGCCATCTTGCCCCAGTTCGACCGCTTTTGTCGAACCGTGGCCGCTACTCGTCGACGAGGATGGATGCGCCGGGGAGGAGGTCGGCGTAGTCCGCCACGGTACCGTCGCCGAGGCAGCACTCGATGATTTGCTTGCCCAGGGGATCGAGATCCGGCTCCAGGTACGTGCGCAGCTCGGTGTGGAAGAAGTCGCGCAGGATACCGGCGCCTTGGTCGTAGGCCTGGGTGCCTACCTCGGGTTGCTTCTCGACGGCGAAGAAGGGCTCGTCCAGATCCTGGCCTTCCACCATGATGTGCCGTGGCGCGTGGCCGAGCAGGGCGCAGCGGGCGGGCGCGATCTGATCGTGGTGAAAGAAGACACCGCCTCGCCGGGCCAGGTACTCGCGCATGATCCACTGGGGCATGAAGCCGACCTGCCAAGCGCCCACGTGCTGGTTCGGACACAGCAGGTAGCGCACGGCGGGCGAGTCCACGATCTGGCGCAGCAGCAGGTTGGCCTGGGGCACGCGGCGGCCGGTGGCGAAGGGCCAATAGGATCCGACGCCTTCGGATTCCAGCTTGCCGCTGTCGGTGATGCTGGGGTTGTCGTGCCCGCGCGGGGCCACCAGGCGCCACAGCCAGGCCAGGGCCGGCGGCAACACATGGAACAGACCCACGATTCCGTAGCTGGGCTTGTCGCGGGTACAGGGCGGCGTGCGCACGCCGAAGCTGCGCACGTCGATGCTCACTGGGCGGGTCAGGACGTGCGGCACCAGCGTGCGCGGAATGATCACGCGCGGGTTCGGGCAGGGGCGGCCAGGTGCGTCCTCGGTGTGCTCCCACAGAAGCGCGGTGCTACCCGGCTGCGCGTCGATGTTCAGGAACAGCAGGGGCTCGCGCGGGTGGATCGACAGCGATTCGATGTCCGGGTCGGTGCCGTAGTTCGTGATGTGGTTCACGCGAATGAACCACGCCGCCTCGGCGTCGGTGACGGTCAGCTTGCCGTTCGACCGCTGCTGCTCGGGAATGCACAGGGCCATGTCGTCGTTCACGGGGCGCAGGCGGCAGCCCTTGGGCAGGAGCAGATGGCGCTCCTCGCCCGTCACCGTGTTCGTGCCTAGGCGCAATCCGCCGTCGTCCTCGCGGTGCACGTGCTCCAGCATCTCGCTCTTGCCGCTGCCGCTGGCCCCCTCGTGCATGATTCCGATGCGGTTGTCGTAGGGGGTGACGGCCACGACCGAGGAGCAGTGGGCGGTGATCCAACCCTCGGGCTCGCCGTGGTGGATGAGCACGCCGTAGATCCCTTTCTTCGCGCTGGGGCCCGGGTACAGGTTGTAGCTGAAGATCTCGTGCAGCGCGGGCGAGCGGTGGTGCACGACGACCTGCTTGCCGCCGAAGTGGCTGTGCCGGAAGGGCGGCACCACGTACAAGATGGCCCGTGGCTTGAAACCAGGGTGGGGCGTGGCGTGGATCCCCTGCAACAGCGCCAGACCCAGGGCAAAGAAGCCGGCGTTCGCCGGGGCGATGGCCAGGGCGTCCACTTGAGGCGAGGTCGGCCCACCCGCGGAGAACGCGAACAGCGCGAGCTCTTGCGTGGATAGCCAGGTCAGGCTCTCTGCCCGGGGGCCCGCGAAGTCGCACCCGAAGCGCTCGGCGAAACGCGGCTTGTCCGTGGGGCCGCCGTCGCCGACCAACAGGCAGTCCGGATCCCGTCGGCGCATATAAGCATCGGTGTAGTTCGCCGCCACGCCGTTCTTCACTTGGCACACCCGGGCTTCGACCACGAGACCCTTGCCGGGCACGTCGTATGCCACCTCGTGCCATCCGTCCTCCCCCGCGTCCCGATTGGCCAGCCTTCGCAGATCGTCGAGCGACGTCGCCAACGCACGCGCGGGTGCCGCACGCAAGGCGGCGAGGACGTCCTGGGGCAGGTCGAAGGGGATCTCGGTCGGGGACAGATTCTGCATACCGATGTCATGCCCGCCAGTCTGATATCTGTAAAATAGATAAATTCAGCATGGCGTATAGGAAACACCTATGAAGAACCTGGATCTGAACTTCCACCACCTGCGCTACTTCTGGGTGGTCGCCAGCGAGGGCGGCGTCTCGAAGGCCGCGCGCACGTTGCGCGTGGCTCAACCGACCATCAGTGCCCAGATCATCGCGCTCGAGCGTTCCATCGGCCGGCCGCTGTTCGTCCGGGGCCGCAAGGGCATGGTGCTGACCGAGGATGGCGAGCTGGTGCTCGACTACGCGAATCAGGTGTTCGGCTCTGCCCGGGAGTTGATCGAGGTCTTGGCCGGACGTCCCGGCAAGGCTCGGCCTTCGGCCCGTATCGGTGTGGTCGATCAGGTGTCCAAGCAGGTGGTGCTTCAGCTGGTGCGCGAGATCCTGGCTTTCCGGCCGGACACGCTCATCACCCTGCACGAGGGCTCGTTGCCCCACAGCCTGGCCGAGCTGCGCGTGCACGCGCTCGATCTGATCCTGTCCAACGTCGACGTGCCCGCGGAGGAGACGGGGGAGTTCGCCAAGGCGCACGCCGGCGGATTGCCCATCTGGTTCGTGTGCACGCCGGACCTGGCCCGGAAGCACGGGCCCTATCCCCAGCTGCTGTCGTCGGCGCCACTGCTTCTGCCCACCCGGTCGAGCCCCATCTGGACGGGCGTCGAGCATTTCCTCAATCGTCAGCAGATCGTCCCGCACATCCTGGCGGAGGTGCAGGGCGTGGAGCTTCTGCGCCTGATGGCTCTCGAAGGCCTGGGCGTGGCGCCGCTCAACCCCATTGCCGCCGATGCGGATCTCCGGGCGGGGCGGCTGGTTCGCCTGAATCCCGGCTCCACCGGGATCGAGAAGACCGTGTGGCTCATCTCCAAGAAGCGACGCCACACGAGTCCCCTGGCCCAGCACCTCAGTCGCCATTTTCGGATCAAGTCGCCGAGCTAGCTTTCCCTCGGTCCGGTCACCACCTGCGCGGGTCACTTCCACGACACGGTCATGTGGAATTTTTCAATCTTGTAGGAACGCCTTCCACCACGTAGCAAGAATGCGTTCGGGACCGACGGGCCGACTTCCGATATTCCAGGTCATCCACAGGGTGAAGTCGGCCTGGATAGGAGTGTGTGCGTTCTGTGACGAAGGCGCGTTCCGCCTTCGCTACATGAGATGAAGATCGTCAGTGGGGTTGGTCTTGACTCCTGCAAGGCCTCTCGGGCCAGCAGGAAACTATGACAGAGGAGGACGTGAGCCATGAAACAGAGGGGAGCCGCAGGCATTTCTTTCATTACCAAAGTGGGGTTGGTCCCCATCGTCGCCATGGGGATCGGGGGAACGGCCTTGGCTGCCGAGTCGGCCTCGTCGGCTCCAGCGACGACCGAGTTGAAACGCGCTTTGCCCGATGCCCAGATCCAACTGCAAGGCGGCAGTGTCTCGAGGATTCTCGGGAAGGCGATGGCGACGGGAAGCTCGGCCCGGGAGTCTGCTGACGCGTTCCTGGCCAAGGCGGCCAGGGGGCTCTCAGCCGTGCCCGGCGAGCTCGTTCCATCCGACTTCGACAAGAACAAGGTGGTCAGCGCGAAGGACGGGGAGGGGATGGGGCTCATGTACGATCGGGCCACGGGAAAGTACAGGTTCCTCCTCTTCCGTTATGAGCAGGTGCGCGGCAAGGTGCCGGTCTTCGGGGCGGAGTTGAGGACCATGGTGAAGAACGAGGTCGGCTACCCGGTCGTGTGGGCTTCATCGACCGTGCGCGATCTCAAGGACTTCGCCGCCACGGCCGCGGCGGCCGATTCCGCCGTCGACGGGGGTAAGGCGCGCGCGGCGATCGCCACGTTTGCCAAGGCCAAGGGCGCGAGCATGGTGCTTCCGTCGACGTTCTCTCGCATCGGGAAGGCCGAGCCCGTGATCTTCGCCGGCGTCGACCGGCAGGAGACGCCCCGCATGGCCGTGCAGTACACCGTCGAGGACGGCGATCCCGCGGTTGCTCTCGCGCATTTCGTTGCCGACGCGAAGACGGGCGAGATCCTTCATGCCATTCCTCTGCAAGAGCCGGTCAACGTGGGCGGCACGGTTCGGGCCATGTCCACCGACGGAACGCGAGCCTACGATCCGGCCGACGCGGACTGTTCGCCGATCGTGAGCACGGCCATGCCCCACGCCGAGGTCAGCATCACGGGTGACCCGGTCGGCTACAGCAGCAGCACGGGGTACTACTACTTGATCCACGGCGGAAGCTCCGCGGTTACCGTCAACTCTCCGATCCAAGGGCAATGGTTCTCGGTGACGGACATGGCGGGCGCGGTCGAGTCCTTGAATCTCAGCGTGGTGCCTCCAGCCGCCGCGAACTTCCTGCACAACGCCGCCAACACGAGTGAGTTCATCCGGGCGCAGGCCATGGCCTATGTTCACGCCAACCGCGTTCGTGACTTCCTGCTCAGCTACCTGCCGGCCTACCCGGGCGCCTCCACCACCACGAGCTTCCCGATCACGGTGAACTACGCCACCACGCTACCCGGTGGCTTCGCTTGTCCGAATGCCTCCGGCGGCACCGGTGGTATCAACTTCTGCCGTCAGATCGCTGCCGGGAAGAACACGGCATACGGCGGCGTGGTCTACCACGAGTACGGACACGCCATCGTCCGCTACACGAGCCCGACGGCCGTCAGCGCGTACAGTGAGGGCATGGCGGACTCCATCGCGAATGCGATGGACGAGCTACCCGGCGTCTCCTACGGCTGGGCGAACAGCAACTGCGCGACGCCCCTGCGAACGGCACAGAACGACTGCCAGTATGCGGCGTCGCCCACCTGCTCCTCGTGCGGCTCAGGGGGCCACCAGTGCGGGCGCCTGCTGCTCGGCAGCATCTATGACATTCGCCAGCGGCTCATGGTCACCCATCCCACGGACTATCGCGACATCTTGAACCCGATCATGTTCAGCTCGATCCCCTTGAACGGTTCGGGCCTGATCGACTCGAGCATCCTCGACGATTTCCTGACCCTCGACGACGACAACGGCAACCTCGCCGACGGAACCCCCCATCGCGACGAGATCTGCGGCGGCTTCGGCGCGCACGGGATCACGAACGGCAACTGCCCACCGCCCACGCCGACGAACCCGTGTGCCAGCTTCTGTTCCAGCCCGACCGGGTTCAATTGGACCGGAAGCTACTGGTCCGGCGAGCTCGGCACGGGCTCGGTCTGCCGAGAAACCACCCAGACCATCGCTGGTGGCAACTGCGGCAACTTGGCCAATGGCCGAAGTCTGTACGTCAACGGCCAGCAGATGACCTGCAACAACCAGAACTGGTCCTCCGTGCCCGCCAAGGTCAACGATGGCTACTGCATCACGACCACGCCGGGTGACTACCAGTGGGCCTACTTCCAGCTGTGGTAGGGCGTTCTGTCGAGCTTGATCACGAGGGTACCTAGCGCACCATCGTGACTGGTTGGTGGAAGATGCGTTCCGGGGGCAAGGCATTGCGTCTTGCTCCCGGATGCTTTGTGGGCAGCCGTCGTCGCCCCGTCCTGGTCGCCATGCTAGGGTCGCTGGAAGTCGGTCGGTGAGGTCTGCGGGTTCACTGACTGTGTGAGGCTACTCGACGAATGGGGGACACCATGAGGAACGTACGGGCGCTCGTCACGGGCTTGGCGATGCTCGAAGCTCTTCTCGGCTGCGACGGCGGGACAGTCAGCGGCCCCCGAAATCCAGATGCGGCGGCCTCGGATGGCTCGCTCGCCGACACGGGCGGCTTCGTCGGCCTGCCCGACGTTCAGATCGCCGAGGCGTCGCCCACGCTCGGTTGCAGCAGGGATCTTCACGGCGTGGTCGATGCCTGGGGAAACCTGGTCGAGACGTGCGGACCAACCGAGGGATGTCTCGACGCGGTCTGCGTGCCGGCCTGTCAGGCCGTCGGTGCGACGAGAGGAAACGTGGGGTGCGACTTTCTCGTCGCGCGACCACCCATGGCGGCCTATCCCTCCTCCTGCTTCGCCGTCTTCATCGCCAACAACTGGAGCAAGGCGGTGACGATGAAGGTATCGCGCGGTGACCTGTCCTACGAAACCGGACGGTTCGCGCGCATTCCAGTGGCCGGCACGCCCGAGACGGGCTGGTCGACCGTTCCGGCGAGCGGATTGCCAAGCGAGCAGGTCGCCGTCCTGTTCTTGGAGGGCGGCCCTGGGCAGATGCGGGGGTGCCCGGTCGAGACAGCCATCGATGCCAGCACCCTGATCGAGAAGACCGGGCGCGGGCAGGCCTGGCACATCGTCACCGACATCCCCGTGAGCGTATACGACATCGTTCCGTATGGCGGTGCCGACTCGGACATCCCCAGCGCGCAGTTGGTGTTGCCAACCAGGACCTTCAGCGACAACTACGTCGCAGTCGTGCCGCCCTTCCGGCTGACCAGTCGGAGAGTGTCGATCCCCGCGTCCCAGTGGGCTCAGATCATCGCGGCGGAGGACGACACCGAGGTGAAGATCGTGCCCAGGGCCGCACTGCCGTCGGGGGTCGGCGTGTCCGCCGCCCCGGCCAAGAGCGTGACCACCTACACGCTCGCCGCGGGCGAGGTGATTCAATGGAACCGCGAGGACGGCGCGGAAATGGAGATCTCCGGCTCGATCGTTTCGAGCAATCGGCCCATCGGGTTCGTGGGAGGCAGCGAGTACCTGTGTGTCGACTCGGCCACCAGCAAGATGGGCGGCTGCGATTCGGCCCATCAGCAAATTCCTCCGGTGGATGCCTTGGGCAGCAGATACGTCATCGCGCCTCACCCGAACCGCCGATCGGATGGGCAACCCGAATCGATCTGGTATCGCATCGTGGGGGCCGCGGATGGCACGGTCCTGACCTACGATCCGCCGGTCCCCGGGGCACCTGCCAGCATCGGTCAGGGGCAGTGGGCGAACTTCGAAGCCGTGGGCGCGTTCGAAGTGGCCAGCCAAGACAGCGAGCACCCCTTCTACGTCGCCCAAACGATGTCGGGGGCCGGGGTCACGGCCGCGAAGGAGGGCAACCTGGGAGACGAGGAGTTCGTCAACGTCGTGGCCCCCGCGCAGTTCTTCTCCTCCTACGTTTTCTACACCGACGAGACGTATCCGACGACCACGTTGGTCGTCACCCAATGTGACGAGGGCCAAGGCCTGGCCGACGTCGAGGTGAAGTGCTCGGGGCTGGTCACGGGATGGGAGAGCATCGGTTCGCGGGGCTCCTGTCGGTGGGCCACCGTCAATCTGGTGGACAACGGCAAGAACGTAGGGAAGTGCAGCAATGGTCCGCAGGTCGCTTCGAGCAGCACCCCGTTCGGGATCACCGTCTGGGGGCTCTTCTCCTACGCTTCGTACGCGTATCCCGCCGGCGCGGGCGTCAGGCCGATCAACAGGGTCATCATCCCGCCTCTGCCCATCCCCTGAGCAACCGTTACCTCTTCAGGAACGGCCTCACCTGCTTCACGACGAGCCGTCCATCCGACAGGATCTTCCACTCGGTGTCGAGGAGGACCGTCGCTCCGGATGGGACGTCACCGTCGACCGGGAAGACCTGAACGATCTGCCAGAGCAGCCCACCGAGTTGTTCCAGCCGAGCGTCCTCCAACACCCACGTGCCGGCAGCCAACTGGCTGGAGCCTCGCACACGGCTGATGGCGGTCACCGTGCCGCCGGTGACCGTGAGCAGGCTCTCTTCCGGGAACACACCAGGATCTGGCAGAACCACGTCGAGCTCTCCGGCCTGGGCATCGACCAGGTATCGGTCGTCGCCGGGCGCGTTGGGATTTCCGCTGAACGCCACGATGTTGGCGAGCTCGCCCGTGGCCCTGGGATCGACCAGCACCGCCATGGCGGCGCGTCGGTGGTCGATGCCGTACCACTCGCGCTCGTCGTAGGCTTCGGCGTTCCACAGCGAAGCCCACACGCGGACGAGCGCACGCGCCACCGTGCGCTCCTTGGACTCGGTGGCGTCGCAGCCGCTGGGGCCGTTCTTGTCCCCGTCGAGGTCGTCGGCCAGGCAACCACTGTACGAGTCGTACAGGCCGGCGCCGCTGAACGCGATCGCGTCCTCGGCGTTGCTGCTGCTGCGGAAACGCAGCATGTGCGTGTCGGCACCGAACGTCGCGCGGATCTCGTTCGTCAGATCGACGGCCACGTTCGCGTTCGACATCGCGGTTCGAAGCGCTTCGAGCCGTCTGCGCCGTTCGCCACCGTTCGAGCGGAAGGTCGAATCGTCGAGCCACGCGTCCAGCGTCGCTGCGAAGGTATGGAAGGCGGGGCCGCCGCCGAGGTCGGTCGTCCATCCGGCCGTCTCGATGAAGCGCAGATACTTCGACATGGGCACGAGGAAGCC
Organism: uncultured Myxococcales bacterium; assembly: GCA_964647025.1. Taxonomy (GTDB): domain Bacteria; phylum Myxococcota_A; class Polyangia; order Fen-1088; family Fen-1088; genus Fen-1118. The sequence continues at coordinate 59,992 of CAZYFU010000017.1, read as the reverse complement.
CGCGAATCGATAGCGCTCGTCGATGCGCTGGTAGAGGGTCGCCAGGTTCGCGCCCTTGGCGCCAAAGCGGCTGAGCGCGACGGCTCGCTGCTCTGGTGTGGTGGTGGGCAACTCGAGCAGCCCGACGGGCGTATCCCAGTCCGTGTCCGCCTGTGGAATGGCGAGCGGGGGCGGGCGCAGCGCCGCCCAATAGGCCTCCGCTGCTGCCAGCGAGGCTGCTTCCACGGTGAAATAGCCGTTACCGCACTCGAGTCGCACCAGCTTCCCTTCCCAGGCCTGCAGGAGCTGGTAGGCCCCTTCCACGTAGCAGTTGGGCGTTCCTCGGGCCGCGCTGCGCACGTTGAGGTGCGACAGGGTTCCCTGCTGCGTTCCGGTGACCGCCCCCGAGATCACCGATTCGAGATCGGTGGGGGCCTGGTCCAAGACGAGGATGTCCTGCCATCCGAAGGTGTGATTTTGGGTCGCGGCGGCCAGCCCGGCGGCGTCGAAGCGTCTGAGCGTGCCGTAGCCCACGCCCTGTGTGTAGGCCTCGTAGGCGACGCCATTGCGGGGATCGTAGACCGGGACGTCGCATCCGCTGATCGCCTTGCGCTGGTTCGCGGTGGTGGGCACGTAGGCGAGTGGTGCCAGATCGATGCGGGCGTCGAGCATGGCATACGCGGCGCGTGCGTCCGAGCACGTGATGGTCGTCGCCGGGTCCGTCGGATCATCCACGATCGAGAACCCGTAAAGGACCAACTCTCCACCTACGACGTATTCGGTCAGGTCGCCGGAGAAGAACTCGCGTTCGACGCTTTGGATCAGGGTCAGATAGTCGCGCACCGTGAATCCACCGAAGAGGTCGGGAAACGACGCCCGCATGAAGTCGAAGTGAAGGGAGAAGGCATTCGAGTCGACGAAGACCGGGGGCATGCGCGCATCGGTTCGAGCTGGCAGGGTGTACTTCGTGGCGCGCGGCGTGCGTGGCATTCCGAGCGGAATCGTGACCGAGGTCCAAACCGACACATCGGGGATGCGGCACACACAGGACCGGTACCCGAGCCTCGATTGGGCAGCCTCGCACACCGTGCAGTCTTCCACCGCCTGGTCGACCACGCTGCCACCGTCCGCGTCGCCGCCTCCGGCATCGCCCGCGTCGGCCATCCGCATGCCAGAGTCGTCGCCACAGGCCACGACTCCGCAGACAGCGAGCAGAGCGAGAGTGCGTCGCGTAGACATGCTAGGGCTGCGTGAGTGTCGCGCTGGTCGTCGCGACGCTCGCGAGGTCCGAGAGATCGCACCTGATGGTGGACACGTCCGGCAATGGGGCGCCCTCTCTGTTGCCCCAGAAATTGGCGACCTTGAGGCCACAGGCGTCGCCGATCGGGGTGTCGAAGAGCACGGCGAAGTTGCGGGTGAAGTGATGGTGATCCGCGGAGTAGACCAGCTTCCAGTAGTCGGTCTGCGTGAACGCCTGCCCGTTCAACGTGCCCGAGGCCGAGGTGAACGCGGCGAGCATGATGGCGACGCCCACCTGTCCGGTGATACGGACGTCGAGTACGACCTGTCCACCCTGAAAGACCACGGTATGGCGCTGGAGTGGATAGTCCGGATTGCACGCCTCGAACTTCACGTCCTGCCACTGGTCCTCGCAATCGGCGCCGTCGCAGAGCTCGAGATCGGCGTTGTAGCCCGGGCTCGTGTCGCCCACGGCGCCGCTCGACAGCCGCTCCAGGACGCTGCCGTCCCATACCGGCGGCTGCGGAGCACCCATCCAGCTCCAATAGCCGAGGGTCATGACGAAGCTCCAGGAAGTGGCGGCCCCCACGGTTATCGGCTGTTTGTTCGCGTGCTCGCACAACGAGAAGCCGGTCGTCGAGCTGGTGCTCGCGACGGTCTTGATCTTTCCCACTCCCGCGAAGGCAGGCACCGGCTCACCGGGGCGGCTCTCGAAGCAGACTGGCAACGCGAAGTCGTAGGTCCCGGCGGTGTTCGCCAGAGAATAGGTTCCAGCCGGGATGGTGAGCTTGGCCTTGGCCGCGTACTCCTGCTCGAGGTTGCGCGTCTCCTTGAAGTGGCCGCAGTATCTGGCATCGGCCGTGACCACGAGCTTGTCGGGCCACGAGCTTTGGCCCACGTAGCTCGAGCTGTCCGGGCAGACCCTAGTCACGGAGCCGCCGGTGCCTGGCGCTCCGCCGGTGGCTCCGCCTCCGACGCCTGGGATGCCGCCGGTGGCCGGCGCGCCGCCCGTGGAGTGTGCGCCGCCGGTGGCCGGTGCGCCGCCTGTCGCCCCGCCGTCGATGCCCGTGCCGCCACCCGTGGCCGGTGCGCCGCCGGTGGCCTTGCCCCCGATGCCTGTGCTGCCGCCCGTCGAGGGCGCGCCGCCAGTGGCCTTGCCTCCCAAGCCCACGGCGCCGCCGGACCCAAGCCCTCCGCCTGTGGCTTTATCGCCGCCGTCGATGCCGCCTCCGGTGCCCGACTGAGCGCCGCCAGCGCCACTGTCGATGCCGCCCCAGCCGGCCCCGCCCGAGCCGATGCGTGTACCGCCAGCGCCGCCCTTTCCGATCGCTCCCCCAAAACCCTGCCCACCCATACTGATTGGCGAGTCTGTGGCATCAGCCGACAGAGCTGCATCCACGGCGCCCGACGATCCACTGTCTCCACAACCCGCGGTCACGATCGAGCACATCGCCACGACGACCCAGGAATATCTCGGCAGCCACTGCATACGTTGAGCCTCCCTTTTCCCCAACCTGGAACGACTCCGCTCCGACACTTGGGAGTGAGACTATTCCACAGATGGCCCCCGGAGGCCACAGCGCGGGCGAGGCCGGAAAATCGCGTTGTAGCCGGCGTCACCCGCCGGTGACCGCGTCCACCACGGACCTTGCCCGACGACGAGTTGTCGCCGGCCTCAGGTCGCCGGCGCCAGGCGGGGGAAGGCCACCATGCCCGCGAGGTAGATGAGCAGGCCCAGACCCAGGGCGACGTCGAAGCCGAAGCTCATGGACAGGCCCACCGCGAGCACCGAGCCGACCACGCCCGCCGCGCCATTGAGTCCCCAGCCCCACGCCACGGTGCCCGGACCGAGCTGGTTTGCCACCCGCACCCCGTTGGGCATCAGCGCACCCATGAGCAGGCCGGGCAGGGACACCAGCAGCACCGCGATGGGAATACGCACGAACAAGGCCAGACCCAGGAGGGCGTGGAAGAGCGGCGTCAACACGAGACCGTAGAGCGCGAGGACCACGGCCAGGGCCAGCACGACCCTTCGGGCGCAACCCACGACGCCCCAGCGCCGAGCGCCGAGCCCCGACAGGGCGCTGCCCACGCCCGAGGAGAGCAGCAGGCTCGCCAGCACGACGGCCAGGGAGTAGATGGGGTGGCCGAGGAAGAGCACGAACTTCTGCATGAAGCCGATCTCCACCAGGATGAAGCCCATGCCCAAGCACAGGAAGAAGGTCAGGATGCGCAGCTTCGCTCGACGCTGGGTACGCAAGGCCTTGCGCTCGAAGACGAGCAAGGGGACGAAGACGAACAGCGCCACCAGCGCCAGCGAGAGCACGAGCAGCGCGAGCAGCACGATGACCCCGAGGTTGTCCTTCTCGAGCGCCTTGAGGTGACCGAAGGCCGTGAGCACGTCGCCGGGCCGCAGGTTGTAGAAGAAGAAGGGGCGGTTGTCGGTCGTGGGCGAAGCATCGTAGGGCAGTTGCGCCAAGTAGCTCGCCCCCGACGGCGCGCGCAGGTACGCGGCCAGCACGGGATCTTCGTCGGCAGGGGGCGGTGTGTTCGCGTCCGCCAGACCAGGCGCGAAGAGCAGGTGCAGCTCGCGCTCCTTCACTTGCTGATGGAGGATCTGCACATCGTCCTGCGAGAAGGGGTCGCGACCAAGCAGCATGGTGCCGTGGTACTGCGAGTCCGAAACCAGCGCCACGTGACGGGTAACGTCGGCGGGCTCCACCCCGCGATTCTCCAGCGCCTGCCTGCCGAGCGCCACCAGACGCAGGAACTCCCTGGGCTGGGCCGGGTTGTACCAACGGGTGATGGCCAGGATACCGCCGGGGGCCATGTGCGACAGGAACTCCTCGAAGGCCTCCACCGTGTAGATGTTGTTCTCGGACAGCGTGAACGCGCCCGACGAGGACGCGGCCCACGTGTCCACCAGGGTGGCTTGCACTGAACCGTAGTCGCCCTTTGATCGCCGGACGAAGCTGCGTCCTTCGTCCACGAACACGCGCACCCGCGGATCGCGGTAGAGGTCGCCACCGTAATCGGCGAACCGTCCGCGAACCACGTCGTTGACGATGATGGGATTGACCTCGACCCCCACGACACTGGGCACACCGTGGTGAAGGGCCGCGATCACGTCGGTGCCGCCGCCGGGCCCGATGATCAGGGCCGGGCGCTCATGCCGGAGGGCATACACCAGGGACGACGCTTTCACCTCGCTGTAGCGCAAGGGCGCGTCCGTCCGGTTCCGAGCGACGTCGGCCGACCACAGCCGCGTGGCCGCGTCGGCGTCGATGATGATCCACAGATAGTCGGGCGCCCCGGACGACGACACCGTGATCTGCGAGAAGGAGTTCCACTTCTCGAACAGGACCGGGTTCTTGCCGAGGAACTTCTCTTCGTTGCGGGCTAGGCCGAATCGGTTGGTCCGCTCCTCGCTGCTGGCCAGCACGAAGAGGTTGGTGGCGGCAACGAGCGCGATGGCGGCCATGCCATAGCGAGCGATGCGCCCGCCGGTCGACGACGAGAGCGCGAAGATCGCCGCGGACACGGCCCCGAGCCCAGCGCAGGCGAGCAACGCGCCGGGGCCGCCGAAGATGGCGATGGCGGGGATGATGAGAAAACAGCCCACCGCCGCGCCCACCAGGTCGAAGGCGTAGAGTTGGCCGATACGGGGACCGGCGCTGGCGATGGCCAGCGAGATGGCGAAGCCGGACGACAGCATGGTGAGTCCGGTGCTGAGATACAGAATGCCCATGCGGCCGAGGTTGTCTTGCCAGTGCTCGAGGCTGATGGGCGAGTGCAACGCCGTTCGCAGCGTCCAGGGCACCGCCTGCGAGAACATCAGCATGAAGACCGCGCCCAGCATGGGGGCGCGCTGGGACCGGAACCACTTCGGGAGCAGGTAGATCGAAACGCCCGAGATCGACAGCCCGAGCATGGCGATGGAGATGACCAGGTACGCGAAGTGGTAGTACATGGTCACGCTGAAGATGCGCGTCAGCAACAGCTCGAGCGCGATGGTGCAGCAGCTCGCAAGGGCCACGGCAATGGAGAAGGAACGCCAACGCATGCCATGGCTCCTACCGCGATCGGAAGGGTGCGGGCAAGCGGCGTTCCAGCGGGGGCTCACCATCGGTGGAGCCCGTACCGAGGGTAGCCAGCGCGCTGGGGGCGCCAGCGGACTATTGCGCTTGGGCGGACTTGCCGGCTCGAGGGCCGTCTGCCATCAGGACATGATCGAGCCGGAGCAGCTTGAGGATGGCAAGCGGCTGATCGCGGACTCCGAAGACGGAGAGGGTGCCGTCATTCGATCGGACCGACTTGTAGAGCAGCACGAGGGCGCCGACACCCGCGCTGTCGATGAGGCGCAGGCCGGAGAGGTCCACCAAGACTTCCGACGGCGCCGCGCGTGTGATCTCGCCGATGCTTGGCTTCAGGGTCGGTGTCGACACGGCATCGAGCTCACCCTCGATGCGTAGCATGCAAGAAGTACGATCTCTCGTTACGTTGAAAGTCATGGAGCTCTCCCACCTGATTGACAATAAGCGATGCGACCGCGGGATCAGATGCTCCACGGCCCTGGTGGGTTACAAGATCGTGAGACGCACTCCAAGAATTCCCAGGCTCGAAGCGCGTCATACGTCCGGGTTCCCATGGGATCGCCGGCAGGCTAGACTGCGAATCCCGCGCTTGCGGGGAAGTGCGGCTCTGTCGCAGCCTGACTCCTGCACGACGGCCCTTGGATCAACGGATGTCTCGAGCGCTGCCCATACTTTCGCTAGCGGTCCTCGCCGGTGCACTCCTATCGATTTGCGGGACATCGGCCAGAGCCGAGGGCTTTGGGCCAGAACCGTTGCCAGCCGAGGGGCCCAAAGCCCCGTGGAGCTGCCGCGTGGACAGGACGGGCCGTGGGGTTGGCTTCCACGGGATGGGGCTCGTCGATCTCACGCTCTGGGGACCGGAGCCCGAGGCGCCCGCGGACGTCGAGGACGAGCGGTTCGCGCCTGCGCTCAACCAGCTCTGCGCGAGTGAGCTGTCGTACCAGCAGTCGACGCAGTTCGCGCAATGGATTCTCGAGGCCTGCCGGCGCTACGACGTGGATCCGTTCCTGCTCGCGTCGCTCATCTTCCAAGAGAGCCGTTGTGCCGCGGCCAAGAAGCGTCCCGCGGGCGCGGTCGGGATCACGGGGATCGACGCCGGCATGCACGCCCCCTTTCTTCGCAACGGTCGCTACTCGTATTGGGTGCGCGAGGGGGAGGAGTGGTTGCCGCGGCAGCTCGATGTCAGTCCCTATTTGACGTCGGTGCAAACCCTCCACCAAGACAAGGCGAACATCTTCTTCGCCGCGGCGCTGATGCACGCTTTCGCGAAGCAGTGCCCGGACATCGACGGGGTCTTCGGGTCGGTTCCGCATCGTCACTACGTCTCGCACTTGCTGTGGGGCGATCGCGTGCTCGAGACCGACGGCGAAGATCGCGTCCTGCGCACGCGACGCGCCATCATCGAGTACTACGTGACTGGCCTGCCGACGTCGCGCGTGCGCTGGAAGAGCGTGGACCTGTACTGCCCGCTCGACGGTTGCCCGCGCAAGATCACGGGCGTCCTCGGCGATATTCGCGAAGACGGCAAGCGGGCGCACAAGGGCCTCGACTTCGTCTCGGTGAAGGGCGAGCCGGTGCGCGCCATCGCAGACGGCTGGGTGGTGTACGCGGGCGTGGATGCGCCCGGCAAGGGCGCGCGGAAGGTCACCCTCGACAGGTCCGGCGCCATTCGCAAGAACAGCATGGGGCCTGGCGGGCTGTTCGTGCAGATTCAACACAAAGACGACCTGATGTCCGAGTACATGCACCTGCTCAACTACCTGGTTCAGAACGGCCAGTGGGTGAAGGCCGGACAGATCATCGGGCACGTGGGCGACACCGGCATCCGCATCGACGTTCCCCACTTGCACTTCCAGCTGCGCGCTGGTGGCGAGATCATCGATCCACTCGTCCACCTGCGCCCCTACCTGATTGGGCCGAAGGAGACCTACCGTGGGCAACTGGTGAGCGCATCGATGCCTGGAAGGTGGCGTGCCGCCAGGTTGCGCATCAGGGATGCGGGGCGTCGCGAGCGCGCGCAGGCGGTGGAAGCGACCGAGACCAGCGGCGCGGGGGATGCACCTTCGCCGCCTGCCATATCAAAGGAGACCCATGCGGACGACTAGCAGGGGGGCGCTTGGCCCGCTGATGCTCACGCTCGTCACCTGGCTTTCCCCGGTGACGACGGTGCTTGGGCAACAGCTCGACGCCGGTCAGGCGGTCGACAGCGGGCGCGACCCCGTGGGGCTCGCGAACCTCGCGGCCGGAGATCGGCACGCCCTGGTCCCTGCGGGCGAGAAGGTGGACGACATCGCCGCCATCATCGAGAGCCTCGACCGACGATCCCCGGTGGGCGCGGTCGCGTTCAGCCCCGACGCCACCCTCATCGTGACCGGCGCCGAGGACCACGTCGTGCGCCTGTGGCAACGGGAGACCGGGCGCCTCGTGCGGCGCATGGTCGGGCACAGCTCCGCCGTGACCGCGGTCGGATTCTCCCCCGACGGTGCCATCATCGCGTCGACTTCGCACGACCGCACGGCACGCCTGTGGGACGTGCGCTCGGGCCGGATGCTGCGGACCTTGCAGGGGCACGTGTACCACGTCTACGCGCTGGCCTTCGACCCTCGTGGTCGCTGGCTGGCCACGGCTTCTTGGGACCAGACCATCCAGCTTTGGGATCTGAAGAGCGGTGAGATGGTGAAGAAGCTGCGCGGGCACTCGGCGCCCGTTCGGGCCATCGACTTCAGCCCGGATGGAAAGTGGTTGGCGTCGGGGGCGGATGACCAGACGGTTCGCTTGTGGGACACCGGCACCGGCAACGCGCTGAAGGTCTTCGCGGGGCACGCCGGCGCCGTCCACGCCGTGCGTTTTCGTCCCGACGGCCACTGGCTATTCTCGGGTTCGGCCGATCATGCCGTCCGCATGTGGCGCGTGCACGACGGCGTCCGCAACCGCAAGCTCGCCGATTGTGGCACACCGGTGCTCTCGCTCTCAGTCTCGGCGAACGGACAGATCCTGGCGGGGGCGTGTGACGGCGGAGGAGCCGTTCTGTGGGACGTCGGAACCGGAGGCGAGCTTCGTCGCGGCGGGGCCCATACGGGGGGTGCGCGTGCCGTCGCCGTCAGCCCGGATGGGAGGATGGTCGCCAGCGCCGGGGACGACGCCACGGTCATCGTCGACGACATAGCCAGCGGACGCACCATCGTGTCGTTGGCGGCGGATCTCAGTCCCCTTCTGGCGGTCGCCTCGGGCGGCGGAGCCGTCGTGACCGGGGCCCGCGACGGCCGGGTCTTGCTGTGGGAGAGATCTGGCGCGTACCTGCGTCCACGGCGGATGCTCGAGGGCGAGCAAGGCCCGATGCGCACGGTCGCGTCTTCGTCGGACGGCAGGCTGGTGGCCGCCGGCGAGGGCCACGTGGTGGCGGTCTGGGATTCGCAGGGCGAAGGCGAGGCGCGCAGGCTCAAGGGACACGAGGGCGTGGCGGTGACGGCGCTGGCTTTCCTGCCTGGCGATTCGGCGCTGGCCTCGGGGGCCGCGGACGGTACCGTGCGGCTGTGGGAGCTCGGCGACGCCAGCGCGGTCAAGGTATTGAAGGGTCATCGGGCCGCGGTGCGCGCACTCGCGACCTCGGCCGACGGCAGCCTCTTGGCGTCCGCGTCCGACGACGAGACCGTTCGGCTGTGGGACATGGCCAACGGGCGAAGCCTCGCCGTGCTCGGTAGCCATCACGGGGCGGTCAGCTCGGTGGCGTTCAGCCCCGACGGGAAGTTCGTGGTGACCGGGTCTCGCGATGGCGTGGTCGACGTCTGGTTGCCCGCGAAGGGCAAGCTGCTCAAGGGCCTGCGCAAGGAGCTGCCCGCTGCTCCTGTCGCGTTGGCCGTGCTTGGGCAGCACGTCGTGGCGGCGTCACTGGACGGAGTGCTGAGCGTCTTCGACATCGGCGGCAGTCGGCCCATCAAGCAGTCCGCCGCGCTCGCCGGTCCCCCAGCCGCGTGGGCCATCTCGGACGATGCCATCGTCTCGGTGGCCCGAGACGGAGTGCTGCGGATCTGGGACCTGGAAACTCTCGAACAGCGTTGGTGGCTGGGCGGCAGCTCGCCGGAGCGGTGGTTCGCGTGCAATGCCAGCCGCACCTGTTGGCGCAACGAGAGCGGTACGTTGCTCGGTCGCGTGGGCCCGGAAGGACAGATCCTATGGGTCCCGCCCGCCGGCGCACCTGGCCGAGCCTCGCTGCGGGCCGATCTCGATCCGGGCAAGGTGTCGGGCACCGTCGTGGCGCGCGAGGGGCGCACCGTGAGCATTCCCATTCGCATCGAGAACCGTGGCGCCCAGCCTGCGTATTGGGTGAGCGTCGCGCAGGCGGGTGGGCGCCAAGGCCACGGCGCGTTGCTGCTGATTCCGCCCCCGACGATCGCCAAGCTGGCGCCGGGCCAGCGCACCGTGGTCACCTGCGAGGTGTCCGCGCTCGCCGCCTACGAGAACCCCGAGCCGCGCACGGAGACGCTGCGCCTGTCGATCACCAGCGCATCCTCCGGCGCCGCGTCTCTCGACGTGCCGGTGTGGGTCGACGCTCCGCATGTGCAGTTGCGCCACTTGGCCGTGCTGCGCGGCTCGAGCGAGGCGGTGGTCGCCTCCATGACCGACGTGTCGATGAGCGAGCTCGACCCCGTCCTGCTGCAAGGCAGCCTGGCTTTGGAGGGGCAGGGGCAAGCGCCTATCGCGCCAGTGTCGATCGAGCAGCCGTTCATCGGACAGGATCTGGCGCTCGCGTTTCCACTGCCCGAGGGGGTGACGCTCGATCGGAAGAGCCGCGTGACCTTCACGTTACGGAAGAGCTCGCACCCGGCGCACCTGTGGACGTTCGCCCACGCGTCCGTGCGCGTTCCTCTGCCGACCTGGCTTTGGGGGCTTTTGGCAGGCGGACTGCTCGTGCTCGGCTTCGTGGGCTGGCGCGCTCGGCTCTACGTGCGCGCGCGTCCGGTGGGGCGCGCCGGCAAGCGGGTCTACCGTGTCGCGATGTTCATGCTCCTCGGCGTGGGCAAGGCGCTCGTGGCCATGATCCGCATTCGTTCGACGGTGCGGTCGATGGTCGACCGGATTCGGCGCCGCAGCATCGCGGTGACGTTCTTCCGCCTGGAGCCCGAGACCCAATGCTCGCATCTCGCGCGCCAGCTCGGGGCCTCGTGGGCGCCTCTGCTCGGCCGCGACAAATCCGTTTTCGAGCTGCAGCTGGGCCGAGAGGTCCCGCTCGACGTCGAACGTTGTCAGCTGGCGCTGCCCACGGCCGAGGGGACCTTGGCGCTGCTCGCCGAGCTCGATGCGGTGGAGGAGGGAGCGCGCGCCATCACGGTGGTGGCGTCCGAGCTGCCGCGCTCCGAGGTCGCCGCTCGGCTTTCGCGCCCGAGGCACCTCGTGGTGCTGAACCGAGCCACCATGTACCGCGTCCTGCACGCGCCCCGACCGGCCTTGGTGTTCGCGCAGGTGGCGAGCGAGCAAGTCGACCGTCGCCAGCTCTCGCTCTACCACTCGGCGGTCACCAGCGGACCTCGACAGCCGTTTTACGGTCGCAAGGCCGAGATTCGCCGGATCATGTCGGATGCGAGCCGGAACCACCTGGTGGTCGGGCCGCACGGCATCGGCAAGACCAGCCTGCTCGACGAAGTCCACCGCCGCTACACCGATCATCCCGACGTCGATTGCCTCTACCTCTCGCTGGCCGACGGCGATCTGACGACCGCGCTGGCCGATGCGCTGGGCATGCCAGGCGAGGGCCTGCTCGACGTCTTGCTCGAACGGCTCGCCAACCGTCCGGAGGGCAAGCGCATGATCGTGCTCTGCGATGACGCCGACGCGTGGGCGACCCTCGACGCCAGTCACGGCGGCGCGCAGCTACAGACGCTGGCCTTGCTCAACCAGCAGCACCCGTGCTCGTTCGTGCTCGCGGGTTTACTCGGCCTGCTCTATGCGACCCGCCCGGTGCGCGGTCGCAAGCGCTTCGGCGATCTGGTGAAGCTCGAAGAGCTCGACGCGGAATCCTGCGCCGAGCTGGCCACCTTGCCCATGGCAGCGTTGAACGTGAGCTACACCAAGAGCGATCTGGTCGAGCAGCTGATGCAGCGGTGCGCGGGAATGCCCAGCCTGGTCACCGTGGTGTGCGATCAGTTGGTGGGCAGGCTCGCGCCCGGGCGGCACATGATCGAACGCGCGGATCTGGACGACGCCTGCAAGAGCGAAGCGGTCGCGCGGACCATCACGGCGTGGAGACCGCGCTTCGGTCTCGAGGAGCCGCGCTTCGCGACGCTCGATCAGACGGTGATGCTGTCGGCCGTGTTCAAACCGCGCTTCAGCCTGGAGGAGCTGCATGCGACGCTGGTGGACCTCGGGGTGGAGGCGAACGCGACCGAGATTCGGCATTCGGCCGACAGGTTGGTGGCCGCGTGTGTGTTCGAGCAATGGCTGGGGCAGTTCCAGTTCCGGGTCCCGCTGTTCCAGACCGTGATGCAGGAAGCGACCCTCGCACGCATGATCGCGCGCCTCCGACCGGACGAGCCTTCGCCTGCTTGAAGCCTCAGGTCTCGCCCAGAACCTCGCGCAAGACGGGCAGGAGATCGGAGGCCTTGTAGGGTTTCTGGACGAACCCGGCCAAGCCCTTGCCCGCGAAGCGATTGACCACGTCCTGCTCGTTGTAGCCGCTGGTCATGATGACCTTCACCGCCGGGCTGAGGCGGCGGAGCTCCCGGTAACAGCCTTCACCGTCGAGATGGGGCATCGTGAGGTCGAGGATGACCAGACGAATCCTGCTGGCGTGACGCTGGAAGACCTCCAGCGCTTCTCGCCCGTCGGCCGCGACCACGACCTCGAAGCCGGCTTTCTCGAGCAGTCGCCGCCCCACGCTTCGAATGCTCTCCTCGTCGTCGGCCAAAAGCACGAGCCCGCGGCTCTTCCATGCGTTCCCGGGCGCGCCAGGTGTCAAAGCAGGCGGAGCCGGCTGGTAGTGCGCGGGGAGCAGCACCTTGAAGGTGGTTCCGCGCCCCTTCTCGGAATACACACGAACGACGCCCTTGTGTCCGCGAACGATGCCGAGCACCGCGGCCAGCCCCAGCCCGCGCCCGGTGAACTTGGTGGTGTAAAACGGGTCGAAGATGCGGTTCAGGGCGTCCGGAGCCATCCCGCACCCGGTATCCGACACTTCCACGTACACGTATTGGCCGGAGGGGTGGGCCTCGCTGTCGTTGACCGCGCCCTTGAGGTACTCCTCGTCACAGTCCATCACGCCGGTCGAGAGGGTGACCACACCGCTCACCTCGGCGATCGCCTCGGAGGCATTGGTGATCAGGTTCATCACCACTTGGCGCAACTGGGTCACGTCGGCCATGACGCTCGGGAGGTCGGGGAAGAAGTTGAACTTGATGACGACCTTCTTGCTGATCGAAACCGACAGCAGGTGGCCCATTTCGCGAACCATGTCGTTGAGCGAGATCGGCTGGACGACGAAGTGCCCCCTGCCGGAGTAGGCGAGCATCTGTCGGCACAGATCCGCGGCGCGACGGCTGACCTTTTCGATGTCCTCCAGGTACGGGCGCGTGGGGTTCGTGGGGAGTAGCTCGGAGAGGGCCAAGTCGGCATTTCCGAGGATGCTCGTGAGCAGGTTGTTGAAGTCGTGGGCGATGCCGCCGGCCAAGACGCCCAGGCTCTCCAGCTTCTGGGAGTGCATCATCTGCTGTTCCAGTTGCCGACGCTCCTCTTCCGTGCGCCGGATCTCGGTCAGATCCTGGATCAGGCCGAACACCTTGTCGGCGGGGAGGCCACTTGCGCGATCGACCTCGGCGATACCGAAGCAGTGGCGAACTTCGCCGTTCGGCCTGATGACCCGGAATCGGGTCTCTTGCGGCTGGCCGCTGGCCACGGCTGCGGAGATGGCGCTGTCCGCGAGCTCCAGGTCCTCCGGATGGACGACCTCGCGTATCGCGTTGTGGGTGGGCTTGAACGTGGCGGGGTCCAGGCCGGCGATACGAAAGAGCTCGCGAGTCCAGACGACCGAGCCGTCCTTGAGGTCGTACGTGAAATGCCCGATGTGCGCCAGCTCGGAGACCGAGAGCAACCGCGCGCCGCTGCGGGCCGCGGCGCGTTCCGCCTCACGCAGGGCGATCTCGTCCTTGCGCCTTTGCGTGACGTCTCGGCCCGCGAAGATGAGGGAGGTCGTCTCGTCGAACTCCACGTGTGCGGCCGTGAACTCCACGTGGTGCCGGCTGCCATGCTTGTCGACCAGCACGACCTCGTAGGCCTGGGCGGGGCCGTGGCGACGCAGGCGCTCCATCACCTCCTCGCGGGATCGGGTTCCTTGCCACAGCTCGAACTCGGCCGCATGACGGCCGACTATCTCCGATCTCTGGTGTCCGACGAGCTCGCAGTAGGCCTGGTTGACGAACGTGATCTCGCCAGCGATGTTCGTCACGACGATCGGGTCCGGCGCCAGGTCCAGGATTTGGCCCAGCTTGCGTTCGCTGCGCAGTCGCATCTCCTCGGCCCGCTTGCGCTCGGTGATGTCGCGGGCGATCCCGGTGGTCCCGACGATGTTGCCGTCTGGCCCGAACACGGGCGACTTGTAGGTCTCGAACCAACGGATGCCGTCCACGTCGGCGATTTGCTCCTCGACGACCGTCTGGGTGCCCGCCGCGATCACGGCGACATCGTCGGCACGGTAGGCCTCGGCAAGCGCCAGCGGCCAGACGTCGAGATCGTTCTTTCCGACCACCGAGTCCGGGTCGTTCTGTCCACACGCCTGGGCGAACGCCCGATTCACCGCCAGAAAGCGCCCTTCACGGTCCTTGAGCCACGCCAAGTGAGGCTGGTTGTCGAGCAGCGCCCGTTGCGAAAGCCTGCTCTTCTCCAGGGCCGCCGCCTGTGCTTTGGAGAGGGTGATGTCCGACAGAATGGTGGCGAATGTCGCCTGCCCAAGCGGCGCCACCGAGACCGAGAGATCCCGGCTCGGCGTTTCGAAATGGATCTCCCGGACCTGATGGGCCCCTCGGGTCGCCAGGGAGGCCACGTCGTCGAGAAACAGCAACGAGTTCTTGCCGTAGACATCGGAGGCCAACTTGCCGGTGACGTCTGCCGCGCGCAGGCCGGCAAATTCCTCGAACCGCGGATTGATGTCGACGAACCTATAGTCCACGGCCTTGCCCGCATCGTCGAAGACTATCTCGTGAAGCGCGAGGCCTTCGCGCATGTGCCGAAACAGTGCGACGAACCGTTCGGCGCAAGAGCGTTCATCCGCGTCTCGCTGCCCAGGGATGGGAGCTTCGGGTTGGGACATGCCGTATGTTAGGCGCGGAGCGCGTCACCCGCAATTCTGGGCGAGCACGCGACTGCCAGCTCGCCAGCCGGCCCGCGGCGGCCGTTCGACAGGACGCGGCTTGTCATCCCGCTGGACGGGGAGCTGAGCCTCCGCACCGGGTTCGCGCCACTATGGGGAATCACACGATGAGCCCAGGCTCCAAGGAAGGCTTCATGAAGCGCAGCGTAGTGGTCTCGATGATTGCCGGATTGGCGATGTCGACCGCGTGTTCGAACAGCGGCACCTCCAACGCCCCCACGGGCAGCGGCGGGGTATCCGCGTCTGGTGGCAGCGCGGCCGGAGGAAGTGGCGCGGGGGGCAGCGGCGGCGCGACCCAGCCGGCCACGAAAGCGACGGGTGGCCAGCTGGCATCGGGCGGGTCGTCAGGGGGCATGGGTGGCGCGGGGGCTGGCGGCGCGGCCACGGGCGGCACCGGGCCAAGGGCGACCGGCGGCAGCGGCGCTGGCGGAGCGGGCGGCTCGTCACAGCCGCGCGACGCTGGGACTGCCGGCGCGGGCTCGGGTGGCAGCGTGATCGACGCTGGGGGCGGGGGAACCGGCAGCGGGGGCGTCGTCGCCTCGGGCGGCACCGGAAATGGCGGGAGCACCGGTTCCGGTGGCTCGACCGGCACACCTGGCCCCGCAGCCTTGGTCGCTTGTCCCGATCTGCCGGGTGCCGTGGCGAGCCCGCTCTATTCCGTGACCGTTGGCGGAAAGCCGCTGTTCGTCGAGAAGCTGACCAAGTTTTCGCCCGATATGCAGGTGCACTATGCGCACGGGTCGTTGGCCGGCACTGGCACGGTGACGGTGGCGGTTACCGTCAAAGAGAGCTTCAACAACTTCACCTTGAGCCCCAAGAGTCGCAAGTTGGCCGCGACCAAGAGCGGCAGCACCATCACCTTCGACACCGGACCCAACTACCTCATCCTGCAGGTGGACTCGAAAGAGCTGCTCTTCATCCTCCTCGACGCCGAAGAGGTGAATCCTCCGCAACTGGGTGACGCCAACGTGAAGAACATCGCCGACTACTCCGTGGACAACACCGGCGCCACGCTGGTGACGTCGAAGATCCAGTCGGCCATCAACGAGGCCTCGGGCGCGACCCAGAACATCCTCTACTTCCCGCCCGGCAGGTACAAAGTCGGCGAGCTGTGGCTCAAGAGCAACATGACCATGTACCTCGCCTGAGGAGCCATCCTCTATGGATCGGACAACACGGCCGACTTCAACACGGGCAGCGGCGGCATCAACATCGAAGGTGCCCAGCACGCGCTGATCCGGATGTATCAGATCAAGAACACCAAGATCCTCGGGCGCGGCGTGCTCGACAGCAACGGCAAGGCCATCCGGGCCAAGAGCCTGAACGCCAACTTGCTCAAGATCGAGCAGAGCTCCGACATCACGATCGACGGCATCGTGTCTCGCGACTCCAGCTACTGGAACACGCTCATCTATCGCAGCGACGCGGTGACCGTCGAGAACCACAAGGTCATCAACTGCCGTCCGTCCTCGGGCGGGACCTCCTACAACCAGACCGACGGCGTCGATTTCGACGAGTCCACCAATGGGAAGCTCTACAACGCCTTCCTGTACACCGGCGACGACGGCATGGCGACCAAGAACGAGGAGCCCAGCGGGACCGTGAACACCAAGAACATCACGCACGAGCGCGTGGTGGTCTACAACAACTCCGTGGCCTGCAAGATAGGAACCAAGAGCATGGGGCAGAGCATGGACAGCGTCACGTTCAAGGACGTGGACGTGGTGAAGGCTGGGCGGGCCCTGACCATCGAGGCCTACGACACGGCGGTGGTGCAGAAGACCACCTTCGAGGACATCCGCGTGGAGGCCGCCGACAGCATGCTGATCAACATCGCCCTGGACCAGCCACCGGACTGGCGCGACGCCGCCAACACCTCGGTGGTCAAGGACACCTACTTCACCAACGTCAGCTCGGACACCAAGAAGACGGTCAGCCTGCACGGGAAGTCGTCGTCCGTGAACATCAGCGGCGTCCACTTCAAGGGCTTCACGGTTCAGGGCAAGGCCGTCACCAGCCAGACCGACTCGGACGCCAGCTGGAGCATCAACTCGTACGTGTCTGGCATCACCTTCGAGTAGCGACGACGGTCAGCGGACGTCGATCCGGTAGTCGAACTTCAGACCGGCGCTGGGCGGGAAGCTCGCGGCGCGTGCAGCCCTGGCGATGCAGTCACCAAGCGGGCTGCCAGCGGGCTTCCCCCCGACGATGACGTTGCTGACCCTGCCGTCCTTGCCGACGGTGAGCTTGAGCTCTGCCATTCCCTTCTGTCCGAGGCTCTTGCCACACTCGTTCGCGCGCGTCTTTACCCCGGCCATCGCCTTCGTGATGTCGGATGCGGTCAGGGACGGAAGCGCAGCCGGCTCGCTCTTCCTGGGGGCCGGCGCGGGCTCGCTCTTCTGCACGTCCTTCAGCATGTCATCTATTGCCCGGCTCGTGCTTCGCTTGCCCCTGGTCGCGGACGCGCTTTCGCCTCCGGAGGCGCCCATCAGCTCGTCGAGGCCATCGTTCGAGCGTGCCCTCGTCGGGGCGGGCTCGCTTCTCGGCAGGGCGGCTGCCACCTCGCGCCTGGGTGTGACCGCTTCGGCCGTCCCACCCGCGGTGTCGAACGGATCGGTCTGCTTGGCTCGACGGGACGTGGGCACCCCCGCCGGTGCTGGCGAGACTTCACGGGCCTGAGCCCTGGCCGCCGGCTTGCCATGCTTGCTGCGTGACGGGCGGACGTCGGCCGGGGGGGGGACCTCGGGCAGCGCCGCCAGCGGCTCGATGCGTGGCGCGGACGAAGGCGGTCGTCTTTCGGCGACCTCGGCCGTGGGCGTCGGAGACTCGTCTTGCGCCTGCGCGACGGGCTCGGGCTCGGGCAGTGCGGGCGGCGGCAACGCGGTCGGCGTCGCGAAGCTGCGCGATGGGGGCGGCAATCGATTGGGGGAGGGCGGAATGTACCGCGCTAGCCACGGCGGCGCGTTCGTGACGATGAAGAACGCGGCGGCGTCGACGCCCTGGTACGCATGGTCCTGCAGCGTGGGGCCGGCCGCAACACCGCCTGCGAACGCGCACAGTGTCGACGCGAAGATCACGCGTCCCCACCTCCGTTTCGGCTTCTGCACCGGGAAGACCATCGGGCCGACCGAGGCCGGCAAGGTGAACCCCTGCTGGGGCGCGTTGGGATCAGGCCACAGACTGTTCACTGCCACGGGGTCGGATACTAGCAGTGAGTGGATGAAGTCTCCATGTCGCCTTTCGGGCGGGCCTGCCGAACTTCTGTGCGGGCCTGCCGAACTTCTGTAAGGTTCGCGTCGGCAGGGGGACGAGGTCGGCATGGGCACATCAAAACTCCTGGCGATGATGGGTTTTACTCTCTCGGTCCTCATGCTCGGGTCGTGCGCGGACGACCAAGGGGTTGGCAAGATCTGCGACCTTGACGATGGCATGGCTCCGTCCTCGCGGACCGTGATCAACTCGAATGCCAGCGAATGTCAGACCGGGGTCTGTCTGAAGGTCGCGCTCGATCCGTCGAAGGCGGCGGGTGAGCCACCGACCGGGGCCACCTGCAGCGCCGAGTGCGACAGCGATGCTGACTGCGAGGGCGAGCTGCGCGACTCGAACGACCCGAACGACACGCGTTGCATGGGCGGCTTCACTTGCGGCGTGCCTTTCGTCGTCGGCCCCCTTTGCTGCAAGAAGTACTGCATGTGTCGCGACTCGTTCGGGCCGGCCGGCGCCACCACGCCCCCCGCGTGCCAGGCCCCCGACGCGCGCGCCACCTGTCAGGCTGCGACCACCGGCGAGGGCCCGGGCGAGGCGGAGCAGCAGACCAACATCTACGTGAGCGTCTCGCCGGTTCGCAAAGTCGACCTGCTCTTCATGATCGACAACTCGCCCTCGATGGGTCCCAAGGTGAACAAGCTCAACCAGCAATTCCCCAAGCTGATCGAAGCGCTCAAGGATCCGAACGACGGGACCTACCCGGATCTCAGGGTCGCGATGATCGACAGCGATCTCGGCACCGGCGCCGCGTACTCGGTTGGCTCGTGCGGCCCGAACGAGAGCAATGGCAACAGCGCCTTCGGCGATATGGGCAAGTTCCAGATGCGCGGGGCGGCGGACTGTGGTGTGTCGCCCGGCTCGCTCTGGCTCGAGACGCAGGGCGGGCGGCCGCTCAACTTCGGTGCGACGGGTGACATCAGCCAGGTCTTCGGTTGCTTGGCCGGGAACCTCGGCAGCCTGGGCTGCGGTGTCGAGCACCAGCTGCAGGCGTTCGAGTTCGCGCTCGTGGCGCAGAACCTCCACAGCGGCGCAGACAGCACGCAGGCGTCGTTCCTTCGGCCCGAGGCGTATCTCGGGCTGGTGTTCCTCAGCGACGAGGACGACTGCTCGGCGGCGACCAACGGTGGAATGTTCGGCGACAAGCCCGAGCTGCGCGGCGAGTCCGCGAGCCTCCGCTGTGCGACCCGAGGGCACGCGTGCGGCGGTTCGAACTTGACCGATGCGGGTCCTGGCTATCCCACGAGCGCGGCTTTTTCCACCAGCTTCGCCGCCTGCGCTGCGCGAACCGACGCCTGCCCGAATGCCACCGACGGCGTCGGTCAATCCACGGACACCAGCGTTCCCACCACCTGCAGCCCACTCAAGAGCATCTCGAGACTCGCGCAGGAGATCAAGTCGCTCAAGGCCAACCCAGACGAGCAAGTCCTGGTCGCGGGTATCTTCGGGTGGCCGCGCATGTTGATGGACGCCGCGGGGCAGCCCATCCTCGACCCGAGTGGTCGCGTGCAGGCGGATACTGCCAGTGCCGAGTACAAGATCGACCTCATCCCCAATCCGAACGTGGCGGACACGCAGCACCCGCAGGTCTGGGACTACTGGCCGGTCTGCTACGATCCCGACCATCTGCCCGCCGTCGCGGGCAGCTACGACGCCGACGCCTGGGGCTGGGGCGCGCAAGGTGGCCTGCGCATGTCGGCTTTCATCGACGAGTTCGGCGATAGCGGTCTCAAGTACAGCATCTGCGAGCGCGACTACACGCAGGCGATGCACGGGATTGGCAGCGCGATCGCGAGGAAGCTGCGGGCCATGTGCATCGACAGCAAAATCAAGGACGTCGATGCGGTGGTGCCGGGCCTTCAGCCCGACTGTCGCGTGGTGTATCGGCTGCCCGTCGTCGATGGAGTCACGCACACCATCCGCTACGCCGAGAGCCCCCAGTCTCTGCCGTTCTGTGCGCCAGGCGCTACCCCTGCCACGGTGACCTCGGATTGCTGGCAGCTCGTCACCGATCTCGCCGAGTGTCCCAAGAATGGACAGCGCATCTCCCTCGTACGTCCGGCCGTGGCCGAGGCACTCCCGGTGGGAACGAAGATAGGGATGCAGTGCTTGACTTGCCCGGCCCTGGCGTCGGCCGCGGGTTGCGAGTACTGAGGCTAAGCGAAGATCTGCAACGCCTCTTCGCGGATGGCACGAAGGTCCTTCCACAGCGACGGCAGCGTGTCGGGTGAAAGCCCGGCACGAATGCCGTCCGGCCCCGCTGCCACGCGTGCGACCCACGGCGAGTCGGCCGGGCAGCCCTGACCGAGCAGCCAATCCACCACGTCAGCCAGCCGGAGCAGATCGAGCGCCTTCATCAGCTCTGGCTTCTTGAACCGTTCGGTCTTGCTTTGGTGCTGACATGCGATGAGCTGGGGAATGGGAGCGGGGATGTTCCACGTCTTGAGGACTTGGGCGCCCAACATGGCGTGGTCGAACCCCCACATGAGCATCTCGCGGAGGTGGACGCTGGACGGAACCAGCTCCCGTGCAGCCAGGTCGGCGTAGTTCTTGTCCCCGGTCTGAAGGACCAGAAGCTTTCCGATGTCGTGCAGCAGTCCGGCCAAGAAGACCTTGGGCGCAAGCGACGCCGAGTCGAGATTCATGGCCAGCTCGCGCGCAACCACCGCGGTTCCGGCCGAGTGGTCCCGGATCTTGCGTCCAACACCACCGATATCTTGGAACATCGCCATCACCGACATGGCCATCGTCAAGGTGATCACGTTGGTGGCGCCGATGCGCACCACGGCCTGCGTGACCGACCCACATGGGCCGTGGCTGCGGTAGGCAGCCGAGTTCGCCACGCGCAGGACACGCGACGCCAGCGCTGGGTCGAGCTCGATCACGCCGCTTATCTGTTTGAGATCGAAGTCGGGACGTGACACCTGTTCGAGCAACGTCTGGACCACGGACGAGAAGGGGCGAACGCCCCCGAAAGATCCGAGGCGCGCCGCGAGGCTGGTTGCTGCACGTATGTCGGTTTGGCTAGGCGGTGCACCGTCGAGCCAAAGATCTGCGACTTCCCTGATGTCCTCCGAAACCTGCGTACTGAATTCCACGACCTTTCTGCTTCGGCACCTGCGCGATAAAAATTCAGCCGCAAAGGGCCAAGCTGGCGCGCACGCCCGGCGTCCACCTTCATCCCCGCGCGAAGAGTGCCTCGGTTTCGCGGAGTTGCGACGCTGGGACCTGCGTCACCGCGCTCAGAACGTCCAGGCCAAACCCGCCCGCACGGAGCGGCCGTATCGCGGAATCAGCGCCAGTCGATAGTCCGTGCTGGTCGGAAACCCTGTCCGAGGCTCACGGACGTCGAGCAGGTTGAACACGCCCGCGAAATAGCGCAAGCGGTATGGACGGTATTCCCCGGACAGGCTCAGGTTCCACAGGAATGCATCCTCGACACGGTTGTCCGCTTTGGGTTGAGTGTCGTCCTGCCAAGTGAACCGCCGACCGGAGTCGAGGACCATCTCCGATCCCAGGCGCAGGCTGCGCCCCATCAGCGGATAGAGAACCCGTGCTTTGGCCACCAGCTCGGGAGCATTGTCGAACGGCTTGGGGCCGTCGGGCGACAGCCGTTCCACCTGCTGGCGAGTCAGCGACAACGACAGCAGCGTCCCGCTGCCCGGCTCCCAGCGGATCTCTCCCTCGGCGCCCAGGCTGCGGATGCGGTCGCTGGCGTTTTCGTATTTGGATCCGTAGTACGGCCGCACTTGCGCCAGCTCGGGTGCCTCGACCATCGAGATCAAGTTGAAGATCCAGCTCGCGAAGATCGCGCCGACGATGCGCACGTCGTCGTTCACCGTGTGCGTGTGCTCGATCTCGCCGCTCCAGATGGTCTCTGGTTGGACGGCACGGTCAGGCGCATCGGCGCGTTCGTTGGGCGAGGGGACCCGGAACGCGCGGCCAAAGAACAGCTTGGTGTTGCCCTTCTCGTACGGGCGGGCGATCACGGCGACGCGGGGATTCAGCGTGTTGCCGAAGCTCTCGGTGTAGCGGTCGGCGCGCAGGCCGAGGTTGATGGTCAGTCGGTCGCCCAAGACCATGGTGTCGACGATGTACGCGGACACGATCAGGTCCTTGGGGATGTCCGGGCCGTCTTCCACCGGATCGTTTTTGAGCTCCAACTGCTGGACCGCCTCCCCACCGAGCGTGAGCTGCTGGTGCAAAACGGGGGGCAGCTCCAGCCGGAGCTCGCCGGTGGTCCACTGTGCCCGCAGGTCTTGTGGCGCTTTTCCCGTGTTGTACTGGCCGTGGTACCAGCTGTTGTCGTAGGCCGCCCGGGCGGCGATGCCCACGCCACGCACGTCCCGGCTGAAGCGCAGCTCGGCGAAGGCCCGGCGATCGTGGTTGTAGGTCCCTGGTGCGGGCAAGGTCTCGTATGCCCCGGTGGGGATGTTCTTCTTGCGATCGTTGTAGCCCGCGCGCAGCGACAGCGAGCCGAGCCGCGCCAGCAGGTCGGCGTGCGCCGCCGTCTCACCGTCGGCGTCGAAGACGGCGCTCCCCGCGGGAGGCGGGCCTGCCGTCGGCGAGTCCAGCTCGGACGGCCACGAGAAGCGCCTGTCACCGGAGGTCGTCATGGCCGCCGCGCTCAGCATCAGCTCGGCGTCGCCTTTGCGTGCGCTCAAGGTCGCTCTGCCCGACAGCGCCCCCTTGGTGCCACCCATCGTGTGTATCGCTGCGTGCGCCCCTTCGTTCGGGCGTCGGGTCACCACGTTGATGACGCCGAAGAGGGCACCCGTGCCGTAGAGCACCGAGCCCGGTCCGCGGACGATCTCGATGTGGTCCACGTTGGAGAGATCCACGTCGAGATCGTGCCCCACGTAGCCTTGACCGGTGACGGCGTCGTTCAGCACGTGTCCATCGACCAGCACCAAGACTCGATTGGTGTAGTCCCCGGGCGGTGAGAATCCTCGAAATCCCACCGACTCGTAGCTGCGGTCGTTCGACGCGAACGTGCCTCGAATACCCGCCAGGGCTTGGGTCAGGGACGTGTAGCCGAAGGCCGCGATCTCGTCCGCGGTGATCACGCTGATCGACGCGGGCGCGGCCTCGGAGGCCACCTGGGACTTCGTCGCCGCGGTGATCTCGGGATCCGCGCGGCGCAGGTAGCCGTCGACGAAGACGCGGCTTCCCTTCTCGACCTCGACGTTCGCGACGAAGGTCTGCCGACCATCGGAGAGGATCTCCACTTTGCGCGGACCCGCCGGTACACCGTCGATGACCGCGGGGACGAAGCCGGCCTCGCGCCCATCCACGCGGACCAGGGCGCCGGCGGCGTTGGCGCGCACCACGATGGTCCCCGCGGGCGTCTCCGCTGGGGTCAGCACCACGTCGACGGGCAGGGTGGTATCGGCGAGCGCGCCTACCATCAGGCGCGCGGTTTGAAACCCGGGGGCCGAGACGAACAGGACGATGGGGCCCGGCAGCACCTTGAAGGTCCCCGAGCCTCGACGCAGAAGCTCACCGTCGACGAAATCGCGCCGCACTTCCGAGTCGGCCGGGATTCGCCGGACGTCGACCTCGGCCCAGATACGATCGAGAGTCGCCTTCAGCTTGATCTCCGTCCCTTGCTTGGGCTCGGCCACCAGCTCCACGGGACGGTATCCGTCGCGATCGAGGATGAGCTTGGTGTTTCCTGGGCGCAGCGCCAAGCTCTTGGGCGTGGTGCCGAGCGCGCCGAGATCTCGGCGGCCAGCGTAGATGGTCGCTCCCGGCGGGGAGGTCTCGATCTCGACGAGGGCGAGGTGCGGGCGCAGCTGATTGATGGCCTCCCTGACCGCGTTGTGATCCTTGTCCGGCAGCTTCTCGTCGAGCAGTGAAGACCAAGCTCGGTATGCCTCGTCGTAGCGGCCCAGGCGGTCGAGGCAGCGGGCGATGTTGAACTCCACGTTGCGGTTCGGCACCAGGCGGTTCGACAGATAGTAGGAGGCCAACGCGTCTTCGTAGCGCCTGTCCTGGTAGGCACGATTGCCGCGTACGAAGTGGAACTGCGCCTCGTCCGCTTGTGCGACGCCCGGTGAATCCGGCCGATCCGCCGCCCGCGAGAGCCCCGGGGCGATTACCGTGCAGAGCAGAATCCGTACGACAATCGCGCGCCTATTCACCCGGGCCCCCTATCGTTCCGTCTGGATGTCCGACGAGGGCGCGCTTGTCGGCTTGGCCGCGTTGTGTTTGCCGTGCGCCGTCCTCTTCACCGAAGTCGGCGTGGAGAACCTCGCCATGATCGAGAGACCGTGCGCCGGCAGCGCGCGAATCCGTTCGGGCTCGTAGCCCGGCAGGCGGAACACGAACTCCACCGGGTCGTCCGTGGCGAGCGACCCGTAGTGCATGGGCGTCTTGCCGAGCAGGACGTCGCCCACCAGGACCTCCGCGCCGTCGGGAACGCTGTTCAACGTCATCTCGTTGCGCGCAGGAGCCGGCGGTGGCACAGGCACGGTGGCGACAGGGAGCGCAAGGACTGGCGCCTCGGACACCCTCATCGGCTCGGGAATGGGGGCGGCCTTCCGTCCGACGGGGCCGAGCGCATAGACACCGCCCACCACGAGCACCAGCGCGGAGGCCAACAACAGTCCGAGGCGCGGCGAGAAGCGCCCCGACGCGGTCTGGGCGCCGACCGGCTTGGAGACCGCCGTGTCACCCAAGGTCTTGATCTCGGACAGGTGGTGGACGTCCGGAAAAGGGATCGCGCGGATCGTCTCTCGCTGCGCCCGCGCCAAGGCCTCGCTGCTTGCTGCGGGGTTTCCCCGCGCCAGCTCGAGCTCCGACAGCAGCACCGCCATCGACGGTTGGCGCTCGGCCGGGTCCTTGGCGAGGGCTCGCAGAATAATCGTCTCCAGCTCGGGCGGCAGATCGGGCCGGTGCTGGGCCGGAGGCGTCGGCGCCTGGTTGACGTGCATGTGGATGAGCTCGTACACGCCCTCGCTGTCGAAGGGGCGTCTGCCGGTCGCCATCTCGTAGAGGATCACCCCGAGCGAATAGATGTCGGTGTGCTGATCGACGTTCTTGCCACCCACGCACTGCTCGGGAGACATGTAGAGCGGCGTCCCCAACAGCGCGCCCGTGCGTGTCTTGTGAAGCTGGCCCAGCGTTCCGTGCTGCAACTTGGCGATGCCGAAGTCGAGCACCTTGACCTGCCGCTTTCCCAGCCGGCGCGGATCGGGGATCAGGAACAGGTTGTCGGGCTTGAGATCGCGATGAACCACGTCCCGCGCGTGCGCCGCGGAGAGGGCCTCGGCGATCTGGCAGCCCCAGTCGAAGACGTCCGCGATGGGCAGCGCGCCTCGCAGCAGGACCTTGTACAAGGTCTCACCATCGAGATACTCCATCACGATGTACGGCGTGCCCACGGCGAGCACGCCGGAATCGTAGATGTCCACGATGTTGGGGTGGCGGATCGCGCTCGCCGCACGGGCTTCGTTGATGAACCGGCCGACCACCTCGGGATCCGACGCGTCGGTGGCCGCGAGCACCTTGACCGCCGCCTGGCGTCCGATGCCCGGATGGACGGCCAGGTACACCTTCCCCATGCCACCCTCTCCGATGAGGCTCTGGATCCGGTAATTCCCGATGCTGGTCCCGATCACGCTTGGTTCCCCGACACTGCTCGTCCGTAGTACGGCGGGGATTATCCGCAACGGGGCCCGGCTGTGCAACCACGCAAGCGCGAGATCTGGCGAAACGTCGTGTGGCTCCCGATGCCAGATTCGGGTCAGGTAAAGCCGCGTTTCAACAGGTCGTGGGGGAACGGGGAACCCGGCGCGGCGAGCCCTCGGTGACGCCCTTGCCAGGTCCATCGCCCTGCTGGAGCCCATCCTCGTCGAGCCCGGTACGGACGAAAGCGTCGTGGGCGATAAGGGCCCGCACCGCCTTGATAGCCCGTCGCTGGGCCTGCGGCACCATGGCGTGCAGGGCTTCCTGGCAGAACACGGCGTCGAGCTTCGCGGTCATGGGGAAGGGTGGTGCAGACAGATTGAGCTGTCGGAAGACCACCCGCGAGTAGATCTCTTCGGAAATCTGGAATCCGGCATTGGTCTCGACGAAGTGACGTCTCCGCATCGCCTTCGGCACGTCCCAGATTTGCGGCGCGGCGTATAAGCCCCGCTTGCCCATCTCCAGCGCGCGGGCAGAGATGTCGGTCGCGAGGACTTTGAGGTCGATGTCGAACGGATCGAAGCCCGCGCTCTCGATGGCGTGGTGGGCGACGAGGACCAGGGTGTAGGCCTCCTCGCCCGAGCCGCAGCCTGCCGACCAGAATCGGAACCGACGACAGCCACCGTCCAGGGCCAGTCGAACGTGCGTGCGGAGCCGTCGGCAATCGGGCCAACGGGCGAAGAACCTCGCAGGGCGCGGCCTCACGAAGTCCCAGAAGGCGATGGCCTCTTCGCCGGCCGCATCGTTCGCGATACGCGACATGAAGCTGGCAAGGGAGATCTGCAGCTCGCCCAGGCGCTTGCTGATGCGGGCCCCGATCATCGGTTCGAAGGTCTTGCCGATGTCGAGCCCCAGGTGCTTGGCGGCAAGAAGACGGAACCGTCGTACGACCTCGATGGGAACCAATTCTTCAATCATCATCGACCTTGGTTCTGAAACCTGCTGACCCTTATGCCCCAGAGCGGCCTTGCGGCACAAGCATTGAGTGCAGTCAATTGATGACACTACAGAGCAATCAACAACGAGAGAGAGTCGTGTCTCCGGTTTGTCTACAGTGAGCTCATGCGTTCAATCGCTGTCTTTGGAATGCATCGGCCTTACGAGCGGCGTCGGCGGCCGACGTCATTCAGTTGCCACTGTCTCCTTCAAGGGCGGCAGGGATGTAGTCGAATCACTGTTGGGGTTCATGTCTCACACTCGATTGCGACTGTCCAGTGTGGCCCTTGGCCGCAGCGTGGGCATCGACGACGCGTTCTACGGGACCAGCAGCACCTTGCCCGTGGTGGCCCGAGCAGCGAGCACACGGTGGGCTTCGGCGGCCTCGGCCAGGGGGAAGGTCTTGTCGATGCGCACGTGCAGCTCGCCGTGGGCCACCATGCCGAACACGTCCTCGGCGCGCATGAGCAGCTCGTCCCGGGTGGCGGTGTAGTGCAGCAGCGACGGACGGGTCAGGAAGTACGAGCCCTTGGACAGTCGCAATGGATCGATGGGGGCGACCGGACCGCTCGATTGGCCGAACAGGACCAGCAGGCCCCTCGGCGCCAGAGAATCCAGGCTTCCGTCGATGGTGTCCTTGCCCACCGAATCGTAGACCACGTCCACGCCGCGCCCGGCCGTGAGGCGCTTGACCTCGGCCGCGAAGTCGGTCGTCTTGGCGTAGTCGATGACATGGTCCGCACCAACGCCTTCGGCCAGCGCGGCTTTGGCCTCGGTGGAGGTCGTGCCGATGACCCGGGCACCCAGGCGTTTCGCCAACTGGATGAGGAGCAGCCCAACGCCTCCAGCCGCCGCGTGCAGCAAGATGGTGTGCTCTTGGCCGAGAGGGAAGACCGCCGTCGTCAGGTAGTGCGCGGTCATGCCCTGCAGCGGAATCGCCGCCGCCGTCTCGGTCGAGATGCCGTCCGGCACCGGTAAGAGCTTGTCCACCGGCGCGACCACGTACTCGGCGTAGGAGCCGGGAACGCCCGACCACGCGACCCGATCGCCGACCTTCACTCCGGACACGGCCTCGCCCAGCCTCTCCACGACACCCGCACCCTCGAGCCCGATCGGGATGGGGTGCAGCATCGGATACAGGCCGGTGCGGTGGTAGACGTCTATGTAGTTGAGGCCCGCGGCCGTCACGCGCACGAGCGCTTGGTTCGGCCCCGGGGTTGGGATCGGTGCATCTTCGACCTGCAGGACTTCCGGACCACCGGTTTGCTTTGGACGAATGGCTTTCATGGGCTTCACCTACGGGCAAGTTTAAGCGATGCCACGGGGAGTGCTGCGCCAGGCCGGTAGAGCAGTGCGCCACCCGCCTGTGGTGTGCGGAATCACTGCGGTAAAACCTGGTGCGCCATCGGGGTCGTAGATTTGCGACGCTTAGGCTAAAGTCGACGCTCGTCCATGGTGTTCCGTCCACAGTCTCTCCTCGTCGGCATGGTCGCGCTCGCAGGTTGCCTGCAAGAGGGGCCCATGCCGAAGGGCAAGCAGCTCTTCCAGAGCCAGACCTTGGAGTCGCCGTCCTTCTTCAGGGTCGACGGCCAGAACTTCGTGCGCTTCCGCGAGCGGGTCTCTCCGGCCACGGCGGTGAAAGGCGCGGTCTATAACCTCTGGATGTCGTCGTTCGACGGTAGCGTGCAGCGCAAGTTCATCGAAAACTGGTCATCCCGCTGGGGCGAGGATGCCGGCGCCGACGGCCACTACTACATGACCAACGAGCGGATCATCCCGAGCGCTGGTGGCGGCGCGGTGGTCGGCACGTGGATTCGCCTCGGGCCGACCTACGAAGAAGAGCTTCGCCTCGAGGAGATCTCCGTGGTGTCGCCGTTCTCGGCGCCGCTGTCGTGGCTCTACGAGGATCCCGATCCCCGGCGGTCGTGCCCCGGCTTCCCCGATCGTCACGGCGATTGCCCGCAGGCGCTCTTTCAAAGGCCGCCCGCGCCTGGGCAGGCGTACCCGACCCTCTATCTCTGGGACGGCAAGTACGAGATCCCCATCGGTGTCGACGCTGGCGGTTTCCAGAAACAAGTGATGAGCGACGGGGCCATCTACTGCATCCTGGGAGACAAGCGGACCCTCTCTCGGCTCAGCCGACCCAGCAACAAGCTCGACAGCCTGCGAGACAACGTGTCCAGCTTCTGGCTGAGCGGCGACGCGCGCTACGCCGCGCTCTCGGTCACCGACGAAGGCAAGTCGAAGACCGTGATCCGCGACATGAAGACCGGCGTCGAGATCACCCCCATGCGCCCGAACCCCTCCGGCTGGGGAGGCCTCTCGGGCAGCGTCTTCTCGTACAACCAGAACGCGACCTCGACGGCGCAGGCGGAGCTGCACAGGCTCGACCTCGTGACCGGCGAGGACACGTTCGATGTGTTGCCGAGGCCCCTGGTCAACCAGGTGGCGGTGATTGAACGAAGCAGGGACTCCGACGAGGTGCTTCGCATCGACAGCCTCGGCCACGGCGTCTTCACCGGCAAGGGCGATCTGGTCGCCCGTCGGGTCATCGCGGGCCCACTCTTGGCACCCAGCTTCACCAAGGACGGCAAGTACCTGATCCATATCCTGCGCGCCACCAGCACGCTGTACGACGTCGACCCGCAAGGCGCGCTGATGTTTCAGGACGCCGAGCTGACGGCGCCCCCTCACATGGTGTCGCCGCCTGGCTTGGTCCTCAGCGTCCGCGACAGCCAGCCCTATTTTTTCACCGGCGACGACAAGGTGCTGGCGTTCTGGGCGCACCTCGGGCGCGCCAGCTCGGACTTGTACTTCGCCGACTACGACGGCACGTCGCTGCCCACGAACCTGCGCCTGGTCGCGCAGTCAATCATGTCGGTCTCGGTGTCCGAGCACAACCTGTTCGGCATCCTGAACGTCTCGCAACAGGATGGGGTGGGGGATTTGGTCTATCGCGACATCGACACAGGGAAGGACATTCGCTACGCCCAGGCCGTGTCCGAGGTGGTCCAGCTTGGTGGGACCACCTTGTCGGATTCGTGGGCAGCCTACATCGTGCGCGGTCGGGCCGAGTCCGATCGCTCTGGGCTGTGGATCACTACCTTGGCACCTCCGACGGACGCGGGAACACACTGACGTGCATTCGGCATTACTGACCGCATGGCTTCTCGCCATGCCACTCGATGCGGGCAGCCTGCCCGCGGAACCCATTG
Organism: uncultured Myxococcales bacterium; assembly: GCA_964647025.1. Lineage (GTDB taxonomy): Bacteria > Myxococcota_A > Polyangia > Fen-1088 > Fen-1088 > Fen-1118. The sequence continues at coordinate 30,221 of CAZYFU010000017.1, read as the reverse complement.
TCACGGAACCCATTCTCGACGGCGGTGTCACCGACGGTGCGGCTGTCACCGACGGTGCTACGGGTGTCGAGGCTCTGCCGCTCGAAGCACCTCCTACCGCAAGCGAGCCCCGACCAGCGCCCGTCGCGGTCTTTGGCAAGGTGCTCGCGCGAGGCACGCGACAGCCGCTGCCCGGTGCCTTCGTGTACATCGGGCCCGCCGGCGACGGTGGGGTCAGCACCGAGACCGGCAGCGACGGATCCTTCTCCATCGAGATCCCGCCTGGCAACCACCCGATGCGCGTGCAGTGCCCGGGCTACGAGCCCCTGGTCCGGCAACTGACGGTTTCCGCCGAGAACAGGCTCTTCACGTTGCGCCTCGAGCCGCGGCTCAAGGGCGAACGGTACGAGACCGTCGTGACCGGGACGCCCGACGAGGCGCCCGTGGTGCCGCTCAACAAGGAGGAGCTCATCCGAACCGCGGGCTCGCTTGGCGATCCCATCCGCGTGATCGCCTCGCTGCCCGGCGTGGCGCAGAGCACGTGGCCCCTGCCGTTCTACGCCATTCGCGGAGCCAACCCAGGCAACACGGGCTTCTTCATCGACGGCGTGCGCGCCCCCGCGCTCTTCCACTTCGCGCTCGGGCCGTCGGTCTTGCACCCGTTCTTCATCGAGAAGCTCGATTTCTTCCCGGGCGGCTATCCCGCGGACTACGGTCGCTACGTTTCCGGCATCGTCTCGGCCGAGACCTCCACACCGGCGACGGATCGGCTGCATGTGTCCGCCGACCTGAGACTCTTCGACGCTGGCGGCATCGCGGCCATGCCTTTCAACGACGGCAAGGGCACGGTGGCGGTCGCGGGCCGCTACTCGTACACGGGATGGCTGCTTTCGGCCTTCTCCAACGCCTACGCGGTGGACTACTGGGATTACCAAATCCGCATTGAGCACACGCTCGGCCCGGGCAAGCTGACCGTGTTCGCCTTCGGTTCGGGCGACAACATGGACCAGAAGAACCCCGACCAGACAGACTGGGGCTTCGTGGGGGCGCCGACGTCCGTCGCGCCCGGGATCGCCAAGCTGACCTTCCACCGCGCCCAGTTGCGCTGGGCAGGCGCCGTGGCCAAGGGGCGGCTGGTGGCCGCACTGGTGGGCGGCGTCGACGATTCCACGGTCAGCATCACCTCGCTGTTCTCTTTGCCGGTGGGCAGCCGCAGCTACACGCTGGCGCCGCGCATCTCGGAGCGATGGACCCTGGCCCAATGGCTCGATCTTCAGATCGGATCGGACGCGGAGATCCAGCATTTCCGGCCCACCTCGTTGGTCACCGCATCCGGTGGCTTCCTGTCCGAGAACTACGAGCGGGATCTGTTCCACAACCGCAACGTCTTCTCCGTGGGCGTGTTCGCTGCCTTGACCTTGCGTGTTGGCGAGCGCCTGATGATCTCCCCCGGGCTGCGCTACGACGGCTACTTCGAACAGGACACGGAGGCGTTCTCGCCGAGCCCGCGTTTGCTCGTCCGCTACCGCGTGGGCGCGCACGACTGGATCAAGGCCACCGCGGGCCAGTTCTCGCAGCTGCCGAGCCTTCCCGTCGGTGTGCCGGGGTTCGAGTCGTTCGGGCTCGCGAGCTACGGCTTGCAGCGCTCCCGCCAGGCATCGCTGGGGTTCGAATCGGCGCTCGAAGAACGCCTGGGCATCGACCTCAGCCTCGACACATCGGTCTTCTACCAGCGGCTGCACTTGAGCGACCTGCGCAACACCCTGATCCCCGACCCCGAGGCGCCGGACCTGCTGGAGCCGCGCGAGGGCCAAAGCTACGGCATCGAGGTCATGTTGCGCCGCCCGATGAAGCACAAGCTTTACGGCTGGCTCGCGTACACCCTGTCGCGGTCGGAGCGTGTGGTCGACGGCATCATCGTTCCATCGGACTGGAACCAGACGCACATCTTGAACCTGGTGACCGGCTACCGACTGCCACGCAATTACTCTGCCTCGGTGCGTTTCCACTACAACAGCGGCAGGCCCTACCCGGTGTACAACCAGGGAACGAAGAACGTCGACGGATACACCCGCCTGTCCGACTTCCCGCAGCTCGACGTGCGGTTCGACAAGCGATTCGTGTTCGACAACTACATCCTCGATGTCTATGTCGAGGTGGTGAACGCCACCAGGAGCCGCCAGGTCTACGATCTGAAGCGCAGTCGCAGCGGCGCCATGACCGAGAGCGCCTACCGCCTCGTGCTACCGTCCATCGGTGTGCACGCCGAGTGGTAGCAGGGTTGACTCGGGCTTGGCCGGGGCCGAAGCTCCGGGCATGAAGCGCACATGGCTCCTGACGGTCTCCCTTGCGAGCGGCCTTTCCCTGGCCCGACCTGCCTTCGCTGACGAGGCGGCAGATCACTACAACCTGGGCCTGAGCCTCAAGCGGCAGGGCAAGGCCGCGCGGGCCATCGAGGAGGTCAAGCTCGCCGTCGCGGCCCGCCCGGATTACGCCGCCGCTTGGTTCACCCTCGGCAATCTCTACCGTGGCGAGCGCGACTACGACAACGCCCTGCAGGCCTACCAGAAGTGTATCGCGCTCCAGCCGGCCAACGCCGATGCCCGCGCCAACCTGGGCGCGCTCTACATCCGTATGAAGCGCATCGACGATGGCATCAAGGAGCTGGTCACCGCGATCTCGCTCGACGACGGCAACTACGACGCCCGCGCCACGCTGGGCATGGCGTATAGGCAAAAGGGCGACTACCCGAAGGCGATCATCCACCTGCGCCGGGCCACCCAGATCAAGCCGGACGACGCGCTGGCTTGGTCGAATCTCGGCGTGGCGCTCAGCCGCACCGACGACAAAGAGGGCGCGATCACCGCGTTCAAGAAGGCCCTCATCTTGGATTCCCAGAACGGCCAGACCCACTTCAACCTGGCCGTCACCTACCGCCAGCTCAAGCGGCCCGACGAGGCCATCCGCGAGTACCAAGAAGCCGTGCGGCTGGATCCCTCGATCTCGGGGGCGTACTACGATCTCGGTTTGCTCTACACGCAGGATCGCCGCTACGAGGAGGCGCTGGCGGCGTTCAAGAAGTACCTGGCCACCAACGACAAGCGCGACCCGGGCTCGGTGAAGGAAGCGGAGGCGCGGGTGAAGTCGCTGGAGGCGGCGGTGAAGAAGAAGTAGGTCGGGGAGTTAGAACCGGATCCCCGCGAACATCCGCAGGACCTGCGAGGCGTTGGCGTCTGCGGAGTTCGCGCCCCACAGGGGGGCGTCCGCGTTTCCGCCCGCGCGGGCGAGGGCGGCCATGGGCCAGAAGACGCCCCAGGTCAGGCCCGCGAAGATGTTCTCGCGCGTGTTGCGGTAGTGCAGGCCCAGGTCCATCTCGACGCCATAGCTGAGCGCATTGCCGGGCGTGGAGACCGGAACCGGCGCCAGGCTGTAGATGACGGCGCCCGAGACTCCGACCTCGCGAATCTTGCTCGAGTCGAGGTCCAGCCAGTAGGCGATGCTGGGCTTGACGTAGACCGAGTTCGAGACCGTGCCCAAGATGCGGCGGTACAGGATCTCGTCCACGTGGTACTCGGGCGAGAAGTGGAAGTTGTTGAGGTTGCGGTCGCCCTGCGGCTGGGGAACGGACCTCCACCGGTAGTTGAGGTAGGGGTAGTAGGGCGTCCCATTGGACATGTAGGCCATCTCGGCCTGGTCGCCGGTGGCCCCGCCCGTCTCGAAGCCGACGAACAAGGCATTGCTGTAAAGCTTGAGCTGGCTCGCCAGCACCCAGCCGGCTTGCAGGATGCGCAGGCCCGGGTCGTCGCTGGTGGCCGCGCGCCGGAGCGGTCCGGCGTTCCGCATCTTGCCCGCCAGCAAGGTTCCCTCGAACTCCACCGTGAGCGCTTTCCACCCGAGCTTGAACCAGATGCTCGGGATGACGAGCAGCGCGTTCACGTCCACCGTGAGGCTGTTGCCGAGATCGTAGGCCGACAGCGTGGTGGAGTTCTGGTTCTGGAAGGTCGACCCGGTGGGCGGGTTGATGTTGAAGGTGGCGTAGTCCTGGCTGCGGTACACCAGCTGGGCGCCATAGTTCACCACCAGGTCGCCGGCCGCGATGCGCTCGTTCCAGGTCCGCTCGTCGTCGACCTTGGTCAGCGCGCCCATGAACTGGGTGACGTCATCCTTCTGCGTGAGGTCGAGCGGAAAACCGCCGACGTTGTGCCGCCCGAGATCCGTGTAGCCGACGTGATAGCCCTGGGCGCCGAAGTCCCAGGCCACCGAAAGCTGGTGCCCGTAGACCGTGGTCAGAAGCATCAGGCGGTCCACCGTGGTGCCGCCTTCGCAGTCGGCGCACGCGCCCCGGTTGAAGTACATGCCGCGCCCGAAATGCCAGGGCATGCGGCCGAAGCGCAACGACCCGAGCTCGGTATCGATCTCGCCCCAGGCTCGCTTCGCCAGGATGCTGGAGGCGTAGCTGTTCTGGGTGGTGGACAGCACGTCCGTGGGCGCAGCCCCGTTGGTCTGCATCGGGTTTCCATTGGAGCTGACTTGGTCTGGAACGTAGGGGTTGACCTGCGAGTCGGCGGTCGAGCCGAGGATCATGTTGTCGAAGATATCGAGCTGGGTTCGCACGCGAACCTGGTCCGAGATGTTGATGGTCGGCTCGATGCGAAGGCGCATGTTCGCGTCGCTCAGGGTCTTGTCCCCGCAACCGCCGAAGCTCTGGCCCGGGATGGGGTTGCTTGAGCTCAACCCTTTCGTGCACTGGCTTGGGACCGGGAACGGGGGCAGGGCACCCGGGGTCGTCCCGCTCGGGGCGTACCCCTGGTCCATGTTCATCTTGTAAAGGTAGTTCGACCGGACCCGGTAGTAGCCGTCCAGCTCGATGACCTTGGTTCGCCGGCGGGCTTGGTTGAGGTAGCCTTCGGAGCTGTCGGCCGCGGGGGCTTTCTCCTCGGCGTCGGGTGCGATCTCGGCGGGTCCCTCGTCTTTGTCCCGGTGTTGCGTGCTACCCGGACGCCCCATGCCACCCATCCCGGGCCCCATGCCGCCCATGCCGGGCGACATGCCGCCCATCTGGGCGTACGCGGGGGCCGCGGCCAAAGCGAGCGTAAGCGGCAGGCCCGTCGCCAGCCATGAGAGTTTGCCTGCCTTTTCGGACATCTTGATGACCTCGGAGATGAAGGACGGTTCGAGGGGATTTCTTGTTCGGGTGCGCAAAGTCAGGCGCACCTTATAGCAAGAGCCCGCTGCTGCGGAAACCCCTAGCGTGTCGGGAAGCCCGTCAGGATCGTCCGCCAAGTTACTTTTCGTGGCGAATCCATCGGGTAGCATGGGCCCGTGACACAAGCCGAATTGCGACGAGCGACAGGACAGCTACTTTCGGTGGGGTTCGACGGCCCGGCGCCGCCGGCAGGCCTCCTTGCGCGCATCGCACGCTCGGAGGTGGGCGGCGTCATGCTGTTTCGGCCGAACATCGAGCATCCCGCGCAGGTGGCTGCGCTGGTGCGGTCGTTGCGCCAGGCCGGACCCGGCGACGCGCCGCTGGTGGTCTCCGTCGACCAAGAAGGTGGCCGCGTGCAGCGCCTGAAGAGCCCCCTGACCATCTGGCCCGACATGGCATCGGTGGCCGCCGCGGGAGACGTGCAGCGCACGCGCGCGGTGGGGCAGGGGGTGGGGGGCGAGCTCGCGGCCCTCGGAATCGGATGGAACCTCGCGCCCGTGCTCGACGTGCACACCAACCCGAAGAACCCCGTCATCGGCAACCGATCATTCGGCAGCCGTCCCGAGGATGCGACCGATCACGCCCTGGCGTTCTGGCGGGGGCTTCGCGACGTGGGCGTGCTCGCGTGCGGCAAGCACTATCCCGGGCACGGCGACACCCACACGGATTCGCACCTCGAGTTGCCCACGGTGGACCAGCCGGACGAGCGGCTGCGCATGGTCGAGCTTGCGCCCTTCGCGGCGGCGGCCCGTGCCGGCATCGAGGCCATGATGACCGCGCACGTCCTTTACCCAGCCTGGGACGCCAAGCTTCCCGCCACGCTGTCGCGGCGGATCGCCCACGACATCTTGCGCAGCGAGCTGGGCTTCCAGGGCATGCTGGTCAGCGACGACCTGGGCATGCGGGCGGTCGCCGACCACCACCCGGTCGAGGAGCTCGTGGTCGAGAGCCTGCTTGCTGGCGTGGACCACTTCCTGGTGCGAGAGCCGGAGGAGCGCCAGGTTCGGGCGTTCGAGGCCTTGGTGAAGGCCGGCGAGGCGAGGGCGGCGGTGCGGCAGCGCATCGAGGAGAGCGCGGCGCGCGTGGCCCGCTTCAAGGCAATGCTGGCCGTTCCCATGCCGGCTCCGGGGGACGAGCTGTCGCGTCTGCTCGGCAGCAAGGCAAACCAGGCGCTGGCGGCTTCGTTCGCGCGCGTTGCCACCGTGGCCGCCCCCGAATCGCCCGTGGTCGACGCGTAGGCCGCCCCGCCGGGCAGCCATCGCTCTGGACCACGGCGTTGCGACCGTGCATTCTTGCGCCCGTGATCCGCCCCCTCTCTCGACGCTCGCGCGCCTGGCTTTGGCTCGGCGTGTGCGCCGTCGTGCTCGCGCCCAGGGCCTTCCTGGCCGTGAGCGACCAGGGCATGGTCTGGGCGGACGAGATATTTCAAACCCTCGAGCAGGGCCATCGCCTGGCGTTCGGGTATGGCCTCGTGCCTTGGGAGTTCAAGACCGGCGCGCGCTCGTGGATCCTGCCGGGCGCCATCGGCGGCCTGATGAAGGTGTTCTCCGTGTGCGGGATCGGCAGCGGGGGAGGCCTCGCCATCGCCACCAAGCTGTTCTTCGCCCTGCTGTCCACGCTGGGCTTCTACGCTGTGCTGAGGATTGCCTATGCGGCGGCTGGCCTGGCCGCGGCCGTGACGTTCGGCCTCCTCGCCGTGGCCTTCCCCTCGAGCCTGCTCTACGGCAGCCGGGCCATGTCCGAGGTGGCGTGCGCGCCGGCCCTCGCTTGGGGGACTTGGCTTTTGTGGTCATGGGGGCTCGGCAGCACGGGGCGGAGCGCGTGGCGCAGCCGGCGTTCGACTGTCACGCCGTGGTGGAAGCACGCCCCCACGCTGGTCGGGGCAGGCGCCCTGTTCGGGTTGGCGGCGCTGCTGCGCTACCAGACCGTGGTGCTCCTGCCGGTGGTCCTGCTCCTCGTGGCCTGGCGGCGCAGCGTTGGCGTGTCGCTGCTGGTGGCGGCGGGCGCGGTGGTGGTCATCGGGCTCGGCGGGCTGCTCGACTGGGCCACCTGGGGGCGGCCGTTCGCGGCCTTCATCACTTACATTCGCTTCAACCTGGTCGAAAACGGCGCGAGCCAGTGGGGCGTGGCAGCGCGCGACTTCTATTGGCGGACCCTGCTCGCCACCAGCGGCCCAGCCTTGTGGATCCTCCTGCTTGGTTTCCTGGCTGGGCTTCGTCGCACCTGGCCAGTCGCCTTGATGGCCATCGTCTTCGTCGGCGCGCATTCCGCGATCGCCCACAAGGAGTTGCGCTTCGTTTTCCCGGTCCTGTCGTTCTTCCTACTCTCGTCGGCGGTGGGCCTGGGGCGCATCTTCGATCGCGTGCCCCTGCCCCGGGGCCCGCAGCTGGGCGTGACCGCGACGGTCGGGCTGGTGCTGCTCGCCGCGTTTGCCTGGCGTGCCCCCAAGCTGACGTTCGCGGACATCAGGCAGCCCATGGACGGCACCGCCAACGGTGGGCCCACTTCACCCTTGGTCTGGCGGGCCTTTGATGAGAGAAACCGACTCCTCACCCGTGCAGGATCGCGTGCGGACATCTGCGGCCTGGCAGCGCCAACCATGAACCCCTACTGGTCTGGCGGGTACACCTATTTCCATCGCCTCATGCCTATCGTGTGGGCTGGAGGCCGGCCGGACTACGACGCCGCGAACTACGCGATCCTGGGCCCGGGGCGCACCATGGACGACGGCCGCTATGCGGTCGTAGCCGTCGAAGGGCCGTATCGGCTCTATCGCCGTGACGGGGCCTGTGCTCGCGCGCCCCGGTCGAGTGTCGGGTATGGTCGACTGACTTTGTTGGGAATGCCCGGTCTATGAACGCGGAAGCGACAGCAGAATCGCCGACACAGACCCCGCGCTGGCTTCGGCTACCGCCTGGGCTGCTGCTGTTCGTGGCCGTGGCCTGCCTCAACTTCGCCAGCATGAGCCGCGAGGTCGCCTGGGGCGATGCCCGTCCCGTGTACGAGGTCGCCGAGAGCCTCGTGCTTGGTCACGGTGTGTCGGTCAAGACGCGCTGGCCGGCGGACGCCAGCCCGGGGCGCGGCGGGCACTTCTATGCCGCCCAGCCGATCCTACCCTCGCTCCTGCACGTGCCGGGCGCGGCCGTGCGCGTGATTGGCTCCCACCTGCACCTCAGCCACGAGGTATCCCTGCTGACCGAGATCTTCGCGTGCCACCTGGCCGGCTCGCTGCTGGGCGCCTTCGCGGTGTGGCTGTTCTACAGGTTGTGCCTGCGCCACGGGGCCAGCATGCGGGTGTCGCTCTTCGCCGCGGCGTTGTTGGCGACGGGCAGTATCGTCTGGGTCTACGCGCGCTATCCGTTCACCGAGATCGTGCAGCTCACCTGCTTCCTGGGCTTCTTCCTCGAGCTCGCGAAGCTGCTCAAACGGCTGGATCGGGGGACAGCGCTCTTCGTCGGGCTTTGGGCGGGGATGCTGCTCAACACGAAGTACATCTACGCGCTGTCGTTGCCCGGCGCCTTCCTTCTGGTTGCGGCCGTGCACTTTCGTGCCCCGCGGCAGCTCGCTCGCGCGACGGTCGCGGCGGGCCTCGGCCTTCTGCCGGGCGCGCTCATGGTCCTCGGCTACAACTACCTTCGCTACGGCAGCATCACCAACACCGGCTACCAGGGCGTGGGCAACGTGATGGTGGAGAACGTGCTGGTCAGCCTGTGGGGGTTCCTCTTCTCGCCGGGCAAGAGCATCTTCCTGTACACGCCGCCGCTCTTCCTGGCGATCCTGGGCTTGCCGAGCTTCTGGCGCGGCCATCGCACGACCGTGCTGGCCATGCTGGTCACGATTCTCCCGGTGGTGCTGTTCTACTGCCGTTTCCCGTCGTGGCCGGGCGACTGGGCTTGGGGCCCTCGCTACGTCGTCTTCGCCGTGCCCGTGTTGCTTCTGCCCGCGGTGTCGTTCTTGTCGCACATGCGATGGCCCCGGCGATCCTTGGCGGTCGCGGTCCTCGCGCTGGGCATCTTCGTGCAGGTGCTCGGCAACGCCTTCTACTGGGACCACTACTTGCGCATCGCACTCGAGGTTCGCACCAAGTGGCTCGGTCTGCCCAACCGATCCGGGTCCCTCACTCTCGACAAGGGCGGCTTCTGCGAAGGCTGCTTCGAGGATGTCTACCCGACTGTGTGGCTCGGGCCGCTGCAGCCCATCTTGGGCCACTTGTGGCTTCTCCGGCACGTCCCGTTCGGCGACAACTGGCAGAAGGCTTCGCAAGATGCGCCGTGGCGGCGGCACACCCGGCTCGTGTGGGATGGCCGGAGCACGTATGACCGGGCCCGCATGGACCACTGGCTGTACGAGACGAGGAATCGACGAGCTGCCGGCTGGATCGTGCTGTTCGTCTTGCTGGGTACCAGCGCGTCGGCGACCACGGTCCTGGTCCGCCAGGCACGTCGAGCCGCTCCGTAGTCGTTCACGAGATCGCGATTCCGCGCGCGACAAGACGCGGATCTTGGGAGAGAATCGGGCGCCGATGGGCGAGGCTCCGAATCATCCGTTGCCGTTCGACTGTGGCGCGGTTCTCGATGCGACCATGGATGCGCTCCTCGTGCACGACTCCAACGGGCGCATCGTTCATGTCAACCGGTGCGCATGCGCCATGTATGGATACGATCGGCATGCGTTTCCTTCGCTCACGCCTGAGGATCTCTGCGAGGGCGTGCCGCCTTACTCGGCGGCCGACTCCGCCCGGCACGCACAGAACGCCCTGCGGGACGGCATCGACGAGTTCCTGTGGCACAGCCGGCGCAAGACCGGCGAGCTGTTCTGGAGCGAGGTCTCCCTGCGCCGCCACAGCGAGGGCGACACCTCCTTCGTCATCGCCATCGTCAGGGACATCACCGCGCGAAAGCGCATCGAGGACGCGCTTCGCGAGAGCGAGGAGACGCTGTCCAAGATCTTCCACGGCAGCTCGAACGCGATTGTGCTCACGGAGCTGAACTCGGGGTGCATCGTCGACGTGAACAAGACCTGGATCGCTGCCACCGGCGTTCCTCGCGAGCAGGCGCTGGGCAAGACCACGCTCGATCTCGGGCTTTGGGCCGACCCCGGTGAAAACGAGGCCTGCCAGCGGGAGCTGCGCGAGCGCGGGCACGCCCGCCAGCGCGAGGTGATCCTCTCGATGCCCCAAGGTCCCCAACCGACCCTCGTCTCGGCCGAGACCCTCACCTTGTCGAGAGGCACCTGCGCGCTCTGGGAGCTCCACGACGTCTCGGCGCTGCGCCGATCCGAGGCCGCCACCCGCGAGCGCGAAGACCGCCTGCGCACGATCAGCGACAACTTCGACTCGGGCATGATCTACCAGATTGTCGCCAGCAAGGACGGCGGGCGTCGGTTCACGTACGTCAGCGACTCGGTTCGCCAGCTCTATGGCGTCTCGCCCGAGGAGGCCATGGCGGACGCGTCGCTGGTCTTCCGTCGCCATGACCCGGAGGATGCGAAACGCATGCGGGAGGAGGAGGCCATGGCCTTCCAGAACCTGACGACGTTTCGTTCGCAGTTCCGCGCCACCGATCCCTCGGGGCAGACGCGCTGGTCATCGGTGGTCTCGACCCCGAGGCCGCAACCCGACGGCACGATCATCTGGGATGGCATCGAGTTCATCATCACCGACCTGAAACGGGCCGAAGAGCAGCGCGCGAGCCTCGAACGGCAACTGGAGGAGGCGCAACGGATGGAGTCCGTGGGGCGTCTGGCCGGCGGTGTCGCCCACGACTTCAACAACATGCTGGGCGTGGTTTTGGGGCAGGTCGAGTTGGCCAAGGCGGAGCTGCCCCGCGAGCATTCGCTGCGAGCCAGCCTGGATGGCATCGAAAAGGCCGCCCTGCGATCCAAGGACCTGACCATGCAGCTGCTGGCGTTCGCGCGCAAGCAGGCCATCGTCCCGCGCGTCCTCGACCTCAATGACGTCATGGCGAGCACGTTGCCGATCCTGCAGCGGATGATCCGTGAAGACATTCGCCTGGTGTGGCGACCGGTGCCGGAGCTGTGGAGGCTGAGGATGGATGCCTCGCAGCTCGACCAGGTCCTCACCAACTTGTGCGTGAATGCGCGTGACGCCATCGTTGGCGCCGGGTCGGTTACCATCGAGGCCGCGAACCAGCGCTTGACCGCCGTCATCCCCGCCGGGGCCGGTCTCGCCGCGGGCGACTACGTCCGTCTGACAGTGACCGACGACGGATGTGGCATGGATCGCGAGACTCGAGCGCACATCTTCGAGCCCTTCTTCACCACCAAGGGCGTGGGTGGCGGCACCGGCCTCGGGCTTTCCACCGTCTACGGCATCGTCCGACAGAACGGGGGCGCCATATCGGTGGACAGCGAGCCCGGCAAAGGCTCGACCATCATCATCCACCTTCCACGCTACCAGGGGGCCGAGATGCCTCAACGGGAGGCCAAGGTTCTCCACGAGCCGCGCGCCGGGACCGAGACCTTGCTGCTCGTCGAAGACGAGCCCGCCCTGCTCGGCATGCTCTGCACACTCCTGCGACGTTTCCGCTACACCGTGCTGTCTGCATCGGATCCTCGCACCGCTCTCGAGCTCGCCACGCAACACGCGGGGGCCATCCGACTTTTGATCTCGGACGTGATCATGCCTGGCATGAACGGTCGCGAGCTCGCCCGCAAGGTCCGCGAGATCATCCCGGGGCTGCCGCTCTTGTTCATGTCCGGCTACACCGCGGATATTCTCGACTGGCAGGAGGCATCGGGGCACGGGGTGGCGTTCTTGCAGAAGCCTTTCATGGCCAGCGAGCTGATGCGGACGATGCGCGAGTTGATCGACGGTGCCGGCGCCGCTGCCTGAGCCTGGCCCCTTCGTTTCGGTTCTTGGCGCGGGGCGAGTCTGCTATGAATGCCCGCCGTGAACGCGTTGATCTTCGATTGCGACGGAACCCTGGCTGACACCATGCCTGCGCACTACCGTGCGTGGCTCCGGATCCTGGAGCCGCACGGCGTGTGCTTTCCCGAGGACCGCTTCTACTCCATGGGCGGGATGCCGGCCGCGAAGATCCTGGAGCTGCTGTTCGGTGAGGCGGGCAAGGTCTGCGAGGTCGAGCTTCTGACCAGGCAGAAGGAGAGCGCGTTCATCGAGCTGATGGCCGAGATTCGCCCCATCGAGAAGGTCGTCGAGGTCGCGCGCAAGGGGCGAGGCGTGCTGCCGATGGCGGTCGCTTCGGGAGGGCACCGCCAGATAGTGGAGAGGACCTTGCGCCAGATCGGCATCCTCGAATGGTTCCCCGTGATCGTCGGTGCCGAGGACACGGTCAAGCACAAGCCGGAGCCCGACGTGTTCCTCGAGGCTGCACGGCGGCTCGGGGTGAAGCCCGCCGACTGTACGGTCTACGAAGATACCGACCTCGGGATCGAAGCGGCCCGCCGTGCCGGCATGCGCTGGGTCGACGTGCGGACCATGTAGCGCACTTCTGTGCTAGACAGAAGCCATGGCATACCGAAGAACGGACATAGGCCCAGACGACTTCATTCGGATGATGCGGGAAGGCGGAGAACGCCTCCGTGGCTCGCGGCGGACGATCCTCATCGTCATCATCGCCGCGGTGGTGCTGGTGACCGCGGTCAGCTCGTACTACCAGGTCGAGCCCGCCGAGGTCGCGCTGGTCACGCGCTTCGGCCGTTACGTACGCACCACCAATCCCGGCCCACACGCCAAGATTCCGTTCGGCATCGAGAGCGTGCAGAAGGTGCCCGTGCAGCGCCAGCTCAAGCAGGAGTTCGGATTCCGGACCACGAGTGGGGGCGGGCAGAGCGGGCTCAGCAAAGACCAGAAGGCGCAGTCCGAGTCGCAGATGCTCACCGGCGATCTGAACGTGGCCACGGTCGAGTGGATCGTGCAGTACAAGATCTCGGATCCGTACAAGTACCTGTTCAGGCTGCGCGACGTGGAGGACACCTTTCGTCTGATGGCCGAGGCCTCCATGCGCGCCGTGGTGGGTGACCACAGCGTGACCGAGCTTCTGACCGTGGGGCGCGAATCCATCGCTGGCAAGGCGAAGGACCTGCTGTCCAACCTGTGCAAGCTCTACGACAACGGCATCTCGGTCCAGCAACTGGTGCTGCAGGACGTGGATCCGCCGGAGTCGGTCAAACCCTCGTTCAACGCCGTCAACCAGGCCATCCAGGAGCGCGAGCGCGCCATCAACGAGGCGTGGGCCGAGTACAACCAGGAGATCCCGCGCGCGCGCGGTCTTGCCGAGCAGAAGATCGAAGCCGCCGAGGGCTATGCGGTGGACCGCGTGAACCGCGCAAAGGGCGACGCCCAGCGCTTCATCGCGCTGGAGGAGCAGTACCGCAAGGCCCCCGAGGTCACGCGCGCTCGCCTTTACCTCGAAACCCTGTCCGCGGCGCTGCCCGAGGCAGGCAAGAAGCTAATCTTCGACGAGAAGGCCAAGGGCATCTTGCCCATGTTCCCGCTCGGGACCGTGCAGCAGGAGGTGAAGCCATGAACGGACGAAAGCTCGGCATCGCGCTCTTCGTGGGCGTCCTCGGCATCGTTACGTTGTCGTCGGCCCTGTACACGGTCTCCGAGACCGAGCAGGTGGTCATCACCCAGTTCGGCGAGCCCATCGGCAAGCCCATCACCGCGGCAGGCCTTCACGTGAAGGTCCCCTTCGCGCAGGAGGCGCACTTCTTCGAGGAGCGCTGGCTCGAGTGGAATGGCGATCCCAACCAGATCCCGACCCGCGACAAGAAGTACATCTGGGTCGAGACCTACGCCCGCTGGCGCATCGCCGATCCGTTGCTGTTCTTCCAACGTCTGCGCGACGAGCGCGGCGCCCGCTCGCGCCTCGACGACATCATCGACGGCAACACCCGCAACGTCATCGCCAACCACAACCTGATCGAGGTGGTTCGGATCAGCAACCGAACCTTCGACAAGTCGGAAGAGGTCGAGGACGTGATGGAGGCCGAGGCCATGCGCCAAGCCGAGGTGGGGCGCGACCGCATCACGCGCATGATCCTCGAACACGCGTCCAAGGTCATGCCCGACTACGGCATCGAGCTGGTCGACGTGCAGATCCACCGGGTCAACTACATCGACAGCGTGCAGACCAAGGTCTTCGAACGCATGATCTCCGAGCGCAAGCGCATCGCCGATCGGCATCGGTCCGAAGGGCAGGGCAAGAGCGCCGAGGTGCGCGGCAAGAAGGAGCGCGAGCTCAAGGTCATCGAGTCCGAGGCCTATCGCAAGACGCAGGAGATCATGGGGCGGGGCGACGCCGAGGCCGCTGCCATCTATGCCGAGGCGTACAACCGCAACCGCGAGCTCTACCGCTTCGTGCGCACCATGGAGACCTACCGAGACACCATCGACAAGGATTCCTGGCTGGTCTTGTCCACCAGCGCGGATCTGTACCGCTATTTGCAATCGCCGGGCGGTGCGGCGCCAGGCAAGTCGGCGACGCGTTGATGGCGGCCAAGGGTTTCGATCCTTACGACATCCTCGGCGTATCCCGGAACGCGAGTGACGACGAGATACGCGCGGCCTACCGGGAGCTGGTCGCGCGCTACCATCCCGACAAGCACGCCGGTAATCCCCTCGAAGGCCTCGCGGCCGAGAAGATGGCCGACATCAACCGCGCGTACGAGATCCTCTCCGACGGCAACCGCCGCGCCGCCTTCGACCGGGGCGACAACGCGCGGCGGGGAGTGCCCGGACCGGCCCCCGCGAACAGCAACCGCCTGCTCAAGATCATCGGCATTCTGTTGCTGCTTCCGCTACTGATTCGCTTCGGTCGCGGCCTAATCAGTCTGATCTGGGCACTGGTCCAGGTCGCCTGGCGCAGCCTACAGGGCGTGCGTGGCACGCCCGTGGCCCTGGGTTTGGTTCTGATCGCGGTCGTGTTCTTCGTGGCGCTGCTCGTCCGACGAAGACGTTCGAAGCGACGCCGCGCGCAGAATTGAGCTGCGCCGACTACAGGATCGGAATGTCGCCGTTGTTCGACAGCTCGAGCCCGGTGGTGATGAGCAGATCCGATGCGACCATGTGGCGTTCGGCGTAGAAGAAGTCGAGGTTGTAGGTGTTCCCCACGGTGATTCCCAGGGTGTCCTTCAGGGCGTCGAGGTCCACGTCCTTGCTGTCGGTGCCATGGATGCCGCCGAGGTTGATGACCAGCTTGTTGTTGATGTAGACGAACACGTCGTCGTCGCCGCGGAAGTAGAAGTGCTCGCCACCCGCGTAGGTGAAGACGGTGTGAATCTCCACCGTAAACGAGAAGTTGTGGCTACGCCCACCGGCGTCCTTGCCGCCTTGGTTTCCGAACGGGGTCTGGTAGTCCGTCCCATCGTCAATTGGAAAGAACATCCCGTCCCTGTTGAGGGGGCCCGGCTTGCTGCTGTCGTACTCGTAGAGCCCCTGGGCATTCTTGCTGAGGGTGACCGGGATGATCTGCATGTGGTTCATGCCGTCGGTGTTGCGGAACCACTGGTCGAACCACTTTTTTCCGTGCGTGGTCAGCGTGGTGGAATCTCCGTTCTTGTAGATCGGCAGGTGATCCGCACCCAGCGTGTCAGTGACGATGTCGCTGTCCCGCCAGGGCCCGTAACGGTTGCTGTCCGTGGCCGGAACATTCTCGAAGTCCGGGCTGGTCTCTTCGGTCCCGTCGTAGAACTTGAAGTCACGGACGATCAGCTTGAGCTCGCCGGGCTTGCCGGGGTCGTTGAGACCGCCCATGCCGCCTGCTCCCGATCCGCCGGTGACGCTGGTGTTGAAGATGACGCCCCCGCCGCCGCTGCTTCCGGCGCCGCTGTTCCCCCCTCCTCCGATGGTGTCGGGGCTGTCGTTTCCGCAAGCGATCGCCACGATCGCGAGAGTCGAAAGAAGGAGCTTCTTCGCCATGGCTACCCGTCAGTGTACTTCATCACTCCGCGGGAGCGCACCTCCCTTACGAGACCTGCCGCATGACGCCGCGGCGCGAGAAGCCGACTGGGATCGCGGTCACTCCTTCTGGGTCCACGGGATGCCGTTGATGTCGCAGTTGTAGAACGAGCGGTACTGCGGATCCGTCTTCAGCCCAAAGCCGGAGATCTGGCTGTACGACGCGCAAGTCGGACGGCAGCAGTCCTCCATCGTGGTGGTCTCGTAGAGGTTGTTCGTGTTGGCGGTCTTCTTCCAGAAGTCGGGATCGGCCTTGGCCTGCTCTGCGGTCTTCACGTCCTTCTTCACGGTCTTGAGGCCCTGCGGCGCGAGCTTACAGCCGGTCACGCGGGTGAGGTGCTCGGGGCACTCGACCCTCATGGCGTAGACCGACCAGTTGAGGTGATAGAAGCTGTCGATGGTGTTCGCCTTGATGCACCCCTGGCGAGATTGCTCGGACAGGCCAGGCACCGAGGACGTGATCTTGTTGCACGCATCGGTGAAGTTCTTGACGCAGCCGGAGGACGAGAGCGTCGCCTCGGTGACCCAGTTCTTGTCCTTGGTCTTGCACTCCGCGGCCCACTCCTGCAGCGAGGCCGGCTTCACGCCGCCGTTGCCGGGCTGACCGTTGAGCGGATAGTCGCTGTACATGTACTTGCGCTGGGACGCATCGCCGCCGCTGTTGGGCATCAGGAAGCACCCGTTCTGCGCGCCCATGCCGCCAGCGGGCATGTAGACGTCGAAGGTCGTGTTCGTGGCCGCGGTGTTGAACGACTGCACGATGAGCGGTGCTGGCAAGGGGATCGCCGATGCCGGCGAGCTCCGGTTGTCGGGATTCACCAGAACCTGGGGGTCGTTCGACGGGCTCGGGTAGGCGTAGACCAGTTGGTAGCACTGGCAGCAGCTGTGGGCGTCGCCGTCGATGCCGCCCTTGTCCGGATCGTGGCCCACGACGCCGTAGTGGAATCCTTCGAGGCCATCGTCCTTGACGGCCTGCTCGAACTCGGGGCTGAAGAGCAGGTTGCGCGGGCACATGTATTCGCGGGCTGCGGTGGGTTTCGCGGAGGGACTCTCGCACACGCTGGCGGTCTCGCACTTACCGCCGCACTCGCTGCTCGCATCCCCCGCGATGCAACCGGTCTTCTTGTACGAGTCGCCCGGGATGTAGTCGCGGTCGTAGCACGTGTCGGGTGGGGGCAAGAAGTAGCTCGGCGTCGTGTTGGTGCTTCCGCCCGCGCCTCCCGAGCCCACTGCGGTCCCGCCGCCCGCGCCCGCGGCGCCACCACTACCACCGGCGGCGCCCCCTTGGTTGGACGCGCCTCCGCTGCCCGATACACCGCCGTTGTTGGCGGAACCAGCCGCGCCGCCCGATGCGACAGAGCCGCCACCGCTTCCGCCGCTCGAAGATGCCCCGCCCGATCCCGGGCTGCCCCCGTTTTGCGAGCCACCTGCGCCACCCTCGACCGACGAACCTCCGGCGCCGGTGTTTCCGCCGGCCTGGCTGCCTCCGTTGTTGCTGCCGCCGGAGCCGTTCTGCTTGGAGCCGTTGTCCGATCCCGCGCACCCCGCGCTCAGCATGGCTGCGGCGAGAGAACCAGCAAACGTGATGGCCATGCATGAACTTCGCATTCTCATCGTGACGGCACCTTTCGTGTGTCTCTTCCTACTTCTGTGGGATCGGAAGGTGGGGAATCGGTTTGAACGAACGACGTAAGTTTACCTTGAGCCCTTCGCCCAACTCCAGGAAAGAGCACCCCGGTGGCGCGAAGACTGTGCGACAGCGCAAAATTCCCCAGCGTTCAGGCTGGGCTGGCCGTCGCGAGGTCCGCCCCCGCCGCCGTCAACGCCGCCTTCCACGCACCGAAGCTGCCGCCACGTCGGGTCGCCGCTATCGTCGCCATGCCCTCGGCGAAGCCGCCTTGGGCCAGTCGGTATTCGATCCACGCCCACTTGGGCGATTCGCCCATCAACTTCACCCGGCCCCGCAGCCCGGCCCGCAGGCGCGCAAGCTTCGCGTCCAGGCTTGCGATGTCCTCGAAGGGCGAGCGATCGAGAGGCGTGTTTCGCTTGGCGACGAACGGGGCCACGGTGATCACCAGTCGGGGAGCGATGGTCGCCAGGTCCAGCGCGAAACGGATCAGGTCCTCCACGTCCGCCATGGCCTCGCCCGGCAGGCCCAGCATCATGTAGAGCTTGAGCGCGCGCATGCCGTGTGCCCGACAGAGGCGGGCGGCATTGCGTAGCGTCTCTTCGCTGGTGCCGCGCTGGATTCGGTCGCGCATGGCCTGCGACGCCCCGTCGGAGGCGGTGGTCAGCGTGCGATATCCCCCCGCCGCCAAGAGCCCGACGAGCTCGTCGGTCAAGCGATCCGCGCGCAGACTGGAAACGCCCACCTGGCGTCCTGACTCGATGAGCGCGCGCAGGATCGACGGAAGGCGAGGGTGATCGGTGACGGCCGCGCCCACCAGGCCGACCCGCCGAGCGTGTTCGGGGATCTTCGGCATGATCTGATCCAGCTCGACCTTGCGCATGCCCCCGTTGGTCGACCGTCGCATCACGCAGTAGGTGCAGGTTCGACTGCAGCCACGCGCGGCCTCGATGAGGAACATGTCCGCGAGCTCGGTGTGGGGCGTGACGATCTGCGAGCACGCGGGCAGGTGAGCTCTGTCCGCGGCCAGCACCGGTGGTGGCGTTTCGCCTCGCAAGGACGGCACGTAGAAGCCCGGCAAGGCGTGCAGATCGGCGAGGAGCTTGGTCTTGTCGCTGCTTTCGCGGTAGAGCCGCACGAGCTCGACGACGGCGTCCTCGGCCTCGCCCATGACGATCACGTCGGCCATCGGTCCCGCGGGCACCGGATTCGAAAAGGTCAGCGGTCCGCCCACCACCACCAAAGGCCAGCGCCGGTCACGCCCATCACGCTCGGCCGCGAGGACCGGAATGCCAGCCAGATCGAGGCAGTGCACGAGCCCGCCGATCTCCAGCTCGTAGGCCAGCGAGAACGCGACGATGGGGAAGTCGGCCACCGGGCGGTTCGACTCGTAGGTGCACAGCATCTCTCGCTGGTTTCGGGCAGCGTCTACGTCGTCGGGCAGGAAGGCCCTCTCGGCGGCGATGCCCGGCAGTTGGTTCAAACGCCGGTAGATGGTCTGGAAGCCCAGGGACGACATGCCGACGTGGTACGGGCTCGGGTAGCAGAGCGCGATAGGGAGGTCGGCCTGGGGAAAAAGCGTACCCTTCTCGTCGGAAAGTCGCTGGGCGCGCAGCTCGCGGAAGCTCGTCACTTGGCAGGCTCGATCTTGGCGCCGTCCAGGTCGCGCCGCTCGACCTTGGCGATCTTGCGCAGCGCCGATTCGTTGCCGGTGCGGTCACCGACCACCACGATGAGCAGGTTGTCCGGTCGGAGGAGCTTCTGCGCCGTCTTGCGCACGTCGGCCTTGGTCACCGCGGAGATCTTCTTGGTGAAGGTGTCGAGCTCGTTCGGCGGCAAGTCGTACACCGCGATGCCTGCCATCTGCGACGCGAGCTGATCGGCGGTGGCGAAGCGGGCCGGGAAGGCGCCCACGATCTCGTCCTTGACCTCGCCGAGCTCCTTGTCGGTCACGTCTTCCGTCCGGAGCTTTTCGATCTCCTTGATGATCTCGTCCACGGCGTCGGCGGTGTGCGCGGCGACGAACTCACCGCTTACGACCCATGGGCCACCCTGCTTGCGCGCATCGAATTGCGAGCCGATGCCGTAGGTCCAGCCCTTGGTCTCGCGCAGGTTCATGGTCAGGCGGCGGAAGGTGCCGCCCAGAATCTGGTTGGTGACCAGGGCCCGGTGGTAGTCGGCGTTCTTGCGCTCGACGCCGGGCAGGCCCACCCGAATCGACGACTGGGGCGCGCCGGCCTTCTCGACCAGCACGATGCTGGTCTTCTCGGGTGCTGCGCCCTTGGCCACTCGGACTGGCACCAGCTTCTTCGGCCTCCAGCCAGCGAGCAGCGGCTCGATGAGACCGCGGATCTGCTTCTCCGTGACGTCGCCCGAGACGACCAGCACGGCGTTGTTGGGCGCGTAGTGGGTGTCGTAGAAGCGCTTCACGTCGGCTCTGTCGATGGCCGCGATGGAGGTCTCCGTGCCGCTGTCGGGCCAGCCGAAGGGATGGCCATCACCCCACAGGGTGCGCGCGAAGACCTGGTTCGCCACCACCGACGGATAGTCCTTCCGCTGCGCCAGCGACGAGCGCAGGTTGTCGACCACGCGCTTGAAGTCCTCCTCCGGGAAAGCGGGGGCGAGCGAGACATCGGCAAAGACCGGCAGCGCGCGCTCCAGGTTCTCGGACATGGTCGAAAGGGCGATCGCCGACGCATCCCAGGTCGCATAGGTGGAGAGCGTGGCGCCGAGCTGGTTGATCTCGGCGGCGATCTCCTTGGCCGTGCGCTTCTTGGTGCCTTCGTCGAGCATGTTGGCCACCAAGCTCGCGAGGCCGGCCTTGTCCTTGGGATTCGCGCTGCTGCCGGTCTTCACCACCAAGCTCACGTTCACGAGCGGCAGCTTGTGCGACTCGGCCAGGATCACGGGCAGGCCGTTGCGGAGCCGCAATCGCTTGACTTGCGGGATCTTGAAGTCGTGCTTTGGGCCGGCTTCCGGGAGCTTGGCGCGGAACGGGGCGTCCGGCGTGATGCGCGAAGCTATCCCGGTGAGCGGCGCTCGCACGCCTGCGTCGGGCGCGGATGCCTTGGTCGCGCTGGGGGCGGGCGAGGCGCTCCCGTCACGCAGGCGTCCCATGATGGGCGCCTTGGGGTTCGGCTCGACGCTGATGACCACGCGACTCTTCTTGGCCAGCACCTTCTGTGCGAAGGTGGACAGCGACTGCGGCGTTGCCTGCTCGTAACGTTCCAGATCCCGCCGCAGGTAGCTCGGATCTCCGGCAAACACACTGTAGTAGAGGACCCGCGTGGCCAACCCGGCCAGCGGCTCCATGCTCCTCAGCAGGTCTCTCTTGATCTGGTTCTTCGCGCGCTCCAACTCCTCGGCCGTGGGCGGCTGCGACCTGAGCTTCTCCAACTCCTCGTCGAGCACGGCTTCGATCTCCGCCAAGGTGTGGCCTTGCATCGCCGTATAGGCGATCTCGAACTGTCCGCCCAGCATCCGGCTGGCGTGGAACACCGACACCGACTGAGCAATCTTGAGGTCGAACACCAGCCGCTGGTGAAGGCGCGAGCTCTTTCCCTCGCCGAGGATGTTGGCGATGAGGTCCAGCTCGGCGTCGCCGGGCGCGAACACCGGCACGGTATTCCACGACATCTGTCCGCGCGGGAGGTTGATCTTCGCCTCCATGGCGACACGCTTCTCGGCCGTCGCGACCGGCATCGGAGGAACCTGCACGCGCTGGATGGGCTGCCCACTGGCGATGGGGCCGAAGTACTTCTCGATGAGGCCCTTGGTCACCGGCACGTCGATGTCGCCCGCGACGAGCAGCACCGCGTTTCCAGGGGCGTAGTAGCGATTGTAGAAATCGCGCAGATCCGCCTCGGAGGCGGCGTCGAGGTCCTCCATCGATCCGATGACCTGATGGCGGTAGGGATGTCCCGGGGGGTAGAGCGCTTCCAGCTCGATCTTGGTCACCCCGCCGAGTGGAACGTTCTCCACCCGCTGTCGCCGTTCGTTCTTCACGACGTCGCGCTGGTTGGCCAACGTCTCTTTGAACGACGGCCGATCCAGAAGGAACCCCATGCGTGAGCTCTCCAACCACAGGCCGAGCTCGAGCTGCGACGCGGGAAGGGTCTCGAAGTAGTTGGTGCGATCGGTGCTGGTCGAGCCATTGCGGGCCGACGCCCCGGCTTGAGAGAGGTACTTGAAGAACGCATCCTCGGGGATGTGCTTGGTGCCCTGGAACATGATGTGCTCGAACAGGTGGGCAAAGCCGGTCTTGCCCGGGACCTCGTCCTTCGACCCGACCTTGTACCAAACCTCGGTGTGGACGATGGGCACGCGGTGCTCGACGTGCAGGATCACCTCGAGGCCGTTCGGTAGACGGTAGCGCTCGAACGCGATCTCCGGAATCGACGCTTGCGCGGACCACGTCGCCGAGCACAGCGTGGTCATGCCCAGAACAACTGACAAAACGAGGCGGGTCGACATGTCGGGCAGTGTATCGCAATCGGGCCCATCGGCCAGCGCGGGCAGCGACGGTCGGCCCGCCGCTTGCCGCCGCTACCGCAATCGAGACCCGTTAGGTCCTCTATCTGTGCGCGTGCTCGCTGTCTGCACGATGTCGCGGCACGGGACCATGTGGCTTTCTGGTTCCCGAGAAGCAACCGCCCGGTTTCATCCGCGTGGCCAAGTCTGTCGAGTGACCCAATGCTGCATTTGCGGTCTGCTTCTCCGGAAATCGGCACAGTGACTATTCGTTAGTGATTTCAGTCGCTTATGTCGCTGTCCCGGCATGGGGCCTCGGTCCCGGCGCGGGGCTGCAGGCCCAAGCTGTCGTCTGATGCAAGCTCTAGCGCGGTCATCCTTGACGGCTGCCGCTTGCGTAGTCTAGGTTGCGCGCCAAATCAGAAGGAGACCCATGAAACCCCTACGCTACTTGTTCGGTGCACTGGGCGGCGCAATGACCTTGCTGCTGTCCGCTTCGTCGGCGCTGGCATCGGAGAGTGACCTCATCCTGCCAGACCTGTCCAAGACCATGTTCCACGGCATCTCCGGGACGAGACTGCTCGGCGGCGGCGTGATCGTCAGCGCGCTAGGCCTGCTGTTCGGTCTGGTTATCTACAA
The DNA here is from genome assembly GCA_964647025.1 of uncultured Myxococcales bacterium. Taxonomy (GTDB): domain Bacteria; phylum Myxococcota_A; class Polyangia; order Fen-1088; family Fen-1088; genus Fen-1118. Next base: position 7,358 of record CAZYFU010000017.1, on the reverse strand, counting down.
GCAACTCAAGAACCTCCCGGTTCACAAGTGCATGCGGGACGTCTCGGAGCTCATCTACGAGACCTGCAAGACGTACCTGTTCACCCAGGGCAAGTTCATCCTGATGCTGGAAGCCTTCATCGGCGCCATCATCGTTCTCTACTTCGGGGTGCTCGAGCACATGGCGGCATCCCGCGTCGTGGTCATCCTGCTCTTCAGCTTGATTGGCATCGGCGGCAGCTACTTCGTGGCGTGGTTCGGTATCCGCGTCAACACCTTCGCCAACTCGCGCACGGCCTTCGCCAGCCTGAAGGGCAAGCCGTACCCCATCTACGCGATTCCACTGCGCGCCGGTATGAGCATCGGCATGCTGCTCATCTCCGTCGAGCTCATCATCATGCTCGGCATCTTCCTCGTGGTCCCCGGCGACTGGGCGGGCTCCTGCTTCATCGGCTTCGCCATCGGCGAGTCGCTGGGCGCCGCGGCGCTTCGTATCGCTGGCGGTATCTTCACCAAGATCGCCGACATCGGCTCCGATCTCATGAAGATCGTTTTCAAGATCAAGGAAGACGATGCTCGTAACCCGGGCGTCATCGCCGACTGCACTGGCGACAACGCGGGCGACTCGGTCGGTCCCTCGGCCGACGGCTTCGAGACCTACGGCGTCACCGGCGTCGCGCTCATCACCTTCATCATCCTCGCGGTGCGTGAGCCGAACGTCCAGGCCCAGCTGCTGGTGTGGATCTTTGCCATGCGCGTCGTCATGGTCATCGCCTCCGCGATTTCGTACTTCATCAACGAGACCATCGTGAAGGGCTCGTCCGGCACCGCCGACAAGATGAACTTCGAGAAGCCGCTCACCCAGCTCGTGTGGGTCACCTCCATCGTGTCGATCCTCTCGACCTTCGCCGCCTCGTACCTCCTCATCAAGGACCTCGGCGATGGCTCGCTCTGGTGGAAGCTGTCCTGCATCATCACCTGCGGCACCTTGGCCGGCGCGCTCATCCCCGAGATGATCAAGATCTTCACCTCGACCGAGTCTGGTCACGTTCGCGAGGTCGTCACGGCCTCTCGCGAGGGCGGTCCCTCTCTGAACGTCCTCTCCGGTCTCGTGGCTGGTAACTTCAGCGCGTACTGGATGGGCGCCGTCATCGTCGGCCTCATGACCGTGGCGTACTTCTTCAGCAGCATGGGCCTCGCAACCCTCATGGACGCCCAGGCGGTGTTCGCCTTCGGCCTCGTGGCCTTCGGCTTCCTCGGCATGGGCCCGGTCACCATCGCCGTCGACTCGTACGGTCCGGTCACGGACAACGCCCAGTCGGTCTACGAGCTCTCGCTCATCGAGAACGTTCCCAACGTGAAGGAAGAGGTCAAGAAGGACTTCGGCTTCGACGTGGACTTCGAGAACGGCAAGCGCCTGCTCGAGGAGAACGACGGCGCTGGCAACACCTTCAAGGCAACGGCCAAGCCGGTGCTCATCGGCACCGCAGTCGTCGGCGCCACCACCATGATCTTCTCGATCATCGTCATGCTGACCGACAGGCTGTCGCCCGAGAAGGTCGTTAACCTGTCGCTCATGCACGCGCCCTTCCTCCTCGGTCTCATCAGCGGCGGCGCCGTGATCTACTGGTTCTCGGGTGCGTCCATCCAGGCCGTGTCCACCGGTGCCTACCGCGCCGTCGAGTTCATCAAGAAGAACATCAAGCTGGAAGGCGTCGAGAAGGCCTCGGTCGAGGACAGCAAGAAGGTCGTCGAGATCTGCACCGTCTACGCCCAGAAGGGTATGTTCAACATCTTCCTGGTCGTCTTCTTCAGCACGCTGTCCTTCGCGTTCATCGAGCCGTACTTCTTCATCGGCTACCTCATATCCATCGCGCTCTTCGGCCTCTACCAGGCCATCTTCATGGCGAACGCTGGCGGCGCTTGGGACAACGCCAAGAAGCTGGTCGAGACCGAGCTCAACGCCAAGGGCACCGAGCTGCACGCCGCTTCCGTGGTCGGCGACACCGTGGGCGACCCCTTCAAGGACACCTCCTCGGTGGCCATGAACCCCATCATCAAGTTCACCACCCTGTTCGGCCTCCTCGCTGTCGAGCTCGCCGTCAAGCTGGAGAACGACGGTCTCAAGGGCGCGCTCGCGGCCGCCTTCCTCGTGGTCGCGTTCATCTTCGTGTACCGCTCCTTCTACGGAATGCGCATTCCGCAGGACGCCAAGTCGGCCAAGTAGTCCGACAGTCTGAGTAGCAACCCAAGCGCGGGAGAGGGCAACCTCTTCCGCGCTTTGTTCTTGGGGCTGCGGCCGACGCCAGCAGCGCTGGCTGACGCCTGACCCGGAGCGATGCCGCTGGCAGTCGCGACGCCGCTGGGGTCCCGGCCTGTCCGTAGCCCGGTCCGATGCCGCTGCCTTCCCGATGCCCATGCGTGGCCTCGGGCTGGGGGAAACTCGGGCGCATGTCCTGCCGGGGGCACCCCCGCCCACCAGCGCGCATCGGCTATGCGCAGCCGCTCGTCTCACGCGGCGCTATTCCGCCGCGCCAACCGTCATCATTGCGCTTCGATCAGGCATTAGGGGGCTGTCGGACAGCCCCGAGAACTAGTAGATGGCGATTGGGATGATGCCGCAATCCTCGAAGGTCATGGTGGTATCGATGCGGAAGTTCGACCGCGTGGTGTGGCGTTCAGCGTTGAATACGGCCAGCTCGTAGCTGTTGCCCTTCGTGATTCCGAGGGCCTCGGCCTGCTCATCCAGGACCACCTGCTTGGTCTGTTGGTCGTGGATTCCGCCCAAGTCGATGGCTAGGCGCTTGTTGATGAAGACGAACACGTCGTCGTCGCCCTGAAACGTGAAGGTCTCGCCGCCGTTGTACTTGAAGGTGGTGTGGATCTCGGTGGTGAAGCCGTAGTTGTGCTCGTTGCCGTCATCCCCGCGGGCCGTGTCGTTGAAGCCAAGCCCGTCGAGCGGGAAATAGGACGAACCCGTGTCGCCCGTGGTGGGGCCCGGCGTCGTCGGGGCGCCGGCGTCGCGACCGCGAGGCCCGCCCCCACCCGGGATCGGTGTGGGCACGTTCGCCGCGGAGGCGGCAAAGCTCATCACGTTGTTGCCACTCGATACGAAGCGCAGCGCCACGATGTAGGTTTGGTTGACGCCCTCGACGTCTCGATACCACTGATCGAAGTTCGCCTGTCCGGACGTCGTGGCCGTCGTCTCATCGCCGTGCGCATAGACCGGCTTGCCGTCGTCGCCCAGGGTGTCCTGCACCAACCCGACGTCGCTCCGGGGCGTCGGTAGCTGGAAGTCCGGATGTCCTCCTTCGAGATTTCCCATCCTGAAGTCGCGGACCACTCCGAACAGGATGGAGCTACAGCTCGTAACGCCGCCCTTGTCGCCCGAGTCCGTCATCTCGGCCAGAGGCTTCTCGGATGCCGCATAGTCGCCCAGCGTCACCTTGGTGTTGTTGGTGAAGCCGGCCACCGGCCAGGTCAGGGGCGTGGCCGCTGTGCCGCCTTGCCCCCCTGCGCCGCCCATGTTCACCGGTTGGAGGGTGAACCCGGCACCGCCAGCGCCGCCGCCGCCACCGCCTGCGCCCGGGATGGGATTGGAAGGACCGACGTTGCCACCACCGCCGATGGTCGAGTTGCTGTCTGCCGAGCAACTGAAGAGGGTGGATCCGGTTGAAGCAACAAAGGCTAGTGTAAGAACCACGTTCAGCGCTTTGCTTGACCGCATTGTATTACTCCCGGGTGAGGGCGCCCTCACGGTGCGTTGGTTGTTCGCGTACTCCTGGTATCCCACAGTTAGGTGGCGGGTGTGCTTGTTTCCCATCACGGTGATTTTATGCGCCTGCGCTTTTCGGGCCCAGCGGCCGACCAGACCCGCGCTGCAGGTCGCTGTCGCCTGACCCGCCGTTCAATATGGCTGCGGTATCTGCCGATGCTTGCACCGGCGAGCAGACCACATGTTCGGACGTTCCCCCAAGAAGGACGAAAACGTCGCCGTGAGTTGCCCGACCGGCGATTCCAATCAGGGTGAGATGGCTTTGGATACGCTGGCGGCGGTTCTCCGCAGCATGGCGGACTATGCGCTGGAGCAGGACGGTATCGATGTTGCCGCCTTCCGTGCCTCGGCGGAGGCGTGGGCCAAACACGTCTCCTTGGCGACGTCCCCGCCAGGGATGCAGGACGACGATGCCAAGACCCGCGGCGGACGTCGCGAGTGGGAAGGCGTGCGGCGGTTCGTGCGGGAGTACTGCCGGTGCAGCTCAAAGCGGTTTGCCGAGGTCACGACCGACTTGCGCCAGGTCATCTGGGTGTTCATCCGCAACCTCAACCAGGCCCTTGCCCAGGACCAGGACGTGGACGGAAGGCTGTGCATGCAGATGAAACGGCTCGAGGAGCTGGTTCATGGAAGCCAGCCCGGGGATCTCAAGCGCGAGGTCACGGACGCGGTGGCGATGCTGAAGGGGATTCTGGAAGAACGGGCCCAGCGCCACGAGAAGCAGCTCCAGGTCCTGGGTGCCCAGGTGCGGTCGCTAGGGCACGAGTTGGAGTCGGCCCGGCGCGAGAGTGAGACCGACCCCCTGACCCGAATCGGCAACCGCAAAGCCTTCGACGATTACCTGGCTCGCACCGTCGAGATTCACAAGGCATTCGGAGATCCGATGTCCATGCTGGTCGTCGACGTGGATCACTTCAAGGCCGTCAACGACTCGGCCGGTCACATCACGGGTGACGAGGTGCTGCAGCAGGTAGCGGACGCCGTGGTGAAGGTCTTCCTGCGGAAGAGCGACTTCGTCGCGCGCATCGGTGGTGACGAGTTCGCGGTCATCCTGCGCGAGACCAAGCTCGAGGACGCCCGCGTGCTGGCGGAGCGCGTGGCGGCGCGCATCCGTTCCCTGGTGATGACCACGTCGAGCGGGGAGAAGCGCAGCGTGACGGTCTCGATAGGGCTATCCCAGATAGCGCCGGGCGAGGACGAAAAGGCCTGGCTCGAACGATGCGACCGTTGCCTTTATGTGGCCAAGCAAGGCGGCCGGGACAGGGTGAGCAGCGGATAGCGGGGGCGGGCGCTGGTGCTGGACACGGCGATGGGCATGGGCCCATTTCGTTTAGCCATGGGTGTGAAAGTCGAAGACCTGGAGTGCCTCGTCGCGGATGGCCCGCAGGTCCTGCCAAACGGCCGGCAGCGTGTCTGCCGCGAGCCCTGCGCGAACACCGTCGGGAGAGCTTGCCAGGCGTGCGACCCACGCCGAGTCGGCGGCGCAGCCTTGCGCCAGCAGCCAATCGATGACGTCAGCCAGGCGGAGGAGATCCAGCGCGGGCGCGAGGCCGGTGGCGCTGCACTGGCCGCCCTTGGGGTGGTGGTGCCAGGCGACCAACTGTGGGATGGGGGCCGGAACGTTCCACGACTTGAGTACGTGCGCGCCAAGCATGCCATGATCGAAGCCCCACATGGCTTGCTCTTTGAGATGCAGGCTCGAGGGGGAGAGCTCGCGCGCTACCAGGGTGGCATATCCGACTGCCCCAGTCTGCATTAGAAGGAGCTTCCCGATATCGTGTAGCAGGCCGGCCAGGAACACCCTGGACGCAATGCCCGGTTGATCGAGACAGATTGCCAGCTCTCGCGCGACGACCGCGGTACCCGCCGAATGGTCACGAATCTGGCGGCCCACGCCCCCCACGTCGCGGAACATCGCCATCGCCGACATGGCCATGACGATACCGCTCACGTTGGCCCCCCCGATGCGCACCACGGCCTGGACCACCGAGGCGCAGGGGCCGAAGCCCCGGTAGGCGGCCGAATTGGCGACGCGCAGGATCCGTGATGCCAGCGCCGGGTCGAGCTCGATGACTTTGCAGACGTCGTCGAGCGCGAAGTCCGGACGGGCCAGCTGCTCGACCAGCCTCTCCACCACCGCGGAGAACGGCCGCAGACCGTCGAAGCTCGCCAAGAGAATGGAGAGGTTGCTGGCGGCACGAAGGTCGACCTCGGTGGGCGAGGCTCCGTCCAGCCAAAGATCCGCCAACTTGCTGACGTCACTCGGCAACTGTGAAGGCTTCTGCACCGCCCTTTCTTCTCGGCACGTGCGCGAAAAAGTTCAGTCGATGACCAACTGGAGTAACGCAGGGTGAATCACCCCAGCGCCCGCCGGTAACTCGCCGGGCTCATGTGCTGGAAACGGCGGAACACCTTGCAGAAGTAGTTGGCGTTGGCGAAGCCGCACTCCGCCGCGATCCGCTTGAGCGCATCACGTGTGTCGAGCAGCATTCGCGCCGCATGGTGGACGCGCACCTCGGCCGAGAAGTGTGCGGGCGTGAGGCCCGTGCGCGCTCGGAAGTAGTGGCTGAAGTGGGTTCGACTCATTCCGTACTCTGCAGCCAAGGCGCTCACGTCGAAGGTGCTCGGTAAGGCTTGCAGCACCCGCGCCCGTACCGCCTGGGTCAGTCGCAGGCCCTCACCCGAGCTGTCACGCGCTTGCTCGGCGCTTTGCTCGCAGGCCACCAAAAACTCGAACAGGGCCAGCTCCGCTTCGTAACGGTCTCGGAAGTCCTTCTTGATCGCCCCACGCACGAGGCGCAGGAAGATTGCCGCCAGAGGCCCGGAGGGGGACACCTGGACCAGCGGTCCGGTCTTGGCCACCAGCTTCGTCATCCTCGCGAGCAGATAGGGGTGATAAACGGAGACCCAGGCAAACGTCCAGCCCGGGGATTCCTGCGGAAGGTAGTAGCGGTGGCGCGATGGAATGACAGCGATGAACGCCGTGCCCGGGGAGACCTGTTGGGGACGTTCGCCATAGAGCTGAAAATGTCCCCATCCCGCCAGCGTCAACTGAAAGGCGAAGAGCGGTGCATCGTCGCGTCCGAGGCGTTTCATACCATCCCAGTGGTAGGTGGCCGGGTCGGTTCGGGTTTCCAAGGCGCCGAAATAGGCCGTGAGTGGCGTCCACCACGCAGGCGCTGGCACGGGTTTCCGCGAGAGCTCAATCAGCTGCTGCAGCGTGGGGGCCCACGCGGAAGGCGGCTCTGGGCCGGATCGGCGACCAGCCACGACATCGGAGTTCAGGATCTCGAAGGAGGTCCGGCGCCACAGCGCGAGTTTGGATTGGGGGAAGGACCGGGTCTTCACAAATTCGCCCTAGTTCGGACAACGTTACCATAGCCGCCGAGTTTTCCCGGGAGATATAGCTCATCTAGACCGGTCGAGGATCGGCACAAAGTTACACCGGAGGCCCTATCCATGAGAATCACGTTGTCCCGCCTGACACTGGCCGTCGCGCTGATAGCCACGGGTTGCTCGGACGCTGACGGCACGAGCAGCGTAGTCGGAAGCGGGGGAGCGTCTGGCGGAAGTCGGAGCAGCGGCGGCAGCTCGGGCGGTGGTG
>CAZYFU010000016.1:0-77510 GCA_964647025.1 uncultured Myxococcales bacterium | reverse complement strand
AGCCTGCTGATTACAAATCAGCTGCTCTACCGTTGAGCTACGCCAGCGCCGGGTTGTCATCAGATGTCCTGTGATTTCGATAATTTAGTTATTCCCCGCCTGCGGGTACAAGTGTCTCCTCCGCACGCAGAGGCGCGAACGTATATGTCGGGACAGGCGGCCTGTCAAGCAGAATCCGGGCCGAAGGGTTTTATCCTGCTCGTCAGACGCCTGCCCCGGGCCACTGGCCCCCTTGCCGAGGACGGCTAGAGGACGTGGCGACGCAAGTCACCATTCTCCTGCGGCGTCGACTCCTTCGGAGCCTCTCCGCCGCGCATGGGCGCCTGCGGGACTGGTGGCGGTGCGCTGGGAATCGTGGAAGGGGCATTGCTGGGCGTCAATTCGCTGTCGGAGATCCCCGGGTCTAGCAGCTTGAGGACTTTCGTGTAGGCCAGCTTGCTCTTGTCAGCCCACTCGGTGGCAACGCCAAGGCGCTCTATCATGAGTAGGTTCTCGCGCTGCCAACGCAGCGACTTCTCAAGGAGGATGCGTATTTTCTTGTGAAGCTCCTCCACGTAGACCTGCCGAGCCTCGTTGGCGAGCTCGGGCGGGACGGGAACATTCATGAACGCGTCGTAGAGCTCCTCATAGAGTGAGCCCACTTGAAAGCCCGCCGCCGATGCCCAGGCCGGGTTGCCGAACTTGATGGTATCGATGTAGGCCCGTTGGGCGGTGAGGAGCAGCGTGGCCTTCTGGTCTAGATCCTTGTCAAGCTGGGGCTCCGGCAACCGCAATGGCGCTTTGCGAAATCGCTGATGAAAGATCTCGCCGATGTGGTACTGGGAGAATGCCAGGTAGAAGTCGGTCGACAGGCGCTCCTCGGAGTCGATCTGCTGCTTGTAGGCCATGGCCGACCGGAACGTCTTCTCGGCCGTGTCCGTATCGTTCAAGTTGAACTGGGCGAACCCGCGGCGCGCGATCGCTTCGATGCGGTCATCCGCGTTGAGATCCTTCCGCTCCAGAACACGGACGAACGCCTCCGCGGATGCGGGCCAGTTGCCCTGCTCTGCGTAGCATGCGCCGAGCTGGAACATGGAGTCCTTCGCGTCCGCGTGGTCCGGAAACCGGCCAACCAAGGCCTTGAACGACTCGATGGCGGCGGACCAGTCCTTCTTTCCTATCTGCGCCAGGCCGAGGTTGTAGAAGGTGGGTCGTACGTAGCTGGACTCGGGGAAGCTCGTGAGCAGCTTGCGATACTCCCGTATGGCGTCGTCGAAACGCCTGTCCGATAGCGCCTTGCCAGCATGCTCGAACAGCTCGGGCGCGTCGAAGGCATCGATGCGGATTCCGTCGGCGCTGCTCGTCGCCTCGATCTTGATCGGTTCCATGTCCAGGCGAACCACTTCGCCCCCGGGTTGAGGTGAAGCATTCTGACCGCCTGATGTCGCGCACCCGGTGGCCAGGGCCAGAACAAGAAGCTCGATGGTTCGCACGCTGCTGAAGGTCGCTTTTCTCATGTTGCCCCCTGCCCTTAACGACAACGCTGCCTGGCAGCGGGTTCCGCGATATTCTTTGGCACCCAACTGGGAAGCATCCCCCGAAAGGACTCGCCGTGAATGATACCCTCGAAGAGAAACTCGCGCCGCCCCGACCACTATTCGACGATCGCCAGATTTCCGAACGCGTGAAGGCGCTCGGCAGAGAGATCGGCGAGAGACTCCCGTCGGGAACGATCCACGTCGTTGGGGTTCTGCGGGGCGCGTTCATGTTCATGGCCGATCTGGTGCGGGCCCTGCCGCGCGACACGTGCTGCGACTTTCTCGCAGTCCGTAGCTATGGCTCGGCGACGCAAACGTCCGGTATCGTCCAGATCACGCACGACCTGTCGCTTCCCATCTCGGGACAGCACGTGTTGCTGGTCGAAGACATCGTCGACACCGGGTTGACGCTTCGCCATCTCCAACAGCTCCTGGCAACCCGAGGGCCGGCGAGCCTGCACACCTGCGCGCTGCTCAACAAGCCTTCGCGTCGCCGCGTGGACGTGCCGGTGGACTTCATCGGCTTCGACATCCCGGACCATTTCGTCGTCGGCTACGGGCTCGATTTCGACCAGAGGTACCGTAACCTTCCCTATATCGGCGCCATCGAAGCTGCCCAGGCATGACCCACGCCATCGTCCTACAGCATCTAGACCGCGAAGGGCCGGGGTACATCGCCGAGCTCTTGGTTCGACGAGGGTTCGTGGTGGAAACACGCAACCTGGAGCGCGGTGACGAGGTTCCGGGCGCCATCGAACCGGGCGATCTGCTCGTCGTGATGGGTGGTTCGATGGGCGTGGGCGACGTGGGCAATCCCGATTTCCCGTTCCTCGCGAAAGAGATTGCGCTTCTGCGTACGACTCTCGCGGCGGGACAACCCGTGCTCGGCATCTGCCTGGGCTCGCAGTTGCTCGCGGCAGCCGCCGGCAGTCGCGTCTATCCCAACCAAGGGCGCGATCCTGACGGCATGCTTCGCCCCGCCAGAGAGGTAGGATTCGGCGAGGTGCGACTGCTCGACCGTGAGCGAGAGCCTGCCTTGGCTGGCCTCGGCGACCGTCTGCTGGTTCTTCATTGGCACGGGGACACCTTCGACCTTCCCGCGGGGGCCGTTCGCTTGGCGGAGAGCGACCTTTGCGCCAACCAAGCCTTCCGCCTGGGTCGCCGAGCCTACGGCCTACAGTTCCACGTAGAGACCGATGCCGCGTTGGTCCGGTGGTGGGCCGAGGAGGACGCCGCGTTCGCGGTGAGCGCGCTCGGTCCAGATGGGCCCGCGAAGATCGCCGCCGAGGCGACCACGCTGGCGCCCGTCATGAGGAAGACAGGCGAGGTCCTGATCGACAACATCCTTTCGCAGATGATCTAGCCTCGGCCATCATTCTCAAGCAGGTAACACTTCTTTTCGATGCCGGTGTTCTGCTAGGAGAGAGCCCGCATGGCGGTGGACGTCGAAGCCTTTTACAGAAGCCACGGACCTATGGTCCTGCGCCGATGTCGCCGTCTTTTGCGGGACGAAGCAAAGGCGGTGGATGCCATGCACGACGTATTCGTAGAGATTCTGCGCCGCAAGGACTCGCTCGACGCGAGCTCGCCGGCAGGTTTGCTGCTGACCACGGCAACCCACGTGTGTCTGAACCGGTTGCGCAGCGAACGGCGGAAGCCCGAGGACGCCGAGGACGAAATGCTATTCCAAATCGCGGCGCTCGAGAGCTCGGCCAGCGCCGAAGAGCAAACGCTGGCAGGACGCATCCTCACCCGCCTGTTCTCCGGTCAGCCCGAGTCCACGCGCCTGATCGCCGTGCTGCATTACGTGGATCGACTGACCCTGGAGGAAGTCGCGGCCGAGGTGGGTATGTCCGTCTCGGGGGTTCGCAAGCGGCTGCGCAACTTGAAGGAACGCCTGCCCTCCCTGGCGGAGGCCGCGTGATGGCAACCCACGCCAGAGTGCCTGACTACCTGCTCGAGCGCCTGAAGGCGGGGGAGCTTTCTGCCGCGAGAGCCGAGGCGCTGAGGGCCCGCTTGCGCGCCGACGGCGAAGAGTCCCGACTGTCCGAGCTGGCCGAGTCCGATGCAGAGATCCTGGCGGCCCTGCCACCCGCCCAGGTGGCCCAGGACATCGAGCGCCGACGGGCGCGCCGCATGGGCGAGCCGGTTCGCCGGCGCCGTCCGGTGTGGGCGTGGTCCATGGCCACCGCGTGCGTGGCCAGCGTCGCCATCCTGATGGCGGTGTTCCACCAACCCGATGAGGACATCCGATACAAGGGCGACGAGCATCGTCCGTCGCTGCGCATCTACCGCCAGACCAAGACTGGCCCGGAGCTCCTTCGTCCGAACGCGGAAGTCAGGAAGGGCGACGACTTGCAGATCCGGTACCTCGCGACCGGCAAGCGATTCGGCGTCATAGCGTCTATCGACGGACGCGGCACGGTGACGCTGCACTTGCCCGAGTCGCCAGGACAGGCCGTCGCCCTCGGCCGTGATGGCGAGCGCGCCCTGCCGCACGCCTACGAGCTCGATGATTCACCGAAATTCGAGCGATTCGTCTTCGTCACGGCAGACAAGCCGTTCACGACCGAAGAAGTGACGCGTGCCCTGCGAAGCGGAGCCTCGCTTCCGCCCCCTTTGGTTTCCTTCGAAGTATCTCTTAGGAAAGCCCCATGAACCGACATTGCTTAGTCTGCGCCACCTTGGTCGCCCTCTCGGCCACGGCGAGGGCGGCCGAGCCGTCGCCGGACGCAACCGTCGTCCGTCGCTTCGCCCTGATCGCGTCCTCGAATGACGGCGGCACGGGTCGCGCCCGCCTGCGCTTCGCGAACTCGGACGCCGAGTCAGTCGGCCGGGTCTTGGGCAGCCTGGGTGGTGTGCGCGATTCGGATCTCGTCCTGGTCCGCGAGGCAAACCGCAGCCGCTTGCAGCAGGCGTTCTCCGATCTGAAGGGACGCGTGGGTGGCGAGAAACGACTGCACGTCCGTCGCGAGGTCTTCGTCTACTACTCTGGGCACTCGGACGAGGATGGACTCCTCCTTGGTGGCGAGCGCGTCGGGTACCGGGAGCTGCGGCACTGGATTGACGGTCTGGGCGCCGACGTTCGCATCGCCATTCTGGATTCCTGCGCTTCGGGCTCGCTCATTCGCCTCAAAGGTGGCGTGCATCGAGCGCCCTTCCTGAGCGACGTGTCCACACAAGCCCGCGGGCATGCCTTCCTGACCGCGAGCTCGGCGGACGAGGCCGCGCAGGAATCGGATCGCGTGGGCGCGGCATTCTTCACGCACTATCTCTTGTCTGGCATGCGGGGCGCCGCCGATGCCAACCGTGATCAGCGCGTGACGCTCAACGAGGCGTATCAGTTCGCATACGCCGAGACACTGCAGCGGACCGAGACCTCTCGTGCCGGCGCACAGCACCCGTCGTATGACATCCAGCTCGCCGGAACGGGCGACTTGGTCATGACCGACCTGCACGCCTCCAACTCGCGCCTGGTGTTGAGCCGCGAACTGGCCGGGCGGATCTACATTCGCGACGGCGTCGGGCGGCTGGTAGTCGAACTGCGCAAGGAGCCCACCTACCCTGTCGAGCTGGGGCTCGACGCGGGCGCCTACAAGGTCGTGGTGGACCGCGACGGTAGCATCAGCGATGGCACGTTCGATCTGAGCAGCAATGGGCGTGTCGACGTGATCGCGGCGAACCTGAGCCCAGTGGCCGCCATGGTGGCCACCCGGCGGGGCGACGAGTCCATCGAGTCCACGCCCGCGACCGCTCCTCATGAGGCGCCGGCCGGGCCGGATATCTCGGCTGCGGCCGCCACGCCGCCGGTGGGTCAGCCTGGACGCGCCTATCGGGTCGTTGGCTTCGACTTCGTGCTCGCCCCTGGGTATCGCATGTCAGGCGACAACGGTGCACCGGTCGAGCACCGATTCCTGCTCGGCATCATGGGCCACTCGGAGTACGTGCGCGGTGCACAGATCTCCCTCGCGGGCAACATCTCCCGGGATGGTGTCGCGGGCGCCCAGGTTGGCGGCATGCTGGCCTTGAGCTACGGTCCCCTGCTGGGAGTCCAGGCCGCGGCGTACAACATGGCCATGCGCGGCTTCGAGGGTGCCCAAGTGGGCTGGATCTCGAACGTGGCGCATGGCCCCGTCAGTGGTGCGCAAATCAGCATGGTCAACGTCGCGACTGGACAGATGAGCGGCGTGCAGTTCGGCCTAGCCAACGTCCAGCGGGGAGAGATGGACGGCGCGCAGATCGGGATCGTCAACGTGGAGCGTCCGACGGACACGTCCCACGGCGCACAGATAGGCATCACCAACGTCACATCCGGCGAGGGCGTTCACGCCGCCACGAAAGTCGGCTTGGTGAACGTGTCTCGGAAACACAGAGGGATCCAGGTCGGCTTGGTCAATGTGGCCGACGAAGTGGACGGACTTCAGGTGGGCCTGGTCAGCGTGGCGCGCAAGCACAGCGGCGCGTCCATCTCGCTCCTCCCCATCATCCTCGACGGGGACAATCGGGCGACGCTGGGATGGGACAGCATGAGCATGGGCAACCTGGGGTTCAAGCTTGGGACCCGGCGCTTCTACGCGACCGCCGGGGTGGGGGGTACGCGCGACAGGGATCTCGACGGGCGCCGCCAGTACGCGAGTTGGCTGGGCTTCGGTGTGCACGTCATTCCGCGTGGCGGCCGCTTCTTCTTCGACGTGGACCTGATCTGGAAAGACTTCGGGACGCTCCGCGATGCCCACTACGACGATCGCAGCGTGAACAGTCTGCGGCTTCAGGTTGGGTTCGCCATCGCCAGACACCTGATGCTGGTGGCCGGTCCCAGTCTCAACCTGCAAGTCGCAGAGGGGGACGACGATCGACGACCGCGCAACGTGCAGTTCGCGCAGAAGGTCTGGACGAGCGGTTCGGACACCTTCCGCCTGTTCCCCGGTTTTGGTGCCGGGCTCGAGTTCTAGCTACCGGGTGGTCCTAGACGAGCACCAGGAAACGGCCGCCGGCGCGCCGAATGCGTGCGCGATCTGCTGCGGTCAGGCCCTGGGCGCCAGTGAGCCAACTGCCGGAGAAGACCGCGCTCTCGAGCAGCGCATGCTCGAGGTTGGCCCGTCGCAGGTCACAGTTCACGAAGCGGGCACCATGGAGGTCGGCTCCGGAAAAATCGCACGCCGCGAGGCTGCAGCCCTCGAAGGTGGCATCGCGTAGGTTCGCGCCCTGGAAGTCCTTGCCGTCGAGGGTTTCCTGATGCCACGTCGTCCCGTCCATGACAGCTTTGTCAGCCCAGGCGACAAGACTCTGACGCCTGGATGGTTGAACTCGGACACCCGTCCCCACGCTGCTCACCGACGGTGCGATCCGCAGGGGTTGATTCGTGATCGGGTTGAGCTTTGCCATGACAGGCTCCGTTTAAAGCAATCGTCGTGCCAGCCGCCGGCGAAAGCCAACCGTCGCGTGCAAGCGGCTTGAATGGCGTCGATCTCGGGGTGTAGACAATCGACGTGAACCTCCTCGAGACCAAGAACGCCGCCGCAACGATTCTGGGCATCCTCGCGGCTGGGCTGTCCGCCTCCTGCTCGGACGATGCGAACCCGACCTACGTCTGTGAGTTGCCCATGATCGCCGCGCAGACACCGACCGGCGCAGACGCCCCGGATGGTGGTGCGGGGGACGGTCTCGCATGCCAGTTTCCCCCGCCCAGCGGGAATCTGTTCGCGGACGTCCTCGGAAAAGCCCCCGCCGAGATCAGCGACAAGGTCGAGGCGGCCTTCCAGGCGCTGTTCCACGGAGGCGAGAACTCCAAGGTCTACTACGAGGTCGGCCCCGACGAGGCCTACATCCTGGACGTACATGACAACGATGTCCGCACCGAGGGCATGTCCTACGGGATGATGATCGCAGTCCAGTTGAACAGGAGAGAAGAGTTCGATCGGCTTTGGGCGTGGGCCAAGCACTACATGTACCAGTCTTCGGGCCCCATCTCCGGATACTTCGCGTGGCACCGAACGCCCGAAGGCGCCCCGGTGCCTTCCAACTACCCCACCGGCCCGGCCCCTGACGGCGAGGAGTACTTCGCGACGGCCCTCATCCTTGCCTCGCAGCGCTGGGGTGACGGGATCGGCATCTTCGACTACGGCGCCGAAGCTCGCGCGCTGCTGGACGTGATGGTCCACAAGGGCGAGGATCCCGAAGCGCAGGCCGCGGGCATCACCAGCATGTTCGATCCGACCCACAAGTTGGTCGTCTTCGTTCCCAACACCTGGGCGCCCTTCACGGACCCGTCGTACGTGGTGCCGGCTTTCTACGACCAGTGGGCCTGCTTCGACGCCAAGAACGCCGCCTTCTGGCGCGAGGTCGCCGCGACCAGTCGCGCGTTCTTTCCCAAGGTCACGGATCCGACGACAGGCCTGGCCCCGGAGTACGCCGCCTTCGATGGGACGCCGAGCACGATTCCCGAGAAGGGCGACTTCCGCTTCGACGCCTGGCGGGTGGTCATGAACGTCATGGCGGACTATCACCACAGGGGCGTCGACCCCTGGCAGGCCACGTACGCCGTGCGGCTGGGGACGTTCTTCGCGTCGCAGGGGAACTACGGCAGCCTGTACACCCTGTCAGGCAAGAAGATCGATGGCGAGCGCTCGCCCGGCCTGGTCGCGGTCAACGCGACGCTGGGCTTCGCTCTGACCTCGTCGTGCGCGCGCTGCTTCGTGCAGCCGCTGTGGGACATGGCCGCGCCCACGGGGCGATACCGTTACTACAGCGGACTTCTGTACATGCTGGCGATCCTGCACGCGAGCGGCAACTTCAGGCTGGCCTTCTGAGGCAACCTACCTCCGCTTGGCGGACGCCTTCGCCAGCTCCTCGTCCACACGCGCCTTGAATGCCGCCGGGGGCTGCGCGCCCGCGATGAGGTGGCCATTCACGAAGGTGACCGGAGTTCCCTCGACGCCGAGCGAGCTGCCCTGCTTCATGTCGGCCTCGATCGAGGCGGCGAACCTGTGGCTGGACATGGCCTCCTTGAAGCGGGTCATGTCGAGCCCGATCTCGCGGGCGTAGGTCTCCAGGTCGCCATCGTCGAGAGCGCTCTGATTCTCGAAGAGCTTGGCCTGCATCGCCCAGAACTTGCCCTGTTCGTGCGCCGCCATGGCGGCCTCCGCCGCGGTCTTGGCGCGCGCGTGGAACGACAATGGGAAGTTCTTCCAGACGATACGAAGCTTGCCCGGGTATGCCTTCTCCACCTCGACCAGCGAGTCCTCCAGGCGTGAGCAAAACGGACACTGGAAATCCGAGAAGACGACCAAGGTCACGGGCGCGTCGGCAGGACCGCGGCTGGGGGCGTCGCCCACCTCCACCTTCTGCGGCGCCTTGGCGTCGTCCGCCGCGGGCGTGGGCTTCGCTACCTCGGCCAAGGCGTTCTTCATGATGGCATCGTAGACCTTGGCCTTGGGCGTGCCCTTCTCGACCAAGGCGCTGGCCTCGGCCATCGCTTCGTCGATGCGCTCCTTGAAGACCTCGATCGGCTGCGCACCGGAAAGGAACACGCCGTTGATGAAGAAAGCCGGCGTTCCGCGCACACCGAGTCTGCTCGCCGCCGCCATCTCATCATCGATGGACTTGGCGAGCTTGCCGTCCTTCAGGCCCGCCTTGAGCTTCCGCATGTCGAGACCGAGCGCCTTCGCATAGCCGAGGATGGCCTCTTCACCGAGCTCGGACTGCTGCTCGAGCAGCACGTCGTGCATCTCCCAGAACTTGCCCTGCCGTCCGGCCAGCATCGCGGCAACGGCGGCGCGCTTGGCGTCGTGGTGGAAGGACAAGGGAAGGTTCCGCCAGACCAAGCGTAGCTTGCCGGCGTACATGTCGAGGAGCTTTGCCAACGTCTCGTCGACCCGCGCGCAGAACGGGCACTGGAAATCCGCGAACTCGACGATCGTCACGAGCGCGTCCTTCGCCCCTTTGGCCGGGGCCCCCTTGATGTCGACCCGGTAGGCTTGGCCCGGTGTCGGCTCGCCGGGACGTGCTTCCACCTTCTTCGGCGGCGCCTTGTCGAGACCGCCCTTGGTCAGTGCGGCGTACAGGCCCGCCTGTGGCACACCGCCAGCGAGCATGGCCTTGGCCCGCGCAAGCTCCTCGTCAATGACCGCGACGAAGCTCTCGATCGGGTATGCGCCAGCGAAAGCGCGCCCATTGACAAAAAAGGACGGCGTTCCAGCAGCGCCCATGCGGGTGGCAAGCTTCACGTCGTTCTCGACGCGGGCCTTGTTCTTGGGATCGACGAAAGCGTCGGCGAACTTGGCCATGTCGAGACCGAGTCCGGCGGCGAGCTTGTCCAGATGCGGCCTCGTCAGATTCTGCTGGTCGGCAAGCAGGAGGTCGGCCATCTCCCAGAACTTGCCCTGTTGCTCGGCGGCGACGGCCGCCAGGGCCGCGTTCACGGCATTCGGGTGGAAATACAGGGGATAGTGTCGAAAGGCGATGCGCAGGTCGTCCTTGTAGCGCGCGAGCAACGTATCCAGCGTCTTTGCGACCCGCGCCGAGAACGGACACTCGAAGTCCATGAATGCAATCAGCGTGGCCTTCGGTTCCTTGGCGCCCTTCTGGGGGACCTCGCCGACCTCGATGTCGAACAAGTCCCCGACGGCGATCTTGGGCGTCTCGCGCGCGGGAGCGGCTTTACCCTCGCCTTTGCCGTCCGCCTTCATCAAGGCCGCGTAGAAGGAGTAGCCGCTGCTCGCCTTCTGCCCCATCTTCTGGGCACGCAGGAGCTCGTCGTCGATGACCTTCTTGAACTCATCGACGCGGACCGCGCCTCGAACGCTGCGGCCGTTGATGAAGAAGCTCGGTGTGCCCTGCACAGACAACGCCTTCGCCAGCGCCAGGTCATCGTCGATCCGTTTCAGGGTTTCGGGCGCAGCCAGGTCCTTCTCGAACCGGCCCATGTCGAGACCCAACGACCGTGCGTGGTCGACCAGCTTGTCACGGGCAAGCTCGGACTGGCGCGCGAACAGAAGGTCGTGCATGGCCCAGAACCGGCCCTGGTTCTCCGCCGCCACTGCAGCTTGCGCAGCCAGCTTGGCATTCGCGTGAAAGGACAACGGCATGTGTCTGAAGTAGAAGCGCAGTCTGCCGGGGTAGCTCTGCTCGAGCTCGTTCAAGGTGCCGAGCACACGGCTGCAGAAGGGGCACTGGAAGTCGGAGAAGACCACGATGGTCACCAGCGCTTGCGCATCACCCTTGGGCACACCCGCGTAGGGCACGCACACCCGAGGGACGTCGTCCCCGACCTCGGCGCCAGGCGCGGGACAGGCAAACGAAGTCGGCTCTGGCGCCGCAGGCAAGGGCGCCGCAACGGCGCCTTTGGGTTCCGGCTCGAGCTTGCTCGGCACCGCTGTCGGCTTCGCACACGAGAGGACCCCGGCCATCCCGACGAGGGCTGTGACGAGGAGACGGGAAAAGTACTTGGACGAGGGGAACTGCATCGGGTGGCGACAATACACGAAAGGCCCCTCGGAAGAGGCTAGACGCGCTCGGCGCGTTGCCACAAACTGCGCGCATGAACGACTTCATGAGCGGCCGCGACGTGCTGGATTACCTCGCGGTCATCGCCAGGGATTTGCGCACGGAGAGGGCTCAGCTGCAGGAGGAACGTGCGTCGCATCCGAAGCGCAAAGAAGTCATCTCGGACGAGGAGGAATCGGCTTGGGAGCATCTGCTGGCGGTGCTTCTCCCGAACCATGCGCAGGAAGCGCTGGACGCCGCCGCTGCACGGCTGGGGTTGCCCACCATCGGCGCGCGAGCCACGGCCGTCGCCCGGGAATCGCGCCGCCAGCAGCTGCAAGCACAGCTCGACGCTTGCGCCCGCGATCCCGAGTTCCAGAATCGCGAAGCCATCCTGAACGAGGTTTCGATTCGCGAGCCAGGTCTGGAGGAGATGATTGTCCCGCTGCGGTCCGACATCGGCCAGCTACCCTACGACACCGCCTGGCAGGAGCTCTTCCGCATCGGCTACGCCACGTCGGACTACAAATATCGCTGGTACCACTGGACCTACTACCGCCACTGGAAGATGGGCGACGAGGTCGTGGAGAAGCACGGGCCGCGCATGCACGTGAAGGACTTCGCGGCGCTGCGCAACCGCTTCGTCTCGGAAGACCAGGCGCTCCGCAGTCTGGTGGGCGAACTGGCCACGATCAAGGAACGCCAGGCGAACGTCCTCGCCCTGGTGCAGAAGCACGACGAGGCCGCGGCGGGGCTCGCCAATCTGGACAAGTGGATCCTGGACCGCGCGCGCACGCTGGTCCGCGACCACTTGTCCGCGGTTCCGCTGGCCGACGTGATGCCCCTGCTTGGGTCGGAGCCGGCGCTGGCGCTGGCCATCAAGCGCGTGCACGGCATCCGGGCCAAGGTCGGATACCTGGACTCGGTCGAGCAGGAATGGATCGAAAAGCCCCTGGAAGACGTCCTGCGACGGCTGTCCAAGGTCGAGTCCGCGATGCAGAAGTTCCAACGGCCCAAACACCTCTATGGTAGGTACGTCCGCGCCGAGATCGAGGCGAAGTACGGCCTGCCCTCGGAGAGGTGGCGGCAACGCTGGGATCGCTACCAGACGACCACGCAGGAGATCGTCGTCTTCCAGGACTACAGCATCGTGAATCCGATGGTGCAGTTCCTCTGGTGGGATCACATGGTCCATTCGCACCACGGCAACTTCATCCCCGACGTGAGCACGCACCATCGGCAGCACTCCAGCCACCACGAGACCTACACCAGCGTGGCTGACAACGACGGTCTGCTGACCCGGGACGCGAGCTAGAGCATGGATCTGCCGAAGACGCTCTCGTTCGTGAGCTATGCCGTCAATGGCGCGGGGGTGGGCCACGTGCAGCGCCTGTGCGCCATCAACCGGTGGTTGCGCCGCTACGCCACTTACCTCGGCATTCGTTCGCAGCACTGGTTCATCACCACGTCGGAGGCCGACAGCTGGCTCTTCGCGGAGGACTTCGCGGCTTTCAAGCTGCCGAGCAAGAGCATCGTCGAGCCGGCTGGCATCGACAAGCCCGAGTACCTCGCCATGGCGAAGCAGTGGGTTTGGACCGCCATGGCCACCTTGCGGCCCGACCTCTTCATCGTCGACACGTTCCCCAACGGCTCCTTCGACGAGCTCGCGCCTGCGCTGGACCTGTGCAAGAAGAAGGCGTTGGTGCTGCGCCCCGTGCGCCCCGAGATCCTCGATCGACCCGGCTTCAGGGCCATGACTGGACTCTACGACCGCGTGGTGGTCCCTGCGGATCTGGACAGTCCGGCCGTTCCGCTGCCCGTGGATCCGCTGCGCACTGGCCCCATCATCCTCGACGAACGCTTCGAGGCTCATGATCGCCTCGAAGCTCGCCGACGACTCGGCGTCGAGGGCGACGCTTTCTGTTGGCTGGTCGCAGGCGGTGGCGGCGCCGATCCCCTGGTACCCGCCGTGTTCGATGCCGCCGAGGTCGTGGCGAGCCGAGATCCGACCGTGCACGTGGTCTTCGCAGCCGGCCCCCTGTGTCGGCTGCCGCCACGGCGTGGAGCCCGCCGCACCTGGTGGACGGAGCCAGGCCTCGGCCAGGTCTTGGCCGGCGTGGACGGCGCGGTGTCGGCCGCGGGTTTCAACTCCGTTCACGAGCTCCTGCACGCTGGCGTCCCGACGATCTTCCTGCCGCAACGAAAGGTGGCGGACGACCAGGAAGCACGCGCGCGCGCCGTGGAGAGTCGCGGCGCAGGTGTCTGCTCGATCGGCGTCGTGGACCTACCTGCTGCAATGCTCCGACTGCGCGACAGGAGCCTCGCGCAGCTGCTATCGCAGGCTGCAAAGAAGACCGTCCCGCGCAACGCTGCCCGCGACGCAGCCGCCGGGCTCCTCGAGCTGTGTGTGCCGCGGGCGATGGTCAGACAGGCAGCGGATGTGGTCGACGACGATGTGCTCGCCAGTGCGAGGAACCTGGACATGGGCCTGGCCGATCTGGTGGACTTGGCCGTCGCGCTGGCGCCTGGGCAACGGACTCGTGACCGAACGGAGCTCCAGCTGGAGAGCGCGATCTCCGTGGCCGCGGTCGCGACCAAGGCCGGGCTCGGCGCGGCCACGCTGACCCGCTTGGCCGCGCTGTACGGCCGCAAGCTGTGCGCGCCAGAGTGCCCGCCCAGTCGGGTCGGCGAAGCGCTGCTGCGACTCATCTCTCATCCGACGACGGCGGGACAATGGTCAGCGCTATCCGCGCTGCTCAACGTGTGGCCCGGGACCCGTGACAGCGACCCTGCGCGTGCGACTGCGACGATGATCGAGTTGGTCGACGTCGCGGCCACCCGGGGCATGGGGGTGTCGCGCCTCGCCCAGGTGGTGGTGCAAGTCCAAGCCGAGGAAGACGTCGGCCCACAGTTCGCGCAACGGGTGCGCACACGGCTGGAGGTCATGCCGTGAACATCGC
Source organism: uncultured Myxococcales bacterium (assembly GCA_964647025.1). GTDB lineage: Bacteria > Myxococcota_A > Polyangia > Fen-1088 > Fen-1088 > Fen-1118. The sequence continues at coordinate 63,550 of CAZYFU010000016.1, read as the reverse complement.
CGCCCGGGATCTACGGCTCCGATCGCTGGCCGACGGGGTTCCCAGGCTCGGGCCGCGCACTGTGCACTTCGACCTGGTCAACGCATGCAACGCACGCTGTGTGACTTGCTGGGACCACAGCCCGCTCCTGCGAAGCCCGCGACCAGCTAGCTGGAAGGCCCGGCGGCTTCCCTTGGACCACTTCGTTCGGTTGCTCGATGAGATCGTGCGACTGGGCGGGCTCGAAGGCGTGATCCTCTCCGGCATGGGCGAACCCTTCCTGCATCCCCAGATCGGACGAATCATCGAAGCCGTCAAAACCCGCGGGCTGCACCTCACCATCATCAGCAACCTGGTGTCGGACGCAGCGAAGACCCTCGCCCCGATGGCCGACGAGCTCTTGATCGGCATCCACGCCGCGACCCTGCCGACCTACCAAGCCTTTCACCCTGGCTTCGGCCGCGCCGAGTGGGATCGACTGCTTGCGACCGTCGACGCATGTGTCGCGAGCGGCGTACGATGCAAGCACGTCCACGTGGTGTGCGCGAGCAATGCGCACGAGGTGGTGGAGATGATCCGGCTGGGCGCACGAGCAGGCGCCGCCCAGGTGAACTTCAAGTTGGCGTCGCTGTCCGAGGGAACCCTGCAGGTGGCGCTCTCGCCGACCCAGCGAGAACACCTCGTCGCACGCGACATACCCCTTGCCGAGGCCGAGGCCAGCCGGCTACAGGTTCCCCATACCCTGCCCCTTCTGCGAGACCAGTTGACCACCGGAGGGCACGCCACGGCGCCGATGGAGCGGGTCGGTTGCTGGATCGGCTTCGACTATGCGCGCATCACCGTCGACGCAACGGTGCTGTACTGCTGCGCGCCCGAGGTTCAGGTGGGGCGCTGGCAGGAAGCCGGGGACTTCTCCCGGCTGTGGCGAGGGCCGGCCTGGGCGGATCTGCGCGCGCGCTTGGCCCGACGGGAGTTCTTCCCCGCGTGCGCCCAGTGCGGAAAGCTCAATGAGAACGTGAAGCTCGGCAGGCGCTTCGCGGCTTGGCAGGGGGACCGCCAATGAGCACGCCGCCCTGGCCCCACCAGCCGACGGTGGAGTGGCAGATCTGCGGCGTCTGCAACTACCACTGCAGCTACTGCATCCAGTCCCCGACGCGCAGGCAAGGTCAGCCGAGCAAGGAGGAGCTCGCCGGGATGATCGCCTTCCTCGCGACGCTGCCCGGCTGCTGGGAGATCAAGATGACCGGCGGCGAGCCGTTCGCGAGCCGGCATTTCCTCGACTTCCTGCTCCCGGCGCTGCTGCGCCGGACGCCGCACCGGATCTCTCTGCTGACCAATCTTTCGGCCTCGCCCAAAGCCATCGAAGCATTTGCCGGCCTTACCCGAGGCCGCCTCGGCATCGTCTCGGCGAGCCTGCACCTCGACTTCACCACCGTCCCCGCATTCCTCGAACGCTTGCGCCGCCTGCGAGATGCTGCCGGCGACGGCCCCGCATTCGTGGTCAATAGCGTGCTGGTCCCAAGTCGACTGCCCGACCTGGTCCATGCTCGCGAAGAGGTGACGAAGGCCGGCTTTCGCTTCTATCCGCAGTTGATGAAGGTGAAAGGCGGCCTTCACCCCTACTCGGAACAGGACCGCAGGCTCATCGGGGCGATCGTCGGAGACTGGGCGACGGCCGAAGCCCACCGCACGGCGAACTTCGCGCCTTCGTACGAGGGCCGGCGCTGCTGGGCAGGGGCCAGGTATCTGGTTGTGGACCAGGACGGCGAGGCGTGGACCTGCCGGACCGCGAAGCGACACGGCCAGGGGCGACTTGGCAATGCCTCGGAGAGGCAGGTGACCTTGCGCCCGGGTCCCGAGGCCTGCCCCTACCCCATCTGTCCCTGCGCGGTACCGGCGAACCGAGGGATGATCGAGGGGGTTCCAGCGCGCCTCGGCACCTGGGGGAGCGATCCCTGATGCTGGCGCCCCCGGTGCCCCAGCGAGGCGTCATCAGCTGGAACATGAACACCAGCTGCAACTACCGGTGCAGCTACTGCAGCCAACGTTTCATCGATGATCGTGGGCGTTGGGCGCGGGACCTGCCGCGGTTCCTCGATGCGTTCGAGCGTCTGCCCGGCTCCTGGGAGATCAAGCTGTCGGGCGGCGAGCCCTTCGTTCATCCGAACCTGCTGGAGATGGTGGCCGGGCTTTCCCGTCTGGGCATCCTGGTTTCCATCGTGACGAACCTGTCGGCGACCGAGGATGTGCTGAACGCCTTCCTCGACGCTGCCCGCAACAAGGTGGGTGTGTTCAGCGCCAGCTTGCACCTGGAATACGTCGGCGAGGGTCGGCGCCAGGCGCTGGATGGGTTCATCGACCGCTGCAAGCTCATACAATCCCGGTTGGTCACCGGCTCGGTCTGTGTGACCTGCGTCGCCACGCGCGAGAGCTTGGCCCGTCTGCCGACGCTGCGTGACCGCTTCCTCGACCACGGCATCTCCTTCAAGGTTCAGCCTGAAAAGCGCGACCGCGACGTCATCGCCTACACCGAGGGCGAACGCGCGCAGATACTCGCGCTCGGCGGCCACAACCTGACCGGCGAGATCGCCCACGACTTCCAGGGCGCCCCCTGCTTCGCCGGCGCCCGCTACTTCATCCTCGACGATCGGGGCCAGGCCTACCCGTGCTATCCCGCCAGGCGCCAGCGACAGGAGTCACTGGGCAACCTGGTCGCTGGCGACTTTCGGCTCCGAACCGGCGCCCGTCCTTGCCCGTATCGCTACTGCAACTGCACCGTGCCCATCGAGCGTGGCATGATGGCCAGGGTCTCGACTTCCTCACTTGGTGGCTTCACATGAAATACAAGACCTTCAGGTTTCTCGTCGTCTCGGGCGCCGTCGTGGTTGGCGTCGCTGGATTCGCGCTGCTCGGCTCGTCCGAAAAGCCCGCGCCGTCCCCGGAGGTCCAGGCCTTGGAGAAGCTGCCCGCGGCGCCAGCGCCCAAGCCCGAGCCGACGCCGACCCCGGAGCAACCGCCAGCGGTCGACTACCGAAGCTTCCTCCTTTCCCGCTTGGGCAGACCGGCCTCTGGCGACAAGCTCAAGGATGCATTCCCAGGCCCCATCAAGGTAAACGTCTACGCAAAGAACGGCGTCTGGGATCGCGCAAAGGTGGATCTCGACCGTGACGACAAGTGGGACGAGAAGTGGTGGGTGAAGAACGGCAAGATCATGCGTGACGTGTCGGCCGATGACGGTGACCAACGCGGCAAGGCCACCATCGAGGGCACGATCACATCTCCCTGATCTCGCCCCGATTCGGCGACAGGACCGCCGGCACCTGTCGCTCGGCCGCCCCACTTCGCGAATCCCCGGCATCCGTGCATAATTGACCCCTCTTCGCGCAGGAACACTTTGTCACGCTCGCGCTTCCACTCGCTGCTCAAGAGGGCATCAGCCCACGTGGGGACCATCGTGGTTCCGGCGCTTCTCGTTGCATCCGGGGCTACGGGTTCGGCGCGGGTCTGCGCGGCCGCGGACGACACCGAGTTGCGCGCGAAACTCGTCTACCAAATCGCCCCGGATCTGTCCGGCTGTTGGGACGAGGCCGAGTTCCGTCGACGAATCACGCGACGAACCGGGTACGATCCCTTTCGCGACGATGCCCCGTTGAATATACTGGTCGACGTCACCGGATCCGCGAGCGCCATCGGAGGCCGGGTGGAGTGGAGAGACGAGAAGCACGGCGGGATGGGCGAGCGGAGCTTCGTGGCCAAGGATGGCAACTGCGGAAAGCTCCTCGCCGAGATGAGCTTCGCGGTTGCGCTGCAGATCGAGATGCTGCGGCCGACGCCAAAGCCGCAACCAGCCCGTCCAGTGACGCCCCCGCCGTCTGGCGATGCGGGCACACCGGCCTCGACCTTTGCCACTGCCGACGTCGCACCGGTCCCGCCCCCGAAGACCTCGCCCGCGGCTGCAGAGCCTGCTTCACCGCCACCGTCGAGACCTGAGCCGGAGAGCGAGCCGGAACAGCCGGGGCCCCCAACGCCACCCCAGACCGAGCCCGCGCCAACGACGTGGAATCTCTGGGCCGGTGCGGGGCCGTCGATTGCGTGGGGCACGTCACCATCGGCGACTGCCGCCTTACGCCTGTTCCTCGGAGCGCGTCGCGGTGACCTATCTGTCGAGATTGGTGGCGAAGCCACCTACCCGACCGAGACGCTGCGCTGGCAAGGGGCCGGCTTTCGAGCCACGTGGATGGGCGGTACGGCCGCGCTCTGTGGCCACGCCTCCGCCCTGTCGGCGTGTGCGCTCGGCAAGGTCGGTCGGCTCGGCATCGAAGGGTTGGGGGTCGACAGCCCCGAGCAGCCGTCCAGCGTCGTCGCCCACACGGGCGCACGCATGGGGGCAGTCGCCCAACTGAGCAAGACATGGTTCATCGCAGCCCGCCTTGAGGGGCTTCTGCTGCTCACCCCGCGTGCCGTGTGGATGAACGACGTGGAGCGATGGCGGATGCCACGCTGGAGCTGGCTCGCCGGCGTCGACGTCGGCATCCGGTTTCGATGAGAGCCGCTCGGCGGGCCGTGGGGGTCACTTGGACCGCGTCAGCATGTCGTCGACTTTGCGTAGCAGCACGCTGCGTGGGAACTGCCGACGGAACTCCGAAGCGGTCTGCCGAGCTTCACCTGCGCGACCGAGGCTCACCAGCGCTCGCACCCGCAACACCTCGCGCTCTTCGGCCAACCGACCATCGGGAAAGCGTCGCTCGTGTTCGGCCGCGATGCTCAGCACCGTCGAATAATCGGCGCGCGCATCCGACTGGCGCGCCCTGTCGAGCAACCGGAGCTCCTCGACAGCGACGCGGCCAGGACGGTGGCTTGGAGTGGGCGCGGATGCTCGCTCATCGGAGACGGGGGTCTCGATACTCGGCGAAGGTACGCTCTGGGGCTGCGGAGCGGGGACGGCCGTGGCAGGTACGGGCCGGACAGCGGGTTGGCTGGTCACGGGCCGCCTCAGCATCTGGTAGGCGGCCGCGGCCGACACCATCAGGACGAGCCCCGCCGCGGCTGCGACGACGACGCGGAAGAAGGTCCGAGACGAGGCCGCCCTGACGGCGACGCGGCCCGCGTCCTTCACCATGGAATCGCGGGCCCGTGCGAGTACGCGCGCACGCACCATGGTGTGCCTCTCCACGATCACGCGCTCATGTTCGAGCAGGGCCTCCACGGCACGTGAATAGGGCGCCGGGTTATTAAGATAGTCAGCAGTCATCGAAGGGCTCTCTTTCTCTGCATCTCCAAGATCGCCTGCTCGAGCTCGAGCCGAGCTTTGCGCAGGCGCGAATAGGCTGTGAATAGTGGGATCGAAAGTGCGGCCGCAATGTCTTGCATCGAGGTGTGGTCGAGGTCGTGCATGACCAACACCGCACGTCTCGGCAATGGGATCTGCTGAAGCGCTGCCAGGACGATGGCGCGCGCCTGACTCGCCTCGACCTCCCGATCCGGCGATGGCGCCGAGTCCTCCGACTCGACCACGGCGTACGGAATCTCTCGCCAGAAACGACGCCGGTGCGAGGAAGCGACCCGGAACGCGATGCCGAAGAGGAACGGCTTGAGCGGCCGTGACTGGTCGTAGTCACGCCACGTACGGCGCAGGACCAGGAAGACCTCCTGGGCCATGTCCTCCACCTCGGTGGAGCGCCCGGACAAGCGTTCCAGCGTCCGCAGCAGGTAGTCGAGCTCGCGCTGGTAGGCCTCCAAGCACGCATCGTCATTGCCCGAAAGCGCCGCGCTGGCGGCGGCATCATCGCCAGAGCTCGGCGTGCGTTGGACGATGCGCAGGTGGTTCAAAGGCGCCCCCTCATCACTAGATTGCGTAGGCCGTATCGGACTTGTCATAAGGACCCCTCCGACGCACGGAACATCGACGGAATCTCGGTAATTCTGTGCGTTGCCGGGCGCCCATCGCAACACCCGGCCACCGATGTAAGGCCGGGAGGTTGCGGCCTTGCCCGCGCAGGAGGTCGAAGGCCGTCACGTTTGTGGCGCCAAGACCCGTGGGACGTCATTGTCAGTTGAGTCATCCTGCTTTCTCTCGTTTGCTCGACAAGGTACTTGCGATGAGGAAGGCCATCTCGAGGCTCTGATCATAGTTGAGCCTCGGATCGCAGTAGGTCCGGTAGTTACGATTCAGGTCTTGCTCGCCGGGCGCTACCGATCCGCCGATGCACTCGCTCACGTCGTCTCCGGTCAGCTCGAAGTGCACGCCCGCGGTGATGCTGCCGAGTGACTCGTGGCATGCAAAAGTCGCGCGGAGATCCTCGAGAATGGCCTCGAAGAAGCGCGTCTTTCGGCCATTCACGGCGACCGTGTTGCCGTGCATCGGATCGCAGCTCCAAGCGACGACGTGTCCACTGCCACGGACCGCGGCCACGATGGCGGGTAAACGGGTCGAGACGTTCTGCCTACCAAGGCGGGTGATGAGCGTGACGCGCCCCACCTCGCAGCCCGGATCGACGACATCGAGCAAGCGGGCCAACTCACTCGGATCTACCTCGGGACCGACCTCGATGCCGATGGGGTTGGCAATGCCCCGCAGGTATTCGGCGTGTGCGCCATCGGGCTGTCGGGTTCGATCGCCGATCCACAACATGTGTGCTCCCAGGTTGTAGTAGCGACCGCTTCGCGCGTCGAGGCGGGTGAGAGACTCCTCGTAGGGCAGGTGCAGTGCCTCGTGCGAGGTGTAGAAGCTCACGCGCTGGAGCTTGTCGGGGTTCACGCCACCGAACGACTCCATGAAGTGAATGGCGTCCAGAATCCTCTCCACGGTCGCCTTGTACTCCGGCCATTTCGCGGACTTTTCGATGCCGTACAGGTTCCAGCTGTAGGGCTGGTGCAGATCGGCAAAGCCCCCGTCGATCATCGAACGAATGAAGTTGAGCGTGCTCGCCGCCAGGAGGTAGCCCTGTAGGAGCCTGCCCGGGTCGGGCGTTCGACCGCGCGGCGTGGGCGTGAAGTCGTGGATGCTGTCGCCACGGTAGGTGAGGACATCCTCACCGTCGACGATCTCGGTGGCCTTCGACCGCGGCTTGGCGTACTGACCGGCGATTCGGCCGATGCGAACCACCGGGCAACGCGTGCTGTGGGTCAGGATCACGCTCATCTGAAGCAAAATCTTCAGTTTGTTGGTGATGATCGTCTCGTCGCAGTCGACGAAGCGCTCGACGCAGTCCCCGCCTTGCAGGACAAAGGCCCTGCCCTGCGCGGCTTGGGCAATCTGGCTTCTGAGGTCGTCGATCTCGCCGCGTACAACCAAGGGCGGTCGGCGGGCAAGCTCGGACAGGACCTCGTTCAAGGCATCGGGATCTGGGTAGGCAACGGACTGCTGCACAGGCCTCTCCCGCCAGCTCGCGGGCTGCCAGGGCAAGTCCTTACTGGAGCTGTTTTTGCGCACGACTCGATACTAGAGCTTGTCCCAGCCCAAAAGGACAACCAATGCATGAAATCTGGCCTTCCGGCAGCGACCACAGCAGACTAGACTGGAGCACCGCAAGACCAGGCACCCAGCAGCATCGATGGCAACGATAAACCGAGACCACGCAAAGCTCATCTACGACATCGGGGAGTTATCCGCCATCATCACCGACGCGTCCGACCTGGACGCCATGTTGCAGAAGATCGTCGACACCGCTGCGGCACACATGGAGGCCGACGTCTGCTCGGTCTACCTGTTCGACGAAGTCGCCAAGCAACTGGTCTTGCGGGCGACACGGGGGCTCTTGCCAGGCTCCGTGGGCAACGTCCGGCTGCGCCCCGGCGAGGGGTTGACCGGCTTGGCGTTCTCGGAGCGACGTCCAATCTGCGAGGCCGACGCGCCGTCGAATCCGAACTTCCGATTCTTTCCGGACATCGGCGAGGAAAGCTACCATTCCTTCGTCGCGGTGCCGATCCTGCGCGGTCGCCGCCCCGTGGGCGCCATGACCTTGCAGAGCAGGCACGCCGGCCACTTCTCGACCGAAGACGTCCAGGTCTTCCGCGCCATCACCATGCAGCTCGCGACCACCATCGAGATGGCGCGGCTGCTCTTGACGCTCGAAGCGCCGCCCCCGGCCATCACGCCTGCGCCGAGGGTGTCGGAGCTGCGCTTCGTCCACGGCCAGGTGGGGGCCGAAGGCTGTGCGCTCGGCGAGGTGATCCGCATTCGCCAGCCATCGCTCGAAGAGATCCGGGCCCTGATGAGCGGGGCATGCCTGGAGCTGTCGGACTTCAAACGAGCCGTGGCCGCCACGGAGAAGCAACTCGAGCATCTCGAAAAGCTCGCGGGTGAACGTTTGACCGAGATGACCGCGGTCATCTTCTCGGCGCAGCTGCTGATGTTGCGCGACCAGAGTTGGCTCCGCTCGATGGAGGATCAGATCGCCGAGGGGACCTCCCCCGCCGAGGCCGTGTACCGCGTGATCCTGAACTACGTCGGGCTGTTCGACCGCATGGACAACGCTTACATGCGGGAAAAGCGCTACGACGTCATGGACGTTGGGCGACGCCTGCTCGCCAACCTCTCGGGACACCGTGCCTCGCAGTCGATGCTCGAAGGAAAGATCGCAATCGCCGCCGAGCTCTTGCCATCGGACGTGCTCAGGCTCGGCCTGGAGAGAGTCGGCGGCATCGTGCTCCTCTCCGGCGGCGTGACCTCCCACGTGGCGGTGCTGTCCCGTTCGCTCGACCTGCCGCTCATCTTCGTCGACGAGCCGCGCTTGCTGGAGATTCCCGACGGCACCCGGGTGGTGCTCGACGCACGCCAGGGCAACTTGTTCGTGGCGCCGACGGCGAAGGTCGAGCAGCGCTTCCGAGAGCAAGAGGAGAACCGGCGCTCGGCCCTGCAGATGGCAGAGGGCATGCGCGAGCAGACCTTCACGGCCTGCGGGACGCGGGTGGTGCTCCTGGCCAACATCAACCTACTGGCGGACGTGGACGTCGCGCGCTCCTACAAGGCCGAGGGCATCGGGCTTTACCGAACCGAATTCCCCTTCATGATCCGCAACGACTTCCCAAGCGAGGAAGAACAGCTGCGCATCTACCGTCGCATGGTCGAGCTGATGCCCGGCCGCGAGGTCACCTTCCGCACCCTCGACGTGGGCGGCGACAAGGTGCTCTCCTACTTCGACTACGGCGCCGAGGCCAACCCCTTCCTCGGCCTGCGCTCGATTCGCTTCTCGCTGCGCCACCGGGACGTGTTTCTGCAGCAGGTCCGGGCGATTCTGCGTGCGACGCACGACACGAAGGTGCGCATCATGTTTCCGATGATCTCGTCACCGGATGAGCTGTCCGAGGCCGCCAAGGCGGTGGAGGAGTGCCGGCTCTCCCTGCGCGCAGAACGGATGCCCGCCTGCGAAGAGGTCGAGCTCGGGATGATGCTCGAGGTGCCCTCGGTGCTCGAGATGATGGACGACCTGGCCCAGCGAGCCCACTTCTTCTCCATCGGCACCAACGACTTCGTGCAGTACATGCTGGCCGTGGACCGCACCAACGTCCACGTCGCGGATCTCTATGTTCCCCACCACCCGGCGGTCCTGCGCGGCCTTAGCCGCGCCATCACGGGTGCCCTTCGCCACGGACGAGACGTCTCCGTCTGCGGCGACATGGCCCACGACCCGCGCTTCGTACGCTTCCTGCTTGGCATCGGTGTGCGTAAGTTCAGTATGAGCGCGCGCTACCTGCCGCGGGTGCAGGAGGCGATCTTCGGCATCCACCTCGACGAAGCACAGGCCTTCGCGAAGCGGTTGCTGGCCGAGAGCACGGTCGCGGGCGCTACCCGGGTCCTCGAGGGCAAGTAGCGGGCACGCGAACGGCATCCGGCCGGGGCGCTCAGTTGGACGGCGGGTCGGTGAGGTCGAAGAAGTTGCCGGTCATCGCGAGCAGCGAGAGCACCGTCCACGAGTCCTCGTAGTAGACCCCTCCCGTGAGGGCCTGCAGGGTGGCGACGACGGCATAGGCCTCGTTCACGAAGGTCTGGTAGGTGCTCGACATCATGGCGCCCACCGCCGCGGTGCCGATGAACGAGGCGGACTTCCCCGACGAGAACGGCTCCGGCGTGCCGTCGATCTTGTACCCGTCGACGACCTTGTTCGCGCCGATTCCACTGAAGAAGTTGCTGGTCTTGGTCACGTACTCCTTGGCCCGCGCATTCGCGTTCCAGCAGTAATCGAGGCCGACTCGGAAAGGCGTGCGGCACGAGTCGTACTGATAGGTCGTGGGGGACTGCCCCGGCTTGTCGCCCCAGGCGTTGGCGTTGGGCGAGCAGGAGGTCTCACCGCATGCCACCCACGCGGGCACGAGGCCGTTTTCCTGATTGCCATTGGCGGCGTTGAGCGTGTTGAAGATGACATCGTACGAGGTCTTGATGACGTCGTTCCAGGCGTGTCCAGGGTCGACGGCCGCGAAGGTCTTGTACCAGGAGGGAGCGAAGTACGAGATGTTGAGCGTCGACCAATCGCCCCAGGTGCCTGGCTTGACGCCCTTGCCGTCGATGATCTCGTGGGCCCAGATGGCGCCCAGTTGGCCCTTGGCCAGGTCGAGGTAGGTCTTCTTGAGCGAGCCCTGCCCACCCCACTGCTTGTCCGCCATGATCAACGCGAAGGCGATGTCTTCGTCGGCGTCGGTGGCGCCACCCGTCCCGCCATTCCCGGGGCCGGATCCGTCGGCCTTGATGTACCAGTGCATGAGCCCGTTGGGATCCAGGTATTGCTGGGAATACTTCCACAGACCGTCGAACAGCTGCTGGTCGTTCATGTAGACCGCGATCAGCATGCCGTACGCGATCCCCTCGGACACCGTCGAGTTCTTCTCGAGCGTGCCCGGTTCGTTGGGACGCTTGACCCGGTAGCAGCCGCCCTCGGAACAACCGCCGACGCCGTCGGTGGTGACGGTGTCGTTCTTCCACTGGCAGTAGGCGCGCTGGACGTCGTCGTTGCTGTAGTTGGTCGGGCGGATGCAATTCGCCCCAAACCGGTTCTGCGGAAAGGGAAAGTTCGCCTTGGGCGCCGGCGTGGTCACACAGGACGGCGCACTGTCGGGGCCCAGGTCTGGGCCGAGGTCGGGGGGCGTGTCGGCGCCCACGTCAGCGACGGCGTCGGCCGCATCCGAGTTGGCGTCCGCGACCAGGTCGCCGGGGCCATCCTTGGACACGCCTCCGGCCTGGTCGGATGGGCTATCCTTGCCGAGGTCGGGGCCGGCCATCAGATCCGGCGCCGAACCAGCAACATCGTCGCGTGCATCGGCTCCGTTCCCACCGTCACGCAGGACCGTGCGCGGCAGGTCGTCCTTGGGTCTGCACGCCAGGCTCGATGTGAGCAGAAGGACTGCAAAAGACGGCCAGAGGAGGATTGTCTGATGGGACTTGCGCGTGACTGCCGGGTACTTCATCACTTCACCAACGACAAGCCAATCTCGCACAGCCAGGGTCCCGAGGACAACGCCGGCGTGCTGGCCAAAGCGTCGAGCGCAAGATTGTCGAGTCGCCACCGCGGGTGGGTCGAACGGTCACATCGGCCCAGCCCGAAGGCTGATAGAGTCCCGCGGATGCAACCTGGACCTCGGATCGCCGTGGTACGCGCGGACATCACGACGCTCGATGTGGACGCCATCGTCAACGCCGCGAACACTTCGCTGCTCGGTGGGGGCGGCGTCGACGGCGCCATCCACCGCGCCGCCGGCCCCGAGTTGCTCGCCGCTTGTCGCCCCCTCCATGGCTGCGAGACCGGCAGCGCGAAGATCACGCCGGGGTTCCGCCTGCCGGCTCGCTTCGTCATTCACGCCGTGGGTCCAGTGTGGCGTGGCGGCAGCCAAGGGGAGGACCGTCTCCTCGCCGACTGCTACGAGACCGCGCTCGGACTGGCCGAACAACACGCTGTCACAAGCATTGCGTTCCCCGCCATCAGCTGCGGCGTCTACCGGTTCCCCGCGGAGCGAGCCGCCCAGGTGGCCGTTGCGGCCATTCGGCGATCGCTGCCCAACTGCCCTTCGGTGAAGACCGTCCTGCTCGTCGCCTTCGACGAAAGGACCGAAGCAGCTCTTACCAAGGCCCTCGACGAATCCGTGTAGAATCGCCCTCCTGCAGCCGGCGCCCTCACCTGAGCCGCGGCTGCACGAAGGAGACATTCCTGATGAGAAGGCACCCCCTCGACGACCTCGACAAGAAACACTCTTCGTCGAAACTTCCCCTGCTCTCTCGGCGCGGCGTCCTCTATGTCTGGCTGCCGATCGTCGCCCTGGTGGTGCTGGCCACCTTCGGCTCACAGAAGGTCATCCATCCCGCCCCCACGGTGATCCGCATGCTCAGCGGGCCCGCCGGCAGCAGCTACCAACGGAACGCCGACAAGTACAAGAAGATCATCGAGAAGTTTGGCGTGAAGGTGCAAGTCATCGCGACTTCCGGCGCGCTCGACAACCTCCGGCAACTGGCCAACCCCAAGGTCAAGGCGGATGTGGGCTTCGTTCAGGGGGGGCTCACCGACGACATCGACACCTCCCGCCTGATGTCGCTCGGAAGCATCTTCGCCCAACCGCTCATGGTCTATTACCGGGGCAAAACGCCGGTGGAGATGCTGTCGCAGCTCAACGGCAAGAGGCTGGCCATCGGCCCCGAAGGAAGCGGAGCGCGCACCCTCGCGATGAAGCTGCTCAAGGCCAATGGAATGGATGGACCGCCCACCACGCTGCTCGAGCTGACGGGCGAAGAGGCAGCCGACCATCTGCTGGCCGGCAAGATCGACGCGGCCTTCTTGATGGGAGACTCGGTCACGACCGAGATCATGAGGAAGCTACGCCGCAACGACGAAGTGGAAATCGCCAGCTTCCGCCAGGCCGACGGGTACCTGCGCAGGTTCCGCTTCCTGTCCAAGCTGACCTTGCCCGAAGGCGCCTACGACCTCGGCAAGAACGAGCCACCACGAACCGTGAGCCTGGTGGGGCCAACGGTCGAGCTCGTGGCGCGCAAGGATTTGCATCCCGCCTTGTCCGACCTGCTCATCGGTGCGGCGAAAGAGATACACGGAGGCCCCGGCCTGTACCGCACCGCCGGCGAGTACCCCGCCCCGCTGGCCCGCGATTTCCCCATCAGCCCGGACGCCGAGCGCTACTACAAATCCGGCGGCCACTTCCTGTACGAGAGGCTGCCCTTCTGGCTGGCCAACTTGATCGATCGGCTGGTGGTCGTGCTTCTGCCTCTGCTGGTAGTGTTTCTCCCGGCGACCAAGATCGTTCCCAACATCTATCGCTGGCTGATGCGGTCGCGCATCTACAAGTGGTACGGCGCGCTCATGACCATCGAACACCAGGTTCTCGCCAATCCCAACGCAGAGGAGCAGCTCAAGCTCATCCATCGTATCGACGTCATCGAGAACGCCGTGAACGACCTGAAGACACCGGTGTCGTTCGCCGATCAGCTCTACATCCTCCGCGGTCATGTGCGCTCGGTTCGCCAGCAACTGCTAGCGCGCGTGCCGAGCACGAGGACCGAGGCTCCGTCGCCAAGCGCCCCGCCGGTCTAGCGGCGCCTTCATGGCCCGGCTCGAATCCCGGGTTCATTCGCAGGAGAACCTGAGCTTGGTGCCGTCCGCCAGCGGGTCGGCTCCGGCATCGATCTGTCTGAGCCGGACCAGGTATTGGTCGCGAGGGCACCCAAGTGTGTCGACGACCAGGGCATAACAGTCCGAGGTTGGGGCCGTGGCGTCGAGCGGGCACCTCGGCAAAGGCGCGGGATCCGCGACGTACTCGACCCAGCTCGTGCTCCCGTTGACGAATGGGCGAACGACGTGCACGACGCAAGTCTTCGTCTCGATGGTCGACGTCACACAGCGGTTCCCCATCTTCTTCGCCAGAGCGGCGCCCATCCCCTGCATGGCGCCGGAGAAGTCACGCTCGCAGATGCTGTATTTGAGACCGCTCGTGCCGAACGCGTCGACGAATGCCGACAGCCGCAAGCCGCCCATGGCCCCGTGCCCCCACGCATCGGCGTCGAAGCCCGAGCTTGGGGGCATGTGGTCGGGGTCGTAGCAGACGGGCCAATAGTCGTACACCTGCGGGTGGAGGGCGTCGGCCGAGTTCGGGTTGGGGACCTGATCGATCCGGTACACGGCGTTGGTGAAGTCGGCCTTCCCATCCGTGCCGCTGCGTGGCCACCCGAAGATGCCCGCCACCAGGATCTTCTCGTCGGCATCGAGCCCCTTGAGCGATTTGATGTTGCTCGCCATGAGGGCCACGCTCTTGAGAGGGCTGCATGTGGTGGGCACCGATGTGTCGGTACCCTCACCGGCCCCATCGGTGGGGTTGGGACAGGCGTCGCTGCGGGCTGCACACCTGGCGAAGTCTGTCGCGAAAGAGGCCATGGTCGGGTACCCGGCTCCCATGTCGGCCAAGTTGAACCCATCGCACCGATGCGACCGAGTCGCACAGCGGAGGCTCGGCGACTCGCCGAGCAACTCGGACTTCTCCCCGAACATCCCGCCGTTGGTCGCGGCCGAGCAGTCGTCTTCATCGGTGATGAACACCAAACCGAGGTGGGCGTCGGGCCGCAAGAACTCATTCTGCTTGGAATAGGCGCCCTGGTGGAGACTCGGAGCCAGCAGCGCGAACTCGATGGCTTGAAGAGGGTGCTCGTAGCCGCACCCCATCGTCCCCACGCTCGTCGCAAGACACGAAAGGACGCCGGCGATGTCGCCGGTGTAGTTGATCGCAGCGCCCTTGCTGTACTCGAGCCACAACGACTCGCCGCTGCTCACGCCGCAGCTCGCTGACGATCGCATCTGAAAGTTGCCCACGTCGCCATACAAGCTATCCCCGTTGCTCGAGCTCGGTGCGCACGCCCCGCTGGCATAGGCCCCGCCCGTGCCGATGTCACTATCGATGACGGCGATGCGCATGTCCGGGTAGGCGCCGCTGTCCGGGTCCCTGAGCGCCGCGAACAACGTCGCAAGCTGCGCCGTCAGCTTGGCCACCTTGCCGGACATCCCGGGGGAGTTGTCGACCATGAACACGAGGTCGAGCTTGCGCGTAAGCTCACCTGCAGCCACGTAGTAGTCGGTCGAGATGCTGATGCCGGTGCTCGTCCCTGTGCTGGTTTTGGTCTGGGTCTTCGTCCACGTGCTGCTGGTTGCACCGGCGTAGGGATCGCTCCCACACCCGACGCAAAGCAAGGCGACGCCTAAAGCCGCAGCGATGGTTCTAAGCATTGGACACCTCACGGCTGCACGGCGCGACTACCTGTGTAGATGCCCCAGGAGAAACCGACCATCAGGCGACCTTCCCATTGCGGCAACATCACCTCTATGTCGAGCTCGTCCGGCTTGCTGCGGATCTTGCGCTCCTGCGGCCAGGCATCGGCACCAAGCGCCAGCCACGCTTCGTTCCGCCCCCAAGCACGGGCGAGCACCAAGCCGAAGTCCACGCCCCACATGACAGTCGTGTCGCTGAGGTTCTCGTCGTAGCCCGATCCGTTGACCCTGAGCACGCCCAAGGCAGGCCCCACGACCACGCGCAAGCGCCAGACTTTCCTCAAGGCGGCCGCGCTGGCCTTGAGAGCAATGGTCGGACGGTAGTAGCGTGCGGTCCCCTGCCCGACGGTCAGGCTTCGCGACAAGCCCAGCGAAGCATCGAAGAGCAGTCCGAAATCCTCGACCAAGTCCGGCATGACCGCGCTGAGCACGAGGCCTGCGCTCACACCGTTCTCGTCGGCCATGCCCAAGAGACCGGCACCCACCAGGGTCCTCGTGCTGGTCCGGGTTCCGGGTGCGTCCGGATCGCGACCGCCGCCGCTCATTCTCACGATCTCGCCTGTCTCCCGTGGGGGGATGCCCGGCGCCTTCAGATGCGCGCCCTCGGGCATGACGTCGAGCCAGGAGGCGATGAGGAGCGCTGCCAGCTCGGCCCGCTCTTCGCAGGACGCGGTCACCGGAATGGCTCGCCGTTGGTTGGGCTCGCCGGGGGTGGACAGCTCGATACGAAGCGACTGTGCTTCACTGTGAACGCTTGCCACGGCGCTCGCCGGGCCACGCGCGGAAACCAGTCCTAGAAGGCGCGCGCTGATGGCGTCCCCGGAGGGACACCCCGAATCGCTGAAGACGCGGGTCTCGGCGGACGCAGAGGCAGGAGCGGCGAGAATCGTTAGTACCCACAGCAGTCGTCTGATCATGGGTTGGGGAAGAACCTGCTCGCCTCGGCAGCGAAGCGGCCCTTGGGATAGAGGTCGTGGTAACGCTCGATATCCTCCATTCCCGCTTCCCTATCGCCACAGCGAAGTCGGGCCACCCCGCGGCCCCACAGCGCGCGCTCGTGCCAGATTGGCGAGCCCGTCACACGCGACAGAGCGCGGTCGAAATCCTCCTTGGCGTCTGCCCACCGTTTCGCCGCGGCTCGCAGCTCGCCCCGGACCACCAACCGTTCTCCACTGCGCGGAAGGTTCTCCAAGCGCATGCCGTCGAGCTTCTGAAGCGCCTCGCGGTCGCGATGAAGCGCGAGCAGTGCCTCGACCTCGATTGCGCTGCGCTCGCCGGAGAAAGAGCTTCGGGGATAGGTCTGCGCGTGCTGCTGGAGCGCAACCAGCGCGGCGGCCGGGTCGTTGTCGTTGCGGAGCTTTCGCAGCGCCTGGCCAAACAGCGCGGGATCGCTGGCGACCGTCGTAGCGATCGGCGCGGTGACCGGGGGCGACGGCGCGACGGCAGGCGTGGCCGACCGGACGTCGTGGCGCTGGCCGTTCTCTGGCGCGCTGGCCGTGGGCAAGGGCCACGGCGTTGGCGCCGGATACGCCACCGGCGCGGCTGGTGTCGGCGCCAACTGCCGGTCCGCTGCAACGGGTTGTGGGGGCGCCGCCACCGGCTCCGCCAGGTAAGGTGTGGCAAGCGCGAGCCTCCTCACGGGTTGCGGGGCCCGAGCGGCAGAGGAGTCCGCTTCCGGAGTTGGCGAAGCGAAGGGTGCCGCTGGCATGGGTGCGTTAGCGGCACGCGTCGTCTGCGTCGACGAGAGCAGCCTGGAAGACCTCGGGCTCGGCTTGGCATCGACACCCGTTGGGCGGGAGGGCGCCAGCAAGGGCAGGCCTTCCGGTCGTGCCCCAAGGGCCGCGGGCATGCTCGGCGTGGGTGCCACCTGGGGACGCGGGATGACCGCAGGTGGGACCGTAGACAGAGGATCCGAGACGCTTGCCATAGACTCTTGCGCGGTCGGCTGCTGCGCCGTCGTCTCCCGCGGCGCGCCGCGCCCAAAACGATGTCCCTTACGCCTGGACGAATCCCCGTCCGAGTTCTTCAGACTGGGCGCTCCTTGGTCCGAGCGACGGATGAGCCCCAGCCGCTCTGCCGTGGCAAAGGCCACGCCGCCTGCGACGAGCAGGCCGACCGCGACCATGACCGGCGTCAGCCGAAACCGAAGAAGCCTCGATCGTCCACCAAACACCGTTCGCAGCACGCGCCTTCGGACCTGCTTCTTCTGCGCCGGAGTGAGCGAGTCGATGTTTCGGGCCGCCTCGACCAACGGCGCGATCTCGCCCAGGTAGCGTTCGCGGATCTCGTCGGGGGATCCGTTCTTTCCGGCCCTCATACTTCGGCCCTCCCTTCACGGCTGCTGAGTTGCTCCAGCAGCATGGCGCGAGCACGATGAACCCGCACCCAGACCGCGTTCGCCGTGAGCCCGATGAGCTGCCCGACCTCTTCGGCCCCCGAGCCCTCGATGTCACACATGATGACCACGGTACGGTACTTGTCGGGCAGCCGGTCCAGCGCGGCGTAGAGCCTCGCCACGCGCTGTCGATCCTCCAGAACCTCGAGCGGCGTGGGGCTCGGCGGAGCCACCGCCTCCTCGTGCGAACGGTGAAGCACGTCGAGGAACTGCCGGAGGCGGCGCCGGAACCTTCGCTTGCGGATCACGAGCTGGGTGATGCGAAAGAGCCAGGTCGATACCTTCGCCTCACCGCGAAAGTCGCCACTTCGCCGCAGCGCGACCACGAACACATCGTGGACCAAGTCCTCCACGTCGGCAGACGGCCCCGCCAGGCGGCGAACCCAGCGCTCGACCATCGGCTCGTAGGTTTCGTACAGATGGTCGAAGAGCACCTCGGGATCGGCCCCGGGATCCTCCGGGCCGACAGCCAGGTGCTCACCGCTGTCTTGAAGCTGTCCCTTCGACATGACTGCCTTCTGCCTTCCCTGGTCCCGCGACGTCAGGGAACCTTACAAGGCACTTTCGAACACCTCTGACCCGACGGACTATCTGGTCGAAGGCCCTCTAGGCAGGCTGGACGACCCCGAAGACGCGCCGGTACACGACGCCGACCACGTTGATGGCCCATGGCAGGGTCCAAATGAGGCCGATACCGAGCGGCAGGGCGCTGACGAAGACCAGAAGCCCCACCACGAGGAGAAGGCCGAAGAATTGGAACCAACGCTTGGTCACGGCCTTACGCGATGTCTCCAGCGCCTGCCACGGCGAGAGGTTCCGGTCCACGATGAGCGGCATGGTCATGCAGTACCCAACGGCGAGGTAGATGCCGGGAATGATGAGCAAAATGATGCCCACGTAGGTCAGAAGGGTGCTGAGCAGCCCGGCGATGAAGGCTGGTACGGCACGGCCGAAGCTGCCGAAGGCCGTCTCGAAAGAGACTCTCATCCCGGCCGCGCGCCGCAACCCCATCGAGACGATCCCGAGGAACAGCACGGGCGCGATGGCCCCGAGGATGATGTTGTACACCATGCTCAGCACTTGGCTGCTCTTGAACAGCATGGCCCCGACGACGGCGATGGCCATGTAGCCCAGGTAGAGCAAGAGCGCCCCGCCCCAGAAGGCGCCCTTCATGCCCGAGGTCATTCCCCAGGCCTCGCGCATGACATCTCCGATTTCGAACTTGTACCTGCCGGCCAGGGCATCGTCGATCGTGCCCGAGTCGCCCGGATTGACGGATTGTGCGTTGAGATCGGCCTTCGGTGCTTCGTACGGATTGGACGTGTCGATCATGGCGGCATCCTCCTTCGCGGTGAGGCACCTATGGAAGCCTGCCGACCGCAGTGGGCCACGATGTTACCACCTTTGGGTTTTCGCAATAGTGCCGCCGTGGGACGACGCCAAGGCAGCTACGACGAGAGCAGCCTGCGGGTCGCGGGGATTCGAGCCGGGGACTTGGGTTAGGGACGCGGGGCTTGTGCCGTGGCCGGCGCGGGCGGAGCGGCAGCTTGCTGCTGGAGCTTCTCGTTGGCCGTGATCTGGATCTGCACGCGGCGATTCTGTGCGCGCCCCGCCTCGCTGGCATTGGTCGCCGCGGGCATGTCGTCTGCGTAGCCCTTGCCGGTCATGCGATCCTTGGCCACACCCTTCGACTGCAAGAAGGCGATGACCGAGCCGGCACGCGCGAGCGACAGCTTCCTGTTGGTCGCCTTCTTGCCCCTGTTGTCGGTATGCCCCTCGACGACCAAGTCGGTGTCCTTGTACTCGGCGAGCACCTTGGCGAACTCCGACAGATCCTTCTCGGAAGCAGGCTTGAGCTTCGACTTGCCGGTGTCGAACAGAATGGCCGAGTTGAACTTCACGACCAGCTTGTCGCCCTCCCGCTCGACATTCGCCCCCTTGACCTCCTTGAGGGCTTTCTCCTGCTTGTCCATGTAGTTGCCGATCAGCGCGCCCGTCCCCGCCCCAGCCGCTGCCCCCACGGCGCCGCCCACCAACGCGCCTTTGCCTCCCCCCGCCAGCGCACCAACGCCGGCCCCAGCCAGACCTCCGGCACCCGCGCCGAACAGTGCCCCGGACTGGGTCTTCGTGGCACAGGCCGACGCAAAGTACACGGCCACGATGGCGGCACCAAGCTTCGCGAGTTTCAGACTGGTCATGGCGGCTCCTTTTCGTGCTTGCGCCTGCCTTCTTATCTCAACCGGTAGACTTTGCAATTCGTGTTGCGCCGCCCGCACAGCGTGAGAAGTCGGCACACATACATCATGGTACCCGCGCTCGTCGTCTCGCGAGCCCCTTGATAAGCCACCTTTGGTGCCGCTGGAGCATCGTCATCGCCGGCATGCCCGATGCAAACGACTCGCAACGCAAAGGTGATCACATGAAGGCCAAGCTCGTCCTCGTCGCTTCTCTGTTGCTGACGCTATCCGTCCAAGCCTGCGCGACAGTGGAACCAGGGTACCGAGACCCGGCGGCAAACTGGGTTGCCTACGGACAGGTCGAGTCGGTCCAGCCCGTCCCACGCTACGTTCAAGGCGACCCAGCCGGCGGGGCTGTCGCGGGTGCGGTGA
This sequence comes from uncultured Myxococcales bacterium, assembly GCA_964647025.1. GTDB lineage: Bacteria > Myxococcota_A > Polyangia > Fen-1088 > Fen-1088 > Fen-1118. The sequence continues at coordinate 43,319 of CAZYFU010000016.1, read as the reverse complement.
TAGGCGGACTCATTGGAACGGCGCTCGGTGGCCGTGGCTTCGGGACGTTCGTGGGCGCAACCCATGGCGCCGTCATCGGGGCGAACACCAGCCAGGGTGGATACGCCGGCTCCGACTTTCGCGTCAACGTCCGCTTCGAAGACGGCAGCGTGCGCACCTTCGTCTACCACGATCAGCTGGCATTCCAGCCGGGCGAGTACGTGGTGTGGACGCCGCAGGGGCTGAGCCCGCGCTGAGACTCGTCGTTGGGCCCGGATGCGCTCCCTAGCCCTCAGGTGAACAGCTTCTGAATGTCGAAGACGAGCAAGTGCTGGTACTTCTGGAAGAAGGCGCGAGCCTGCTGGATGAGTATCGGCAGGCGACCGGGCTCACGTCGCCATTGGATGTTCAGATTGAACAGCAACATGCCGGCAGCGGCGTAGCTGAACTCGTGCTGGATGGTCCCGTCGATGAGCTTAGCCCACGTGGGATGATTCTCCGGCGGCAGCGCCGGCGCGGCGGTCATCGTGACAGGCGTGGGGGTACGCTGTGATCGCGGAGGCTGAAAAGTCACCGGGTAAAACTCGGCCAGACATCGGCCGCACCTCTGACAACGGCAGAGGCACGGCCAACCTTGAGACCGAACAGACGCAGGGCGCGGGCCGACCGCACGCAACTCGGCGCCCGCACGAGGGAAGCTAGTAGCTCAGGCCGAAGCCGTAGGGGAAGAGCGGGTCGTAATTCGCGTCGCCGAAGTTGATCGGGATCTGCTTCATGTTGCGTGGCCAGGTGTGCGGCAGCTTCGCGGTGGGCTTGTAGTCCCCGAAGATCACGTCCGCGACCCCGTCGCCTTCGGTGCCGGGCAACCATGCCACGAGCAGACCGTCGGTCATCGGCAGCCAGTCCTCGATCACCAGCGGTCGGCCCGTGATGAGAACCGTGACGACCGGCTTGCCAGATTTGCGTGCGTTCGCGATGGCGGCCCGATCGGTGCTGGACAGCGACAGATCGGTCCGGTCGCCGCTCATCTCGGCGTACGGCTCCTCGCCGACGACGACCACGACCACATCAGCCGCGGCGGCACCACTCCCGTCTCGGGACGTCGTCACCTTTGCACCTCCGCCCATCGCACGCTCGATTGCGGCGAGGATCGTCGTTCCTGGGGTGATCGCTCCCAGCCGCCCCTGCCAACCGACGGTCCACCCGCCACACTGAGCGCCCATGTCGTTGGCCTTGCTGCCCGCGACGTGGACGCGCAGGCTCTTCTTGAGCGGTAGGACCCCCTTGTCGTTCTTCAAGAGTACGACGCTCTGGCGGACCGCATCGCGCCCCACTGTACGGTGCTCGGACGAGCCGACCTGCGCAGCCAAGGCCCGGTTGGTCATCGGGTGCTCCCACAATCCGGCCGCGGCCTTCACGCGAAGGATACGGCGAACCGCATCGTCGATGCGGGACATGGGAATACGGTTCGAGCTGACCAGCGACTTCACGGCGCGGATGAACTGACGGTACCCGTTCGCGCACATCGCCATGTCGATGCCGGCGTTGATGGCGTTCGCCACGTTCTCTTTGAAGCTCGTGCCCATCTTGTCGATGCCTTCCCAGTCCGAAACCACGAATCCCTGGAAGCCGAGCTCGCCCTTGAGAACGTCCGTGATGAGGTACTTCTGTCCGTGCAGGCGCTGCCCGTTCCAGCTGGAGTACGACGCCATGATGCTGCCCACGCCAGCCTTCACCGCAGCAGCGTAGCCCGGCAGGTGGATTGCGCGTAGCTCTTGCTCGGAGATGACGGCGTCCCCCTGATCGACACCGTCCTTGGTGGCACCATCACCGACGTAGTGCTTGGCGCACGCGATGACCGATTCGGGGGCGCCAAGCTTCTCGCCCTGCAGGCCGCGCACCGCCGCCGGCGCGGCCATGCTGGCCAGCTCGGGTGTCTCGCCGAAGCCTTCGTAGGTCCGGCCCCAGCGCTCGTCGCGTGGCACCGCGATACACGGAGCGAAGGTCCAGCGCACTCCGCTGCCCACGATCTCCTCGGCCGCCGCCTTGCCAACTTTCTCGATCACATCGGGGTTGCGGGTGGCGCCGAGCCCTATGTTGTGCGGAAACACGGTGGCCCCACGCATCTCGGCGTTGCCGTGGACCGCGTCCACCCCGTACATGAACGGGATGCCGAGTCGGGTCGACAGCGCCTGCATCTGGTAGCGATCGATGGCGTCGGCCCAACCGGTCGGAGTGTTCGGCGTGAGCATGTCCTCGCCGCCATTCAGAACCGAGCCAAGGTAGAGCTCGCGCACCTCGGCGCCCTGCAGCACCTTGCGCGAAACCTGGGTCATCTGCCCCACCTTCTCTTCGAGAGTCATCTGCGCCAGCAGCTGCTCGATGTCCGGCGCCGGGACGCCCGCCGCACGGGTCGTCGCGGGCACCAGCGGCGTGTTCGACGCCTGAGACTGAACGCCGACGCAGCCTCCCGCAAATAGGAGGAACGGTGCGAAAAGAGGAAGGGAACGAGCTGAATGTGCCATGAACGATTCCTGGTTGGGCGGGAGGTAGAGAAGAAACAGTCGGAGCAAGGGTGATGGGAAGATCGCACGATCGCGAGACCGACCCAAGACAAACCAGCCCCGAGTGCCACGCGTGTCGACAGGGCACAAGATGGCCTCATCTCTCTTGGCTATCCGCCTTTTGCGAGATAGGTATTGCTCGACCATGAAGATCTCCGACCTGTTCTCATCCGGCAAGCGCCTGTTCTCCTTCGAGTTCTTCCCACCCAAGACCGAAGCGGGCGAAGCCAGCCTGGAGCGAACCATCCGCGATCTGAAGGAGCTGGCGCCGGACTTCGTCTCGGTGACCTACGGAGCAGGCGGCTCGACGCGGGACCGCACCGTCGACTTGGTCACCCGCATTCAACGCCGGGAAGGCATTTGCGCCATGGCCCACCTGACTGCGGTCGCGGCGACTCGGGAAGAGATCGCAGCCCTGGTCGATCGACTGGCAACCAGTGGAGTCGAGAACCTGATCCCGCTGCGGGGCGATCCTCCGGCGGGTACCGACAACTTCGTGCAGCCGGCTGGAGGGTTCCTGTACGCCTCCGAGATGGTGGCCTTCATCCGGCAGCGCTTCGGCCAGCGCATCTGCCTGGCCGGCGCCGGATATCCCGAAGGACATCCGCAATGCCGAGACCTGGACCAGGACATGGCGAACCTGGTGAAGAAGGTCGAAGCAGGCGTCGACTTCATCATCACCCAGCTCTTCTTCGACAACCGCTTCTACTTCGACTTCGTGGCGCGCGCACGCAAGGCCGGCATCAAGATCCCCATCGTCCCGGGCATCATGCCGATCACCGATGCGGCCCAGGTCCACCGCATCACGCAGATGTGCGGCGCGACGCTGCCCCCACTGCTCCGCGCCGAGCTCGACCGTCGTGCTGGTGACTCGGCCGCGACGATGCAACTCGGCCTGGCCCAGGCCACTGCCCAGTGTATCGGCTTGCTCTCCGGCGGCGCGCCGGGCATCCACTTCTACACGCTCAACCAATCACCCGCGACGCGCATGATCCTCACGGCCCTGCGCATCGCGAACTTGGGCTAGCGGCTACTTCGGAGCCAGCTCCTCTTCGGCCAAGCGCTTGACCATGGCCGGGTCGAACTTGCCCTTGTTGGTCTTCATGATGTCGCCCATGACCTTGCCGGCCTGCTTGAGGTCAGAGATCCCTAACCGCGCGATGGCTTCTTTCACCGCAGCGCGAACCTCGTCCTCGCCAGCCATCTTCGGCAAGAAGCGGCCGCAGACCTCGATTTCGAAGTCGATCTGGGGCAGATTCTCAGCGCCGCGGTCGCCCAAGCCGGCGTACTCCTCGCGCGACTTGCGCAGCTGCTTCTGATAGGCGGCGATCACGTCGAGCCAGAGGGCATCGTCGAGGGGCCCTTTGAACCCGGAAGCGGTCCGCCTCTCCATGTGCTTGGTCTTGATCATGCGAAGGCAGTCCGCCGTGCGCGTGTCACGGGTCCGCATGGACTCTTTCAGCAAATCCTGAATCTGGGTCTCGATCGACATGGCGTCTCCTGTCTGAACTCGGCGTGCGGCAGTTTGCATCGGCGCCCTCGCGCCGTGAAGCACATTCACACCGATACCGAGCTTTTGCACCACACGCCGCGCGACCTCGCGTTGGGAAGTCGAGGAGAATCCGAGTCTTGTGGGGACTTTGGCTTGGCGTCGGTCTTGCTGTGGCCCTAGTTTGGAAGAAACCGACAGGTGAATGCAATGAGGTCTACCATGCGATCAACGGTCATCGTGTTTGGCGCACTGCTCGTCGGACGCGTCGTCCAGGCGCAAGAGGGAGAGGCAGCGGGTCCCGCCGAGCCTGCCGAAGCCACCGCCGACCAGGCAGCTCCACCGCCGATTCCGCCCTACGTCGAAGGCCCGGCTGTCCAAGCGGCTGAGGGCGGATTCTGCTTTGCAGGACCTCACCCCGTGGACAGCAGCGTCGAGCCTGGCGTCACCTGGGACAACACGCCGGGACGGCACGTCCACAGCTATCCCCCCTTCGACCTGCGGTTGTTCAGCCTCCAGAACGGCTGCTACTACTTCATCGGCGACCCCAGCGACTTCGGCTACGCGGGAGAGACCTACAGCTACTACGGCGCCCATCCCGTCCACGCAGATTTCGGCGGTGGCTGGTGCTTCATGATCGGTCCGCACAAGCACTTCTGGCGGCCCTGGTCGTCCCTTTTCGTCACCGTAGGCCCTTGGTACTACTGGGAAGGCCCGTACGATCCGTTCTTCTGGACCTACTGGCCGTACTATCACTTCTACTACCGGTCGCACTATCCGGTGTACTACAGGCACGGCACCTTCTTCCGGAACCACGCAGTCGCCCCCAGAATCCCCGTGGTGCCGAGGCCGCCGCACATGGGCGGCAGATGGGGTGGATACCGCGGCGGCGCCATGCCGCCTCGCCCTGGAGCGCATAGTCCCAGTGCCATGCCGCCCCGGCCTGGCGTTCAAGCCCCCGGCGCCATGCCGTCACGCCACGGCGTTCAGCCCCCCGGCGCCATGCCGTCACGACCTGGGGTGAACGCCCCCAACGCCATGCCGGCCCGGCCAATGGCCCCCATGGATCGCGGGCCTGGCCCCGGCAGCTTCTCTCGTCCTGGGTTCTCGGCTCCCGGGTCGCACGGCGGTTTCGCCCCGCCTCGGGGCGGTTTTTCGGCACCACACGGTGGATTCTCCGCGCCAAGAGGTGGAGGATTCTCCGCCCCACGGGGCAACTTCGGCGGGGGTCACTTCGGCGGAGGCATACGCGGCGGCCGTCGCTGAACGGGCCGATTGTCGCCCCCCCGGCTCCGGGCCCTCTACAGATCCAGGTCCGCCTGCGCCGCGTGCTCCATGATGAAGTTGAAGCGGGCTTCGACGTCCTTGCCCATGAGCTCGGTCAGGACACGGTCCGCCTCGGCCACATCCCGCACGCTCACGCGCAAAAGGCGTCGCGTGGCCGGGTCGAGCGTGGTCCGCTTCAGTTCCTCGGGCTGCATCTCGCCGAGACCTTTGAAGCGCATGATGTCGGGCCGGGCGTTCTTCGGCAAGGCAGCCAAGATCCTCTCACGGTCGGCCTCGTCGAGCGCCCAGTGCGTCTCTTTGCCGTGGTCGATGCGGAAGAGCGGCGGCTGCGCCAGATAGACATTCCCGCGCTCGATCAAGGGGCGCAGGTGCCGGTAGAAGAAGGTCAGAAGCAGCGTCGCGATATGGTGGCCGTCGGAGTCGGCGTCCATCAGGAAGATGATCTTGTTGTAGCGAAGGCGATCGATGGTAAACGTCTCGCCCACGCCACAGCCGAGCGCGGAGACCACGTCTTGCAGCTCCTTGTTCGACAGCACCTTCTGCAAGGACGCTTGCTCTGCGTTGAGGACCTTGCCCCGAAGCGGGAGTATCGCCTGGTAGCGACGCTCGCGGCCCTGCTTGGCGGACCCGCCTGCGGAATCGCCCTCGACAATGAACAGTTCGCTCTTGCCCGGATCCGTCGACGAGCAGTCGGCCAGCTTGCCCGGCAGGTTCAGTCGGTGCGAAATCGCCGTCTTTCGCGAGACCGACTGCGCGGCCGCTCGCGAAGCCTCGCGCGCCCTGGCCGCCAGCGAGATCCGCTCGACGATGGTTGCGCCCGAGGTTCGGTTCTCGAGCAAGAAGGTCTCCAGCGCCGGCCGAATCGCCGAGTCGACCAGCTGCTGCGCCTCCGGGTTGCCCAAGCGCTCTTTGGTCTGCCCCTGGAACTGCGGCTCGTGGATGTAGATCGAAAGCACCGCTACGATGCCTTCGCGAATGTCTTCTGCGGTAATATTCAGGTTCTTCGGCGCCAGGCCCGCGGCGTCCATGAACGAACGCACGGCCTTCACCACCGCCTGCCGCAAGCCCTGCTCGTGCGAACCACCCTGCGTCGTCGGGATGCCGTTGACGTACGACCGAATCGTCTCCTCGTGCGACTCGGTCCACTGCAACGCCGCCTCGATGCGGATCCCGTCCTCGCGCTGGTAGTAGAAGGGCTGGGGCGTGGTCGGGGCCTTGCCCCGATCGTTGATGATCTTGGTCAGGAAGTCGGCGATGCCGCCTTCGTGGAGCAGAACGTCCGAGGTGCCGGCAGCCTCGTCCTTGTAGGTGATCTTGAGGCCTTTGTGCAGGAAGGTCCGGCTCTCCAGACGAAAGCGGATGGTATCGGCGGAGAACTCCTGCTTGCCGAAGATCTGCGAATCAGGACGGAAGAAGATGACGGTACCGGTGCCACGGGCCGGTCCCCTCTTGGCCAGCTTCGACACCGCCTCGCCACGCTCGTAACGCTGTTCCCACTCGACGCCATCCCGGCGCACACGCGCCACCATCTCCTCGGACAGGGCGTTCACCACCGACGAGCCGACGCCATGCAGACCGCCGGAATACTGGTACTGACCCGACGAAAACTTTCCTCCCGCGTGGAGCGTGGTGAGAACGAGCTCGAGCGCCGACTTGCCGAACTCTTTCTTGATGTCCACGGGGATGCCGCGCCCGTTGTCGACCACGGTGACCGACTTGTGATCCTCGTGCAGGATGACTTCGATCTGGGTGGCGTAGCCGTTGATGACCTCGTCTACGCTGTTGTCGACGATCTCCCACAGAAGGTGGTGGTAGCCCTTGCTGTCGGTGCCGCCGATGTACATACCCGGGCGGCGACGCACGGGCTCGAGGCCCTGCAGGACTTGGATGTGTTCGGCCGTATACGACTTGTCCGCCATCTCAGTTCACCGACTTCGAATCTTGCGCGGACTCGGGTAGGAGCACGCGGACGATCTTGTTCTTGCGGGACAGCACGTGGCCCTTGCCGCCGCGGGATGTGATCTCATCGTGACCAGGGCCCAGGGAGACCTTCTTGCCGTTGTCCAGCTCGGCGATGAGGATCTCGTCGCCGTACGGATCGCCCATGCCGAAGCCCATCACGGTGTCGTCGTCCTCGACCTTGATCATCGTGACGCCTTTGCCCGGGTTGGCCAGCTCGGCAGCCTCGTCGGCCATGCACATCAGGTGATGCGCCTTCGCGGTGACGATGCACAGGGCCTGCTTCGCCACGAACGGCAGCACCCCCACGACCTCGTCGCCTTCCTCCAGCTTCGCGTAGCGTCGGCCCGCCCGGGTCGAGATCTCGCGGTGGGGGTCGGGGTTCAAGCGGAAGCCGAAACCGTGCTTGGTTACGCCGATGATCTGACCTCTCGCCGGCAACACCGACGGGCCCGAGCCGGTCACCACGTAGGCTGCGACGACGCGCTCGCCGTCGCGGAAGTTGAACAGCTTCTGCACGGGCTCGCCGTAGCCGGTGGATGCCGGCACGTCGTTGATGCGCATGACGTAGCAGCTCCCGAAGTTCGAGAAGATGGCCATGAACTCCTTGGTGGAGCCGCGCAAAGCCGCCAACACGACATCGCCCTCGCGGACGCGCGTGGTCGAGATATCCTTGATCTCGCGCGATCGTTTCAGCCAGCCATCGCGGGAGACGATGACGGTGACGTCCTCGTCGAGGATGAAGTCCTCGGCTTGGAACTCCACGTCGTCTCCTCCACCACCGCCCACCTTGGTGCGGCGCTTGTCGGCGAACTTCTCGGCGATCTCGCCGAGCTCGCCCCGAATCACCTTCCAGAGCTTGCGCTTGTCCTTGAGGATCGCTTCGATCTCCTTGGCACGCGCCCGCTTGGCGGCCAGCTCGTCGATGATGATCTGGATCTCCAGCCGAGCCAGCTTGTAGAGCTTGAGCTCGAGGATGGCGTCGGTCTGCTCCTCATCCAAGCCAAACCGCTTGATGAGCTTGGCCGCAGCGTCGGCCTTGCCATCTGACTTGCGGATGATCCGGATGGTCTCGTCGAGCGCATCGAAGATGATCGCAAAGCCCTGCAGGATGTGGATGCGCCGCCGCAGCTCGGCCAACTCGTGCTCGAACCGGCGGGTGACGACCTCCTCGCGGAAGTCGAGGAACTCGCGCATGATCGAGAGCAGGTTGAGCCGCATGGGCCCCGCCACCTCGCGGTTCTGCGTGGGCACGAGGCAGGTCATGTTGACGTGGAACGACAGCTCGATGGGCGTGTGCTTGTACAGGTACGCCATCACCAGCGCTGGGTCTGCGCCCTGCTTGAGCTCCAAGACGACGCGCACCTCGGTGGTCGATTCGTCGCGCACGTCGACCAGCATGGGCAGCTTCTTCTCGATGATGACCGCCGCGATCTTCTCGACGAGGTCCGCCTTGCTGACGTTGTACGGAATCGAGGTCAGCACGATGAGCGGCGCGCCCTTCTTGGTCTCCTCGGTCTTCCATTCGCCGCGCAGGCGGATTGGGCCTTGCCCCGTCTCGTAGATCTCGCGCAACTCCTTCTTCGAGTTGGTGCAGAGGCCGCCGGTCGGGAAGTCCGGGCCTTTGACGTACTTGAGCAAGTCCTTGCACTCGAGCTTGGGATCGTCGATGAGCGCGATGGCGGCCTGACAGACCTCGCTCAGGTTGTGCGGAGGAATGTTGGTGGCCATGCCCACGGCGATGCCCGAGCAACCGTTGGCCAGAAGCTGCGGTACGCGCGCCGGAAGCACGATGGGCTCTTCCACCGTGCCGTCGAAGTTGGGGCGAAAATCGACGGTCCCTTCCTTGATCTCGTCGAGGAGCTCGGTCGACAGTGGCGCCAGGCGTGCCTCGGTGTATCGATACGCGGCAGGCGCGTCACCATCGAGCGAGCCGAAGTTCCCGTGGCCCTCGACCAGCCGATAGCGGAAGGAAAAGTCCTGGGCCATGCGCACCATGGCCTCGTAGCAGGCGGTATCGCCGTGTGGGTGGTAGCGACCAATGACTGCGCCGACGATGGTCGCCGACTTGCGGAATCTGGCATCCGGATAGAGATGCAAGTCGTTGTGCATTGCATACAAGATGCGCCGCTGCACCGGCTTCAGGCCGTCACGAACGTCGGGCAAAGCCCGGGCGGTGATCACGCTGACCGCGTAGTTCAGATAGCGACGCTGGGCCTCGTCGGCGAGGGACGCATCGGACGGCTCGAAGGGGCCGCCTCCGTCGCCGCCTTCTCCGCCCTTCCCTCGCCCCCCGCCACCCTTTGCCCGCTTCGGTGTAGCGGGGGCCTTTTCTTTTTCTTCGAGCAATTCTAGCTGTTTGGCGGACATGTTGCTTCGCGACATCCGCAAGAACTGCTCGCGGACGTGTCCCCAAGCTACGAGACGGCAGCGCGGAGATCAAGAAACGATGACGCTAGCTCTCGGGGTTCTTGCGCTTGAAACCGCGAGGCAACTGGCGATCCCGCGCATCCGGGTTCGACTTCGAGTAGTCGATCCACCGGTAGCTCGGCGGCTTGCGAACGTCGACGTGAATGAAGCCCACCTTGGGGTACCAGCCCACGCCCATCCCCCCCGAGTCCAGGGTCGAGACGAAGGCGCGGATCTTCAGCGGGTCCACTCCGGCAATGCGAAGGTCGGCAGCCGTTCCGAGGAAGTGGTTGCTGGTCGTGCGTCGCTGGAAGCGATAGCCAGAGAGCAGCTCGATGCGCTTGCCGCCGAAGTGATCGTAGAGGTGGGAAAGGATCGTGACGAGACGCGTATCGATCTCGTGCTCGAGGCCACTGCGCCGGCACTTGAAGATGTGGTTGATCTCGGCCAACGCCTGGAGGTTGTACGAACCGTCCTCGTTGTAGATGTTGACGTCCGCCTCTTCCTTGTAGTTGACGGAATAGATGCGAATTCGGCCCGATGGTCGCGGCGCCGCCTCTTCCCGAAGCTCCCTCTCGGGCACGGGCCATCCGACCATCTTGCCCTTGCGCTTGCTGTTCTTGGGCGCCTTCAAGCGCCGGCAAGTACGCGCGTGCTGGGCACTGCTCATGGACGTCAGTCGTCCCGGGGCGCCTTCGTCAGCCCCCGCGGTCTCCGCGCTCACCATGACGGCAAGCAGCATCAACGACAACCGCAGCATCTGCTTTATAGAGTCAGCCAGCTAACGAAATCTGTCAACCATCTGATCGGACTTTTGTAACGACGCTGTTGCCCTGGAGTGGAGGTTGCACCGCGAGATGTACCAATTCGATGCCCAAGGTGCGGGCAACGGTGAAGATGCGGTCGTCCCGGTAGAACTCGCCATATACGATCCGCCTGAGCCCCGAGTTGGCCACCTGCTTAAAACAGTTCCAGCACGGGCTCGCGGTCACGTACAAGGTGCCGCCATCGATCATCACCCCGTTCTTGGCTGCCTGAAGGATGGCGTTGCTCTCGGCGTGAATGGTGGCGACGCAATGGTCGTTCTCCATCATGTGCCCGACCTCGCTGCAGTGGGGCATTCCACGGATGGACCCGTTGTAACCCGTCGACAAGATTGTCTTCTCGCGCACGATGACCGCCCCGACGAACTTGCGAGGACAGGTGGATCGCGACGCGACCACGGTCGCGATGTTCATGAAGTACTCGTCCCACGAAGCGCGCTCGGCCATGCCCGTTTCTACCAAGAATCCGAATCGCGCCAAGGACGGATTCGGCGGCGATTTGCCCAAGGTAGCGAGATGCGATAACCATGGGCCCCCTTTGCCGCACGTCCCACTCCTCGTAGCTCTGGCCCTCGCATCCTCCGCCCTGTCGACCCAGTCGGATTCGCCGGATGGAGGTCGTGCGAATCATGGCCAGGCCGCATCCGCCACATCACAGCAGGACGCGGACGCTTCGACATCCAAGCCCGTTCCGGCCGCTGGTCCCGCTTCGAAAAACCAAGCGCCGACGGAGGACTTGGCCCCCGCCGAGGATCCCCAACCCAGCAAACGCCGCTACTTCTTCCATGGCTACGACTACGGCAGCCAGGCCGTCTTCAACCCACTCACCAGCTTCCTCAATCGCGGTTTCGACGTTCTGCAGATTCGCGGAGCTGCCCGCAATCCATTCGAAGCGGTCCGTGGAAACGACGTGCGCAATGTCCTCGACAACCTAGGACACGCGTACGCACGCGTGCGGGAGGAAGGGGGCTCGCGGTTCGTGCGGGAGGAGATCCTGCCCTTGAGTTGGAGCCAGCACACCATGCGGTGGGTCCCGAACTACACGCTGCACCTGATCGGCGGGGGCATGACCTTCACGGCTCTTCGTGAATGGTACGAAGACCACGATGTCCCTTGGGCAGGACTGTGGTCGGCCGCGACGTTGATGTCCTCGGCGCTGGTCAATGAAGCGCTGGAGAACAAGGGGTCTTCCGGGCGAAACACCGACTGCATCGCCGACATCTACTTCTTCGACCTGGGCGGCATCCTTTTGTTTTCTTTCGCGCCCATCAATCGATTCTTCAGCGAAACCATCGTGGTGTCCGACTGGTCGATGCAACCGGGGCTGACCTGGCCAGGGACCGGGCTCAACAACCAGGGCAACTATTTCGCGCTGAAGTGGAGCATCCCCTACATCCCGGCGCTGCGACTCTTCGGCTACATCGGCCTGGGATCGCTATTCGGCCTTTCGTATCGGCTTCCCTCGGGCCTGTCCTTGTCGATGGGAGGCGGCCTGCGCTCCACGCGTCTCATCAACCAATCACAGGTCGACCTCGACAACACCGTCGACTTCGCCGCCAGCGCGGGGCTGTTCGTGGACCGCAACGAATCCCTGCTGGCCTCGTTGGTGGTGAGCAACGTCATCGACTACTTCGTCAGCGTGAACCTGTACCCAAACGCGATCGTCCGCTTCGAGCCGGGCCTCGGGCTCTGGGGCGCGGTCAGCAAGAACGGGCACTTCGTCGTGGGCCTGTCGGCCATCCGAACGTTCGGCTTGGGAGCGGGCGCGGGCAGCGTGTATCGGTAACAATAGTCCCCATGGCTGGCGAGCCCCCGAACGACGCCTTCCCCGAGAATGCCATCGAAATCCCCGTGGACGGGACCCTCGATCTGCACACGTTTTCGCCGCGGGAGGTGAAAGATTTGGTTCCGGAATACCTGCGCGAGTGCCGAACCCGAGGCATCCTGCAGGTGCGCGTCGTTCACGGCAAAGGCACGGGTGCCCTGCGACGTCAGGTCCACGCCCTGCTTCGACGGATGCCCGAAGTGGCGCACTTCGTGCTGGCCGATGCGTATGCAGGTGCCTGGGGGGCGACCTTGGTCACGCTGTCGCCTCCGACCAATGACGCGCGAGATTCGTGAGCTTCGTTCTGCTAGTATGCGCGGCTTCGTGGACTGGAAAAAATCACTCAACCTTCCGAAGACTGAATTCCCCATGCGTGCCGATGGCGCACGACGAGAACCGGTGTGGCTTCGCCGCTGGGCCGAAGAGAAGCAATACGAGCGCGTGCTGGGTGCTCGCGAAGCCGCCAAGGCGCCCGCCTTCGTGCTGCACGACGGACCGCCCTACCCGACCGGCGGGATCCACTACGGCACGCTGCTCAACAAGGTCTTGAAGGACATCATCGTCCGCTCGCGCCTGCTGATGGGACAGGCCGCACGCTTCGTGCCGGGCTGGGACTGTCACGGGTTGCCCATCGAGCAGCAGGTGGAGAAGCAATTCGGTCCCAAGGCCAAGCAGGACGCACGCGACTTCAGGCAGAAGTGCGAGGCCCATGCGCGCAAGTTCGTGGACGTCATGCGGTCGGACTTCAAGCGTTTGGGGTGCTTCGGCGCCTGGGACGAGCCTTATCTGACGCTGTCCAAGGACTACGAGGCGGCCATCGTACGGGTGATGGCCGCGTTCGCCGCCAAGGGCTTGCTCTACCGGGCCAAACGCCCGGTGCACTGGTGCACGACCCACCAAACCGCGCTGGCCGAGGCCGAGGTCGAGTACGCCGATCACGCGTCACCGTCGATCTTCGTGCGCTTTCCAGTCGAGCCCGGACAAGCCGCGCTGGAATCGGTGCTGGGCAAGACGCCCGCGGCGCTGGTCATCTGGACCACGACGCCCTGGACGCTGGCCGCGAACCTCGCCATCGTCGCGAATCCCGAGCTCGTCTATGCGGCGATCCCGGTAGAGCGAAACGGGCGCGAGTACCTGATCGTCGCTCGCGAGCTCGCGGATGGCTTCCTGCAAGCGTGTGGAATCACGGCGCCTCCCAAGGAGACGTGGATCGAGCTGTCGGGCGACAAGCTGCGGGCCCTGCGCGGCCTGCGCTACCGGCATCCCTTCATCGCCACGCCAAAGGCGGACAAGGATTTCCGCCTGACCTTCGCCTCGCACGCCACGCTCGACGCCGGCACCGGCCTCGTGCACACCGCGCCGGGCCACGGCGCCGACGACTACGCCGTCGGTCGCAGTGAGGGACTCGACGTCTATGCGCCGGTCGATGGCTCGGGCCGCTACACCACGGAGGTCCCCAACTGGGCAGGCATGCAGGTCTTCGAGGCCAACCCGAAGATCGTCGCCCTCTTGGCGGAGACCGGCTTCCTGCTCAACAAGCCTGGCGAGCAGATCAAGCACCAGTATCCCCATTGCTGGCGCTGCAAGAACCCCGTGCTCTTCCGCGCCACCAGTCAGTGGTTCGCGCGCCTCGGCGAGCTGGGCGACAAGGGCAGCCTCAGGCAGCAGGCGCTCGACGAGATCGATCGCACGCAGTGGATCCCGGGCTGGGGACGCGACCGCATCCGCGGCATGATCGAAGTGCGCCCCGACTGGTGCCTCTCGCGCCAGCGCGTCTGGGGCGTTCCCATCCCGGCATACCTCTGCAAGAAGTGCGACGAGCCCTTCCTCGAAGCCGGCGCGATGGATTTCGTCGCCAACATCTTTGCCACCGAGGGCTCGAACGCCTGGTTCACCAGGCCGGTGAGCGAGCTCGCCCCTGCGGGCACGCGCTGCCCGCGCTGCCAATCCACCGATCTGGACAAGACCCACGACATCGTGGACGTGTGGTTCGAGTCGGGCGTGAGCTGGGCCGCCGTCGCCGACGGAAAGCTGGTCCCCAAGGGAAGCAAGGTGGACCTCTACCTCGAAGGCGCGGATCAGCATCGTGGCTGGTTCCACTCGTCGCTGCTGGCCGCCGTCGCGTCGCGGGGCTCGGCGCCGTACAAGGCCGTGCTCACCCACGGCTGGGTGCTCGACGAGCGCGGCAAGGTGTACTCGAAGTCCGAAATCGAGCGAGCCCGCGCCGCCGGCATCAAGACCGACTATGTCGAGCCGAGCGCGTGGATGGAGAAGAACGGCGCAGAAGTGTTGCGCCTGTGGGTCGCCGCCGCCGACTACCAGTCGGACGTGGTGTTCTCCAAGACCATCCTCGACCAGCTGGGCGAGTCGTATCGCAAGATCCGAAACACCTGCCGCTTCCTGCTCTCGAACCTGTACGATTTCGTGCCCGGCAAGGACGCGGTCTCCGACGACAAGTTGCGGCCGCTCGACCGCATGGCCCTCGCGGTTCTGGCTGAGCGCGACAAGCAGATCCGCGCGGCCTTCGAACGTTACAGCTTCCACGACGTGGTCCGGCTGATGGTCGACTACTTGGTCACGGTGTCGGCCGAATACCTGGGCCCCATCAAGGACGCGCTGTACTGCGACGGCGCGAATTCACCCGAGCGCCGCAGCGTGCAGACCGCCCTGTACGAAATGGTGAGGACGGTTGCCACCTGGATGGCACCGATCTTGTGCTTCTCGGCGCAGGACGTGGCCGACGAGCTCACGCGCCTGACGGGCGTGTCCTTCGACGTGCACGGCGGAACGTGGGTCGTGAAGGAGAGCGTCGCCGATCACCGCTGGGAAGACGAGCTGCGTCCCCGTCGCGAAGCCGTGCTGGCCAAGCTCGAAGCCTTCCGGGCGAGCGGACACAAGGCTCTAGAGGCGAGGGTCACGGTGACGCCGAGCTCGGACGATCGCCCAGGCTGGGAGCAGTACCTCACCCAGCTGACGGAGCTGTGCGAAGTCTCGGCCATCGAGCTCGCTGCTTCCAACGCGGAAAATACCACCGTGGAGGTCGGTGAGGCGCCAGGGCCAGAGTGTCCGCGTTGCTGGCGGCGGACAGGCACCGCCTCCGGACACACGCAGGAGCCCGACCTCTGTGTCCGGTGCGCTTCCGTGGTCAAGTCACAGGAGACGCCATGACGCCACCCGAGTCGACAAAGGCACGCAACCTCATCTTCGCCATCGCCGGCGCGGTGTCCATCGTGCTCGACCAATGGACCAAGATCCTGGCGCGCACGCACTTGAAGACGATGGGACCATGGCGCGCGAAGGTCATCGTCCCGGACTACTTCGACCTGCGCTATTCGGAGAACACCGGCGTGGCGTTTGGCATGGGTCAAAGCTTGCCGGGGGGACGGATCATCCTGACCCTGGTCGCGATCTTGGCGCTGTCACTGGTCGGGTACTATCTCAAGCGCTCCGGACCGCGGCAGTACCGCCTCCACCTCGCCCTCGGCCTGGTCGGCGGCGGCGCCATCGGCAATCTCATCGACCGCATCGCGTTCGGACGGGTCACGGACTTCATCGTCTGGAAGGTTGGCCGGCACGAGTGGCCCGCGTTCAACATCGCCGATGCCGCCTTGGTGGTCGGCGTCGCCCTGATGGCGATCGACATGCTGTTCGACAAGCACGGACAGTCTGCCCAGAACGGACCGGCACCCGACCAGCCAAACACACCGACCACCGACCAAGCGGACAACAAGGGAAGCTGACCGCATGTGCTCGTCGTCCGACCGCGAAAACGCCCCCACGCACTTCGCGGTAGCGGCGGTTTGCCCCAAGCGCTAGGACGAAAGGGCGATGCGGCCAATCCTCGTTGATTTCGGCGTCGATCTTCCGCTCCTGGGTCGCCTGGACCTGCCGTCTTACTTCGTCATGCTGACCCTGAGCTTCGTCATCGGGGCCGCCATGACAAGGCGCGAGGCGCCCCGCCTGGGGCTCGATCGCGAGCGCGTGCTCGACCTCAACATCTACATCGTCATCGCGGCCATCGTCGGCGCCCGGTTGCTGCACGTGTTCGCCGACGGGCACTTCCAGGACTACGTGAATTTGTGCGTGGACAACTTCAAGGTCCGCGCCACCGAGGCAAAGGTCAGCTACTGCAACGCAAGCAGCGAGTGCGGCTGGGACTATGTCTGCAACGTCGCCGCGCACACCTGCCACCCGCCGCGCGACTGCTTCGCCGCGCTCGAGGTCTGGCGCGGCGGACTCACGTTCTACGGTGGCTTCATCTTTGCCACGGCATTCGGCCTCTACTTCGCGCGCAAGCACCGGATGGGCGCCTGGAAGGTCGCGGATCTGTGTGCCCCATGGATCGCCTTCGGCCTCGCGCTCACGCGAGTCGGCTGTTTCCTCAACGGCTGCTGTTACGGCAAGGTTGCGCACGTGCCGTGGGCGGTACGATTCCCCGTGGGCAGCGCCTCGTGGGAAGCCCAGCGAGATGCCCACCTCATCGCCGAGCGGGCGGCGGCGCTGCCCGTGCATCCGACGCAAGTCTACCTCTCGATTCTCAACTTCCTGACCTTCATCCTCCTGTACTTCGCCATCAAACCACGCAAGAAGTTCGACGGCCAGCTCTTCGCGTGGCTTCTCATCTTGAAGGGCGTGTTCCGGTCTTTCGTCGAGATCTGGCGCGACGACGATCGCGGCGTGTTCTGGGGCTTCCTGTCCACGTCGCAGATCATCTCGCTGCCGCTCGTCGCCTTCGGGATCGTGCTGCTCATACGCGCGAATCGCAGCCACGCCGCGTCGCCTGCGAGCCCGGTGTGAGACCGACCCTCTTTCACATCGGATCGATCGACGTACACGCGTACGGCTTCCTCATCGCGGTGGGGGTGCTAGTCGGCGTGCTCTTGGCGGTCCGCCGCGGGCGAACGGTCGGCATCGAAACCGGACACACGCTCGACCTGACCTTCTACGCCGTCATCGTCGGAATGCTCGGTTCCCGGATGCTCTACGTCTTCATGCACGCGCGAAGCTACGCGCGCTTGTGCATCGGCACGGGCTCACCGCGGACGACACGGCAATGGCTCTGGGACTGCACGGCCGCTCTGCACATCTGGCAGGGAGGGCTGGTCTTCCTGGGCGGAGCCGTGCTGGCGGCACTGGCGACGTTGCTCTTCGCTCGCCGCAGAAAGCTCGCCCTCGGCCTGGTCGCCGACGTCCTTGCGCCTTCGGTCAGTATCGCCCACGTGTTCGGTCGACTCGGATGCTTCATGGTGGGCTGCTGCTACGGCAAGCCGTGGCCCGGCGGCGTGCACTTTCCGCCGGGCAGCGTGGCATACACCGAGTTGCTCGGCAAGGGACGGGTCCTGGTCGGAGCCGGCACCACGTACGCGCTGCATGCAACCCAGCTCTACGAGGCTGCCGGCGAACTGGCGATCTTCGTCGCGCTGCTTTGGCTCTGGCGACGCCGGCACAGACACGGCGCGGTGGCGCTCGCTTACGCGTTCGGCTACGGACTCCTTCGCTTCATCGTCGAGCTGTTTCGCGGCGATGCGGTTCGGGCGTTCCTCTTCGAGGCGCGCATTCCAGTCCTGGCTCGCCTGTTGGGGCTGCCGGACACCGAGCCGTTGCTCTTGTCATCGGCGCAAGCGACCTCGCTCCTGCTGATGATCGTCGCAGCTACGGCGTTTGCCCGCCTCCGAGCAACGCAGTCGACCTCCAGCTCGCCCGTGCTTTGACGAGCTACCTCGCAAGAGGCGCCAGCGACGCTGAGGGATGTCAGGTCCCCGCGACCGTCACCCTCGCAACGCGAAGACTGGGAGCCTGCACGGATGACCGGGTGTCGAGATCGTCGCCGACCGCGTCCACGCCCTTCCACAAATCATCGAAGCTCGCCGAGATGGTGACCTCGCTGACCGGGAAGGCGATCTCGCCCTTCTCGATCCAGAAACCTGCCGCACCTTGGGAGAAGTCGCCGGTGACCGGGTTGAAGCCAAAGCCCATCAGGTCGGTGACGAGTAGTCCCTGCTCGACGTTGGCGACGTCCTTGGCGGATGATTTGCCGGGCCGAAGGATGAAGTTCGACGTCGTCACGTGGGGTCCACCACCGAGTCCCCGCCCCGCCGACCCCGTGGATTTCCGGCCCAGCTTGCGAGCCGAATACACGTCGCAAAGGAAAGTGCGCAGCACGCCCTCCGAGACGATGACGTTGGGTCGCACGGCCAGGCCCTCCCCGTCGAACGGCCGGGACCCGGACCCACGGGGCAGCAAGGGGTCGTCCACGATGTTGACGAGAGGTGACGCGACGAGGGTCCCTTCGCGATCACCAAGGTAGGTCCCCTTGCGCCAAACCGCACCGCCGGAAATCAAACCGGCAAACTGACCGAGCAACGACCGAGCGGTCTCGGGCGAGAAAATCGCCGGGACCTGGCAAGTGGCGAGCTTGCGTGAGCCGAGCTTGGCCACCGTACGCCGAGCGGCCTCGCGCCCCACCTGCTCGGGCGGCTGCAGGGCTGCATCGTACCGGGACGACGTCCAGTGGTAGCCGTTGCGCTTCTTCCCCTCGGCGTCGTCGCACACCGGATGAACGACCAACGAGACGCTGCTGCCCCGGTACGCAGCGGAAAACCCCGCGGAGCTCGCAAAGGCGACTGCGCCGATGCTGCGACTGAAGCTGGCTCCATCGGAGTTCGTGACTCGACGATCGAACGCCAGCGCCGCTGCCTCGCCCGACTTCGCACGCTGAATCGCCTGCCCGACGTCGACCGACAGCACCGACGCGTCCCACAAGTCGAGCTCGGGGATCGAGCGAGCCATCTCCTCGCGGTCGGGAAGCGCGGCCAACGGGTCCGGTTCGGCCAGACGGCAAAGCCCGACCGACTCGTCCGCGAACCTCTGCATCGCCTGCGCTGCAAAGTCCGACGTGTAGGTCACGGCCGCACGAGAATCCTTGATCACCCGCAACCCGAGCCCACGGCTGCCCGCCTCCTTGACGAGCTCTGTCTCGCCTTTGCGGACCTTGACCTGCAGCTCCGCGCCATCGCGCACGAGCACCTCGGCACCATCCGCCCCAGCCCGTAGAGCGAAGCTGAGCATCTTCTCCGCCAGCTCCTGGCAGGACTTCGGCTCCGCTGGGATGCGCTTCTCGCCGGGCGTGCTCATGTGCGGGTTCCTCCGACGGTAATCTGCGAGATCTTCACGGTCGGCGTGCCGATGCCCACAGGCACCGACTGTCCGTCTTTGCCGCAGGTCCAAGTACCACTCGAGAGCTCGAAATCGTGGCCTACCATGGTTACGTTGCGAAGGACTTCGGGGCCGTTCCCGATCAGGTTCACACCACGCAGCGGGGCAGTCAGCTTGCCGTTCTCGATCAGGTAACTCTCGGTCAAGGCGAACACGAAATCGCCGTTCGAGATGTTCACCTGACCGCCCGAGAAGCGCTTCGCGTATACACCGCGCGCGACCGAACGGATGATGTCCTCGGGATCGTCGTTGCCGGCCGCGAGCATCGTGTTGGTCATGCGCGGCAGCGGAGGCTGACGAAAGCTCTCGCGACGGCCGTTTCCCGTGGGCTTGGTGCCGAAATGACGGGCGGAAATCCGATCCTGCATGTACCCCACGAGGGTACCATTCTCGATGAGGACGTTGCGCCCACCCGGCGTACCTTCATCGTCGACATTGATCGATCCGCGAGCGCTGGTCAGGGTCGCGTCGTCGATCACGGTGCAGAGCGAGGAGGCCACCGGCTTGCCGAGCTGTCCGGAATAGTTGGACGTCTGCTTACGGTTGAAGTCCGCTTCGAGCCCGTGCCCGACTGCCTCGTGGAGGAGAATCCCGGATTCACCGGCGGCAAGAACAACCTCCATGGGCCCAGCGGGCGCTTCCTCGGCATGCAACATGGCGACCGCCAAGCGTGCAGCCTCACGGCCGAGGTCTTCTGGAGTAGCGCCCGACTCGGCAAACAGATCGATGCCTCGACGTTTGGCGGTGCCGGACCTGCCGGTCTGTCGCTTGCCCTTCTCCTCCGCCACAGCACTGACCGCGAGCCTCACCATCGGCTGGCGATCCCGCGCCATGACCCCGTCGGAGTTGATGATCAAAACATCGGCCCAGCCCTCGACGAAGCCCGCCTCGACGCGAATGATGCGTGAATCGAATGCCCGGGCCGCGGCGTCGGCGCGCCGGAGCAGGGCAACCTTGTCCTCCCCAGCTGCCACCAACGAAAGCTCACGAACCGGGTAGTAACTCGGCAGCCCGGGGGAGATCAGCGCAATAGGCGCCACGGAGGTGCCCTGCGTAGCGACCTGCGCCGCAGTCCGCGCAGCCTCCAGCATGCGCGACTCGGAGAGTTCTTCGGTGTACGCGTACCCCGTCGCCTCGCCGCGCACCACTCTCACGCCGAGTCCCAGTGTGATGGCGCGCCCAACCGTGCGGACACGTTGCTCCTCGAACGAGAAATCCGCAGCGGACTGGTACTCGAAGTACAGGTCCGCGTGATCCCCACCCGTCGACATCGCGACGCCCAGCAGGCGCTCGGCAAGCTGGGCATCAATCGCGTCTAGCGGTGTCGGCGGGTAGATGCGGTCTGGTTCGGCGTGCGACGAATTTTCCGAAGACATCGACTTCGATACTGACGTACCCGGCGTATCCCGACCAGGAGAATTCCTCTAAGCTAGGTGGTTCGACTAGGACTTGGTTGGCGACTTGAAAGACGAGCTGACGCCCAGGTCCTCTCCGCTGACGGTACGAATCTTGGTCAGGCCACGGACCTCGACCTGACGGATGCGCTCGCGAGTCAGATTCAGGATCGCCCCGACCTCTTCCAGGGTGATGCCACCACGGTCTGCGACGTCCAGCGCACAAGTCTCCGCCATCTCCCAGACCTCGAGGTGGGGGAAGTTGAGCTTGATGGCGCCGCTTTGCGGGTTCACATCGAGATACAGGTGGTGCTCGCAGCTCACGAATGGGCAAGGCCGCGGCATGTTCTGGCATTCGGAACGCAGCTTCGGTCGATCGACGTCCTCTGGATACACCAGGGACAACGCCAGGCGCTTCTCGTCGCGGGTCAGCCGCTTGGGCGCGATGGTCTTGGATCGGAAGCGCCCATCACGCGACGGACGCACCTTCATGCGAATTTTGGCTACCTCGGGTTGCGGCATCTCCTCCGGTACTGGCTCCGTGACGTCACCCTCTCTCTGATTCTCGAGTCTCTCTTCGGCCATGGCACTTTTCCTTAGGCGTGGCTGGCGGGGACCACGTCAGAACAGATCACTGCCGCCCCCGACGGCAGTGCCCGCGACCTTTGCGCCGGCGCGAGCAGACAAACTTGCTTCGACTCCTGTGATTCGCCGGACCAACTCGCTGGCGGCGTGCTTGGCGGCGACGATCTCGGATTCGATCACCGCGCGCCTCTCGGAATCGAA
This sequence comes from uncultured Myxococcales bacterium, assembly GCA_964647025.1. Taxonomy (GTDB): domain Bacteria; phylum Myxococcota_A; class Polyangia; order Fen-1088; family Fen-1088; genus Fen-1118. The sequence continues at coordinate 21,588 of CAZYFU010000016.1, read as the reverse complement.
GTTCGGCCCCTTGGCCTCACGTTCGAAACCGGCAATCAGCTCCCTCACCCCCTTCTCGACCCTCTCGATTTCGTCCTTGAAGCGAACGAACGACTTCTGGATGTCTTCGATGGTCAGGTCAGCAGCCATCATGGCGCGCACCTGATTCACGCGACGGACGACGTCTGAGGGGTAGATGCCGCACGAGCCGCGGTGCTTGCCTTTGCGCCCGACACGCACGGAGCGGGGCAAGAGGCCAAGCTGCACGTACTTGCGCAGGGTCGCTTCCGAGAAGCGGATGCCCCGGGCAGTGAAAACGTCGACGATTTGGCGAGACGTCAGTCCGTCCGGGGACTGGCGCTCGATCTCGTCGATCTCGTCGTCGACCAGGAGCCCGGCCGCCCGGTTCGACTGAACCGGGAGCTCGCGACCGGACATGCTCTGGCGCTTATCCATGTTAGGCCATTCAATGTATTCGATTGGGTAGATTCTATTCAATATAAAAACTAGCTAGTTCTTTGTTCAGGTGGGACAAAGGATCCTTTTCACCGCTCACACGTCGGCCAGGCTCGACACCGAGTCGTCACGGACTCGGCCAACCGTTACCGGCTGGACTCGCGACAACGACGACGAACTCCGTCGCTAGGTTGAAACGAGCAGCCGCTGCGTTTCTGCGAGGAAGCGTCTCCGGCACTCGAAAGTCTCGAGCGACGTCCCCGAGATGACCACCGTCCGGACCAAGAGGGATGAGCTAGTGAGTAGCCGTACGGCGGCCCAGCTCGGCCGCTCCGAGATACTTCCAGTGCTTCTTGAGCCAACGCTTCGGCCCCTTGTCGGTGCAGCCGAACGCACGGTCGTTGGGACTGCAGAAGACGCGCACGTGCATGTGATCGTCGTGGGGTTGCGAGTCCGTAGGCTGATGCAAGAGTGCACGCGCCTTCTCGACGATTCCGGGTGGCGAGCCTTCCCGTTCCGCCTGGGCGATCAGCAGGTTCGCCAGTGCTCCATGGATGAAGATCCACTGGACCTCGACGGAATGGTTGGCCAGCATCGCGCGAACGATCGCCCAGTTGCGACGAGCATCGAACACGGCTTCGGGAAGCCGATCATGGACGGTTGGCGACGACCTGGCTGGCGACCAACGAGCTGCGCGACCTTCATGGTCGAAATGAATCATCGCCGGCAGGTCGAGCATTGGCCTACCCGTGCGATCACTCGCCACGAAGAAGATGTCCACGTCCCGACCGCTGGCGTGCGATCGGTGCTTCGGCCCCCCTCCTCCTCGTCTCCCTGACAGGTCCCCCAGGAAGACGACCGTGTCGGGATCATCCTTGTTCACCTCGGCAAACAACGCCGTCAGCCAGGCAACCATCTCCTGAGTGCCGTATCGATGGTCGCGTGCACGCCAGTCTCTATGCACGGCGTAGCCCGTGCCTTCGAAGGCGATGGCGGTTCCGCGAATGAGGGCTCCCCTAGCATGGGATCCTGCCGACACACTCGATCCGTCGACCGCGAACAAACCGACGCAGCCCGAGTGGAGGAGACAGCCGACGAGTAGGAGAGAGGCCCTCACGAAAGCGTCCACCGCTCCCCCGCCCGGGAGAGCACGATGAATGCGAATCAACCTGACCAAAGCGATAACAGCCCTCCTGCACCGGGAGAGCGCGATGAATGCGGAGCGACCTGGCGTTTCGAGCGACAGCTAACCGTACGCCTTCTCGATCCGCTCCTGATCCTCTTTGCAGCGGATACAGAGAGTCGTTTCGAGGCGCGCTTCGAGCCGCTTCATCGAAATCAGCTCTCCGCACTGCTCGCACAGTCCGAAGGTGCCTTCCTCGATCTTCTCCAACGCGTGATCGATCTTCTGCAAAAAGGTCTTCTCGCGCCCGCGCAGCCTGAAGGTGAACGACTGCAGGTACTCAGACGACGCCAGATCCATTTCGTCCGGCAGGTCGTCAGACTCGAGCGTCATGTCCTCGCTGAGGGTTCGTTGCGCATTCCGCAGAATGTCCTTCTTCCGCGTGAGAAGGATGTCGCGGAACCGTTTGAGGTCTTTCTTCTTCAGACCGGTCCCTTCCATGTATCCCCTTGTTTCAGATTAGCTCTCTGTTTTGCCTAGTCTAGCGTGCGATTGCAACACTTGGCATATCCAGCGAGAGAATGCCACTCCTTGACAGGTTAGCCGATTGCTGCCTAAATGCGGAAAAGTCCAACGGGGAGATCACCATAAGTGGGGTGCTTTCATGGCCGGTTCTGACAAGAGAAAACAAAGTCTCTACTTTCCAGAGGAAATGCTGAAGGAAATCCAGGAAGAGGCTACGCGTCAAGACCGCTCTCTGTCGTGGATCGTACAAAAGGCGTGGAAGATCTCTCGCAAGGAGATCATGAAGTACCCGTCCGTGAACGAGTTCCCCGGCGAAGACGACGAACGCGGTGCTACCGAGTAGCGCCAGCCTGGGCTTTGCGCCCGGGGAAGCGTGGCTGAATCCTTGGCGTTCTTCGATAGTTGAAGCATGGCCGACATCCTAATAGTCGGTGACGAAGTTGCGCCAGTCGTTGAAGGCGAGACGGCAGTATCTGCCGCAGCCTTGGGCCGCGCGCTGTCCACCGCAAAGCATCGTATCACCATTCTGACCCTGGCCAGCGAGGCCAGGGCCGCCAGTCTTCCGGGCATGGCTCGACGCCTGAGGACAGTGATGGCGCATCTCGCCGACGGAGATCGGGAGTGTGCCCTCTACGAAGGCCGATCGGCCATGAGCCAATGCGCCCTACAAGTCCTCGGCGTCGACCCACTAGATCGCGGCCATAGTGCTGCATTGCTCGCCAATGCGGCCGCAGCCATGGTGCGCGACGCGATCTGTAAGCCAGATGCGATTATCGCCTGGGGCGAAGCTGCGGCTGCCGTGCTTCCTGCCGTGCAGGCGAACGTGCGGGTGTTCGCACTGCCCACGGGGACATGGGGACCGCCGTTGTCACCATCGGAAAGGTCGGCCCTCGACTGCGATGCTCCCGATCTCGCCATTGCCAAGGGATCGCTCGCGGGCATGGGTGCCATCGATGCGGACGTGGTCGTCTTTCCAAGCCCATCTGCTGCATTGCGCTTCCAGTCAACAAGGGAGTTCGCCTTCCGTGCATCCGACCAGGCGGTGGTATCCGTAAGGCTCGGATGTGATGAAGCCCCTCACGATCCCGCCACCGACCCGGACCTCGCTGCGACGTTTTCTTCCGACGCTCCCGCCGGCAAGGCCGCGTGTCGGAAAGCGTTGGCACGTCGCACTTCGTTGGCGCTGGGACGACGAACCTTGCTGGTTGCGACCTCCGCGCTTGCCGTCGCCGATGGCGGGCGATTGTTGATCGAAACCATCAGCCGGCTGGTCCGCTCGGACGTGGCCGTCGTGGTCCCCGGGGGCGGCGAGCGAGCCCTGGTGGACGAGGTCAAGCGCATTTCCATCGAGGCGCCGGGGAAGATTGCGGTTTTCCCGGACACGAGCCCCGCGGCCGAGCGGCAGATTCTCGCCGGAGCTGACGCACTCTTGCTGGCTGACAAGGACAACCATCTTGCTCGGACCGCTGGCTTGGCAATGCGTTACGGTACCCTACCCATGATGCCGGACTGCGCGGCCTATCGGGACTACGTGGTCGACTATGACGTCGCCTCGCGGACCGGGCACGGTCTCCTCTACCTTCCCGACGAGCCGTACGAGCGCGTTTCCGTGGTCTCGCGATGTGCAGCCCTACGCAGCAACCCGGATCTCTGGCGACCACTGCAAGAGACGCTGATGAGCGCTGCGCCGCGATGGGCCACTACCGCGGCGCAGTTCGAAGAGCTCTGCCTCAGTCAGCGCCCATCGTCCTGAGCATCCGGGTAATCTGGACGGCCAGGCACCCCTCGTGCGCGACCAGCACGCCCTCGGACCAGTCCGATTCGCCGATGCGAAGAAGGACTGCACTGAAAGCAGGGTCTTCCACCGTGGCGAACGAAGACCGTCTCTTGCGCACGATCTCGGCCGTGATCACGACGCTCCCTCCTGGCGAGGCGCGACTCGAGGAGAGATTGCGAGCTGACGCGTCGTCCATGCGGACACTACCGCTACCATCGAGGGACACCGGCAGGACTCTTCCTCGATAGCAGAGGTCGACCAACAGCGGTTCCGACATGAGACAAGCCCGGCGATCGTCGAAAACCACCAGGTCTCGCGGACAAGCGGTGACAGCGTCGGCCTCTGCCAACTCGGTTCGAGCCAATTCGACCCTCAGAGTCGCCGACGGCCCAGCAGTCCCGGCCATCTGCCAGACTCGCCCGACGGCGGCGGGGCCCGCGCACAGCCAGGCTTGCCCATCGGATCCTTGCACGTGAGCCCGCACCTCGACGAACAAGGCATCCTTCACCTGGGGCGGGCTACACGGGGACGTGGCTCGGATGCCACAGGGTATGCCGAGCCGCCCGAACAGGAGGGCGACGAGGCCGGCCACTATTCCACGCTCGATCCTCGATAGCGACCGAGTCGCCAATGAAGGGGGGCGGCCAAGTATGGCGTTCACCAGGTGATGGGCAAAGCCGCGCTCCACGAGGAGAACCCCAGCGTCGATCGACTCGAGAACAAAGGCCTCGCAAGAAGCCTCCAAGCCGGGGCGCGCGGGCCCGTCGATGGTCACGCAACGCGGGTGGAGGACCACATCGCCCGGCTGCGAGAGCTCCATGGTGATTTCGTCGGGCAGAAGCAACCGAGCCAGTGCCTGCGCGCCGCCGGGCCGGCGAAGGAATTCGTCGACACGCTCTCGCTCGAGCGTCAAGTGCTCCTCCTCGATCGTCGACGGGCTCAGTTCCCCCATGTCCTTGGCTTGCCGCGAAGCGGGTGGCGCTGTCAAGTGCGCTGCCGGTGCTCGACCGGCGACGGCCATGCCTACATAATCCGACCAGAATTCACGGCCGAAGCGGAAATCGTGCAAGGGCCTGAACCATGGAGCGTGCGAGCGGCATCTAGCTTGTATATAGTGGGTTTCGATATCTACCCAGGATCCTCCACGTGAAGCCGTACGAAAAAGTCATTGGTATCAGCTGCAGCCAACTGGTGGACTATTGCATGGACTACCTGAGCGGTACCTTGCCCAGGGAAGACCGGGAGAGCTTCGATGGGCATCTGTCGTACTGCCCCGAATGCGTCAAGTTCTTCGAGACGTACAAGAGGACGCCCGAGATATCCCGCGAGGCCCTGGCGCTCGAGATGCCGGCGAAGGTGCGTGGTGAGGTCCACAGCTTCCTCCGTGATCGCCTGAAGAGAGAGCCGTAGACGATGCGTAGGCCGCGCTACGTGGCTGCGTCGGAGAAGGAATCCATCGAAGCGATCCGTTTGCCGCAACCAGCGTGCTTGACAGACGGAGAGACAGGGGCAAGATTGCGTCAACAAGTATGCCCGTCGGCTTGGTTTGTCCCCGTTGCGATGCACTGACCGGCCTCGACGCGAGCCGGTGCCCTCTCTGTGAGGTGCCCCTCGGCGAGCCAGTGCCCACATCTTTGCCAGCCGCTAGCCCCATCGTCGCCTCTCGTCCGGAGGAGTTCATGTCGACCAAAACCTGTCCGAGCTGTGGGAACACCGTTCCTGAACACGACCGTTTCTGTGGCCAGTGTGGAGCCCGTCTGGACGCCATACCGGCCCCACCCGCCGGCGGATCAGGCAAGACGATGTTCTTCTCCGGCGTGCAGCCGTCGGGGCTCGCCAAGCTGGTGCTGGTCAAGGCCGACACGGGAGACGGGCTGGCCTACCAGCTCAGCGGCACCGAGCATATCGTGGGCCGAACGGAGGGGGCCATCTTGTTTCCGGACGATCCTCTGCTGTCCCCGCGCCACGCCAACTTCTTCTACAGGGATGCGCACCTCTTCGTGAACGACGAGGGTTCGACCAACGGCGTGTTCATCCGCATTCATGCGCCGGCACGGCTCGAGTCAGGCGCGGCCTTCCTGGTGGGAGAGCAGCTTCTCCAGATTGAAGCCCTGGCGCCCGACTTCGGACCGCAGCCGGACGCCGAAGGCACGTACTTCTACGCGAGCCCCAAGCGTGCGTCGAAGATGCGGCTGATTCAGCGGCTTCGCGGTGGGGACATCGGTCTCATCGTTCGCGCGCGCGGCGATAACATCACCTTGGGCCGCGAAGGCAACGACGTGAACTTCCCCGATGATCCCTTCATCTCCGGCCGACACGCAGAGATCAGCATCGGCGCGGACGGGGGATTCACCATCGTCGATCAGGGATCGAAGAATGGAACCTTCGTTCGCGTCGCCGGTGAGACACAGCTTCTACATGGCGACTACGTGTTCGTCGGCCAGCAGCTTTTCCGCGTGGAGATAACTTAGGAAGGCGACGCCGATGCTTACTACGAAACCAACGAATCGCGCGGAGGATCTGTCGTGATCACCTGTTCTCGTTGCGGAAAAGACAATCAGGACCTCTACAAGTTCTGCCTGAGTTGTGGGGCAAAGCTCCAAGGCGCGGCGCCTGCGCCGAAACCCGTGGTCGCCCCGCCACCCGAAGCCTTCCCGCCTACCCCGCCACCGGAGCCGATTGCGCAGCCGAGCCAGCCCGTGGGCGTCGCGAAGACAGCGGTGCCGCCCGAGCCCGACAACTTCGGCGTGATGGCCGACCCCATGTTGCCGGTCTCCTCGCCGCCGGCCGTCATGCCAACCATGGCAGCGCCGCTGTCGGCCCCGGTGGATGTGCCGGTCACGCCCCCGCCGATCGCGCCGTCCTCGGCAGCCCAGCGCTTGGGCGCGACAAACGTGCCGACCGCGTCGCCCTCGGTCCAGATCGGGCTTGGTTCCGTGCCGATGCAAGTTCCATCACGCTCGGCGCCGATGGGCGTGGCCCCGGCGGCGATATCGAACCCAGCCATCGGGTCGCGGCCGATCGCGACGGGTGTGCCTGCCACGGCGATGCCGCCTGTGACGGCGCCTCATCCCTCGCCTTTTTCGCCGCCCCCCTCCGACACCGTCGCGTGCCCGAACTGCGGAAAGCAGGTGGCTTCCGCGTTCGCGTTCTGCGGTGGCTGCGGACATCGGATGAAGGGCGCCCCAGGCGCGGTCGCCGAGGCGGCCGTGCAACGGGCCGAGGCCGTATCTCCCATGGCCAGGAAGATCGGGCCGCGCGGCCACATCACGCTCATTCGCCCCGACGGGAGCGAGGGTGGCGTCTTTCCCCTTCAGGAGGGCGAGAACATCATCGGCCGAGGTCAGGGCACGTTGTTCGATGCCGATCCATACCTGTCACCGAGGCACGCGTCGTTCGTCCTCAGCGACACGGGGCTCGAGCTCCGCGACCAGCGCAGCCTCAACGGAATCTTCGTCCGCATCACCGAGGAAGAGACGCTGGAGTCGGGCGACAGCTTCCGCATCGGGCAGGAACTCCTGCGCTTCGACGCCATCAATCCGCCGACCGCGCTCGAGGACGGCACCGAGATCATCGGGACGCCGAACCCCGGGTACTGGGGACGCCTCTCCGTCGTGGTCGGTCGAGATCTCGATGGTCCCGCGTTTCCCCTCTTCGAGGAGGTGGTGCGCCTGGGCCGCGAGCGCGGCGACATCCTGTTCCCCGAGGACGGCTACGTCTCGGGCGGGCACTGCCAACTGTCGGCGCGCGAAGGACGCGTCTACCTCAAGGATCTGGGGTCGTCGAACGGAACCTTCCTGCGTGTGCGCGAGAATCGGGTGGTTCCGTCGGGCAGCCTGATGCTGATGGGACAGCAGCTGTTCCGCGTCGCCTACAAGTAAGCGGCCAAGGGCCCTCCAACGAAATACGCCGTCGGGGATGCCCCGGCGGCGTATTGGTTCTCGCGCAAGAAATGGTCGAGGTCGCTACTTCTTTTCGGCCGGCTTGTTGAAGAAAGCCTTGCGGACGTCGCCGGTCTGCTTCGGCTCGACGTAGCGGAATCCGTTCGGGATCTTGAAGCGAGTGCCGTTGTCGAAGTCGAGGGTGACGTCCACCGGCCCCTTGTCGCCGTTGGGCGTGACGACGCGGATCTTGCTCGTCGACTGGATCACGACCTGTTCGCATACGTGCTTGCCGAACATGATGCGAGCCTGGGTCTTGCCGGGCTGGAAGCCGGCGCCGATGATGGTGACGTGATCGCCGCCAGCACTGATGCCCTCGGGTGGATCGACCCTGTCGACGCGGACCTTCGAATTGTCATCACAGGACGCCAACAGACCGAGCACAAGCAAGGTCGTCATCAGGCGATAGACGTGTCTCATGTGGGCTCCTCCTCGATTCGTGTGCCACCTTAGCCCGCACGCGTCGGGTGGTCAACGAAGACTGTGGGTAACGCAACGTGAAATTGCGAATTATCTCGGGCCCCAGCAGCGCGGATGTGCGCCGCGGGAGAGATTGCTAAGCTGCCTGGCCCGATGCCCTCGCCCGTCTCGGCCCGAGACCTTCTATCGACGCTGGAACACGCGTTCTCGGCGGATGCTCCGACCGGCAACGCCTGCGTGGAGATCCACGGTGCGGCGCCGCCGCTCGGAACAGCGCTGGCTGCCCACGTCGCGAAGGCACGCCAGCGCTTCGTGCTCTACGCCGTCCCTGACGACGACGACGTGGATTCGCGCAGATCGGCGCTCGAATACTTTCTCGGCTCCGAGGACGTCGACGATCCCCTGGCTCCGCCCGCGGTCATGGAGCTGCCGGCGTTTTCCAGCTCGCCTTATGCGGAGGTCCAGCCCGACCGACGTGCAGCCATGCGCAGGTTGGCGTTGCTGTACCGGCTGGGTCACGGGCTGGCGCCGACCGTGCTGGTCGCATCGGCATCGGCGCTCTTCCGACGTGTCCTGCCACCCGACGGTTTCGCCAAGCTGTGCGGCGAGGTTCGCACCGGCACCACCATCGACCGAGAGAAGCTGACGGCCGATCTGGTCAAGATGGGCTTCGCCCGGACCCAGGTGGTCGACGATCCCGGTACCTTCGCGGTGCGGGGCTCAGTCATCGACGTGTTCTCGTCAGCCTATCGGCATCCGGTGCGCATCGAGCTGTTCGGTGACGACGTGGAGTCTCTGCGACTGTTCGACGTCGCCAGCCAACGCACCCTGCGCGCCATCGAACGCGTCGTGCTCCACCCGGTGCGGGAGACCATTCCTACCGAGGGGGCCGATCCACGCGCGCGCGTGCTGGCCGCCGCGGACCAGGCAGCCTACCCGTCCAGCAAGACGCGCAACATCCTCGAACGCATCGACGCGGGCGAGGAGTTCTTCGGGATCGAGGCGCTGGCGCCGGTCTTTCATGCGCGCATGGCGACCTTGTTCGAGTACCTCCCGCCCTCCACGTGCCTCGTGCTCGAGGATCCGGAGGCGACGGCCGAGCAGTCGAGACGCGAGCTGTCTCGGCTGCGCGAGAACGCACACCACCGACACGAAGAACACCTGCTAGCCCTCGACCCGCACGCGTTCTTCATGGAGGAGGAAGCCGCCGCGGCAGCCCTGACCAGCCTGCCGCGCATCGAGCTGCGTACCGTGGAGATCGAGCGTCCCGACGCCCGGCACGAGCACGCTCGCCTGCGCCTCGACGCGCGTCCGACGAGCGGCATCCGCGCCGAGCTTCTCAAGGACAGCGCGCAGGGCGACGTGGGGCAGGCGCTCGCCCAGATGCTTGGCCGCTGGCTCGAGGATGCCTGCGCCGTACACATCGTGGTCCCGAACCGAACCCATGCCGACCGACTGTCGGGGCTCTTGGCATCGATCGGACTTGCTGCCCGCATCGGCCGCAGAACCAGCAAGCACGGGCTCGGCGCCCTGCTGGAGTCCCACGACGGCAAGGTCGAGCTGACCCTGGAGATTGGGCCGCTCTCGCGGGGCTTCGAGCTGCCGCGCGATCGCGTGGTGGTCATAGCGGAAGAAGAGATCTTCGGGCCCCGTGCGCACCGGCCCCCGCCGCCCGCCAAGGCACCCGCGTTCGGCGATCTGGCTGGCATCGCCGAGGGCGACCTGGTGGTTCACGACGAGCACGGCGTCGGCCGCTACCGCGGGCTCACCAAGCTCGATATCCGCGGTGTCACCCAGGACTTCGTTCACCTCGAGTACAGCGGCGGCGTGCTGTACCTGCCGGTGTACCGGATCGGCGTGGTCCATCCCTTCGTCGGAGGCACCGCGGAGAACGTTCGCCTCGACAAGATCGGCGGCTCGACCTGGGTCGAGAAGCGCCGGCGCGTCTCGGCCGAAACCCGCAAGATGGCCGAGGAGCTGCTACAGCTCTATGCCCAGCGCCGCGCCCTGCCCGGCCACGCCTTCCCCGCGCCCGACGTGATCTTCCGTCAGTTCGAGGAGAGCTTCGCCTTCGAGGAGACGGTCGATCAGGAGCGCGCCATCGCGGACGTGCTGGACGACATGCAGCGCGACAGCCCCATGGATCGTCTCGTCTGCGGCGACGTGGGGTACGGCAAGACCGAGGTCGCCCTGCGCGCCACCTTGCTCGCGGTCCTGGGTGGCCGCCAGGTGGCCGTGCTGGCGCCCACCACGGTGCTCGTCGAACAGCACTACGTCACCTTCGCCGAGCGCTTCCGGGATTTCCCCGTGCGGGTGGCCTCGCTGTCGCGCTTCCGCAAGCCCGCCGAGCAGAAGGACGTGGTTCGCCAGATCGAAGCGGGCACGGTGGACGTCGTGATCGGGACCCACCGTCTGCTGTCCCGCGACGTCCGCTTCAAGCAGCTCGGCCTCCTGGTCATCGACGAGGAACAGCGCTTCGGCGTGGCCCACAAGGAGCGCCTCAAGGAGTTGCGCTCGCAGGTGGACGTGCTGACCCTGACCGCCACCCCGATCCCCCGCACCTTGCAGATGGGTCTGGCCGGCCTGCGCGAGATCTCCGTCATCGCCACCCCGCCCGCCGACCGCTTGGCCATCCGCACCTTCGTGTGCCACTTCGATCCGGATCTGCTCGGCCACGCCATCGCCAAGGAGCTGGCCCGGGGCGGACAGGTCTTCTTCGTGCACAACCGCATCGAGGACCTGTCTACGTGGGCCCGCGAGATCCGGGCCATGGCCCCCGAGGCCCGCGTGGCCATGGCGCATGGCCAGATGGCCGAGGGCAAACTGGAAAAGGTGATGATCGACTTCGTGGATGGCCGCTACGACGTGCTTTGCTGCACGACCATCATCGAGTCCGGCCTCGACATCCCACGCGCCAACACCATGATCGTGAACCAGGCAGACCGCTTCGGACTGGCCCAGCTGTACCAGATGCGAGGGCGCATCGGCCGTTCTCGCGAGCGCGCGTTCTGCTACCTGGTGGTGCCCGCCGAGCAGCGCATGACCGCCGAGGCCGAGCAGCGCCTGGCGGTCCTTCAGCGCTTCACCGAGCTGGGCGCCGGGTTCCAGATCGCCACCGCCGACCTGGAGATCCGGGGCGCGGGCGAGCTGCTCGGCGGAAAGCAATCGGGGCTCGTGGCCGCGGTGGGCTTCGACACCTACGCGCGCATCCTGGAAGAGGCCGTGGCCGAGCTGCGCGGGCAACCCATCCGGGCCGAGCACGATCCCGAGATCTCGGTCGACGTCCCGGCTTTCCTGCCCGACGACTACATCCCGGACACCGGCCAGCGCCTGGAGCTGTACCGGCGCCTCGCCCAAGCCAAGAGCGAGGACGAGGTGCTGGCCATCGAGGCCGAGCTGCAGGACCGCTACGGACAACTGCCCGACGAGGCCATCCTGCTGCGCGAGGTGATGATCGACAAGACGCTCGTGCGCCGCATCGGCGCCAAGGCGTACGAGCTGGGGGCGGCGCGCATGATGGTGGCGCTGGGCGCCGACACGCGCCTCGATCCGGCCAAGGTGATGCGTCTCGTACAGCGCAAAGACAGCCGCTACAAGCTGAGCCCCGACATGCGCCTGAGCTACGCCTTCACCGAGGCCGAGCAGAAGGATCGCCTGTCTGCCGCGCGACGGAAGCTGACCGAGATCCTGGCCTGCGCGGCTGGCTAGACCGTATTGCGAACGCCCCCTGGTTGTGCGATGCAGACTGGATGCTCCTACCCGTCCCAAGGCCGCTCGGAACCTGGTGTTTGCCGCTGGTTGCCATCGCGGCGCTCGGTGCCTGCAAAGGCAACTCTCCCCAGGCCCGCAAGGCCCCGGCCGGGCAGGTGGTCCTGGCACAGGTCGACGACGTGACCATCACCAGCGCCGACCTGCGCGAGGTGCTCGCCCGCTACGCGAACCAGCCCTTCGTGGCGGCCCGCTACTCGTCGCCCGAGCGGCGAAAGGAGCTGCTCGACAGTCTGGTCCGCTACCAAGTGCTGGCCATCGAGGCACGCAAGCGCGGCTACGAGAACGACCCCGAGGTGGTTCGCGTGGCTAAGGACAAGATGGTCAGGCTCTTCACGCAGCAAGAGATCTTCGACAAGGTCAAGCCGTCCGACGTCTCCGACGCCGAGGTCGAGCGGTACTACAAAGATCACGTGAACGAATACGTCCGGCCCGAGACCGTGCGTGCGAGCCAGATCGTCGTGAAGGAGCGGGCCAAGGCGGCCAAGGTGCTGGCCGAGGCCAAGGCCCTGCCCAAGGCCGACATGAAGGCCTTCCGCGAGCTCGTCGCCAAGTACTCCGAGGACGCGGACTCGAAGCAGCGCAGCGGCGACCTTCTGCAGATCGATCAGAAGAACACGCAGTATCCCCCCGCGGTGGTGGCGGCGGCGTTCTCGCTGAAGGAGACCGGCGACCTGTCCGATCTGGTGAGCACGCCGCAGGGCTTCGTCATCCTCAAGCTGACCGAGCGCCGCCCCGCCCTGTCCCGGTCCCTGGAAGACAGCAGGGCCGAGATCCAGCGCCGCCTGCTCGACGAGCTGCGAAACAGGAAGAAGAAGGAATTCATCGACGAAGCTCGCAAGACCGTGAGGATCGAGATCTTCGAGGACGAGCTGGCCAAGCTGGATCTCGCAACCAGCAAGGGCGTCATCGACGCCGGCGTGGTAGGAGCACGGCCATGAGCAAGCTCGCCCAGGCCCTCGCCCTCCTGTCCGTCATGCTTCCGTCCGCCGCGCACGCGCGCGTGGTCGAGAAGATCGTGGCCCTGGTCGGCGACGACGTCATCCTGCTCTCCGAGGTGGAAGACCGGGCCGCCCCCCTGCTGGCCGAGGTGGCGGCGATCCCGAACCAGGGCGAGCGCGATGCCAGATCGTCCTCGGTCAGGCGCGAGGTGCTCGACCGACTCATCGACGACCAGCTGCTGGCCCAGCAGGCCACCGACCTGAAGCTGACGGTCAGTAACGACGAGATCGACCGCGCCATCGGACAGATCAAGCGCGACTACGGCCTGAACGACACGCAGCTCGAGGGCGAGCTGCGCAAGCAGGGCATGAGCATGGCGGTCTACCGGATGAACACCAAGAAGGAGATCCTGAAGTACCGCGTGCTCAACATCGCGGTGGGGTCCAAGGTCAACGTCGGTGACAGCGAGGTGCAGAGCTACTACGACCGGCACATGAAGTCGTCGAACGTCCAGCTTCGCGCCAGCCACATCTTCCTCGCGATCCCCGAGAACGCGGACAACGCCGCCGTGGTCGAGCGCGAGCAGCTGGCCAAGAGTCTGCTGGCCCGGGCACAGGAAGGCGAGGACTTCGCCAAGCTGGCGCGCGAGTATTCGCAGGACGCCGGCAACCGCGCCGAGGGGGGCGATCTGGGGTTCATCGGCCGCGACATCCTGCCCAAGCCCATCGAGGAGCTCTTGTTCTCGATGAAGGTCGGCGAGGTACGCGGCCCGGTCCGGGCGGATCGCGGCTTCCACGTCATGAAGCTGGTCGACAAGCGCAACAAGGACGCGAAGCCCTTCGCCGAGGTGCAGGACGAGATCCGCATGCGCCTGCGGCAGCGCGAGATGGAGAGGCAGACGAAGATCTACCTCAGCGATCTGCGGAAGAAGGTTCTGGTCGATATCCGTCTCTAGTGGAGTAACAAAGAGCAATGGCAAAGCAGCACATCGGCGTCGTCGGTCTGGGGGTCATGGGTGAGAACCTGGCCCGCAACATCGCGAGCAAGGGTTTCGGCGTGGCGGGGTTCGACGTGGACCTGCAGAAGGTCGACGGCTTCGCGCAGAAGACCAGCGGTCAGAACGCCGTCGCGGCACGCACGCAGGCCGAGTTCATCGAGAGCCTGGAGAGCCCGCGGCGCATCCTGATCATGGTCCCGGCCGGCAAGGCGGTGGACGCGGTCATCGCCAGCTTGCGCCCGCACCTCGGACCCGGCGACCTCATCATCGACGGCGGCAACACCTACTTTCCCGACACGGTCAGGCGCATTGCGGAGCTTTCCAGCAGCGATATCCTCTACATCGGTGCTGGCGTGAGCGGCGGCGAGGAAGGGGCGCTACACGGACCTTCCATCATGCCCGGCGGCAGCCCCGAGGCGTGGCCGGTCGCCAAGTCCGTGCTGCAAGCCATCGCCGCCAAGGCCGAGGACGGCACGCCCTGCTGCGACTGGATCGGCAGCGGGGGCGCCGGCCACTTCGTCAAGATGGTCCACAACGGCATCGAGTACGGCGACATGCAGATGATCTGCGAGGCGTACTGGCTGATGGAGCGGGCCCTCGGCATGTCGCCCGACGAGTGCAGCAAGGTCTTCGCCGAGTGGAACCAGGGCGAGCTGTCGAGCTACCTCGTCGACATCACGGCCGCGATCCTCGCGCACAAGGATCCCGACACCGGCAAGCCCATCGTGCACGTCATCCTCGACACCGCCGGGCAGAAGGGCACCGGCAAATGGACGGGCCAGATCTCGCTCGATTTGGGCGTGGCCACGCCGACACTCACCGACGCCGTGTACGCGCGCACCCTGAGCGCCCTCAAGCAAGAGCGCGTGGCCGCATCGACGGTGCTCACCGGCCCCGCCCCGACGTTCTCCGGTGACCGCGCCCCGTACCTGGAGATGATCCGCAAGGCCCTCTTCTGTTCGAAGATCTGTTCGTACGCCCAGGGCTTTCAGCTCATGCGGGCCGCCGATCAGGAATACAAGTGGGGCCTACGCTACGGCACCATCGCGTCGCTCTGGCGCGCCGGCTGCATCATCCGGGCGCAGTTCCTGGGCAAGATCAAAGAGGCCTTCGACCGCAAGCCCGAGCTGCCGAACCTGCTGCTCGACCAGCACTTCGCGAGCGTGCTCGCGGGGCACCAGTCGTCGTGGCGAAAGGCGGTCTCGTTCGCCGTCGAGAGTGGCGTGCCCGTGCCCGCCTTCGCGAGCGCGCTCAGCTACTACGACGGCTACCGTTCGGCGAACCTGCCGGCGAACTTGCTGCAGGCACAGCGCGACTTCTTCGGCGCGCACACCTACCAGCGGGTCGACAAGCCGGGAACGTTCCACACCGACTGGGGCGGCTGACCGCACCATCAACGAAGCGCGACCGGGGCCCAGGCCGGCTCTCAGAAGTCTGAGGCGAGCGACCCCGACGGCGTCGACATCTCCGCGACATTCCTGCGGTTCGTCTGCGCGCGCTTCGGGCATGTGACTTGCTCGGTGCAGCCGTCATGCGAAACGCGCGACTCATCATGGCAGCGGCGACCCTCGGCATCCTGTCCGCCTGCATGGACGACGGTGGCCTCTCCGCGGGAGGCGGCGGCGGCTCGGTACCATCCACCGGCGGCGCCGCCACGTCGACCGGTGGCGCCCAATCCGGCGTCGGCGGTGGGTCGACCGCGACCGGTGGAGCGATGGCGAGCGGTGGCGCAAAGGCTACCGGTGGCAGCACCACCGGCGCTGGCGGCGCGACCTCCTCGGGCGGCGCAAAGGCCACCGGCGGGACCACGACCGGCGGCATCACCGGCAGCGGCGGAAAGGCCGGCGGGGCCGGGGGCTCGACCTGTCCGCCGGTGTGCCTCATCTACTGCGAGTATGGCAACGAAGTGGACGGCAACGGCTGCGACCTGTGCAAGTGCAAGCCGGCCCCGGCCGACGCCGGCACGACCAAGGACACCGGTCGGGACCTGTGCCCCCCGCTGTGCGACATGTACTGCCCCTACGGCAACGAAATCGACGTCAACGGCTGCGAGCTGTGCAAGTGCAGGCCCGCGCCCGTCGACGCTGGCTTGACCAAGGACGGGGGCGTCGTCTGTCCCCCGGTCTGCGCCATCTACTGCCCGAACGGCAACGTGCTGGACGGCAACGGCTGCCCCACCTGTTCGTGCAAGCCCAATCCCGCCGACGCGGGCCCGGACGCTTTGGTTTGTCCGCTGCTCCCCTGCCCGGCCATCGGATGTGCCCACGGGTACGCCAAGGACAGCAACGGCTGCTACACCTGCCAGTGTGCGCCTGCCCCCACCACCTGTCCCGACATCAAGTGCAAGCCCTGCCCGTTCGGGTACGTCAAGGACGCCGCCACCGGCTGCGACACCTGCACCTGCGCGCCCGACCCCGGCACCCCTTGCGGCGAGCTGACCGACGAGACCACGTGCGCCGCCGCCGACTCCCGCTGCCGGTGGCTGGTCCCTGGCTGCGACGAACCGGCGCTCCCGGTCACGGGCTGCTACGACAAGAAGCTCATCGACTGCTCCGGGTCCTGCCCGGCCGGAACCACCTGCTTGGCCCGCTCCATCGATCCCTGTTACAAGGCGAACTGCGATGCGTGCGGCCAAGCCATCAACATCTGTCTTTGACCCCGTCGTTCTCGGCATACTGTCCCTGCTCGTCGCCCCTGGCTGCGAGTCGGGCCTGAAGGTGAACCGCGACGGTGGGCAGGACCTCGGCCAGGACCTGGCCCCAGACCTCGGACAAGGCAGCGGCCCAGACCTCGGCCGAGCTTCCGCCCAAGACGGTCCCGCACGGCCCGATGCCGATCCCTGCCAGGGCATCCCGCGGCCCGACGTGGACTGCTACTACGGCACGCCGACGTACGTGTGCGTGCAGAACAGCGGCGGGGCGACCTGGCTCTTCACCTGCCCCGACCAGCCTCGCGATGCCGGCCCCGACACCGGCCACGACTGTGACGCCATTGCCCATTACCTCAGCGCTCAGATGGATCTGTGGCGCGGTCGCTGCACCGCGGTGGTCCGCCTCGACTACCAGAGCCTCGCGATCCGTTCGCACGCCTTTGTGTGCGGCCAGGGCGCGACCACCAACGAGGACTCTGCGCGCAAGGCGGCCAGCGCCGCCGCGGTCTTCCCAAACGCCTCGGGCGCTGGCGCCGGGAAGCTGATGTCCGCGCCGACCGACCACGACCAGTGGGTCTTCTACACGGCCCCGTCCGACTTCGGCGGCGTCGCCACGATCAGCGACCACACCGGGCTCGCCACCTTCGCCGCCAGCATCGTGTGGTCGGGCACCGGCGAGATCCTTTATCCCAAGGTCTTCGACGACGCCGACATGGGCGAAGGGTGCGAGGTTCCATTCTCACCGTCGGATCTCCGGTTTCGGGCCATCGACCTCGCCGGCGGCGAAGCCCAGCCTCGCTTCGAGGACGCCGTCCGCATCGTGCTCTCCACCGCCTTGCCAGCGGCCACCGGGCGCCTTGGCGCGGAAGACGCCGTCCTGGTGCTCCTCTACCCGAGGACCGTCGGTAGCTTCGACCCCACCACGGCCGAGTACATCGTGCTCGTCAACAGCATCTTGCTGATCTAGCGCGCCGCCGGATCGAGCGCCGCCCCGACCACGAATCAGCTTCGAAGCACTTCCGAGCCGAAGTAGCCTCGACGGCAGCGAGCAGGACATGGTCGAGCAAGTTCGCGACGCTTTCCGACAGCTCCGTTGTGTCAGAAGCTGTCCGAAGGTATCGTCGCCGCTGCATGAGCGGCGAGCGGACAGCACGGGTCTTCATCAGCTACAGCCACGATTCACCCGCGCACGAGCAAAGGGTGCTCGATCTTGCCAACCAGCTTCGCCACCAGGGCGTGGATGCCTGGATCGACCGCTACGAGCCGCACCCGCCCGAGGGGTGGCCGCGTTGGATGCAGAAGCAGATCGACGGCGCAGCCTTCGTGCTGGCGGTGTGTACCGAGACCTACTGCCGCAGGTTCGAGGGCAGCGAGGCCCCAGGCAAGGGCCTGGGCGCGAGCTGGGAAGGGCTGCTGGCCAGCCAGATGCTCTACCAGGCTGGAGGGCTCAACGAGCGACTGATTCCGATCTTGTTCGACGGCGGCGTCGAGGTGGTCCCCAAGTCTTTGCAGCCGTACACCCGGTATCGGCTTCCGGACGAGTACGAGTCTCTCTACCGCCATCTCATCAATCGACCAGCGGTGGTGGCGCCACCGCTGGGCCCGCAACAAGAGCTTCCGGCCACGCCAGGGCTCGCCAGGACCGACCGGCCTGCGCTTCCGGCCATGCCAGCAGCGAGCGAGGGCGCTCCCGATCCGACCAGGCTGGACTCTCCATTCATCGTCGGCCCGCCGATTGAGAAGATCGAGCAGTTCTTCGGACGCACCCGCGAGTTGGAAGAGATCCGCTATGCATTGCGCGACTGCCAGCCGATCCAAATCCTGGGCGAGACCCGCATGGGAAAGACCTCGCTGCTCAATCGGGTGTGCGAGCTTCTGCCCAACGATCAGCACATAGCGCGAGTCAACGCCCAGGGGCTGCCAGGCCGTTCGCCTCGGGACCTGATACTTGCGGTTGCCGACTGTGTTGGTCGGAGGGCAGAGATCGAGCGAATCGTGGGCGACGGCCGGCCCGAATCGCTGTTGGCCGGGGTTGATCGGCTCGTGCCCTGCACGATTCTGCTGGATGAGGCCGACGCCCTCGCAGACGCGGGGCACGGGTTCGATCGAGACTTCTTCGGGCACTGTCGCGCCCGGTGTCAGGATCGCAAGATCATCTGGATCTCTGCCTCGCGTTCGGATTTGGAGGTGCTGTTCGCCAAGACCGGCCTCACCTCGCGCTTCCTCAACGACTCGAAACGGGTGCCGCTAGGCCTGCTGGACAACGCTGCCGCCGACGCCCTGGTCAGCGTTCTTGGCCCGGCCTTGGCGGGCCGGGCGCGCCAGCAAGCAGGAAGGTTCGCCTTGGGCCTGCAATGGCTGGGACACGAGCTTTGGTGCAGTGGCGACCGGCCTCTCATCGCAGAGGACTTTGCCAACGCCATGCAGGTCCACTTCACGCAGTGGTGGGGGGATCTGGATCCAGAGGAGCGGCGTCTTCTGAAACGAAGCGGAGCTGGCGTCGCAACTGCCAGCCTGGGCGACAAGGAACGCCGGAAGCTGGCCGCTCTGGTACGAAGAGGTCTGGCCGAAGAGGAGACCGGCATATTCAAGCTCCCGGGCGCTGCCTGGCGAGGTTTCGTGACCGATGCCGATTGACGAGCAGTCACCCGCATCGCCTGGGCCTCCAGTCCCTGGTTTCTGGCACCTCGGGTGGCTTCTCTTCATGCAGCCGATCGAGCTTTACCGGCTTTCTGCTGCATGGGGAGTCGCTCTCGATTCGTCCTTGTGGGAGTTGCGCGGGCGGCTCCGCGAGCCGGTGATACGCGCGCTGGTCTTGAGACTCGCTGCCTGGCTGTTCGTGGCGACGCCGGTCGCCGCTTTTCTTGTGCTCTCCATCGTGCATGCAGCGGGCGGTCAAGTCATGTGGTCGGAGGCAGCTTTCGGCGTGGCTATCAGCGTGGCTATCGGCGCGGCTTTCGGCGTGGCTATCGGCGTGGCTGGCGGCGTGGCTTTCGGCGTGGCTGGCGGCGTGGCCTTCGGCGTGGCTTTCGGCGTGGCTGTCGGCGTGGCTGTCGGCGTGGCTGACGGCGTGGCTTACGGCGTAGCTTTCGGCGTGGTTATCAGCGGCGCTTTCGGCGCGGCTTTCGGCGTGGCTTTCGGCGTGGCCCGCGCCGTGGCTGCCAGCGTGGCTTTGGGCGTGGCCCGCGGCGTGGCTGACGGTGTGGACCGCGGCGTGGCTTACGGCGTGGCTTACGGCGTGGCTTTCAGCGTGGCTGCCACATTGGCACTATTCCGCATTCCAACCTTCTTGCTGGAAGCGCCGGTGGCGTGGGCGCTGTCAATCCTAAGCCGCGCTGGCTGGCTCGCGCCGGCGAGCGCGGCAAGGCAGCTCCCTTTCCTGCACCACGACCTCATCTTCCTTCCGCTCCCCGGCTTACGCTCTCTGCTGGTGCAGCTCGGACAGGCGAATCTCGATCTCGGTCGGGAGCTCATCGCACGGGCCGCGGAATCCATCGGACAGAAGCGGCCCGCCAGACTGGCCCTGGAAGAGCTGCAGGCGCAAAGCCTTGCCGACGCAGCCCGAGAGCGATGGTTCGCACTTGCGGCCGATCTGAATTTGCCCTTCCTTCCTGCCGACCCAATAGCCGAGTCCCCCCTGCGCAGGTTCCAGGCTGCTGCCGCAGATCTTCGCGCCTTTGGCATCAGCAACAGCCACGATCACCGCCAGGAGCTCCTTCGGCGCGCGGAGCGCACGCTGGAAGCTCTCCGGGCCAACATCCAAGGCAAGCGTCGGCCTGAGCATCTCGAAGGCCTGCTCTTGCCTGTGGCTCGGCAATGGCTCGAGCTGGTGGCCGAGCTGCAGGCGCGCCTGGCCGAGGAGATGCGGCAGCACCCCCAGGTGCCCACCCCCTTCGTTGCCGGCCCGGTGCTGACCGCGGACAAACCGTGGTTGTTCAAGGGCCGCAAGGATCTGGTCGGGTTCATCGACCACGATCTGGCGGGCGATCGGCGCGGCCCGCTTTGGCTTTGCGGCCAGCGCCGCATGGGCAAGTCGTCCTTGCTGGAGATGCTGTTGGTGCAATTGGGCTCGGGCACGTCGGTCGTGAAGGTCAGTTTCCAGGCGTTGAGCGGGGCGGCCTTGCGGGCAGAGCCGCACCTCTTGCTCGCCGCCGAGGTGGCCAAGGCATGCCCTGACCTGCCTTCGCCACCCCAGGCCGGGGTGTGGGGTGCGACCTTGGATTGGCTTCGTAGGGTCGACGAGCATCTCGCCGGGGCAGGCACCCGGCTTCTAGTTGCGGTCGACGAGGTGGAACGTCTTCAGGACGGCATCGCCGAGGGCTGGACCGGACCCGGCTTCCTCGACTTCGTGCGTGCCGCGGGCGATGACCTCCGCCGCATCCGGTTCGTGTTGGTCAGCGCCTATCCGCTGGCCCGGCTGGGCCCGTACTGGCCCGACCGTCTGATCAGCGCCCAGTCGCGCGAGATCACCTACTTGCGGCCGGAGGAGGCGCGCGAGCTGATCTGCCAGCCGGTCCCCGGCTTCCCGGACATCTACCCCGAAGGTGCGGTGGACGGCCTGCTGTCCGAGACCCGCGGACATCCGTACCTCATCCAGCTGGTCTGCGATGAGCTTTGTCACCGGCTCAATCAACAGCATCGTCTGTGCGCCGAGCCCGCGGACATCCAGGCGTCCATCGACGCTGCTTTTGGCAAGACCGGCCTGTTCGATGAGCTGTGGCGCCAGCACAACGAATCCGAGCAGACCTGGCTGCGCACGTTGGCCTTCGAGCCCCGGTCAGTCGATCGGCCGGATGAAACCCTGCGCAGCCTGGTCCGGACCCACTTCGTCGAGCAGACCGACGACAAGCACCACATCGCGGTCCCCATGTTCGCCGCCTGGATTCGCGACACCAAGGGTTCGTAAGGGCAGTCGCGGCCCGCGCAGGCGGCCAATCAGGACCGTCGGTAGCTTCGACCCCGCCACGGCCGAGTACATCGTGCTCGTCAACAGCATCTTGCTGATTTAGG
>CAZYFU010000015.1:0-78626 GCA_964647025.1 uncultured Myxococcales bacterium | reverse complement strand
CAGTCGGACGCGCCCATGCGCGTCCGACTGCCGTCACGACATTTTCCACGGGCTGTTAGGGGATTTGCCCATCGTGATGCCGGAGTTGGCGTCTCGCAAAAGTCGGACTTCCTACGTACGCATTGACACTGTTTCCGACGACGCCGACTAAAGCCGGCCCACAGTTGTGCCGAGAGTGGCACCATGGTCGAAAGAGCGCCTCGAGCGCGCGATCGAGGGGAGCCGATCGAGACCGCTGGGAGGGATGGACCGACATCCCCAGTACGCGGCAGCTGCCTACGGCAGCGTCGACAATCCCAATCGCCTCGCGCACGGTTGCGGACCAGCGTCTGGACACATCTCGGGTGGACCTGTGCGCTGACCACCTTCTTCGCATCACACGCGCCCTCGGCTGCTTCTGCCCAACCCGACAAGCCGGTGGTTCACGTCTTCCTCCAGCTCGACGCGAAGTCCGGAGCGCTGGAGAAGATGCTGCAACAGCAGCTGCCTGGCCTTGCGTTGACGGTGTTCAGTCGCTACCGCGACTTGGAAGATGCGAGCGTGACCGCCAAGCCCGACGGGCTCGTGGCCATCACGCCCGTGTTGCAGCAACGAGGCAAAAAGCCTGCCTTGCAGGGAACGCGCGGCGGGAAGGACATGGAGCCGTATCTGCTGGTCTGGGTCGGCACGACACTCGACGGCCCACTGTCCGGCAAAACCATCGGCGCCGTGGACGTCATGGGCCGCGACGGGACCCAGACCTTCGTTGCGGGTCTACTCAAGGCGAATGACATCAAGGTCAAGCGCGTGGCGAAGACCGAGGATCTTCTGCCTCTGCTCGAGTTCAACGCGGCAGACGGCATCCTGATACCAAGCTCCACGCTCGCGCGACTGACCGAACGTACGCGCTTGGCCATCAAGAGCAAGGAGGTACCGGGAGGGCCGGTAGGACTGCCCGCCGTCGCCGTGTTCAACGATGCAGCGAGGGATTCCATCACGAGAGCATTGTCCGCCGTCGACGCGGCGACCAAGAAGATCCTGGGAATCGATGCCTGGAGTGTGCGATGACAAGCGGCAAGAAAACTATCACGCATCTGGCAGGCGTCGCGCTTGCCTGCACCGTGCTCGCAGCTTGCGCGACTCTCGGTGAACAGAAACCCACAGGGCCCGCGTTCGAGGATCCTGCCGCACGGCCCGAGGCCAAGACCGTACTCATCGCGATGCCGGAGTCGCGCGACTTCCTGGAAGCCCGCAAAGGACTGGTCACGGAGATCAAGCGTGACTTCAATGTCGTCACCTTCGTGGTCAGTCCAACCACGACGGTCGAACAACTCACGGCTGCCATCGAGCGCACGTCACCCGTGTGCCTGGTGCTGATGAACAACGGCACGCTAAAGCTGTTCCAGAAGCTACAGGCACAGGCGGGCGATCGCCCCACCCCGCCCGCCGTGGTGGTGATGGCGTCGTTCCTGGAAGAGGCACGATCGCGATTCAAGAACACGACGGGAATCGCCTATGAGGTCCCCGGTGTCACGGCTTTCGTGAACCTTCGTACCGTCGTCGAGATTCCGGTCAACCGTGTCGGCGTCGTCTATCGGCCCCTGTTCCGCCGCTTCGTCGAGCGGCAGAAGGTACTGGCCGCACGCGAGCACGTCGAGTTGGTCCCGGTCGCAGTGCCCATGGACGTCAGCGCGGAAGGTCTCAAGAGCGCGCTTCAGCAACTGGCGGCGCAGGGAAAGGTGGACGCGATCTGGATGCTCAACGACAACGGGCTCATCCGGAGCGGCGCCTTCGTGGCCGAAACCTGGGGGACTGCGCTTCGCAACGCCAAGGTCCCCTTGGTGGTCGGTGTGCCCAATCTGGTCGACCCCGCCGAGCCCATGGGCGCGCTGGCCGTGGTGCCGGATCACGAGGCACTTGGTCTGCAAGCGGCAAATCTGATCTTCGATCTGGCCGACAACGATTGGAAGATCACGAAGCGGACGATCGAGCAGCCCCTGTCCGTGAAGACCGTGGTCGACCTGAAGCAAGTCCGGGAGCGATTTGGCCTCAAGCCCGATGCGCTGCCGCATATCGACCGTCCGCTGGACCTGAACCAGTAGATCGTGCCGTGCCGAGGGCGACCTCGGACTTGACTGCGAGTGAAGACGGATTGGCCGTTTTGGAAATGAAAAAGGGAGAAGGAAGATGACCAGATCGATCATTGCAGCAATGGCCTTGGTTGGCGTAGCGGCGTGTGGCTCGAGCAGTGACGGCTCGACCGCGACGTCGACCGACACGACGACGACGACGGCGACCACCACGAACCCCGACGCGGCGATCACGACGCCCGGTTCGGCCTTCATTCCGCAGAACCTGGAGAGCGTCATCAACGCACTGGTCACCGCCACCAAAGCGACCAAGCAGGATCCGAACCTGACGCCCGTCGAGGTCATCTTGAAGGAGACCGATGGTTACTTCGCGCCGATCGTCGTCGGCGCCAATCGCATCATGTCCCAGCTCGGCTGTCCCGGTAACGTGGAGGCCTCGATCGTTCCACCGAGCGATGCATCGGCCGAGCAGATCAACAGGGCGAAGACCGACACGCAGAACGCGCTCATCAGCTCGTATACGGCGAACAGCTCGTACCGCGCGATGGGTCTCGCGCCCTATGGCTCGGACGAGACCAGCGTGGCGACCTTCGACGCCTTCATCGACCAGCGCGGCCCCATCGTCACCATCGACAGCGACGCCCCCGCCAGCAAGCGCTCCTACTACGTCGGAACCGACAACATCTCGGCGGGTAAGGCGGCAGCACAGCAGCTGCGCAAGGTGCTGAACGCTGGCGACGCGATCGCGGTCTTCGGCAACACCGATCCAGGATGGCAAAGCGGTCTCGACCGCGCCAACGGCGCCGAAGCCGGTGCTGAGGAGCAGGGCCTGGTGGTCACGCCGCGCATCCCGGTGGTGTGGAACGCCGACACGGATCTCGCGGCCATCAAGACGGCACTCTCGGACGCGACCTTGAACATCAAGGGTCTCATCTGCTGCTACTCCAACTCGTTCCAGTGCGCGAAGGCGGTCAGCGAGCTCGGCTTGAAGGGTCAGGTCCAGATTGTCGGCTTCGACATCACGTCCGACACCAAGCCCTGGTTCGACCAGGGCTTCTTCTACGCGCTCGCGGCGCAACGTCAGTACTACATGGGCGTCCTCGGCGCATTGGTTCCATACAGCATCGCGGTCATCGGCGCCGATGCCACCGCAGCGGCGCTGCAACCGCTGCTCGTTGGCCCCGGCCTCATCGACACCGGCCTCGACATGGTCACCAGCGACGCCTACGCCGACTACATGGCGTATCTGAGCGCCCTCGGCGTCAACAACTAGTCGGGCACGAACATGGCTGGCTCCGCTCGCCAGAAGCTTCTGAAGGGACGTGCAAGCATGGCCGATTCAGCAATGAAGATGGAGTCGAAAGGCGAGCTGGCCTTGGCCGCGAAGTTCGAAAGGGGAAGTGTCCCCTCCCGTCGGGGCAGGCCCGACGGGACTTCCCCAAACCCGAAAGACGGTCCTCGTGCAGCCACAGCCGAGGCCGGCCCGACTGTGCTTCCGATGGCCCTGGTCGGGCTGGTCGCGCTCGGCGGTTGCATCTCGTACAGCGATCCTTCCACTCCACCAGACGCAATACCCTTTGCGACGGTGCTCCCATTCTCGGGTGCGCGAGCTGCGTCGGGTGCGAACCTCGAGCGTGCCATGCAGTTCGTGGTCGATCAGGTGAACCAGTCCGAGGGACATGGCATCGCCGGCCGAGCGCTCCACATGCTGGTGAGCGACAGCCACTCCGATGTGGCTCGGGGCACCGAGAACGCGCGCAAGCTGCTGAGCGAGCAGCGCGCTCCATACTTCATCGGTACGGAGGAGCCCGAGATCTCGTTCAGCATCGCCAACGACGTCAAGAAAGGCGGGGTGGTCCACCTCATGCCGGGCCTCACCTCACCCAATTTCCACGATCCCAGCACCAGCGCCGCTTGGTTCAGACTCTCGCCCAACGGCGACTACCTTGCCTGCGCGCTCGCGAAGCAGATGCTGGCCGACGGAGTCACGAGGGTCACGACCATCGTCACTCCCGATGATTACAGCGGCGGCTTCGCCACGGCGTTCGGCAGCGTATTCCGAAGCAAGGGCGGAGTGCTCTTGCCCTCGATCAGAGCCCAGGCGGATGCGACGTCGTACTCAGGTCTCGTCTCCGCGGTCAGCGCATCGGGCGCGGACGCCTTCGTTCTGGTGACGACGCCGACCGTCGCGGCGAGGATCGTTCAGGAGTGGTCCGCCGGCAACAATGCCGGCAGGTGGTACCTGGCGCCGATGATGAAGGACCCAGAGTTCTTGCGAAACATCCCGCCGGGCTCGCTCGACGGCGCCATCGGCGTGTCGGCCGACATCGAACAACAGAGCGCCGCTTTCGCCAGCTTCTTCAAGGCGGGAACCGGCAATCTGCCGGTCGATTCCGCCGCGTACTACTACGATGCCGCGGCCATGATGTCGCTCACCTTGGCCGCCTCGTACGCGAGCCTCGGCACCTTACCCACGCCTGCGCAATTCAAGACCCACATGATGCAGACCGCCTCCGCTCCCGGCACCGTGGTCACGTTCGACCAGCTCGCAACCGGGCTGCAGCTGGCGGCGGCGGGACAGGACATCGAATACCACGGCGCTGCCGGCAACTACGTCATCAACAGCGTCGGCGACTCCGTGGACACCGCGGGCGCACTCTGGGCGATCTCCGGGCAGGACTTCGTCACCGTCGCGCACTACACGTGTGTCACTTCCGAAATCGTCTTCCGCAACCCCTGATCAAGGGCACACCATGTCAATGCCTACGCTGCCTCCAACCACAATTCGGCTCTCGATGCTCGTGCCGTGCGCGGTCTGCTTGGTCGGGCTCTCCAGCGTGGCGTCCGCACAGCCACCCGATGGCTCGGTCGACGCCGACGCGGTCACGGCAGCACCCGAGGTCTTGGGAGATGCCGGCGCGCCCGTCGAAGCATTGCCACCCGTGCCGCCGCTCGCGGAGGAGCCGCCGGTCGACGAAGAGTGGGACTACGACGACGACCAGTGGGGCGGTGCGCTCTCCACGGGCTTGGCCGACGAGAGCCAGTTCGCAGCGATGGATCTCGAGCAGTTGCTGGAGGTACGCGTCGTCACCGCCACCAAGACGGAAACCAAGCTGTCCGACGCCCCGGCCATCATCTCGGTCGTCAGTCGCGACGACATCGCCCGCTGGGGGTACCAGAGCATGGCCGAGGCGCTCCAGCACATCGTGGGCTTCTACGTCGTCGACGACGGCATCCTGCCCAACGTGGGGGTGCGCGGCATCGCGGGCGGCATGTTCGGCGAAAGCCAGACCGTCAAGTTCATGATCGACGGGCACTCCGTCGCGTTCCGCTCGACCGGTGGCAACTGGCTGGGGCCCGAGCTGATCCCGCTGTCCGCGGTGGACCACGTTGAGATCATTCGCGGGCCCTGCTCGGCACTGTACGGTGCGGACGCCTTCCTGGGCGTGGTCAACATCATCACCCGCAAGGGCAGCGACCTGGCCGGCGGGGACGTTCGAGGTGCCGGCGACAAGGCGTCCGGTCGCGACCTCGGCTGGGACGTCGACGCTACCGGCGGCATCCGCAAGGGGAGCGTGGACGCGATGGTGTCTGCGCGCCTGAACTCCACCGACCGGTCCGGCATGGCCATGCCTGGTTCGTCTCCAGCGCCCCAGATCCCCGAGTACCGGGGAGTCGATCGCATCGCCCGGGGAGCCACGCACTCTTCCGACGTGGTGTTCGCCAAGGCGGGCTGGGAGATCCGTCCATCGCACATGCTCAATGCCTTCGCGCACTACGCCCAGTTCTCCCGTGGCTCGGAGTTCAGTCCGTGGACCCAGTTGCCGTACGGGCTCGATCGCAACCAACGCCTACACCAAACGCGCATCGCCCTTCACCAGATGTCCGCAGGGGCCAGCTACGAGGGCAACTTCTCCCATGGCGGCGCGGTCACGTTGCGAGGCTTCTACTTCGGCGGCGGCCCGTCGTCCGCCGATACCATCGACGTTGGCAGCGACATCTTCTATATCAAGCGCCGTTTCGGCTACCAAGGCTTCGAGGGTCAGCTCGAAGGACGCGTCGACATCGCGGAGAAGCTGGGCATCGTCGCAGGCGCCGAGGTCATCGCCGACCGCGAGAAGCTACCGGTCAGCCAGCAAATCCTCCAGAACGCGAGCGGCATCTATCAAGCCGGCGACGTGGTCGCGTCACGCGGAAACGACGTCGAGCACAAGCTCATCTCGAACGTCGGCACGTACCTGCAGGCCTCGTGGTCGCGTCTGGCGCCGATCTTCAGCATCATCGGTGGAGCTCGCTACGATCGCCACAGCATCTACGGTGGCCAGATGAGCGCACGCGTGGGCGCCGTGTCGAGCCCAGTCAAGCGCGTCCACGTCAAGGTCCTCTATGGAAGTGCCTTCCTCGCGCCATCGCCGCTGCTCACGTATGGCGTGCCCAACAAGGTCGGAGACGTTCTCGGAAACCCGTCTTTGTCTCCACAGCGCGTCCACACCGTCGAAGGTCAGATCTCGGTCAACCCGTGGCGCGGGGTGGTCGTCTCGTCGGGGCTCGCCTACAGCTTGCTGCTCAACAAGGCCGCTTTCGTCCAAGACGGGCTCAACCGCGTCGCCAAGAATCTGTCCGAGATGCGCGCGCTGTCCTGGGAGAGCGAAGTGGTGGCCGACTACGAGAACTGGGTGCGAGCCTATGCCAGCTTCGAGCTTCCGCTCGTGGCACGCAGCCTGGGCCAGACCGGTTACCAGGCGAGCCTCGTAGGGCACAGCAACGTCATCTACCCGAGATTCATGGCCCGTGGCGGAGCCTCCGTGCGCATGCCCGCTGGTATTCCCCTCCGGCTCGGCGTCGAAGCCATGTACGTGGGCGCTCGCCGCGCGAGCGACATGAACATCCTCGAGGCTGGCGGTGAGTACAAGCTCGGCGCGTACACCATGCTGGACGCAACCTTGTCCACGACACCGCTCGAGCTGCTTGGGCATCGAAAGACCGCCTTGATGCTGAAGGTGCGCAATGCCATGGACGTCAAGGGGCCCGACCCCGGCTTCGCTGGTGTCGACTACCCGCTACAATCGCGCTCGGTCTTCCTGCAATTGCGGCAGGAACTGTAGATCTCCTGGGGGACAAGTGGACTCGAAGCGCGACCGTCGGACTACGCATCGCTACGAACTCACGGTGACGCTCACGTTCGAGAGCGAGCACAACTTCTACACGGGCGCCACACGAGACCTCGGCGGCGGAGGGCTGTTCGTCGCGACCAAGGTGCTCCGCCCCGTGGGAGAGTGCGTGCGGGTGCGGTTCACGCTGCCGGGAAGCGACGTCCTGCTGGACGCCATCACCGAGGTTCGCTGGGTCCGTCCCAAAGACACCGCCGAGGGAGAGGCCGGCATCGGTCTCGAGTTCCTCCAAATGTCACCGGCGACCAAGCAAGCGGTGAGAGACTACCTCGCCAAGCGGCAGTCCATCGTCCACGGCACGAACGAGGGCTAGGCCGCGCAAGCGTCCCGCGCTACCGGTGGGACGGTGGGGGGCGGTGCTCAGGGGTCGCCAGCGATGCGGCGGACGGCAGAGAGAAGCAGGTCGCTCTGGAACGGCTTGACGATCCAGCCCTTGGCGCCGGCACGCTTGGCTCTGGCGATGAGGTCAGGGGAACCGTCGGTGGTCAGCATCACCACGGGCACCGGCGGACCAGCCGCATCGCCCTTGATCGTCTCTAGAAACTCGAGACCGCTGGTAATCGGCATGTTCACATCGCACAGAACCATCGCAATGGAGACGCCGCTCCGCACGACCTCGATGCCTTCGCGCCCGTTGCCGGCCTCGATCAGGTTGTAGCCTGCCGGCCTTAGGATCAGCGAGACTTGCTGCCTGACGGTCGAGGAGTCGTCGACGATGAGTATGGTTTTGTTGCTCATGATTTGACCAAGACTCTAGAAGAAAAGAATCGAGCCCTCTTTGACAGCAGCCGAGCCTTCGTCCGCGGCGGTCTCTTTCAGGGTGAACCCTGGACGAATGTTGAGCTCGAGCCATACCTCCAAGACCATACCGTCGATGGCGAAACACAGGGGGGTCGTGAGACAGCGTAGCTGCGAAGACAACCGGACGTTCTCCGCCAGAGCGCTCTGTGGGACCCCGAGCGCCAGACTCACGTCGTATGCGAGAAGGCGGTTTCGATAGCGGCCCACGGCCTGGTTCACGAACTCGCACGCCCAGTCAGCGAGGTCACGTGGCGTCACCGTGGTGGGCAACGGATTCAACCGAGACAGCAGCGGCAACGAGCCGAGGATCGTGATCGATCCGCGCAGGTCCGTGCCGCCGAAGCCGAGGACTGCGGTCATGCTCTCACCCGAAGACAAGGGCGGGTGATCGCCGGTCAAGCGCTCGGCCGAGACGCCGAGCTCGGTGAGCAAATCGGTCATGCAAGTCGCGAGGATCTCTTCGAATCGCTGCTGGTCGGGGCCTGCCGTCATGGTCGCCTCGAGCTTATCTTCGTCAGGCAGGTCGGAATTCTGGAGTGCTAGTGCAGCTCCGGAGGGATGACCAGCTCGGTCCCGGTTCGCCGGAGAACCGATGGTGCGACCGCGACCCGATTCCGGCCTGACGACTTCGCTTGATACATCGCACGGTCCGCGCGTCCCATCAGGATCTCCGGCGTGTCCTTGACCTCGAGGCACGACACGCCGATCGAGACTCGCACCGGCACCGAGCGTCCGCCCTCCTCGCATACTTGCATCGCTTCGATGGCGGCGCGGATGCGCTCAGCCCCGATGCGTGCGCCCGGCTCGTCCGCGCCCGACAGCAGGACCACGAACTCCTCCCCGCCCCAGCGTCCGACGAAGTCGGTCTTGCGGACCTGTTGCATGAGCACCTGTCCCACGGCTGCGAGAACTTGGTCGCCCACCGCGTGGCCGTAGGTGTCGTTGACGGCCTTGAAGTGGTCCACGTCGAGGAGCAACAGAGACATCGGGTAGCCTTGCCGCTCGGAGCGAGACTGCTCGACGTCCAGTGCAGCGAGAAAGGCACGACGGTTCATGAGGCCGGTCAGAGGGTCGGTAGTCGCGGCGTGCTGGGTCTCCTCCACCAGCATGGACATTCGCAACGGGCCTCCGAGCTCACGCGCGATGATCTCGAGGATGCGCACGTCCTGTGGGTCAGCGTCGCCCTTCGGACTCAAGGCGAGCTTGGCGATGGATTCGTTCGCGAACGTCACTGATCGTACCAACGCCGTTCCGGATGCCGGCCCCGGCATGGCGTCCTCGTCCTCTATTGCCAAGGTCAGGCCCGTCTCGACGATGGACAGCGCCTGCCGGGCCTCGGCCTCGCACGCCACCCTGACCGACGGATGCGTGTGCAGCCCCAGGTGGGCTGGATGTTTCACCTGCAACGCCAACCAGCGGTACCCCATGACCTGCGACACGAATTGCGTCAGCAGATCGAACAATCGGTCGAATGCTCCACAGGTGGAGAGAGCACGCACCTCGGACGCGATGACCGATTCGAACAGCGCCGCGTCCAAGTAGGCTGCGATGCGGTCTCGGATCGCGGACTCGGGGTCCTGCAACTGCGTGAAGAAGCCGTCGTCCTCGACGGGCATGCCCAGGATCGATCTCGCGATGGCGCGAACCAGATCCCCCATTCGCCCTTTGACCACATACGCAGAGGCGCCTGCCCGCTCGGACCAGAATCGGTTACGAGGGGTGTCTGGGCCGCGGAGGATCACCGGCACGCGCTCGGTGGCGGGCTCCGAGCGCAGAAGCCTCGTCAGCTGAACGCCCGAGATGCCCTTCATCCAGAGGTCCGCGATCACCGCGGACGGCGGACTGCTCAGCGCAGAAGTCGCCCCTTCGATCGGCCCCCGAAAGCCGTTTGCCTTATATCCTTGCATGCGTAGCCGCTCGATCAGCACGTCACGCGTCTGGTCATCGGGGTCTATGAGGATGACCGAATGTCCCCCGCTCATGGGATGCGAATCGTCACTTTGCCGAACCGAATTTAGCCCGCCCTGCCCGCCGGCAGCCGCGACATGTCGCCGGTGGGCAACTTTCCACGCGTCGACGCACAAAAGGCACGCACCCAATGTCGCAGGATCAAGGAGGCGAAGTTCTCAATCGAGTTCGATTCGCATATGCTCGGCGCACGATGAAGGCGCTGCTTGGCCGAAGGGGTGTGTCGTCGCCGATTTCGCGGATTGCGGGGTGTTGGCTATGGGCTTTCTTCCCCTTGCTCACCTTGGGTTGTGTCGACCTGACCGAGCCATGGAAACAAGGCGGAACGGGTGGCAGCAAGGCTGACGCGCTGGAGTTGGCCGACGCTCCTTCGTTGGTGGGCACCGGCGGGGCCTTCGAGGGAAACCTCGGCTCGGGGGGCCGCGCAGGCACGGATGGCGCACAGTCCAGCGAAGGCGGTCGCTCCGGCGCCATCGACGTCGCGCTAGAGGGGGCAGGCGGAGGATTGGATGACGCGACAGTCGACGGCGGCGAAGGCGTGGACCTGGGCGATGGCGAAAGCGTGGACCTGGGCCCATCCGCCACCGACGGCAATGCAGACACCTCGATCGCCGGATCGGGCGGTGTAGGCAGCGGCGGAGCAGGCGGACGCAGAGATGCCGGCAGCGGCTCGGGCGGCACGAGAACAGGAGGCAACGGTGGCAGGGCAAGTGGTGGAGCTGGTGGACGAGGTGGCGCCGGCGGCTCCGCCACCGGTGGCGCGAGCACGACGCGGTCGGGCGGCAATGCTGGCAGATCCGGGACTGGCGGTGCGGGCTCGGGAGGCGTGGCGACCGGAGGCTCGGCCAAGGCGGACGCAGGCACGGACGCAAACCTGCCTGACGGCCTCGTCCTCTACTACCCGTGCGAGCATGCCGTGGGGACGTCGCTGCCGGACGAGTCGGGCCACGCCTATGACGGCACCCTGCCCACCGATACGGAGAGCTATCGCTTCGCGACGGGCAAGGTCGGAAAGGCGCTACACTTGGTCGAGTCCAGCAAAGGCTACGTGAGGATTCCGATCGAGGTCTTCAGGGATGCCACCGACCTGACCATCGCCATCTGGATCAACGTGACGGAACCCTCGCCAGCCCTCGATCGAGTCTTCGACATCGGCATCGACGCCAAGCTTGGGCAGAACCGAGAGACCGGCACGACCTACATGACCTTCCTGCTCAGTGATCCGTACCACCATGGCGAGCACAGCTTCAGCAGCACGAAGGACGGCTACACCCACGCCAGGAAGATCGAAGCCGACGCAAGCGCAATCCGTAGCGACGAGTGGAGACACATTGCAGTGACCATCGGCTCCGGCCGTGCCACGTTGTACGTGGATGCGAAGTCAGTCGATACCGAGACGTCGGTGTTGGCGCCGAAGGATCTCGGTGCCATCGACTACGCCTACCTCGGCAGGTCGCAGTTTACCGAAGAACCCTACCTCGACGCTCTGATCGACGAGGTCCGTGTATACGATCGCGCGCTGTCCGCCGACGAGATCCGGTCGCTATTCGACTACGCTCGGTAGGTGGCATCGCGCGGGCGAGCAGCCCGAGACCGGAGGGCCCAAAGACAGAGCGCGGAGCCGGCAAGCCCGGTCTCCGCGCCCATCGGGTGGCCTTGCGCCCTAGGTGATCGGCGAGGCGTCCTTGTTGTGCTTGAAGTACTCGACGGTCAGCTTCTCGACCAGCTTGCCGCGCTGATCGTACAGGCGCTTGTGCTTGCGCGGGGCCTTCCGGTTCAAGGCGTAGTGGGTCAGGATCGGCAAGGCGACGGTGGAGTCGAGGTACGCCACCACGGCGTCGGGCAGCTGGTTGGGATCGATCTTGCCCCAGCTCACCGCCTCGGACGGCGTCGCGCCGGACAGACCGCCGGTGTCGGGACGAGCATCCGTGCACTGCAGGAAGTAGTCGTGGCCCATCTCCTTGATGCGCAGCACCTCCTGGATCTGCGGCTCGGTCTGCAGCATGAAGTTCTTGGGCGACCCGCCGCCCATGAGCAGCACGCCGGTCTTCTTCTTGCGCAGCTTCGCGTCGAGCACGATGGCCGTGGTCTCGTTGACGTCGATGCTGGGGTTCACGCGCAACTTGTTGCCGCGCAGCTCGACGCCAGCCACGTTCATGCCGATGGTCGAGTCGCCAGGCGACGAGGTGTAGCACGGCACGCCGGCCCGGTAGGCCGCCGCCAACAGCGACGCGTCCTTGATGCCGCACTGGCGCTCGAACTCGGCGCAGTACTTGCCGATGTGATAGTGGAGCTCAGCAGTCCCCATCTCCTTCTGGAACTCGGGCTGGATGAGGATCTTGCGCAGGATATCGTCCGTGCGCATGAGGACATCATTGTAGTCGAGCAGGATGTCGTAGATGCGAACCACGCCGAACTTGCGCAGCTGGACGTCGGGGGTGAAGGGCGAGCCGCGGAACAGCGGCAGGTTCATCGCGTGGTGCATGTCGTGATACAGGTTCGCGCCCGTGCCGACGATCCAGTCCACGAAGCCGGCCTTGATGAGGGGGACCACCGCGGACGCCCCGAGCCCCGCGGGAGTGAGGGCGCCCGCCAGGGTCATGCCGACGGTCACGCTGTCGTTGGCGAGCATCTTCTCGGTGAACAGACGCGCACCCTCCTGAAGGCGGGCACCGTTGTAGGCCAAGAACGTGTTGTCCATCAGATCGGGAAGGGATTCCTGGCCGGTGATGGGCTTGGGGAGAATGCGCTGACCGCGCAGGTACGCCTTCTTGCCGGCGGCGAACTTGTGGGGGTACTTGCTGATGAACTTTTTTGGCAACTCGATCTTGGCCATTGCGAACGGTTCCTTTCGCTACATTGAGCGGGCTTGGTCGCGACGAGAAGCACGAACGGGTCGCCAGCTGGGCGAGTCATTCGTCCTCTCGCAGCGAGAAAAGGGGGTCATTGGGGCACCAATCTGGCGAAAAAGGCCAGCTATTGCAAGCGCGCTGTCCGCACCGGGACAGGCGGGCGGCTGGGGGGATTCGAGATCGTCGGGGCTCGCGCATGGCCAACTATCCTGGCCCTGCGTGGCATAAATAACTGGGTTCGCGACCACAATCCCCTGCTGGGCAAGCACAAACAGGCTATCATTCTTCGATGCGGGCCGCTCGACTCAAACCCGCGGCGAGGCAGGAGAGGCTATGAAACAGAACGTTCTCGCGAAGGGCCTTCTTGGGGCAGCCGCCTCATTGGTTTTCGGATTTGCTTTCGTCAACTGTGGCAACGACACTCCCGATTCGATCGGCGGCGGTGGAAACAACAGCGGCGAAGGAAACAACAGTGGCGGCGGTGGAACGGGACTCGCAACCACCCTGACTTTGCCTGACGCCAGTAGCGGCGGTGGTGGGACCGGTGGCTCATCCACGCCCACCGAAGACGCCAACTGCGGTGTGAAGACCTCGAACGCGACCAAGGCGCCCGTCGACGTGCTGCTGGTGCTTGACCGATCGGGCTCCATGGCCCAGAGCATCGCCGAGGACTGCTGCTGCACCAATGCCTGTAGCAGGTCCACTGGCAAGAGCGTGTGCAGCGATACGGCCAACTGTACGGAACGGTGGCCCACGGTTACGTCCGCGGTGACCACCACCATCTCGAAGACCCCGGAGATCAACTGGGCCCTCAAGATGTTCTCGACCTCGTCGGGCTCGAGCGGGGGGTCGTCGTGCACGGTGAGCAACACCATGGAGGTCCAGTTGGGACAGCCGGCTGGCGAGATCGCGACAACCATCTCGGCCATCACCCCGGGCGGCGCGACCCCCACGGCGAAGGCACTCACCAACGGCACCAACTATCTGAAGGGCGTCAAGGACCAGAACAACAAGGTCATTCTCCTCGCCACGGACGGCGAGCCCAATTGCAAAGGCGGCTCCACCAACAGCCAGGATCTGGACGGCACCACGGCGGCCGCCGCGACTGCGCTCGAGGCCGGCTTCAAAGTGTACGTGATCGGGATCGGTCCCAAGCTCGACAACCTCACGGCCATCGCCGCCGCCGGGGGCACCGGCGACTACTACAAGGTCGAGTCGCCCGACCAATTGGCCAACGCGCTGTTGGAGATCAGCAAGGCCGTCGGGAGCTGCACGTTCGCCATGGACCAGAGTCCGCCAGAGCCGAACAACATCGCAGTGTACGTGGGGACAGAGGCCATCGCGAAGGATCCCGCCAACGGTTGGAGCTACGGTGCAAACTCGCAGACCGTGAACTTCAACGGCGCTGCGTGCGAGAAGATCAAGTCCAGCGGCGATTCAGTCAAGGTCATGTTCGGCTGCGGTGGCGCTCCGCCCCCGCCACTGTTCTAGCCGGCCTAGAATCAGTCGCCGAACACGATGCTCCGGACGCCCGTCGAGAGCGTGAGCTCCTTCGTGCGGACCTTGCCGATTGCCGGTACGAAGACCCCGATACTATGGGGGCCAGGGTCGACGCGCAGCTTCGAGTGCGGGCACAAGACGCCGGTCTCCCGGCCGTCTACCACGATAGGTAGCTTGCCTACGGTCTTGCATTCGACCCGGAATCGCGCCTCGCCGGCGAGCGGCGGCTCGACGGCTTGCAGGGCGTGCGAGACCGACTGCCCCTCCCTCGCCTCGAGGGTGGACGTACTCGAGACATGACCCGCCATCACCAAGGTCACCGTCGCGCTCCCGCGGGGGACCTTCACCGAGCAAGGGGTCGTGCCGCGTTCTTCTCCATCCATCCACACCGTCGCCCCGGGAGGCGAGCTCGTGACGGTGATGTTGACCGTTTCCCCCGACACCACCTTCTCCGGTGCGGTGGCCTTGGCAGTCGACGGGGCAGCCGCCAAAGACGTGCCCGCGCCGACCATCGGGCTCTCGGTCTTCGCTGCCGCGGGTGTGGTCGGCTTGCTCTCGGTCTTCGCTGCCGCGGCTGGCTCGCTCTTGGTCTTCGCGACTGGCGCGGGCGCCGCTTTGTCGTCGACCTTGCCATTCGCAAGCGCCTTGCCGGGCTGGGGGGACGCCACACCCATCGCAGGCTTGTCCTGGTTTTGCGGGATGCTCGGAGGCTTGGCCTTCACGGCATGGGCCGAGTGGACGACCTTGCCAACCGGTGGCTGCGGGTCGAGCACGCCGAATGCGGACAACCCGGCGACCACGGCACCACCCAACAACAAGGCCGCGACGACACCGATGGCGATTCTGCGGCCCCGCGTGGAGTCGGCCAACGCTTCCGCGTCGACCTCGCTGAGGGCACTGGCCGAGCTCGAAAGCGCCGCACTTCTCCGCTCGGCAAACCGCCCGCGTTTTTCCGTCGGGGCGGGCATCGCCTGCGCGGGGCGCTCAGCCCCCCGCTCGGATACGGTCGACGGCGGGAACTGGAACGCGGTCGCGGCGAGCGCAGGATCCTTTACGGCCGCCAGGGTCGATTCGGGACCACTTGGCGAAACCTCCAGCTCGGACGGCGACAATCCTTCGGGAGCGTCAGACGCGCCTGTCCCTTCGTCGACCAAGTCGTCCTCCAGCAGCGATTGCTCCGCGGACACGACAGGCACCGCTTCCACGACCGGCACCGGCTCAGGCTCTGACTGTGCCTCGAGCATCGGCTCTTGGGCGTGCTCTTCCGAAACCGTCGCCGCAGACGGGGGCGGCGGCGCAAAGGCGAACGCCTCCTCGATCGACGGGTCGGAAACGGGCGGGGGCGGCGGCATGGACAGGGCCGCGCTCTTGGCAGCCGCGATGAGAGAGAGAGGCGCCACGGCCACGCCTGCCTGATCGCCGAGCGCAGCCAGTGCGCTCCTCCCCCACTCGGCCAGCTCCGGAATCGAATCCGAGGAGGGGATCAGGACCGGGAAGGCTGCATCCATCGAGGCATCCGGGGCTGGAGCTGCCGAGGAATCGCCGTCGAGGTCGATCGAAAGAGAATCCTCTGGCGCCACGTACGCGGGCGCCGCCTCGGACGCGGCCGGTGCGCGATAGGCCAAGAGTGTCGCGTTGCCAGCACCGGCACCAGGATTGGGAGGAGCGGAAGGACGCGGCTGCGCGGGTGGCGGCGGCAGGCCCGCGAGCTCGAGGGACTGGCCGATGTCGTTGTCGCTGGGAGCTGCCTGGAAGAGCGCGGCGACGTAACTGCCGCTCTGTCTGACCACCGTGGGCTCGTCGTCGAACTGGCCACGCTTGGGCGGAGCAGACGGTGGGGCCGAAGCCTGCGCGATCAGCGGTGGAGGTGGCGTGATCGAAAAGACCTCGGCCTCGACGGGATCAGGCTCGGACTCACGCTCGACCGGCGGCGGCGCAGATCGCACGATGGGCGGCGCCGTGTTCTGAACCCCCGGGTCGGTGACGAAGGCGGAGAAGTTCCGGACCAGCGAGGCCATCTCGGTGACCATCGACACGTCCGGGATGTCGGACCAATACTCGCCAAGGATCTTCGCGGCCTCGGTCGACGTTGGCCGCAGCGATGGATCGTCCGAAAGCATGCCGGCGACGAAGTCCGCCATGGGCGGCCACAGTGTATCGAGCACCTTGCGCACGGTCGTGCTGGTGTCCTCGGTTGCCGGCATTTCGCCAGTGACCAGCTCGAACAAGATCGAGCCCAGCGCACGAACGTCGGCCTTTGGGCTCCATTCCAGACCGTCGGCGTTCTTCGCGGCGTAGGCGACCGAGCGTCTCGTCGAGCTCGGCGATAGCGGCTCGGCAGCCTGCACGAGGCCAGCGTCGAGAATCTTGACGCCGCCCCTCGAGGTGGTGGCGATGTTGCGTGGAGATAGCCCCCCATGCACGAGCGGTGGTGTGAGCCCGTGAAGCACCGCGAGCCCGCCCGCCACTTCGGCCCCGACATAGGCAACGATCTTCTGCCACTTTGCACCGGCCTCGTCGTCGCCGGTGGCCAGCACTCCCGAGAACTGCGCACACTCCCGGAAGCGATCGAGGTCGAGGCCGTGCACGAACTCGGTGACCGCCACCATCACACCATCGATCACGTCGGCGTCGAGCACGCGCGCCACACGAGGATCGTTGATGCCGGCCAAGCGGCGCGCGGTCTTGATGAACGGATCGTTCAAATTGATCTGGCTGCCACGCGGCCGATGCAGGCACTTGACCGCGAAGATCCGGTCGAAGCCGGCCAGACCTCTGACACGCGCGCGAAACGTGTCGAGGGTATCGTCCCCCCCAATCCGCTCCTCGAGCTCATAGCGGCCGAGCTTCCTCGGCCTGGACGACTCCGGTATCACGGACAGCCTGGGTGCATTTGCCATCGGTGCTAATATCGTCGGTTCAATGGGACTTCTGGATCTGTTGTCGTCGCCAGGTACGGTCCTCGGCCGAGGCGTCGAAGACTCGCTACGAGCCGTCACCTGGATGCGGCAGACGCTGAGGGGCAATCGTATCCCGGCCCCGCTCGCTTGTGAACCGCGGGAACAGGCTGGTCCGCCCGTGCTGCTCATCCACGGCTACCTGGCAACGCGGGGTTCCTTGGCACTTCTGGAACGCCGACTCAGCGAGCAGGGACACTTGGTCTTGAGCTACCGCCTGGGACTGGTGAACACCGCGGACATCAGCGAATCCGCGGCTTTCATCGCGCGCAAGGTCGAGTCCATCGCAGCCCAGACCGGCATTGATCGCATGGATATCGTTGGGCATTCCATGGGTGGGCTGGTGGCTCTCCACTATCTCAAGCGGCTTGGTGGGCGCAGGCGGGTCCGTCGGCTGGTCATGCTCGGGACGCCCGTTGCTGGCACTTGGTCGGCCCTGCTCGGGCTCGCTGCCGCGCCGCTAGGCCGCGCCAGCCTCCAGCTGCTCCCGGATTCGCAGTTCTTGCGCGAGCTCGCCGATGGACAGCTTCCCGAGGAGGCAGAGGTCGTTTGCATCTCCGGCGACCGGGATCGGCTGGCCCCTCCCGACCGAACCGTGCTCGCGGGCGTTCGGCACATCAATTTGCCCACGAACCACGCCGGTCTGCTGGTGGACGAACACGTGGCCGAGATTGTTGGAAAACTGTTAGGCTCACCGTCGGTGGCACAGGGCGTGGGCGGGCACACTGCCGCGCACCGACGTTGACGGCAAGCGGCTAAGTCGTTAAAATTACGAACTTTGGAACCTCTCCTTCTCTCTCGGACCGCGTAACTTGGCAGCCGAAGACATAGGCCCCGCCGGGGTCGAACGCACCATGTGGACCCTGAAGTTCATCTCGGGCAAATATCAAGGGGGCGAGTTCCCCCTCAGGCCGAACCGCGAAATCATCATTGGCCGGTCGTCGGATCTCGACATGGTTCTCGTCGAGGACATGGTCTCGCGCAAGCACGCGAAGATCACCACCGACGAGCATTCCGTGTCCATACAGGATTTGGGCTCGACCAACGGTACTTTCGTCAACGGAGAGAAGATCCGTGCCGTCCGCCTGAAAGAAGGCGACCGCATCCTGGTCGGAACGTCGATCATCAAGCTGGTGACGGCGAACAACGAAGCGCCGGTCCCGTCGTCGTCGATGTCGGAGAACGAGGCACGCTCGCGCTTGCAGGTCACGGCGAACCGACGTCCCGAGCCGAAGATGATGCAGGGGAACATCGAAGAGATCCCCTTGCCCGACCTGTTGCAGCTGCTCTCCACCAGCCGCAAGTCCGGCGTGCTCGTGCTTCGCTCCGAATGGGGCACGGGTCGCCTGTACCTACGCAAGGGACAGATTTACTACGCCAACGTCGACGAGAGCTTCGACGTCAGCCCGCGCAAGGCCGTGTTCCGCATGCTGACCTGGGACAAGGGCCTGTTCGAGCTCGAACCGCCCGACGACCGGCAGGTGATGGAGGAGCTGCAGGACAGCACCGAAGGTCTATTGATGGAGGGCATGCGACAGCTCGACGAGTTCCGCGAGCTGTCGTCCAAGCTGCCGCCGTTCGAGGCCATCGTGTCGATCCCGCGGCCGCTGGCGCCCAAGCTGCGCGACCTCAAGCCACAAGAGCTGGACTTGATCCAGACCGCACTCGACGAGGCGACGGTGCAGCAGATCATCGACCAAAGCCCGCAGACCGATCTCGACACGGCCCAAGCGTTGTTGTCGCTGCTCGAACGCGGGTATCTCGTGGTCGGCTGAGCAAGGAAAAGGGAGGCGGAGGAACCGAGCCGGAACCAGGCCGAGTCGTGTCCGACTTCGTGGTCCATCTCGCCCCGTTCTCCTTCCGCGCCCAAGCAGCACGGCCTTCTCGCTTCGCCATCGTAGGTTGTTGATTCCTTGCCGAACAAGAAGCTCGGCGTTTCGCCATGAACGCCATCGGAGATACACCATGCAGTACTTTCGTGCGTCCGTCCGTCTGGTTCCCCTGGCGTCGCTGCTTGCACTGTTTCCCGTCGCATGTGGCTCCAACTCGCCCAGCTCCGGCGGAGCCGGCGGCAGCGCAGGGACCAGTGGCGTGGGCGGCGCGGTTGGTACCGGAGGCAGCGGCTCTGGCGGAACGAGCGCAACCGGTGGCACGGCCAGCGGTGGCTCCGGCGGCGGTGCGGGCGCGGGAGGCAACTCCAGCGGAGGCGCCACCGGCGGCACCAGTGCAAGTGGCGGAAACAGCGGCGGAGGTGCCGGTGCGGGGGGGGCCGCCGTGGGAGGAAGCGGTGGCGGTACGGGCGGTGCCGCCGGGGCAGGCGGTGCAGCCGGCGCTGGCGGACACACTGGCGGTGCCGCGGGTTCAGTCGGCGGAGCAAGCGGATCGGCTGGCGGCACAGGCGGCACGGCGGGTGCCGGAGGCGCGGCGGGCGGACAAGGGGGCGGCGCGGGCACGAGCGGCGGAAGCACCGGGACAGGTGGCGGTGGCTCGCCGTCGGGCATGTGCAGCACGGCATTCTTCTCGGCGGAGGCCGCTGAACGCAAGGCGACGGAGTATTCCACCTGGAAAGCGAAGTACGTGCAGGAGTGCACCGCGAACAACAGCGCCATCGTGAATCACGGCGGCGGCGTTTATTCCGAAGGCATCGGCTACGGCATGCTGCTGGCCGCGCACAACGACGACCAAAAGCTCTTCGACAAGCTGTGGAAGTTCTACATGGAT
Source organism: uncultured Myxococcales bacterium (assembly GCA_964647025.1). Lineage (GTDB taxonomy): Bacteria > Myxococcota_A > Polyangia > Fen-1088 > Fen-1088 > Fen-1118. Next base: position 58,587 of record CAZYFU010000015.1, on the reverse strand, counting down.
CACCTGGACCCGAACGGGCTCATGAACTGGTCCATGGAGGCTTGCGCGGCACCCGGCAACAACAACGCCAATGCGGCCAGCGACGGCGATCTGGATGCGGCGATGGGCCTCATCATCGCCGACAAGGTGTGGGGCGGATACAAGACGCAGGCGCAAGAGCTGATCGCCAAGATCAAGAAATACGAGACCGACACGTGCGCGAATGGACTCGTGGTGTTAAGGCCCGGCGACAAGTTCGGCGGCTGCACAGAGTCCGCGACCAAGGGCAAGGTCAATCCGTCGTACTTTGCGCCGGGTTACTACCGCGCCTTCGCCGCCATCGACACCGCCAACGCGGAGTTCTGGATCAAGCTGGCCGCAGACTCGTACACGCTGCTCGCACAGTACCAGGCGAAGATGAATGGCCTGGTACCGGAGTGGGGCTTCAGCGACGGCAGCACGGAGTCGAACACGTACGACTACAATGCCTGCCGGACCCCGTGGCGTGTGGCCATGGACTATATGTGGTACTGCACTCCCGAGGCGAAGACCGTGCTCGAGGCGTTCAGCAAGTTCGTGGACGGCAAGGGCGGGGTGACCAAGACCGGGTACGCGAACAACAGTGCCTTCATCGGTGCCTTCGCGAACGCCGGTGTCGCCATCAGCCAAACCAAGATCGACACGTACGTGAAAGACTGGCTCGGCAACACCAGCGGCGACGACACACCCTACTTCCAGGCGACGCTGCGGCGGTTGTACTTGCTGGTGGCGGGCGGCCAGGCACTGTCGGGAAGATAGGCAGCAACCGATCGAGCGAAAGCTGCCGCGTCCGCCGGGCCACAAGTCGGCGGCTGGTGGAGGCCGTCGGCTCGGCCCCTGGCTGCGCTCTGGCCCGGCGAAAGCGTAGCCGAGCCCCGGCTGACCGAGACTTTGGCCTGCCCCCTCGAGGGGGCCAGATGGCCTCGCCAGCCGAGAGGGGACTTACCTGGTCGGAGATGTTCAGTGCGATGTGCATGGTTCAGCGGCAGTCCCACGGGACAGTCGCATCTTTCGCATTGGCAGTGGCCTTCGGGCGGCCAAGCCCCACGGCCCCCAATCTCGCTTCTCCCACCCAGGCATGTACGCTATAGTCGGGATGTTTTCTTTCGCTGCCCCATTTTCCACCTCTGACAGCACCATTGGGAGAGGAACTCCGCTGTGATGGTAAAACGCGCAACCCGTCATCTCTCCAGCATCGTGCTGCGGCCCAGTGTGTCTCGAACGAGACAATCGCTGCTGGCTGCAGTTGTCTTATTGATCACCGGCGGTTGCAGCGTTTGGGCTGATCCTGACCGAGCTCAGTGCTCGATCAATGACGATTGCAGCAAACGAGGTGGCGAATTCACCAATACGGTATGTGTGGCGAACAGGTGCGAAGTGCCCGGGCCATGGAGTTGCCTGAACCACGTCGTTTGGCCTGCTCCGGCCGCGCCCACTGCGGTGGTCACGGTGGTCTTGACCGACATCATCACCACGGAGCCGGTACCGAACCTGGCCATGAAGCTCTGCCGCAAGCTCGACACGGCATGCGACGCACCACTACAGACAGACTTGGTGAGTGATGCGACAGGACGCGTCAGCTTTGCGATTTCCGCCGGCTTCGACGGGTATCTGGAATCGACCAGCTCTGGGATTATGCCTTTCCTGTACTTCTTCTATCCGCCTGTCACGGTAGATCGCGAGATCCCGGCCGTTCCGATCCTCCAGGCTAGCGCGATGTCGACCTTCGTCGACTTGGCTGGCGCCCAGCTCATGCCTGATCGCGGCCACTTCCTCGCTCGGGCATACAACTGTCTCGGACAGACCACGGACGGCGTCAGCATGTCGAGCCCCGAGGGGGACGCCGCGACCATTCCCTTCTACATGATCAAGAATTTCCCGACCATAAAGGCGTCCGCGACCGACAGCTCGGGCAACGGCGGGCTTCTCAACCTTCATCCGGGCACGGCGACCCTTTCCGGCAAGCTGGCCGATGGAAGCTCGATTGGTGTACTCAGCGCCATGATTCGGGCAGGAAGAATCACGTACACGGCGATGGTCCCTGCACCACGGTAGCGGCTATGCCGGAGGGTGTTCCCAGGCGCATTGGTCGGTACGACATCATCACTCTCCTCGGGGAGGGGGGGATGGCGCGAGCCTACCTGGCGGTCAACCGCGGGCCTGGCCGATTCAACAAGCTCGCGGTCGTCAAGCAGATCCTTCCGAACCTGTCGAAGGACCCGAGCTTCGTGGCCATGTTCCTCGATGAGGCCCGCCTAGCGGCCAGGCTTCATCATCCGAACATCGTTCAAACCTTCGACGTCGACGAACACGACGGCAACTACCTCTTGGCCATGGAGTATCTCGATGGCCTGTCGCTGACCAGTATCTATCGGCGCATCCACCCGAAGATCTTTCCGATCGAGACCCACCTTTGGATTCTGACGCAGGTCCTAAGCGGGCTGCAGTACGCCCATACACTGTGCGACTACGACGGAACCCCTTTGGGGGTGGTCCACCGAGACATCAATCCCGCCAACGTGCTCGTCACCTGGGGTGGCGACGTCAAGGTTCTCGACTTCGGCGTTGCCAGAGTCCGAGGTGCCCTCGCCATCAGCACAGAGAGCAGGATCAAGGGCAAGCCTGCCTACTGTGCGCCCGAGCAGTTGCTGGGCACCGAGCCCGACGGCCGCGCCGATCTGTTCGCGGTGGGAGTCATGCTGTGGGAGATCCTGGCGGGCAAGCGGCTCAACCGCGCTCCGACGTTGGTGGAAGCGGCCAAAGCCCGACTGGGCGGCAAAGAGCCGAGAATTCGAGAAGTCCGACCAGACGTGGATCCGGTGTTGGCCGCGGTGTGTGACCGGGCCATGGCGAGGGAGCCGCGCGATCGCTTCTCCACGGCAGCGGAGTTCCAATCCGAGCTGCAGTCCTATTTGGACGGGCGAGGCACCGATGGCCGCAAGGTCCTGGTGGGTCGGTTGGAGGAAGCCTTCGCCAGCGAACGCCTGGAGATGCGGCGGCTCATCGAGCGGAGTCTTGCCGAGCACACGCCCCTGCCCATGCCGGTGGCGACCGCCCCGCCCGCACCAACCCCGATAGCGGGCAGCGTGGCGGCGCTGCCTCGTCGAGCCCGTTTGGCAGCACTGACGACAGTGGGCGCTGCGGTCCTGGCCGCGGCGATGATCCTCATCGTTCGAACCAGGTCCGTCGTCCCGCCCGCGGTGGCCCCGGTTGCGAAGCCCGTCGAGACTCGCGCCACAGAGGAGCCGGCGGCCAAGCCACCGCTTGCACCTCCCCCTCCAGCCGTTGCGCCGCCGCCGCCGCAGACCGCGGAGAAGTCTCCCAAGGCCCGCCCCGCTTCGCTCGCGCCCAGGGTTAACGATGCGCGGCATGCACATACCCGAGCCGCGGCGGCCCGCGCGACCGATCGGAGCGCGGCCGAGCGGCCTGCCTCGCTTCCGCCCCAGCCTGCGGGCGCGCCCTCCGAACCAAGCACCCCGTCCAGACAGGCGGCCGACAAAGCAGGTTCGAGCGCCACACCCGGCACGCATCTTGTCCGCCCTGCTCGCGCCATTCGTGGAACCGTCGACGAAAGGGACCCGTACAGCCCATGATCACCCGAACGCACACATGGTTGATTGGACTCACGATGTTGCTCGCCGTCCCGGCGCTGGCCGCCGACAGCACGCCCAAGCCTTCCGCCGAGGCTACCACCGAAGCAGCCCGTGCCAGTTTCCAGCGCGGCGTGGAGCTGTTTCACGAGGGCAACTTCGAGGCGGCGCTGGCCGAGTTCCGCAAGGCGAACGAGATCGCGCCCTCGTACCGCATCCTCTACAACATCGCGCAGACCTGTTTCGAGGTGCACGACTACGTGAGCGCGCTCAAATACTACAAGCAGTACTTGGCAGACGGTGGTGCCGAGATTTCGCCCGCACGCAAGAGCTCGGTGGAAGAGATCATCCAGAAGCTCAACACGCGCATCGCCTTCGTCGAGATCTCGGTCAACGTAGACGGCGCACAAGTCAGTGTGGATGACGTCCCCATTGGCATCTCTCCTTTGGAGGGAACCGTTCCACTCAATCCAGGGGCGCGGCGCATTTCTGCGTCGAAGGCAGGGCTTCCGGCGGCGACCCGGACCATCACGATGGCGGGCTCGGATCGGCAGAGCGTGGCGCTGACCTTGCGTGATCCGGCTGGCCTAGCCCAAGCCCCGAGCGATCCGACGCTGGCGGCGGCCTCGTACGACGGTCCCCCTACGAGCTCGAATGCCGCGCTGGTGACGTCATTGGCTGCGACCGGCGTCTGCGCAGTGACCGCCGGCATCTTCGGGTGGCTGGCTGTGGGCGCAAAAGACGATCTCGACCGCGACCTGAACACTTTCAACGTTTCCGCCAGCCAACTCGACAACCATCGTTCGCGCTTGCGGACGTTCGCATTGGTCACCGACATCGCCGCTGCCGCGACCTTGGTGAGCGGCGGGGTCTCGTTGTACTTCGCCCTGACTCGATCGAGCAAAGACAAGCCTCAAGTGGGCAAGCCCAGCCCCTTCGTAGCGCTCTCACCCACGCCGACCGGTGTGGCACTGCACGGCGGCTGGTAAGACCGCCGCCGCGCTCATCCCCCGCCGAACACATCCGTTCTTGCCGACGCCGTGATGGCCACGGTGGCCGGATGCTTGAGACGGCGCTCCACCGAAATGGCGTAGTAGCGTTCCTCGGCGCCCGGAACGTTGCCGACGTGCTCGACCTTGAAGTGGCGAATCATGTCGTCGTGGGTGGCGATGGGCGCAGCGAAAGCACCGACGCCGTCGCGGCCGAACGCGCTCAGCAGTGCGCTGTCCTGGAATTCGCCGATCACCTTCGGCTTGATCCCCGCGCGATCGAACCACTGATCCAACGCCCGCCGCAGCGGCAGGTGCTCCAGTGGCAGGAGCATCGGCGCCCCGTTGAGCGAATCTGGGAACCCTTTGCGCAGCACCTTGGCGTGCGCCTTGCCCGCAAAAATCGCGACGCCCGTCTCGCCGAGCAAATGGGAGAATGCGCGCACGCGGCTGCCCACCGGCACCGGCGCGTCAGCGATGACCAAGTCCAGCTCGTGGGTCGCCAGACGCGCCAGCAGCTTCTCGTGCGAATCCTCGTGGCAGACCAGACGCACCGACTCGGCCAGCGCCAAAGCGGGCTCGAGCAGGCGACGCACGACCAACTTTGGCACCGAATCGGCGACCCCCACGTCGAAACGCAGCTGCTGCCCGTGCGCCCTGCCCTTCACCGCATCTAGCAAAGCGCGACCGGTGCTGAAGATCTCCTCCGCGTAGCGGAACACGACTTTGCCCATGTCGGTGAGCGCCAGCTTGCGTCCCTGCTTGTGAAACAGCTTCTCGCCCAGTTGGTGCTCCAGCGTGCGAATCTGCGCGCTCAACGTGGGATGGGAAAGCCGCAGCAGCTTCCCCGCCGGCACCAATCCGCCCTCTTTGGCGACGACCCAGAAGTACAGCAGGTGGTGGTAGTTCAGCCATTCCATGGGCCGCATCTTATGTCGATGCTATCGACATTTCACGTTGTTATTTCGTAATGGTCGACATCGGGCCGATCGAGGAGAACTAAGCGTGCACGGGCCGCTCGGCCCAACCAACGAGGAGGTTCGCAATGAAGATCGCCATCCGATTTCTGGGTCTGCCGCCTTCCGAAGCGCTCCGCCAACACTCCGAGCGCCAGGCTGTTCTTCAGCTCGGCCGTTTCGAGAACGAGTTGGAGTCGATCGAGATCCGCATTCGCGACGTGAATGGCCCGCGCGGCGGTGACGACATGGAATGCAAGGTCTCCGCCCGAGGCCCGAGAATCGGCTTCTCCACCGTCGCAGAAGTGACCTCCGATGCGTACGGTTCCGTGTCCACGGCCATGTCGCGCATGTCGCGCTCGGTGGCTCGTTCGCTCGACCGGGCGCGTGGGATGCGCGGCCTCACCCCGGCGCCGCAACTCGCCGGCTAGTCACGTCATCAAAGAGACATCCACGAAAGGTAGACAACACCATGCTGAAGAACCAACTGAAGACGATTCTTCTTCTGGGCTCCCTCTCCGCCCTGCTGGTGGGGTTGGGCTCCCTGGTGGCGCCCAGCATGCTCGGGTTGTTCGCCGTGCTCGCTGTGGCGATGAACGTGGGCGCCTACTTCTTCTCGGACCGGCTGGTGCTCCGGATGCACCACGCCGCCGAGGTCTCGCCGACTGAGGCGCCCAGCCTGCACGCCATGGTCGCCCAACTGGCCGTGGCGGCGGGCATCCCGAAACCGCGGGTGTTCGTCATCCCGGAGGAGCAGCCAAACGCGTTCGCCACCGGACGCAACCCCGCGCACGGCGTGGTGGCCGTGACGCAGGGGTTGGTCAGCCTGCTCGACGAGAGGGAGCTCCGCGGCGTGCTTGCCTACGAGATCGCCCACATCAAGAACCGGGACATCTTGATCGCGACCGTCGCCGCCACCATGGCCGGAGTGCTGTCGTACCTCGGACAGGCGCTGACCTTCGGGGCGATGTTCGGCGGGAACCGGGATGACGAGGAATCCTCGCACGGCGGGCTGCTGGCGGCCATCGTGGCTCCGATCGGGGCCATGCTGGTGCAAATGGCCATCTCGCGCTCGCGGGAATACATGGCCGACGAAACCGGCGCCCGCTTGTCGCGGGATCCGGCGGCGCTGGCGCGGGCGCTGGTCAAGCTGGAGCGTGGAGCGGCGATGATACCTGCGCAGGCAACGCCAGCCACGGCCAGCCTGTTCATCGTCAATCCGTTCGGGACGCTGGAGCGCTTGTCGCGGCTCTTCTCGACCCATCCGTCCACCGATGAACGTGTACGCCGCCTGGTGGCCATGGCTCGGGCCACGGAGTACCCGCAGCAGCGGTCCTGGAGACCGTCGCTGCTCGGGGAGAGCTAGGCCGCGGCGGGCCGGGTCTCCTGGCGGGAATCGGTACGCGTCCGACTACAATCGCCGGCACGTCGGTTGCAGTGGCCGCGTATCGAACCCGCCTCAAAGGAGATCCCAATGCCCTTCCAGCCTCTTCGCCCGGCGCCGACCCGAAAACACGACAAGGATGTCGCGTTCGCGGCGGTACGCTCCCTCTTTCCACCTACGCTAGTCGCCCTGGCGCTTTGCCTGGCCAGCCTATCGCTGGCGTCCTGCGACTCCGACGACGATGCAGCGACGACCTGCCAGGGCGACGTGGGGAAGGACTGCCCAGCGACCTACGACGATGCTCTCACCGCGCCTCTGACCTGCCAGGACCGCGAAACAATCTCGGTCGGGCATTGCATGACGGACGGTCCCCTGACGCTGATGCGCAGTTGGGGCACCCACCAATCGAACTGCTTCTACGATTCAGCGACCCGCATGTTGATCGGCGCGAACATGGTCAACGACACCAAGACGTTCTGCGACGGCACCTCGGCCATGATGTCGTCGGGCAACGTGCCCGAACCAGCGCAGCCCTACTGTTTGATCAGCGGCTCCGAGCGCACGATCGATTGCTCGACCAGCCAACCGTAGCGGGTCGGCGGTTCTCTACTTCAACACCGCGGGCGATGGCGTGCCGGTGTAGACTTCCTGGCAGCGCGGCTTCGTGACGTCGGGAGGACACTTGCTCTTGAGATCCTTGTACCACTGCAGATCGTGGGCAGGCGCCGCGTAGCCGCTTGGGATGGTGTGCTTGCTGACGCTGGCGAAGTACTGCAAGCACGCATCCCGCCACCAGCGCGCCTCGTAATGCTGGATCTGTAGGAAGTCGCTCATCTCCTCGAAGCGTTTGGCGTCGATCTGTCCCGACACGGTCTTCCACGAATCGCGCATGGTCGCGACGGCATCGACGCCCGTGCTGTAGCGGTGGACCATCTCCTCCCACAGCGAGCGTCCGGACGAGGTCAGCTTGTCGTCCCAGCCGACCCGGTGGAAGAACAGCAGAACGTCGTCGGGCACGGTCGCACGACTCGAGAACTTGTCGCGCAGGGTGGTCTGGTACTGCGCGATGGCGTTGCTGCCTTTCGAGGTGCGGTCGAAGCCAATCCCGGTGCCGTCCGCCTTGTGGTAGTAGAACGGATTCCAGTTCGCCTGACTGAGATCGTTGATCCAAGGGCCGGGACCGTAGTGGTGATCCGTGCCCATGATGTGGACCAGGCCCAGCGGCGTCATGTAGTTCACCAGGTTCTCGCGCGACGCCATCATGATCGACGTGACCGGCGCGATGACGGCCGGGTCATTCGACAAGGTCTGGCGGATCCATTCGTCGGCCACGGCGGCTGCGGTCACGTCGGGATCCCACGCCATGCGCCCGAACACGTACCAGTTGGCCTGGTTGAAGTGCGACCCGGTCCAGTTGGTGTCGCTGCCGATGTTGGCCACGCCGGCGATGGCGGTGTTGGCGTATCCGAAGACGGTGCCGTCGAGGACTCTGGCCACCGTCGATCCCTGCCCCTTGGCATAGGTGTCCGCCTTCAGGACCTCTTCGTAAAGCGGGCCCAAGTACGCCAGGTGCGTGTCCTCGCCCAGGTACTCTTTGGTGATCTGCAGCTCCAGCGCGACTGGCGTGTTCGGCATCGAGCCGAATAGCGGACTGAAGGGCTCGCGCGGCTGGAAGTCCAAAGGACCGTTCTTCACCTGCACCATGGCGTTGCTGCCGAACTTGCCGTCGAGCGGGTGGAACTCGTCGTAGGCTTGGCCGATGCGATCGCTGCCGTTGTCCTTGTAGACGAAGGCCCGCCACATCACGATGCCGTCATGGGGCGCCAGTGCGTCGGCCAACGTCTTGGCGCCGTCCGCGTGGCTGCGGTTGTAGTCCTGCGGTCCCGGCTGGCCCTCCGAGTTGGCCTTGACCAAGAACCCACCGAAATCGGGGATCTTCTTGTAGATCTCGTCGGCCTTGCTGACCCACCACTTCTTCACGTCGGCGTTCAACGGATCCGCCGTGCTGAGGTTGCCGATCTCCATGGGCGCGCTGAAGCGCGCGGTCAGGTAGACGGTGATCCCGTACGGGCGGAACGCAGTAGCCAGCGCCGCCACCTTGTCGAGGTTCGCGCTGGTCAGGATCTGCGCGTTCGAGTTGACGTTGGTGAGGACCGTGCCGTTGATGCCGATGGACGCGTTCGCGCGGGCGTAGTCCTTGTAGCGTTGCGAGATGGTGGCGGGCAGCGAGCCCCAATTCCAGATGGACTTGCCCGCGTAGCCACGCTCGATGCTGCCGTCCATGTTGTCCCAGTGATTGAGAATGCGGCGCTTGATCTTGGGCGCGGCGCTGAGCGCGAGCCCCTGGATCGTGCGATGGCTTTGCAGGTGGCGAAGCAGCGCGAAGCTGCCGCGCAGGACGCCCAGGTCCGTGTTGCCCGCCACCACGACGGCCTTGCCGCCGCCCACCTCCGCCGCCTGCACCACGTAGCCTTCTGCACCCACCGCGGCCAGGTCTGCCAGCGCGAGCCCCTTGACGAGCGTCGACGACTCCGGCGTGCCCAGCACCACCGCCCCATCGCCCGTGGGCGCGTCCGCGACCGAGACTGTCTTGCCGAGCAGGCCCGACAGCCCCTTCACCAGCTCGGCCTGCGCGATCTGCAGCGTGTCCGAGCTGCCCGCCTTCACCACGTGGGTCAGCGCCGCCTGGTATTCAGTCAACCGGCTGGGCAAAGACACTTTCGGATAGCGCAGCCACAATTGTGAGCCGTCTTCGTCTGGCGGCGGCGTGGTCAAGGTCGGATAAGGCTCCGTTCCGCCCGCGCCGCTGGCACCGCCCGGGCCGGTCCCTGCCCCCGCGGCGCCCCCGAAGGAACCCGTGGATCCGCCGCCAGCGGCACCGCCGACCGCGCCGCCCGGGCCTCCGCCCGCGCCGCCGCGCGCCGTCCCCGCTGCCCCGCCCGAAAGCGAGCCGCCCATCGCATTGCCCGAGGCGCCGCCCGCTACGCTGCCCGCGGCCCCACCAGCACCGCCCGCGCGTGATCCGCCGAGCCCACCGCCCCCGCCCCCCGCCACGCTGCCCGCCGTGCCGCCCGAGCTACCCGAGGATCCCGCCGTGGGGGACGATGTGCCGCCCGCCCCACCCTGGGACGAGCCCGAATTGGACTGCCCCGACCCGCAAGCCATCGCGAGCAGCGCCGTCGAAAAAGATGCGAGCCACCGTGCCTTCATGACGTGATCCTTGGCCATGCTGTGCATTCTCGACCAGACGGAAGCTCGCCCGGAAGGCCTTTCGGCGCACAGGTTCGCCATAAGATAGCACTTTAGTGCTCAGGGGGGCCCAGTAGCCGTACCGGTAAGGCGCCTTCCCCCCGATCACGCCCGCTTGCGACCGTGAGTGGGCGCCTGCGGGCCGGAGGTTCCCTCGCGCCCCTCATGACGGAGTTCCCTGGCCGAGTGAAGTCAGCCCAGGAGGCTCGTGCGCGGCCCAAGTGACCGACGTCCGGGTTGGAGAGACTCGTCCTGCAACTCGCCCGGGCGTCGCGCATCAGAAGTCTCCTATGTCCTATCTTGGCAATTCCATTGAATCCCGATTGACTTGGTTTGCGGGGCTTTCGGGTCTCGCCCTACTCTACGGATGCGGCGGCGACTCGCGCGCGGCCCGGACGGACGCGGCGAGCGCTGCGTTCGACGGACCATCGCCCGGCCCAGAGGTCGCGGACAGTGCGGTCACGCTCGTGGACACGGGGCAGATCGTGGATGCGGGCGAACGCGATACCAGATTCGCGACGGACGTCGACGAGCCCCACGATCTCCACGATGCCAGCGCCAAGCCCGATGCCGAGGCCGTGCGAGACGCCACCCCCCACCACGATGTGGGTACGGCCTTGGATTCTGTCGGGGACTACGATGGCGCGCTGGACGCGGGTCACGACGTGGCGGTCGACGTGCCGGTCGACGCGGATCCGGGAACGGCGTCCGACGCAGGTCCGCTCGAGTATGATCTCGTGTTCGACGGGCTCGACGAGGACGGCGTGCGCAAGGTCATGCTCTGGCGCACAGGCGCGCAGGCGGCGGTCCGATTCGGCGCGGGCTACGCGGGCTCGCATCCAGCGCCACGACCGGATGGCAAGGCGCTGCTGATGCAATCGCTCGCCACCGATGACGATCCCAGCGGGCTGATGCTGGTGGATGACTTCGGCAAGCCCGCGCGCTTCTTCGCCGAGCGGAGCGCGGGCTCGGAGCGGGAGCCGGCCTGGTCACCCGACGGGCGGCACGTGGCCTTCATCGCCCACGCGCTCGATCCTTCGGGAGACGTGTGGGTGGCCGAGCTCGGAGAGGAGCACCTCGTGGACGTGCGAAACCTCACCCCGTGCAAGATCTGCTTGCCGGGCCGGGAGGCGGAAACCACGCCCAGCTGGTCGCCGGACGGGGCCCTCATCGCTTTCACGTCGTACGCCAGCAGCTCGCCCGCGATCTGGGTGATGAACGCGGACGGCTCGGGCGGGCGCCCGGTCACGGTGACCGACGGGCAAGCCGCGGACTACTTCCCCGATTGGTCGCCCGACGGACGCATCATCGTGTTCCAACGCAACAGCTCGGGCCCCGCGCGCATCGGTATCGTGTCGGTCGCGGACGGAAGCACGCGCTTCTTCAACCTGCCGGGGGCAAGCTACAACCCGGCCTGGTCACCCGACGGACAGAAGATCGCAGTGGCGGTGCGATGGCCGAATGCCGACACGGACATCTTGATCGTCGATGTGGACGGCGCCGAGCTGGCGCGCCTCGTCCGCCCGGGCGACGACTTCCATCCTGCTTGGTTGCCGCGCTCGACGACAGCGTACCTGGCCGCGCGATGAACGGCGTTCGCTTCGTCATCGCCGGCGCCCTCGTCGTGGCAGGTATCGGCTGCGACGACGAAACCGCCTCCACCACGAAGCCGCGCCACCGCGCCCTGCTCTTGCCGTTTGTGGAGCAGGGCACGTCGGTTGCGGCGATGGCCTGCTCGGAGAGCGACGGATGTCTCGCGCTGCTATCGCCCTCGGGCGGTCGCGCCGATCGTCTGCGATTGCTCAGCGTGCGCGACAGCGTAGTCGAGCCGTTCGACGAGATTCCCATGCCCGAGCCGCTTCGTGCAGCTTGTCCCGAGAAGGATCCAGCGATGTTCCTGGCGAGCAACGGGTTTGCCATGGCGCCCGACGGGCATGGCCTGCTCCTCGCGACGGTGGGTTGCGGCCGCAACTCGTTCGGGCCACTGTGGTTCGAGCGGGTGGCTGGTGGGTTCGTCTGGGTCCCGGAAGTGGGGCCGCTGCTGCCGAAGGAATTCCGCCCGGGCGGCCTCGCCTGCGTGAGCACCGGGGACTGCTACTTCTCGTTCAACCGGGGCTTGGCGGTGGGGGTTGCTTTCGGCCCATCGTCCAGCACGGTGGCGCGCTGGCGCGGCGGCGGTTTCGATAGCCTGGTGGTGGACGTGCAGGAGGACGAAGAGGATCGATTCATCGAGTTGCGTTCTCTCTCGGCCGCGAACGACGCTCTTCTGCTCGCGACGGTGGACACGCGCCTCGTGGAGGGCGGCAGCGCCATCGAGCTGGGCCGGATGTTCGTGATCGAGGGCGACGGCGTGACCGCCGTTGCGGGCCCTGACGCCTTCGGCCCCCTGACCCCCGCGTATCCATCGTCGCGCGCCACCTTCGTGATGGGCACCACTGGGGCCGAAGGTGGGACCGACGTCGTCGAGATCACCCCGGCCGCCGGGATGACCCTTCACGAACGACTGGCGGCTTTTCCGGGTGGGCTGCGGACGCACGTGGCTCTGCTCGACGCCGGGCTGCTGGAAGTTCGAGAACAACAGCGGGCCGAGGGCGGCTGGGACAACGTGCTTACCTTGGCAGGCGAGCCGATCGCGTTCCCCGCCGTCACGCTGGGCGCCGCGGTCACGGGGCTTCTACTAAGGGACCGTGAGGCCTTGCTCTACGGCGAGCAGCTTGCCAGAGGGCCACTGGCCAACCTGCGTGCGCCTCTGTTCGTGCGGATCACGGATCGCGAGGCCCCTGCCTCGGCCACACCGCTGCCGAACGAGCTCGCGGACGACGCCTGCGCGGTGGCAGAGGACTGTCTGGACCAGGCGTGGGGCGTTCGTTGCCAAGGCCACTTCGCCTGCACCGCCGGGCGTTGCGAGCGGGTCTGCGACATGTCGGCCTGTGGTGATGGAACGTGTGATGCCCAAGGTGGGGAATCGTCGGAGAGTTGCCTGGTCGATTGCCCGAAGGACTAGAGCTGGCCAGGTTGCGGCCTACCGCCGCTCGAGCGCCAGGCCGAGGCCGAAGAACGCGAGCGTGGCTCCGACGCTGCGCTGGAACAGGGTGCGGAAACGTGGACGGCGCAGCAGACCTTGAATGCGCGCGCCGGTGCTCGCGTACAACATCATGCACGCGAAGGTCGTCACCAGAATGGCCACGAGCATCACGGTCGCCTTGGCGACCGACAGGTTGCCGTCGCAGAAGAACTGCGGGAACAACGCGGAGAAGAAGACCACCGCCTTCGGATTGCTCGCGGTCACGACGAAGCCTTGTCGGAAGAGGTTGCGGCGTGGCGCGGTGGCGACGCCATCGCCGACCAGTGCATGGCTGGCCCCGAACAGCAGCCGCCCGCCGAGATACACGAGGTAGGCGGCGCCCGCATAGCGGATGGCGGAAAACACCCAAGCGGCGTGGGCCAGGATGAAGCCGAGCCCGGCGAAGGACACCAGGCACTGGAGCGCCGTCGCGCAGACGTTGCCCCACGCGGTGGACAGCGACCGTCGCCAGCCGAAGGCGACGCCGTGGTTGAGCGCGAGCAGCATGCTCGGCCCGGGCGTAATCGAAGCCACCACCACGGTGGTGAGGAAGATGACGAAGAACGAACAGCTCATGATGCCGAGGCCTGGACGATGCGGCGTCAGAGCGCGATGGTCAAGCCCTCGGCGGCGCCGACGATTTCGATGTTCTGCGCGCCCTTCGCATCGAGCTGGCGGCGACCGCGGGCGACCAGTTGGTCCACGTCATGGTCGCTGTAATCCTGGTCGTAGTGGAACAGGGCCAACCGCTTCGCGTCGGCGCGAACCGCCGCCTCGACGGCATCGTCCAGCGAGGAGAGTCCGCGCGACATGCGCTGCGCGCGATCCTCGGGCGTGAAGGTGCAGTCGTGGATCAGCAGGTCGGCGCCACGGTACGCAGCCACGGTATCGTCGGGTGGACCGCCGTTCCCGTAGCCGACGTCGCTGGCGTAGACCAGGACTTTGCCGTCGGCCTCGATCCGAAACGCCATGACCTCGGTGGGACCGTGCGGATTCGAGTGCGCGACGATCTTCGCGTTACCCACCCGCAACTCGCGGTCGTCGGTGACCCCGCGCATCTCGATGTTCGCGCCCATGTTCCGGTAGCTCTGCACCGGGAAGAACTGCGCGGCCATTTGGCGCTCCAGCACGCGCTCGAGAAGCTCGGCGCCGTGGCTGCCGCCCACCACGGTGAAGCGGTTGCCCGGCACGTAGAAAGGCCCGAAGAACGGGAAGCCCTGGATGTGGTCCCAGTGCGCGTGTGAGAGCAGGACCGTGGCGGTACCCTTGCCTTTGCCGAATACGCCCGCCAGCAGCGAAATGCCGAAGTTCCGCGCGCCGGTCCCGCAGTCGATCATGATGATCTCGCCACCGTCCAGGCGCACCGACACGCACGACGTGTTGCCGCCGTAGCGAACCGTCGCCGGCCCGGGTGAAGGAATCGATCCGCGAACGCCCCAAAAAGTGACTTCCATCAGGCCTTCCCCAGCGTGAAATCCAGGCCTTCGAACGCCGCCACCACCTGGAGCTGCTTGGCCGCGTCCCCGGCCTGCAAACGAGCGTCCGCGAGCATGGCGTCCACCTCGCCGTCGGAACGATCGGGCGAGTGATGGTAGAGCGCCAGCATCTTGCACCCCGCCTGTGCGCACACGGCGATGGCGTCCGACGGGCGTGAATGCCCGAAGTGAGGAAACTGCTTGTACTCGTCGGCGGTGTACATGGTGTCGTAGATGACCAAGTCCGCACCTTCGCAGAGCCGCGCCACCGCGTCCGCCATCGCCTTCAGCTTGGTCTTGTCCCCACGGGTCAACTTGGCGTTCCGCGAGGATGGGCCCGACAGGAACTCCTGCCCGAAGAGGATGTCGGTGAACGGTGCCGTGTCCGCGATGTAAGCCACGCGCGCTCCATCGGCCGCCACCGCGTACGCGGTGGCCGTGTGCGGGTGGTTGAGGCGCGCGGTGGACACCTTGAAGTCCTCGATCTCGAACTCGGCGCCGTCGTGGAGCTCGCGAAACGAAACCGATGCTCGCGTACGATCGAAGGACACGGGAAAGAACGGCGCATCGGCCTGTGAGGCAAACACGCTGCGCAGGTTCTGATCGTCGCGTTGGCGCGCGTAGACGTAGAGGCGGTTGCCCTCGCGGTAGAACGGCGCGAAGAACGGCAGCCCTTGGATGTGGTCCCAGTGGGTGTGGCTGACGAGGATGTGGGCCTGGCCCTTGCCCGACTCGAACTCGGCGCGCATCATCTCTTTGCCCAGGCGACGGATGCCGGTACCGCCGTCGATGATGATACGCGTGCCAGCCGACGACGCGATCTCGACGCAGGATGTGTTGCCACCGTAGCGCTCGGTGCGCGCGCCGGGCACGGGCAAGGAACCTCTGACGCCCCAGAATCGAACTCTCATTTTAAGAGGAGCTCGCGCATGTGTGGACCTGGGACTTTAACACACCACCGACGGAAGTGCGCAGGTCGCCCCCGGCGTTCGACTTGGCGACCCGCCTGCTTCGGCGTGGCGGGTCCTGGCACTGGCGGACTCCTTCCGTCGATCGTGATGGAAACCCTCGAAGGGTTTCCAAACCTTCCCGCGATGGTTCGTCGCCGGCAAAGCCGGCGAGCTCCCGACGCGATTGGCTTCGGCGATCCCGCGTTTTCCTGCACCAGTCCGACCATTGGAGGGTGTGCGCGCAGCGCGCGCACATGCGCCGAAGTCGCGTCGCGGGCCCCCGTTCCGCCAGCGCCACCCGCCACGCCTGCGCCGGCTAGACATCCCAGCACGACCATTGATTGGATGGATTGAAGTGCTGGAGCAACCCGACGCTCCGGAAGCAAAGCCATGACTGTCCGCCGCGCAAGGTACCGTCCGTCATCCCGGAGCTGCCGATGATTTTCGGAACCGCGGGCTGGTCCCGCACTTCAATCCATCCAGTCTATCTTCGAGCTCCAATGTCCAGCCGGCGCAGGCGTGGCGGGTGGCGGTGCGGGAACGGGGGCCCGCGCCGTGTCTTTGGGCGCGCGTGCCCGCGCTGCGGGCACACGCTCGAATGCTCGATTTGCGCACGAAGAAGCCGTCTCGCCCAAAGGCACGGCGTGGGAAGGGCTCCCGCGCCGACAGGACCCGCCACGCCGAAGCCGGCGAGTCACCGAGTTGTAGACTCTACAAGAGTCTCAGCTGGGTGGGGCTACCGGCCGAGCAAAGCCTTCACCAACGCGAAGTACTCGCTCCGACTGTACGCCTTGTTCAGGATGTGGAACTCCTTCTTGGACAGACCCACGCACCCGAGGCAGTAGTTGCAGTCGTTGCAGAACGAACAGCGGAGCAGGTACGCCGAATGGGTGCAGCCGACGCTGTCCTCGCAATGCGAGCAGTCGTGGCAGCCTGTGCAACGGATGCAGTGTCCGCTCCCGGTCATCGCCTCGCAGTCCTCGCAGTGCGTACACCGGTAGCAATTGCGACAGCTTCTGCAGAACATGCAATGCATCGACCCCGTGCAGCCCTCGCTGCGGAAGCTGCCCAGGTTCTGGTCGGCCCCGCCGAACTCACGCACAAGTCGTGTCAACTCGGCATCGAACTGCGAACGATTCATGGCCGCGCACTATATAGCGTCAAAAAGCATTTGCGGCGGTCGATAACCCGAGCTTGCAGCGCGAAATCTCATCCCTATAATCCCGCCTTCCAATGCCCGAACCAGGTCCAAGTCCCGACGCAAAGCCGAAGAAACCCTCCAAGCTCGCCCGTGTGCGCAACATTGGAGTCTGCGCGCACATCGATGCGGGCAAGACCACGGTCAGTGAGCGGTTCCTGTACTACGCGGGACGCATTCACAAAATCGGCGAAGTCCATGACGGCGAAGCACAAATGGACTGGATGCCGCAAGAGCGTGAGCGCGGCATCACCATCACAGCCGCGGCCACCACGCTCGAGTGGCGCTCGCACGAGCTGCACCTCATCGATACCCCGGGGCACGTCGACTTCACCATCGAGGTCGAGCGCTCGTTGCGGGTGCTCGACGGCGCCGTGGTCGTGTTCTGCGGTGTTTCCGGTGTCCAGCCCCAGTCCGAGACCGTGTGGCACCAGGCGGACAACTTCCACGTCCCGCGCTTGGCCTTCATCAACAAGATGGACAGGCCAGGTGCCGACTTTCAGGCCGTGGTCACCGAGATCCGCGAACGCCTGGGCGCAAACCCCATTCCTATCCAGCTCCCCATCGGGGCCGAGGACCAGTTCACCGGCGTGATCGATCTGATCCGCGAGCGCGCGTTCTACTTCTCGGGCGCCGAAGACGACGATCCGCGCGAGGACAGCGTGCCTGCCGCCATGGCTGCGGAGGTGGCCGCGGCTCGCGAGAAGCTCATCGAGGCCGCTGCCGACTTCGACGACAACATCGCGACCGCGTTCCTCGAGGGGCAGCCCATCGATCCTGCCGCCCTGGTAGCGGCGCTACGCAAGGGAACCGTGCACTGCAAGGTCGTGCCCGTGCTTGCGGGCTCGGCCTTGCGCAACAAGGGCGTCCAGCCGCTGCTCGACGCCGTCTGCGACTTCCTGCCCGCACCCATCGAGGTGCCGGCCATCGAGGGCGTGGACCCGACCAACAACCAGCCCGTCTCGCGGCCCCCCGAGGACACGGCCCCGTTCTGCGCCCTGGCCTTCAAGGTGGCCATGGACGAAGGCCGCAAGACCGTGTTCCTGCGTATCTATTCCGGTGTGCTGAGGCCCGGCGACGAGGTGCAGAACGCGCGCACCCGTCGCAACGAGAAGGTCGCGCGACTGTTCTCGGTGCACGCCAACCGCCGCGAGCGCATCGAACGCGCCGGGGCGGGCACCATCGTGGTCGCCATGGGCCTCAAGGACGCGGGCACCGGCGACACCGTGTATGCACCCAAGGCGCCCATCCTGCTCGGCCGCATCGACGCGCACGAGCCGGTCATCGCCCGCGCCATCGAGCCCAAGACCCAGGCCGAGAAAGAGAAGATGGACTTCGGCCTGACCAAGCTGGCCGACGAGGATCCGACCTTCCGCTTCGGCGAGGATCCCGAAACCGGGCAGACCATCATCCGCGGCATGGGCGAGCTTCACCTCGACATCATGGCCGATCGTCTCAAGCGCGAGTACGGCGTGGAAGCACAGGTCGGGCGTCCGCAGGTCGTGTACCGCGAGACCTTGGCCGGTAGCGCCGAGGCCGAGGCGCGTTTCGAGCGCCAGGTCGACGACGAAACCTTGTTCGGACACGCGCGGGTGCGCGTCGCGGCCCGACCGCGGGGCAGCGGAAACGTGGTGAAGGTCGACGTGCCACCGCCGGTCCAGGTACCCGGCTCGCCCCGAATTCCGGAAGCGCCCAAGGCGATCCTCGAGGCCGCCCTGGAAGGCGCCACCGAGGCCATGCGCTCGGGCCCCGAGGGATATCCCTTCGAGGACATCGAGGTGGTGGTCACCGGCATCGAGTACCGTCCCGATGCCTCGACGCCCGCTGGGCAGAAGGCCGCCGTGGGCGAAGCGCTCCGCCAGGCTTCGCGCGAGGCTGGTACGTGCTTGCTCGAGCCCATCATGAAAGTCGAGGTCACCGCGCCCGAGGCCAACATAGGCGACGTGCTCGGCGATCTCAACGCCCGTCGTGCCCGCATCGAGGACGTCGGCGTGCGAGGCGTTCAGCGCGTGGTGATCGCGAAGGTGCCGATGCGGCGCATGTTCGGTTACGCGACCGATCTGCGTTCCGCGACGCAGGGCCGCGCGAACTACACCATGCAGTTCGAAGCCTACGACGCCTGGGAATAGCGCCCAAAGCGATACCCCAAGCCACAGCCAAGTTCTGGCCATTGGCGTCACTGGCAACCGGTGACACCTTCGCAGAAGGGTCAACTGGGCGTCAGTGCTCGTGCCTGCGATGCACCGGGGGCGCCTACTCCACCGGTTCGTGCGGCCCCAACGACAGCAACGGACGGAACGCCTTCGGCGACATGGGCAACTTCCAAATGCGTGGTGCCAGCGCCTGTGGCATGACCAGCGGCGACGCGTTGTGGATCGAGTACACCAAAGGAACGCCGGTGAACTTCAGGGGGGACATCAGCCAGGTGTTCGGCTGCTTGACGACCAACCTCGGCACCGTGGGCTGCGAAGAGGAGCACCAGCTACAGGCCTTCGAGTTCGCCCTGGTTGCGCAGAACCTCCACGAGGGCTCCAAGCAGAACGAGTTCTTGCGGCCCGAGGCCCTGCTTGGCCTCGTCCTCTTGACCGACGAGGACGACTGCTCGGCTGCCACCAACGACGGAATGTTCGGGGCCAAACCCGAGCTGCGCGGAGAATCGACCAGCCTTCGTTGCGCCACCCGGGGACACAGGTGCAAGGGCGTCGGGAATCTCTCCGACGCCGGGCCAGGCTACCCGACGAGCGCAGCTTTTCAGACGGACGTTGCATCCTGCTCGGCCAGAACGGACTCGTGCCCCAACACCACGGATGGATACGCCGCTGGAACGGACACCTCGGGCCCCACCGCGTGCACCCCGCTCAAGAGCGTGAAGGCCTTGGCGAAGGAGATGAAGGCGCTCAAGGGCGACCAGATGGCCAAGATTCTGGTCGCCGGCATCTTCGGGTGGCCCCTGGCGGGCGCCGACGGCAAACCCGACTTCGCCAGCGCCGAGCCCTACAAGATCGATCAGATCCCCAACCCCAGTAGCGTGGACGTCGCCTCTCCGCAAAACTACGACCTGTGGCCGGTGTGCTACGACCCCGATCACCGGCCGCGGACGGCTGGTGAATTCGCCCCGGAGGCGTGGACCTGGGGCGCGCAACCCGGGCTGCGACTGTCGGCCTTCATCGACGAATTCGGCGACAGCGGGCTCAAGTTCAGCGCCTGCGAGCGTGACTACGGGGCAGCCATGCAGAGCATCGGCAGCAAGCTCGCCGCAAAGATCCAGAACCTCTGCATCGACGCGAAGCTTCGGGACAAGGATCCGTCGACGCCCGCGCTGGACCCGGACTGCCGGGTCGCGATCCAGTCGCCGATGGTCGACGAGAAGCGCAGGGTCACGTACCTCGACACCAGCCGGCCTCCCCTGTGCGCGCCCGGGGCGACGCCCGACACCGTGTCAGAGGACTGTTGGGAGCTGGTCTCGGATCCGGCGAAATGCCCGGTGAGAGGGCAACTCGTCACCCTCGTCCGGACCCGGGCAGAAATCGTCGACGGCCCGCTGCCCGAAGGCACGCGACTCGCGATGCGGTGCCGCACCTGCGCCGATGGAGAGACCGTCGCCGGTTGCTCCCACTAGGATTGCCCAGGGTTGCAGACCGGCGCCGGAAGCTCCATCATTCCCGGGCCTCCCCCCGCAGCCCGACCCAGCTTGGGAAACACAAAGGAGCCACCGTGCAGAACTTTCGCTACCGCAATCCGACCGAGATCCTCTTCGGCAAGGGCATGATCGCCGAGATCGGCAAGCGCGTGCCCAGGGACCAGAAGATCCTCATGCTCTGGGGCGGCGGATCCATCAAGAAGAACGGGGTCCACGACGCCGTCCGCGCCGCGCTGGCCGGCCACCAGGTCGTGGAGTTCAGCGGCGTCGAGCCGAATCCGCTGCACGAGACGTGCATGGAGGCCCTGAAGGTCGTGAAGGCCGAAGGCGTCAAGTTCGTGTTGGCGGTGGGCGGAGGTTCGGTCCTCGACGCGGCCAAGTACATCGCCGCTGCCGCGGTCTATGCGGGCGACCCGTGGGAGATCCTCTCCAGCCCCAGGGCACGGGTGACGGGCGCACTGCCGATCGGCGCCGTGCTGACCCTGCCTGCCACCGGCTCCGAGTCCAACACCAACGCCGTCATCTCGCGCAAGAGCACGCAAGAAAAGCTGGCCTTCGGCTCGCCCCACGTGTCCCCGATGTTCTCGGTGCTGGATCCGGAGACCACGTTCTCGTTGCCAACCAAGTACGTCCGCAACGGCGTCGTCGATGCCTTCGTCCACGTGATGGAGCAGTACATGACCTACCCGTCGGCGGCCCGGCTTCAGGACCGGCTGGCGGAGAGTGTGCTGGCGACGCTCGTCGAGGTTGGGGCCGAGACCATCGAGAAGCCCCGCGACTACGACCTGCGCGCGGACTTCATGTGGTCCGCGACCATCGCGCTCAACACGCAGCTGTCGTGTGGCGTGCCCGGCGATTGGTCCACGCACATGATCGGCCACGAGCTGACCGCCTTCTACGGCATCGACCATGCCGAATCGCTGGCGGTGGTGCTGCCCGGGGTCTGGCAGAACCAGCTGGCTGGCAAGTCGGCCAAGCTGTCCCAGTATGGCAAGCGCATCTGGAACGTCGACGGGCCGCAGGCCGCGATCGAGAAGACGGAGGCGTTCTTCCGCTCACTCGGCATGCCCACACGCCTGCGTGACCACGGCATCGACGCCGAGGACGCAGCAGGCAAGGTCCGAGATCGTTTCGCCAAGCGCGGTGCCAAGTTCGGCGAGCGCGGCGCCATCACCGCCGACGTGGCCGCAGAGATTCTGCGTTCGCGGGCGTAGCGCGAGGCAGAGCGGAACGGAGGCGGTAGGCTCTCCGTTCCTTCCTGTTTGGCGGCCCTCAGCCCAGCACGGTCTCGATGGCTGCCAGCTCTTTGTCGGAAAACCCGAGACACGCCAGCGCACCGACGGCGTCGTCGATCTGTTCAACCCGACTCGCGCCGATGAGCGCCGACGTCACGGTGTCGTGGCGAAGCACCCAGGCGAGCGCCATCTGGGCCAGCGTCTGGCCGCGCTTCTTGGCGATGGCGCGGAGGCGCTCGATCCTTGCCAGCTTGGCCCGGGTGATGTCCTTGGGCTTGAGAAATTGTCCCTTGGATGCGCGGGAGCCCTCGGGGATGCCCTTGAGATATTTGTCGGTGAGCATCCCCTGGGCGAGTGGCGAGAACACGATGCACCCCACGCCCTCCGCCTCGAGCGTTCCCAGCAAGCCGTCCTCGATCCAGCGATTGAACATGTTGTAGCTGGGCTGGTGGATGAGGCACGGCGTGCCCATTTGGCGAAGCACGGTCACCGCCTTGCGAGTCTCGTCGGGACTGTACGACGAGATGCCCACGTAAAGCGCCCGGCCGCTGCGGACGATGAAGTCGAGCGCGCCCATGCTCTCCTCGATGGGCGTCCTCGGGTCGGGGCGGTGGTGGTAGAAGATGTCCACGTAGTCGAGGCCCATCCGCCTGAGGCTCTGGTCGAGGCTGGCGACCAGGTACTTGCGGCTGCCGAAGTTGCCGTAAGGTCCCGGCCACATGTCCCAGCCCGCCTTGCTGGAAATGACGAGCTGGTCGCGGAACGGTCGCAGGTCCTTGTCCAGGATCTTGCCGAAGGTCTCTTCGGCGCTGCCGTAGGGCGGCCCGTAGTTGTTGGCCAGATCGAAGTGCGTGATGCCGAGGTCGAACGCGCGGCGGACCATGGCCCGTCCGTTCTCGAACACGTCAACGCCGCCGAAGTTGTGCCAAAGCCCGAGGGAGATGGCGGGCAGATCGATCCCGCTCTTGCCACAGCGCCGGTAGATCATCTCGTCGTAGCGTTCTTTGCGCGGCTCGTACATCGGGTACTCCTGGTTGGGGCGGGGGGCTGGCGGAGTTAACCACATCATGGCTGCGAAAATGCCGGAAGCCTAAGGCTTCTCCCACGTACCCGACCGCGCCGAACGAAAGAGCGCGTCGAGCACGCGCATGTTGGCGATCGAGTCCTCCATCGGTACCGGCGCCGGCTTGCCACCCAGGATCGCTTGCGCGAAGAGGTCGCAGTGCCAACCCCATTGGTTGCACGCCGCGAACCACACCTCCTCGCCGCCGCCGTTCCCGTCCGTCACCACGAGCCGACTCTCACGATCGTGGGGCATGCTCCACGGTATCTCCATGGCGATGCGCCCGCGCGTTCCAAGGATATCCAGCGCTTGGTGCGCGGCGAGCTGCATCGAGCACGTGAAGGCTGCGTGACCGCCACCTGGAAATTCCAAAATGGCCGATGCCATACGGTCGACGCCAAACCGCGCGTCCACGTCGAGAAGGCCCATCACCCGAACCGGCTCGGCCTCGAAGAGAAAGCGCGACATGGTGATGGGATAAAATCCGACGTCGAGCAAGCCACCGCCCCCGCCGCCGGGCTGGTTGCGCACGTTCTGGGGCGAATCGTCGAAGTACGAGAAGAACCCGCTCACGGCGCGCAGCTCGCCGATGCGCCCACTGCGCGCCACCTCCCGGGCGCCGAGCCAGCGGGGATGGGTCCGCACCATCGCCGCCTCCTGCACGAGCCGCCCTGTGCGCTCGCGCACGTCGACGAGCGCCGACGCCTCGGCTGCGGTCACCGCGATGGGCTTCTCGCACAGCACGTGCTTGCCAGCCTCCATGGCGCGGATAGACCACGGCACGTGCAGGTGGTTCGGCAACGGGTTGTAGATCGCGTCCACGTCGGGGTCGGAGAGCAGCTCCTCGTACGAGCCGTAGGCCGCGGGGATGTCGAAGCGCGCAGCGGCAGCGACGGCCTTGTCGTGCGAGCGTGAAGCAATCGCCACGATGGTCCCGTGGCGGCCGTCCTTGATGGCGGGGATCATCTTCTCCATGGCGAACCGGCTCGTTCCCATGATTCCCCAGCGCACTTTGCTCGATGCCCTTCCTTCCAGATTGCCTTGCATGATGCCTTTCGAATTGTCTCACGCGTTCGCGCGGTTCATGTTGTATAGATTCGCTGAGAGGTCCTCGTGCAGCACGATCGTGACGCCATTGCCGCCGCTGTGTCCGCCTTGCTGCGGGCGACGGGCCACGATCCGTCGAGCGAGCCGGATTTGCAACAGACGCCCGGTCGGGTGGCCAAGCTGTGGACCGAGGAGTTTCTGGCCGGGTACGCCATGGATCCGGCCAAGATCCTCGGTGAACCCGTGCTCGGGGAGAAGGATCCCGACGTGGTGGTGGTGTCTGGGCTGCGCTTCCATTCCATGTGCCCGCACCATCTGGTGCCGTTCCGTGGTGTCGCGCACGTGGCGTACATGCCGGCCGGCAAGTTGGCGGGCTTCGGCCGACTGGCGGACTTGGTGGAATGCATGACCAAGCGCCTCACGCTGCAAGAGCGCGCCACGCACCAGATCGCCGAGGCAGTCTGGCACGGGCTCGCGGCCCGAGGCGCCGGCTGCGTGATGCAGGCCGAACAGTGGTGTCTGGCCCTGCCCGGCGAGCGGCACAACGACTCCCAGGTCATCACCGCAGCCTTCGTGGGAGAGCTCGACCAGCGCCCGGACTTGAAGGCACGCCTGTACGCCGCTGCCGGAAGAACGGCCGACGTCGAGATGGGTGAGAAGACGAGATGACGGCGCAGCTCGAGGGACGCTTGGCGGTGGTGACAGGGGCCTCCCGGGGGATTGGGCGGGCAACCGCGGTCGCGTTCGCCAAGGCCGGCGCGCGCGTGGTGGGCTGCGCGCGCAAGGCCGAGGGCGAGAGCTTCCTCGACGACTTGAACGCCGAAGAGCGTGACCTTTGTCGACTCTTCGCCTGCGACGTACGCGATGGTGCCCAGGTGAGCAGGTGGCGCGACCAAGTCGAGCGCGAGCTCGGGCCCGCCTGCGTGCTGGTCAACAACGCCGGCAGCGTGGCGCGCGCGGCTTTGGAGGAGCTGTCCGAGCACACGTGGAACGACGTGGTCGCCGCGAACTTGACCGGAACGTTTCTGGTCACGCGCGCCTTCCTTCCAGGCATGAAGGCGCGACGAAGCGGTCGCATCATCAACCTGTCTTCCATCGCCGGACGTGCCGGAACGCCGATGCTGTCGGCGTATTGCTCGGCCAAGCATGGGGTGGTCGGCCTGACCCGGTCGCTCGCCGAGGAGCTGCGCGACCACGGCATCGCGGTCAACGCCATCTGCCCAGGCTCCGTCGACACGGAAATGCTCAACCAAGGGATGCCCGGGGCCACACCCAAGATGACCCCCGACGACGTCGCGGCCGTGGCGCTCTTCCTCGCCACCACGGCCCCCGCGGCGCTGACTGGAGCCTGCATCGATGTCTTCGGGTAGGACCGCTCCCAGCCGACTCGGGCGGGCCCTGCGGCGGCTGCCGCTGTTTCCCATCGAGGACATCGTCCTGTTCCCGGACTCCATCATTCCTCTGCATATCTTCGAGGCGCGCTACCGCAAGATGGTCCGAGACGTGCTCGGGTCGAACCGACTGGTCGCCATCAGCTTGCAGCTGGAGAAGGAGAACCTGGAAAACGGGAACGAGCCTCGGGTGGCGACCGTCGCCTCGGTCGGCGAGCTGGTGCTCGCCCAGGAGCTGCCTGACGGGCGCTTCAACCTGGTCGTGCGCGGGCGCGCCCGCATCGGCATCGACGAGGAGCTGCCCAGCGAAGAACCCTATCGGCTGATCGCGGCGCACGAGATCCCGGACGACCCGGCCAGCGAGCCCGATGACGTCGGCGAGGCCGACACGGCCCTTCGCGCGTTGGTGACCGGACTGGCGCAATCCATTCCCGATGGCGGCGAGCTGCTCAAGCACGTGGCCGCGGCCCAGGACACACCCGCCGCGCTGGCCAACGTGATCGCCGCGTCCCTGGTCGCCGACGCGAAGGTCCGACAGCGTCTGCTCGAAACCACGAACGTGTTCGAGCGCCTGGAGTGCCTCTCGAACGAGGTGGTCGCGCTCATCGATCGGGTGGGCAGCCCAGGCCGAGCGAACTGACCATCCCATGCCGTCAGACTTTCCGCATAACCGGTATAATCCGGTCGTGCGGCACAAACTCTACGCGCTGTTCCTGGCGGCCGGGCTTCTGGGAGTCTGTACCACGGGCTGCAAAGAAGAGACCAACCCCGTGCTGCCGCCGGTCGGAAGCGAAACGCCAGGGAAAAGCGGGGCCGGCGCGGGAGCGGACGCTGCTCACGTCGTCGCTGACACGGCCGCCAACGGGGTCCCAGACCTCGCTGCCCCAAACCCGTCTCCCGATGGCAGAACCGGCGCGTGCAGCTTGCTCAGGCAAGACTGTCCGGCCGACGACTTCCCGCCCAGGGCCTGCTATCCCGTCGGCACCATCGGGCGCTGCTTGACCGCCGGCAGCGCGCCGCCGCTCGTGGGCTGCGCCGCCGTCAACGATTGCGAAAAGGGCGCGGTGTGCGTGGCGGATGCCCAGACCGGCATGGGGGTTTGCTTCTCGCTGTGCAACCGAAGCGACACCTCGACCTGCGGCAAGAACAACATCATCTGCGTCGAGCTCCACGGCTTCTCGGACGTGGGCTACTGCCTGGCGTCCTGATCACATCCCTTCGAGAGCCGGCGCCAACGCCACTGCTTCCACGATGGTGAGCGCGAGCGAGAGGCCATGCTCGAGCAGCGGCTCGGCAGCGATCAGCTTGCGCGCGAGGAAGCCGGTCTGGTCGATGCGCGGATGCTGTGAGACCACCATGGTGGTGCGCGCCTTTCCCCGCCCCGGCAGGAAGTCGAGCCCCAGCACGGCACCCTTGCCGTCGCCTGCGACCATGCGTGCGCGCCAAGGTTGCGGCCAGACCCTCCAGGTTCCACCAATGGCGAACATCGGCAGGTTGCCCTCGACCGCCCAGCACGTCGCACCACGCTCCCTGCACTCGTCCGGTTGGCTGGTCACGGGCGTCACCTTCTTCCAGCCCGGCAGTCCACGAAACGCGTCCGGATGCAGGCTTTGCCCCGAGGCGTCCTCGGGCGCGTTCGCCACCGGCACCGCGACCTCGACCCGGGCCAGGCGCCCATCCGCACGCCGGTGTACCGCCGCGAAGACCTTCGGCTGACCGCTCAGAGCGCTCGCGGCTTGGCCCGTGGCCAGGCCCCGCAGGGCAGAGACATCGCCAGCGCTCATCGCAGCGAAAGGCCTCGGGGGCGTCGCGTTCTCGGCGAGGGCTGCCAGCGCGCGCAGCATGACGTAGGTCGCGGCGACCGTCATCACCGGCTCGACCAAGGGCGATCGGTGGACCAGCTTGTTCAAGGCCCAGTGTGCGCCGCCCAGGTTGGCGTGGCCGGTGATACTGAGAATCGAACCTTGCCGACCCACACCCTCGGGCGACACGCGGACATGGAAGATCCCAGGAGAGAAGTCCCCGTCGACCAACTCGAGATCCACGCCTCCTGTTTGCGGGCGCAGCCAGAGCTTGCCGGCGAGGTTCGAGCCAGGGATCTCCAGCTCCCACGTGACGTACAGATCCGTGGCCGTGGCGCCACGAGGCCGCTTGGCCAGGACCTCCGCTCGACGGAAGCTCGGCATGGCCTTGCGGTACGAGTCCACGGCCAAGACCACCTTCAGCAACCTGTCCGCGGGGGCGGAGACCTTGGTCGCCAGAAGCACGCGGACCGGCCGCGCCCCCGCCGGATCGGTCATCATGACCAGGTCGGCGCCGCCCAGACCTTCGAGCGTGGCCGAGACCTCGTCGGGGCTCGCGAGCCCGACGGCCAGCCACACCCCGAGGACGAGGCCCACCGCCACGTCAGAGCTCCAGTTTGGCGGAAGAAGACGAGGTTCGCATTGGCCCGCAGTCTAGCAGCCTCGCTGCAATCGGCGACGCAGAGCGGTTTTGGGAACTGAGCTGGCTAGACCTTCTCGACCATCTGGTCGTAGAAGGCGACGTATTCGTCCGGGTTCTTGCTCTCGCGCACGGCGATGGCCGAGCGCGGATGCTCGTTGAGCATGCCGGTAATCATGTAGGGGATGCTGTACCCCCAATCCAGTGTCTGCCGCAGCGGCAGGAAGTGCTTCTCGATGCACTCGATCACGGGGCGCAGCCGGAACTTGGGGTTCTTGAGGAACGCCAGCAGGAGCTCGAGCGGGCAGTTGCCGGCACCGCGTCCGAGCCCGGCAATGGTCGCATCCAAGCGGTCCGCGCCGACGATGAGCGCTTCGATGGTGTTGGCGTAGGCGAGCTGCATGTTGTTGTGCGCGTGGATGCCCACGTGCTTGCCGGTACCCTCGAGCGCCGCCAGGAATCCCATCACGATGTCGCGCACCTGCTCGGAGTAGAGCGCGCCGTTCGAGTCGACGACGTAAACGGTGTCGGCCGGGCTCTTGGCGGCGACGGACAGGGCGTCTTCGATCTCGCGGTCCTGCACCGACGAGATGGCCATGATGTTGAGCGCCGTCTCGTAGCCCTTGTCATGCGCGTCCTTCACCATGTCGAGCGCGCCGGGGATCTGATGGATGTAGCAGGCGACGCGAACGCAGTCGATGACGCTCTTTTCCTTGGGAAGGATGTCGGTGTGATAGTCGGTGCGGTCGACGTCGGCCATCACGGAGAGCTTGATGGTGCGCGGCCCTTCGCCCACCACGCGCCTCACCAGGTCCTCGTCGCAGAACTTCCACTCGCCGTGCTGACCCGGTGCGAACAGGCGGCGCGCGCCCTTGTAGCCGAGCTCGCAGTAGTCCACGCCCGAGGCGACGCAGGTCTCGTACACGACCTTGACGAACGACTCGTCGAACTTGTGGCTGTTGACCAGGCCTCCGTCGCGGATTGTGCAGTCGAGGATCTTGATGTCGGGTCGGTGGCTAACCCAGTTCCCCTTGGCGTCGACGTGTTTCCTATGCAGCATGCGCGGGCCTCCCATGCCCGTCTCACGGGCATGCCACTCATAACACGAACGAGCAGCCGCGTGTTCAGAGGCGTTGTCGGACGGCGCCACAGCGATGATCTCTCCGGCCCGCGGCCGGGCGAGGCTCAGCGTCCGCTGAAGATCAGCCAGGCGAACATGGCCCCGATCGCGACCGCGCCGGCCATGATCCCCAGCAGAAGCCCGCGCGATAGCGGCGGCCGGTGGCCCAGCGCCTCCGGAGGAATGGGATAACCGCTCGAGACGCGGGCGGGCTCGGGGTAAGTGCTCGGATTCGGCACGGGCGGGGGGCCCATCACCGGACCTGCCATCACCGGCGCGGGCGATCCCACGGGGGGCGCGTTCGAGGGCGAGGTCGCGGGCATCGGTTGGCTGGCGCGCGCCTGCATCTCGGCCACGGTGTCCCGCTTGACGGGCCCGCCACCTGGGCGCAGAAAATCCCCCACGGTGTCGCGCCGACCGGAGCGTCGACCTGGCCAGTCTGCTTCCGAGGACCAGGCCCGCGGGTCGATGAAGCTGCCCACCTGGATGCCACCGTCGGCAGGCGCCGTGACCTGTCCACCACCGGCCTCGGAGCCATCCGCGTTGTCGAACTCGAACGACGTGAAGGCGTCCAGCTCGGCGTGCAAGATGTTGTCGATGGTTCCGAAGCGTTTGCTCCTGGCGCCACCTGATGACTGTGTGGCCTGGTCTTCGATGCAGCTGCGCACCATCTCGGCGATGTCGCGCTGGATCATCTTCAGACCACGCGAGAAGAGGTAGTGCGCGAGGGCATCCTGCAGATCCGTGGCGGTTTGGAAGCGGTCTTCCACACGCCTGGCGAGCGCCTTGCGACAGATCTCCTCGAACTCGGGCTCGACCTCCGGGTTCTGTGCTGCGATGGGCGGGATCTTCGCGTTGCGGACCAGCTCGACGGTCTGGTAGTCGGTATCTCCGTAGAACAGCCGCTTGCTGGTCAGCATCTCGTAAAGCAGGATGCCGACGGAGAAGATATCCGCGCGGTGGTCGACGTTCTCGCCTCGGGCAGCCTCGGGCGAGAGGTAGCTCATCTTGCCCTTCACCACGCCAGGGTCGGTGGACTCGACCTGGCTGGCCGCCTTGGCCAAGCCGAAGTCAGCCAGCTTGATCTCGCCGTTGCGGGACAAAAGCACGTTGGCCGGCGAGACGTCGCGGTGGACGATGTTGAGCCGCTCCCCGGTCTCGGGATGGACCAGGTCGTGCGCGTAGGCCAAGCCCTTGCAGACCTCCATGATCATGTAGATGGTCTGGCCTATGGTCAGCCGGCGGCCGATACGGCGACGCCACTCGAGGATCGCCTTCAGGTCCACGCCATCCACGAACTCCATGACGATGAAGTACGTGTCGTCGGCGTGGCCGATATCGAACACCTGGACGATGTTCGCGTGCTGCAGGAACAGCGACAGCCGCGCCTCGTCCAAGAACATGGTGACGAACTTGGTGTTCTTGGTCAGCGCGGGGAGAACGCGTTTGATGGCGACGTTCTTGCGGAAGCCTTGCAAAGACTCGGCGACGCCCTTGAAGACCTCCGCCATTCCGCCGGCCGCAATACGTTCTGTGATTCGATAACGGCTATCGGGCATCAGGCGGTCCGCCAGTCTCGTTGATTCGGGCGGATTATACAGCAGACGCGACGCGCTTGCGCCCCGATCATTCGTCGGAGGCGCCCAGCTCGCCCAGGCCCCCTTCGAGACCGGCACCCTGGCCGGGCTGCTCGATGGCCGCCTCTTCGCGCTCGTTCTGCTCCTTGCAGTCGATACAAAGGGTCGTTACCGGTCTGGCCATCAGGCGCTTGAAAGCGATCCTCTCGCCGCAGTCCTCGCACACGTCGATGTTGTCGTTTGCGAGGCGGACGAACTGCTTCTCGATCTTACCGAGCAGGTACTTCTCGCGGTCGTGGAGCCGCATCTCCGTGGAAAACAGCTCCTCCTCCATGGACTCGTCGATGGAATCGCGTCCGATGTTCCGCTCGTAGTTCATGGAGTAGTTGAGTGCGCTTTGGCCCACTTTGGCCAGCCGCTTCCTCGCGGCATCCAGGACTGCTCGAAGCTGCTCTTTCTCGGGTTGACTCAGCATGATTTCCAGTTTCCTCGCAAGATGTGGGCCGTCCTAGAGAACCTTCGGTTGACCGGGCCGCAAGGTTTAGCACGGTCTCGACCGCACCCCACCGTGTAACGGCGTCAGGACGCCTTTTTCTCCTTGATCAGCTGCGGACGGCCTCGCGACACAACCACATCGCGGGTCACGACACACTCGCTGACCCCCGTCAAAGAGGGAATCTCGTACATGACGTCGAGCATGACCTCCTCGAGGATGGCTCTGAGTCCGCGGGCGCCCGACTTGCGGCGGCCGGCCTCCTCGGCCACGCTGCGGAGCGCGTCCTCGGTGAAGCGCAGCTTGACGCCCTCCATCTCGAGCAGGCGCTCGTACTGCTTGGCCAGAGCGTTCTTGGGCTTCCAGAGGATCTGGGCCAAGTCGTCCACGTCCAGCTCGTCGGCGCCGACGATGATCGGCAAGCGCCCCATGAACTCGGGAATCATGCCGAACTTGATGAGGTCCTCGGTGCGCGCCATGGCGCGCAGCTCGTTCTTCGATTCTTCGCCCTTGCTGATGGCCGCACCGAAACCAAGCCCGCTCTTGCCGATACGCCGGCGAACGATCTCCTCGAGACCGTTGAACGCCCCGGTGCATACGAAGAGGATGTTCGTGGTGTCGACCTGGATCAGCTCCTGCTGCGGGCGGTTGCGCGCGCCGTCCGGAGTGATGGTGGCCTGTTTTCCTTCGAGGATCTTGAGGAGCGCCTGTTGCACACCCTCGCCAGACACGTCGCGGGTGATGGACGGTCCACCGCCCTTGCGGGAAATCTTGTCGATCTCATCGATGCAGACGATGCCCCGAGAGGCCTTCTCGGGGTCGTTGCCGGCGTTGCGGTAGAGCGACTTGATGACGCTGTCCACGTCTTCGCCGACGTAACCGGCTTCGGTGAGCGTGGTGGCATCGGCCATGGCGAAGGGAACGTCGAGCTTGCGCGCCAGTGTCTGGACGAGCAGGGTCTTTCCGCACCCCGTCGGACCGATGAGCAGGATGTTGCCCTTCTGGATCTCGACGTCAGCGGCCTTGCCGCGCTGGCCGATACGCTTGTAGTGGTTGTAGACGGCCACCGAGAGCGCCTTCTTGGCGCGGTCCTGTCCGATGACGTACTTGTCGACCTCGTCGAAGATCTCTTTCGGACGCGGATAGCGCGGTCGTTCGGCGGCCTCCTCTTTGGCGATGATGTCGTTGCACAAAGCTACGCATTCGTCGCAAATGAATACTCGCGGACCGGATATAAGTTTCCGCACCTCGCGCCGGCGCTTTTGGCAGAAGGAGCAGTGGAAGTCGTCCATACCTGCATCGAGTATTGCACCCGATGGAAGGGGAAGCCAAGGGGAAGGCGTCGATTCGCAGATTCGCCGAGAAACTTTCTTGCGCAAACCAGTTGGTCGTGATCCAGCTCGGCGCGAGCGCGCGGCGAGATTGCCTGCAATCACGCCGTGCTCGGCAGTGTATGATGGACGGCCATGGTGGGGTCTGCGCGCATCGCGGTTTCCATGGGATGTCCAGCCGGTATCGGCCCGGAGATCGTGGCGCGCGCGTTGGCAGAACGCCCGTCGCTGCCGGTCACGGTCTTCGGTGACCAAGGCGTCCTCGGCCGCGCCGCAGAGCGGGTCGGTCTGACGTTGCCGCCGGGACTCGAGGTCGTTCGCGTGACGACGTTGAGTGAAGAGGACGTTCAGCCCGGGCTGCCGAGCGAGATCACCGGTCGCGCGCAAATCGACTACTTGGCCGCTGCCACGGATGCCGTGGTGGGTGGCAAAGCCAGCGCCCTCGTCACTGCGCCTATCTCCCGTGAGTGGGCGGCCAGGGCCGGGATGCCCTTCCCGAGTCACATGGCCTATCTGGCGAATCGACTGAACGCCAAGGACTGCGCGACGATGCAGATTGGCGGGGGCCTGCGCATCACGCTCGTCACCGGTCGAGTGCCCCTGTCGAGGGTGCCGTCGACGCTGAGTGTGGGCAACATCTCGCAGACCATCGTGCTGACCGCGCAGGCGCTCTTGACCTACTTCGGCGTCCGCTTGCCCCGGGTGGCAGTGGCCGGATTGAACCCACTGGCGGGGGAAGGCGGCCGCCTGGGCGAGGAGGAGAGCCACTTGGTGCTGCCCGCGGTGAACCTGGCGCAGCGGCTACTATCGAGCTCGGGCCTGGCAGCCCGCGTGAGCGGCCCGCACGAGCCGGACACCATCTTCCGGCAGGCGGTCGTGGGCGACTACGATGCGGTGGTGGCGCTGTACCACGATCAGGGGCAGATCCCGATCAAGCTGGTCGCTGGCGAGCAAGCGGTCAGCCTGACCCTCGGGCTCCCCTTCGTGCGCACATCGCCGGACCACGG
Organism: uncultured Myxococcales bacterium; assembly: GCA_964647025.1. Lineage (GTDB taxonomy): Bacteria > Myxococcota_A > Polyangia > Fen-1088 > Fen-1088 > Fen-1118. Next base: position 25,368 of record CAZYFU010000015.1, on the reverse strand, counting down.
GACCGCATACGACATCGCGGGAACCGGACGGGCGCGGCATCACGGGTTCCTGGCCGCGCTGGATCTCGCGGGTTCGGTGGCCGAGAAAAGCCTGGCCGTACCGGACTCGCCGTAGCTCCGGGACGAATTGGGTCCTCTAGACCCGCCGCCTGGGCAGCTGCGCCTGCGAGTTGGACGACCTCTCGGCCCGGTCACATGGCGTCATGCACGATCTTTTGTCATGTTTTCGTTTGATGGCAGGGACTGTGATATAAAGTCGAATAATAAGTCGCAAGATTGGTCCTACAGAAGCCATCCAAGCGACAAGTTGAAGAGGAAATCGCAAACATGGCAACCAAGAACGGCAAGAAGATGACAACTTCGCGAAAATCGAGCGGCACAGCTCCTAGGACCGCAGGGTCAGCCGCCCAGGGCGGCAAGATCCCCAGCGGAGGAGAGAAAGTAGTGCAGTGTCTCGAGCGCGAAGGGGTCGATGTGGTGTTTGGCTTGCCGGGAGGCGCTGCCATTCCGCTCTTCGACGCGCTCTACGAGTCGAAGATCAAGCTGATCCTCACCCGGCACGAGCAGGGAGCGACCCACATGGCCGACGGGTATGCCCGGGCCACGGGCAAGCCCGGCGTCGTGGTGGTGACCTCGGGGCCCGGCGCGACCAACACGGTGACCGGCTTGCTCACGGCGCTCTCGGACTCGGTCCCCATGATCGTCCTGTGCGGGCAGGTCATTCGTCCCATGCTGGGCAAGGACGGCTTCCAGGAGGCCGACGTCACGGGGCTCACCTACGCGGCCGTCAAGCACAGCTTCCTGGTCAAGAACGTGGAAGACATCCCACGCGTTCTGAAAGAAGCGTTCTTCATCGCCAGCTCGGGTCGCCCGGGGCCCGTGCTCATCGATCTGCCCAAGGACGTCCTGGCAGCGCCGTGCCCGGCACCCTTCGTCGACAAGGTCGAGCTGCCAGGCTACATCGTGCCCGAGCACGCCGATCCGGCCGCGCTCAAGCAAACCGCCGCGTTCCTGGCCAAGGCGCGCAAGCCCGTCCTTCTGGTGGGCCACGGCGCCGTGCTGTCGAACGCGGGCAAGGCGATCCTGAAGTTCGCCGAGAAGCTGAACGCGCCGGTGGTGAACACGCTGCTCGGCAAAGGAGCCGTTCCCGAGGATCATCCGCTCAACCTGGGCATGCTGGGCATGCACGGCACGGCTTACGCCAACAAAGCCGTCGACGGCTGCGACCTCATCATGTCCATCGGCTCACGCTGGGACGACCGCATCACCGGCAAGCTCTCGGTGTTCTGCAAGGACGCGGTGAAGATCCACGTGGACATCGACCTCGCCGAGTTCGGCAAGGTCCTTCGCCCCGACGTCTGCCTGGCCGGCGATGCACGCTTGGTCGTCGAGGATCTGCTGCCCCTGGTCGGTCGTTGCGACAGCGACGAATGGCTGGAGCAGGTCGTCGCGTGGCGCGAGCAGTTCCCGCTGCACTACCCGAAGAAGGGCGGTCTGCGCGCGCAGTACATCCTCGATCGTCTGGACCAACTGGGCGGCCGAGACTCCATCATCACGACCGACGTGGGTCAGCACCAGATGTGGGCCGCGCAGTTTCTGCGCACCACGAAGAACCACCACTGGCTGTCTTCCGGCGGTGCCGGCACCATGGGCTTCGGCTTTCCGGCCGCCGTCGGCGCCAAGCTGGGGTGTCCCGACAAGCCGGTGTGGGCCGTCGTCGGCGACGGCGGCTTCCAGATGACCATGTCCGAGCTCGCCACCGCGGCGGTGAACAAGATCGCGGTCAAGGTCCTCATCATCAACAACCACTACCTCGGCATGGTTCGCCAGTGGCAGGAGCTGTTCTACGAGAACCGGCTCTCGGGCACGGATCTCGAAGGCAACCCCGACTTCGTCGCGCTGGCGGAGGCCTACGGCATCAAGGGCTTCCACCTGCGCCGGGCCGCCGACGTGGACAAGGTGCTGGAGTCGGCGATGCAATACAACGACGGCCCGTGCGTGATCGACGCCGAGGTCGTGAAGGAAGACAACGTGTTCCCGATGATCCCCGCAGGAGCTCCGCTCTGCGACATCATCATCGAGCCGCCGAAGGCCGTGCTGGAGAAGCCCGCGGGTTCCACATAAGTCGTCGGTCAATCGTCCACAGCTTTTCAAAGGTACGAACATGAGCTCTCTCGCAACCGTCGCAAGCAGTCCCGTTCCCACGTTCCCCATGCACACCATCTCCGTGCTGGTCCGCAACCAGCCCGGCGTGCTCGTGCGCGTCGCCCTGGTGTTCGCCCGTCGCGGGTACAACATCGAAAGCCTGGTGGTCAGCGCGGATCCGTCCAACGCCGCGTTCTCGCGCATGACCATCACGTGCAGCGGCGACCCCGACACGCTGGAGCAGATCATCAAGCAAGTGTTCAAGCTGGTCGACGTGGTCCGGGCCACCGACCATACCGGCCAAGCCGTCGTCGAGACCGAGATCGCCCTCATCAAGATCAAGGCCGGCCTCACCGAGCGCACCGAGATCCTGCAATCCGCGGAGCACTACAAAGCCAAGGTGGTCGACTGCAGCGCCACCTCGCTGATCCTCCGGGTGACCGGCGCCAGCGAGAAGCTCGATAGCTTCATCACGCTGCTCAAGCCCTTCGGCGTGGTCGAGCTGGTCCGCTCCGGCAAGATCCTGATGACCCGAGGCCCCGAGGCTACGTAGACGACCTGTCTCACGAAGTGGCCTGCGGGAAAGCGGCGCTCGGCTTCTGCGGGCTTGCGCCGAGCTTGGCCGCAGCATTGCCTGCACGCCGAAGCAGGCGGCTCACCGAGCTGAACGCCTACCGGCAAGTCGACGCCGAGTCGGGATCCATGCAGGCAAGCGGCGTTGCAGGACCGTTGGGTCCAAGGAAGTCCTTGCAGACACAGAGTCTGCGACAGCAAAGAGGCCCTACTTCGAAGGGCACGGCGCAGGCGAAGCCGGTCTTGCAACGCGTGTCCGATAGATTCGTGGAAAGGCCAGCGTATTGGCCACGGCCTGCGACGGTCCCGCGTCCGAGATGACGGCGACACAGATCAATGCCGCCGATTCAGCATTGCTCGCGTGTGGTCCTCGGGAAGCAGCGGTTCGGACACCATGACCGTCGACCATGCTAGCACCGGTCTCGACCGCCCGAACGCTCGCTTTGTCGTGCCAGCACTCGCGCGATTCTCCGTCCCTGCCCCGATGTCTAGCCTGCGTAGGCGTGGCGGGTGGCGTTGCGGGAACGGGCTCCCGCGACGACAGGCCCCGCACGCCGAAGCGGGCGGGTCGCCGAGTTGAATGCTGTCAGCAACCTGTACGGACTTGGGGCGAGCCGCGCCCTACCTCACCGCCAGCATCGCCATCTGTTGCGGCTGCGAGTGCGGCGTGAGGACAATGCCCGCGGGGTCCAAATCCCGAAGCCGCGGCAGCGTGATCGGCTGCCACGCCACGGCTGGATCGAAGAAGAAGTTGATTCGGTACTTCTTGTCGGCCGGAATGCGGTTCCTTCGCAGGATCCAGCTCAAGAACTCCTTGATCCCCGAGGAGTTCAAGAAGACCAGCTGGGTGACGTCCACCTTCACTTCCATGAGCCCGTCGCCCAGCACCATGTTGTGCACGATCTCCAGGAACCCCGCCATGAAGTCGCGCGGGCTCAGTTGATCGATCTCGCCCACCACGTAGACGGTATCTCCCTCGACACGCAGACTGACTTTTCCGCCTGCTGCCTGCACAGTTGAAATATGCATCAATGACCTGCCTGAAAATGGAACGAGCGATCTGAACCGATCTGATCTTCGGCAAAAAGCGGAAGGCCTGTAGGAGCACTGGAGAAAGCAGCCCGGGCACGACAAACGTGTCGCACACCTGTCGCCCGGCGCGCACGAATTGCCAGCAGTTTGGCGCATTTAACGCGCGGCATGCAAATTGCTATCCGGTGAGATTCGCCATGAAAAACAAAGCGATGGTCCTTTGCGCTCTGATCGGCGGGCTCGGAGCGGGCTGTGCGGGCTCCTCAGACACGATGGGTGGTGACTACAGTGGGCCGAGCTACAAGTCCGACGCGAGCATCGGTTGGACGAACGGCTCGGGCGGCATGTACGGTTCTCCGGGCGGCTCTGCCGGCGGAGGCGGCACAACGCTCATCACCACGACGGCGCCCCCGCCCGAGCAGGAGACCAAGGTCGACTACATGACACCACGGGGAGGCGATCAGCGCGTCTACATCGCCAACCCCACGCGCAACACCGTCACCATCATCAATTCGGTTGGCCCGACCATCACCGAGCAGGTGACCGGTGACACGCCGATGTACGTGGCCACGGTGCCCGGCCAAGACGTGGCCTTGGTGATCAACGTGACCTCGCACACCCTGCGCGTGATCCGAGGAGACACCCCCACGGCCACGAGCTATCCGATCGTCAGCAAGGCCAACGCCATCGCCATCTCGCCGGATGGCTCGCACGCGGTCGTCTGGTTCGACTCGTCTCAAGTCACGTCCGGGATGCTCTCGCCGGGCAGCACGCAAGAGGTCAGCGTGGTCAACTTGGGCGCCACCGGTGGCGACAAGGTCTATTCGATCAGCGTGGGCTACAACCCGTCCACCGTCGTGTTCGCGAGCGACAGCTCCGCGGCCTTCGTCGTGACCGACGACGGCATCTCCGAGCTTCGCTTCGCCAACATCACCGGCCCCGGCATCGCGCCCTTCACCCGCATCGACAACGGCTCGCTGACCTTGATCGGCGCCGACGCCGGCACGGCGAGCCCGGACAGCAAGGCCGTATTCCACGCCCCTCCCGCCACGCCCGACGCCGGCCCCGCGGCGCTGGACGGAGGCGAGGTCCTGGACGCGGAAAACGGCAGACCGGACTTGGGCGTCGCCAAGGAGGTCGGCGCCGAGGCTGGAAGGGATCTCGGACGGGACGCGCTCAGAGACACTGTCACGCTTGGGCCGGACAGCGCCGTTCCCGACACGTCGAGCCCGGTGAACCTGAGCGGCAAGCCCGTCGACATCTCGGTGACCCGGACCGGCGACTACGCGGTGGCCAGGCGGCAAGGCACCCCGGTGCTGCTGCTCGTGGACCTCAAGGCCAAGTCGGTCTCGACCCTTGGACTCTCGAGCGAGATCACGGACCTGGATCTCGTCGATACCGCCGCAGGGCCGCAAGCCTTCGCGGTCCTGCGCAGCGAAAGCACGTTGGTACGCCTAGATATCCCTGCGGGCTTTACCGACGTCTCACACCGCAAGAGCTGGCCGTTCTCGGGATCGATGATCGGCTCGGTCACCATCAGCGCCAAGGGGACCTACGCCCTGCTCTACACCACGGCGGTCGCCAGCAAGGACTTGGCCGTCTTCGATCTGGTCGGCGAGCAGGTGGCACCCGCGCCCGTCATTCACAAGACCATCCGTGCCGTGGCCATCGCGCCCGACGAGAAGACCGCGCTCGTGCTGCACAACAGAACCACGCCGACCTCGACCTCCACCTCGCCAAGCCAGCAGGAGATGATCGATCAGTCGTACGGCTACACCATGGTCAACCTGACCACCGGCTTCAGCAAGCTCATCACCACGCCTGCCGATCCCAACCCGTTCATCATCACGCCCGACTCCAGCAACGCCTTCGTGCTCTTGCGCGACGACAAGGCCTCGATTCGGACGGTCCAACGCATCTCGCTCGAAAGCTTCATTCAATCGGATTTCAGCCTGGGCAGCCCGCCCAGCTCCATCGCCGCCCTGTCGGTCAAGACAGGAAAGGTCTTCGTCGGCCAGGTGTATCCCGAAGGACGCATCAGCTTCATCAACTGGCTCACCGACGAGGTCCAGACGGTCACCGGCTTCGCCCTCAACGGAAGGATTCAACAATGAGACGCGGACTTGTCCTCTTGTCGTCGCTGCTAGCGGGGCCTGCGTGCAGCGACAGCAGCACCGAGTTCTGGCTGGCCAGAAACGAGCTCCTGCCGATGGTGGCGCTCGACGGTGACGCCACCTCGGGCGCCAGCCTGGCGTTCGTGGACAAGGCAAGCTCGACGGCTTTCCTGCTGGACCCCGCGGATCCTGCCCTTCGCCCCAAGCTCGTTCCCGTGGGCAAGCGACCGGTCACGGCGGTAAGGCACACGGGCAGCAATCGCCTGATGGTGCTCACCACGGGGGAGAATGGATCGGCGTCGAAGGCCGCCACGCCACCGCAGCTCGTGATCGTGGACCCGAGCGCACCGGACAACGGCGATAGCCACGATCTGGCCGTCGGGTTCGACGGGCTCGCGCAGTCGGAGGACGGCAAGTTCGCGGTGCTGTACCACGATCCCGATTCCAAAGCCGCGGTCGGCAGCGGGCTCTTCAATCCCAACGAAATGGTGGTGGTGGACTTCTCGGCGAACCTCGCCGGCCCCCCCATCGTCACGCCCAAGTCCATCCGCAGCCTCGGCAACGTTCCATCGAGCGTTCGCTTCTCGCCCTCTTACAGCAAGCGCGGCGAGCACCGCTTGGCGGTGGTTCTCTCGCAGAGCTATCTGACCCTGTTCGATCTCCTGAACCTCACGCAGTCGGAGATATCGCTTCCCCTCTGCCTCACCGGATCGTCCTGCAACTACCAAGTGGACGACGTGGTCTTCGATCCGTCGAGCTTCAAGCTGTACGTGCGGGCTACTGGCGCCAAGGACATCTACCAGGTGTCCCTGACCGAGTCGGAAACGCCCGATGCCAACGCGAAGTTCGCGCTCTCGGCCTCGCTGTCGATGCTCGCGGTGGGCGCCTCCGCCACGGACATGGTGCTCTTCGGAGCCGACAAGGACGCCCGCCTGGCGGTAGTCGCCCCGTCGGCCAAGAGCCTGGTCATCATCGACCCGAACACCAGCAACTCCGCGTCGGTCGCCCTGGCCATCCCCGCCGCCAAGATCGTGCCTTTCGTGACCCCGAGCGTGGACGCGGGCAGCAAACCCAAGAACCAAGCCTTGCTGCTCGACGACCAGAGCTCGAGCTACAGCGCCCTGTTCGCGGACTTCGGCTCCGCCGAGGCCACGTCCGGCACCTCGGTCAGGCAGTACTCCATCAGCGGCAGCGTCACCGCGGTGATCCCGGTTTCCACGTACTCCGCTTCGAGTAGCGCGGCGCCCAATGTCGCCATCCTGCTCTTTGGCCGTTCCTCGGGTGGCACGGTCATGTCGGTGGTCAACATGGACACACGCTCGTTCTTCGACTTCAGCTCGAGCACGGCGCTGACCTCGTCGTATCTGGAGGTTCGCCAGGCCGCCGCGATGGGGCGGCTGTGGAGCTTGATTTCGCCCGACGACGGGACATCGGCCTTCAACTCCGGGATCTACTACCGAGACGTCCCGTCGAGCGTCGGATCGCTGACCCCGACCGTATGGCTCGACCAAACCATCGCCAGCATCACGCCGCTGTCGGACGCCGATGGTGTTCGCTATCTGGTCCTGGGTCACAACGACCCCACGGGCTACGGCAACCTGACCTTGCTCGACGCCCGAGCACCTGACCGTGCCACGGCGCGCACGGCGTACGGCTTTCTGTTCACCGACTACCTGGGAAGGAATCAGCCATGAAGAGCCACATGAACCTCGTCTGCACGGCGGGCGCGACCCTGGCGACCATGGCCTCGGTGCTCGGTCTGGCCCAAGCCGCCCATGCCCAGACCACGTGGACGCCAGCACCAGACGCCTACCAGCGCCCGAAGCGGATGCCGGCGCCCGAGCCGCGTGCCCTGACCGAGCCGCAGGGCCCGACGCTGTCCTGGAACCTACTACGCATCGGGCTGACCCTGGAGACACAGACCACGTGGCCGCAGGACAGCGCCGCCCGGCGCATCTTCGGAAAAGGTGCGCCCACCGCGACGGGGCTGGCGCTGCACTACGAGGCCCTGCGGCCATCTCCCAACCTGACGGCGAAGCTCGACCTGGGCTGGGTCACCACCTCGGCCTCCAACACCCAGCCGTCCAACTCGGCGAACAGCGAAGAGTACGACGTAAACCTCGTCACCCTGGGAATCTCGCTCCGCTATCAACTTCTGCGCTGGCTCGCGCCCTACGCCCGGGTGGCTGGCGGCATGGGGTGGGACAAGCTGTCGGTGGGCAATGGATCTGGCAACTTGGAGGACAAGCACAAGTTCGGGCATGTGGCCGCTGGCGGCGGTGTCTTTCTACGCAGCCCGGGCCTATGCGTACGCCGATCGCCGCCTTCGTACTGCGTGGCGTTCATCGGCAACATCGAAGGCGGCTACATGGTCGGGACCAGCAGCAGCTGGTCGCTGCGCGCGTCGCCCGCCTCGGGCGTGTCCGACCCCGTCCCGACCGAGTCCGTGCCCCTGGGCGATATGGGCCGAAGCGCGCCGTACTTGCGCGTCTCCCTTGGCGTTGCACTTTGAGGAATCGCCAGGCACCCGTTCTGTTATTGTCCGAAGTTGGGTAGTGCTGTGCACCGCGATCCATCCGGGGTGACAGTCGCGCCCTGGGTGCCATGAAGAAGATCATCGTCAAAGGTGCACGCGAGCACAACCTGAAGAACGTCGACGTGGAGATCCCACGCGACAAGCTCGTGGTCATCACCGGGCTGTCCGGCTCGGGCAAGTCCTCGCTGGCCTTCGACACCATCTACGCCGAAGGCCAGCGCCGTTACGTCGAATCGCTGTCGGCCTACGCCCGACAGTTCCTAGAGCAACGGGGCAAGCCCGACGTCGACTCCATCGAAGGCCTGTCGCCGGCCATCGCCATCGAGCAGAAGTCCGGCAGTCGCAACCCACGTTCCAGCGTGGGAACCATCACGGAGATCTACGATTACCTCCGCCTCTTGTGGGCTCGGGCTGGCGAGGTCTACTGCTGGAAGTGCGGCCAGCGCATCTTCTCGCAGACCATCCCGCAGATGGTGGACCGCGTGCTCGGCTTCCCGGAGGGCATGCGTTTCTCGATGCTGGCGCCCATCGTGCGGGACAAGAAGGGCGACTTCGCCGAGGACCTGAGGCGGCTCCGGCAGGAAGGCTTCGTGCGCGCCAACATCGACGGCGAGTTGCACGAGCTCGCCGACCCGCCGAAGCTCGACAAGTCGCAGAAGCACACCATCGAGGTGTTCATCGACCGGCTGGTCCGCAAGAGCGGCATCGAGCAGCGGCTGGGCGAGTCCGTCGAGCTTGCGGCCAAGCTGGGCCAAGGGCTGGTGAAGATTTCGCCGCTCGAAGGCGACGACTTGCTGTTCTCGCAGAAGTTCGCCTGCCCCGACTGTGGCGTGGGTCTGCCCGAGATCGGGCCTGGGCTCTTTTCTTTCAACAACCCGGCCGGGGCGTGCCCCACCTGCGACGGCATCGGCGCCACCATGTACTTCGACCCCGATCTGGTCGTCACCGATCCGGACCTGTCCTTGCGTGAAGGCGCCATCGATCCCTGGGAGAGGCGCAACAGCGTCTTCTTCCAGCAGGTCCTGGAGGCCGTGGCCGCGGCCTACGACATCGACCTCAACCAGGCCTGGCACAAGCTGCCAGCCGACAAGCGCAAGCTCATCCTGGAGGGCTCGGGCAGCAAGGAGATCTCGTTCGTCTTCGAGAAGAATGGCCGCAAGCACGCCTTCAAGAAGGAGTTCGAGGGCGTGCTGGCGAACCTGCAGCGCCGTTTCGACGAGTACCAGCGGCGCCGGCGCGAGCAGGGCCGCAACACCGATGAGGATTTCGAGGCGGTCTACGACGAGTTCCATCGTTACATGTCGCATTCGCCCTGCGCAGACTGCGGCGGCACGCGCCTACGCAAAGAGGCGCGCAACGTGCGCGTGGGCGGCAAGAGCATCGTCGAGGTCACCGCGCTGACGGTCGCCGAGTTGCACGACTTCATCCGCGCCCTGCCGCTGTCGCGCCGAGACTGGCAGGTCTGCCACCGCATCGTGCGAGAGACGACGGCTCGATTGTCGTTCCTCATCAGCGTCGGCGTGGACTACCTCTCCCTCGACCGCTCCGCCGCCACGCTCTCCGGCGGCGAAGGACAGCGCATCCGGCTGGCGACGCAAATCGGAAGCGGTTTGCAGGGCGTGCTTTACATCCTCGACGAGCCCTCCATCGGGTTGCACCAACGCGACAACGCGCGCCTGATCGAGACACTCTTCAAGCTCAAGAGCCTCGGCAACACGGTGCTCGTGGTCGAGCACGACGAGGACACCATCCGCGCAGCCGACTACGTCGTCGACATGGGGCCGCGCGCTGGCGAGCTCGGTGGGCGCGTGGTCGCCACGGGATCGCCCGACGAGATCGAGAAGAACACGCAATCGGTGACGGGCGCGTATCTGTCTGGCGAGAAGGGCATCAAGGTGCCCAAGCATCGGCGACAGGCCAACCAACGTAGTCTCGTGCTGCGAGGAGCGCGCACGCACAACCTGCGCGACCTGACCGTGTCGTTTCCGCTCGGCGTGCTCACGTGCGTGACCGGGGTGTCGGGCTCGGGGAAGTCGAGCCTGATCGTCGACACACTCCTGCCGGTGCTCAAGCACAGACTGCACGGGGCACGTCAGCCAGACGCCGTGTTCGACGCCATCGAGGGTCTCAATCACGTGGACAAGGTGATCGACATCGACCAGGCCCCCATCGGTCGAACGCCACGCTCGAACCCCGCGACCTTCACCGGTATCTTCACCCACATCCGCGACTTGTTCGCCAACCTCCCCGAGTCGAAAGCGCGCGGCTACAAGGCGGGGCGCTATTCGTTCAACATCAAGGGCGGCCGCTGCGAGGCGTGCCAGGGCGACGGTATCCTGCGCATCGAGATGCACTTCTTGCCCGACGTGTACGTCGAGTGCGAAGCGTGCGGCGGACGACGCTACAGCCGTGAGACGCTCGAAGTGAAGTACCGCCAGGCGAGCATCGCGGACGTGCTCGACATGACGGTGAGCCAAGCCTGCAGCTTTCTCCAAAACATCCCCAAGTTGCAGCAGAAGCTCGAGACCTTGCGCGAGGTCGGACTCGGCTACATCAAGTTGGGCCAAGCCGCGACCACGCTCTCGGGTGGCGAGGCCCAGCGGATCAAGCTGTCAAAGGAGCTGGTCAAGCGCGCCACGGGACGAACAGTCTACGTCTTCGACGAACCCACCACCGGGCTGCACTTCGCGGATATCGATCAGTTGCTACAGGTCCTGTCTCGGCTCGTCGAGGCCGGCAACACCGTGATAGTCATCGAGCACAACCTCGACGTCATCAAGTGCGCCGACTACGTCATCGACCTCGGTCCCGAGGGCGGCCCCGGTGGGGGACAGATCGTGGCGCAGGGGACGCCGGAAGACGTGGCCAAGGTCGCGGCAAGCCACACCGGAAAGTTCCTGCGCAAGTACCTTTGATCCCCCCGGGCGCCCGCCGGAACCGCCGAGGCCCCTGCACCTTCCCCGTCCCCTCTCCTCGTGGCTGCGGTTCCGGCGGGCCGCTGCGTAGACCGGATTCAGGACGCCGGCTCGCGATGCTGTGCAGCCGCGATCCACGTACGGACGTTCGCCAGGTGGTCCCGTTCCTCGGCCAAAGCGCGTTCGAACGAACCGGCGATGTCATCCCGCCCGTTCTGCCGCGCCATCTCGATCAAGTTCTCCCAGCACTCGTTGTCGGCCAGCTCCGCCAGCAGGATGCCGTCGAGGCACTGCACGAAGGTCGTCCGAGGCTCGACCATGGCGTCGGCGATGCCCTTACTCAGCGTCGCGTGGAGATCCGCCGCCGGTGTCATGACGGTGGGATCGCCCCCCAGGCTGGTAATGGCGTCGGACACGGTCTTGAAGTGCTCGTGCTCCTCGAGCATGGCCTTCTCCAACGTCGGCAAGCTGGGCCCTCCGTCGAACCCGCCGAAGGCGTTGAACTTGGAGATGAGAGCCTCGTAGAGGCGGACCCCCATCCTCTCGAATGCCAGTCGCTCGCCGAGCTTGTCGATGAACTGCGTCGGGCGGTTTCCCTTGATCCCTTGCACCACCGCGCTGGCCAGACCTTCGACCTTCAGGGACGGGGGCACCGATCCCAACGGATCGGCGTCGTGGGCGTAGGCCTCGCGCACGAGCCCTATGCCGCGATCGTCGAGCGTCAGATCGATGGGCAGGAACTCGCTGGCGCCTTCCACCATGGCGCGAGAAGCGTTGGGCGAGGTGGCGATACCGGTACGGTTGTGACCCATGGGGGCTGTTTCTGCGGACATGGCTTTCCTTCCTTTCGCCTCAAACGTTGGTCAAGATGGAACGGCCGTCGCCGACCTTCGGAATGCGGCGAACGAGCTCGCCCCCGGGCGACCAGATGTACCCCTGGGCGACGAGTGTCGAAGGGGAGCACTGCGAGTTGAGATGCTTGCGCAGCTCCGCGCTGGGTCCGCTGGGATCCTCCTCGGAGAACGGAACGAAGGAGGGCCCCACGGCGGTCAGGTTGACCTCGTTCCTGAGCACGTGCCTCACGAAGTCCCGGTGGCTTTCGTAGGCGATCGGCTTCTCGAGCTTCTCGCTCAGGATCTCCTCGGCGTCGCGTCTTTCGAAGTCCTCGAATAACTGCGCCACGAACTGGAGCTGCCCGAGCTCGTAGTCGAGGAATCGCTCCCAGATCGCCTTGATGCGACGGTTGGTCTCGTACTCGGCGCAGCTCGCGTAGTTGTACGCTTCCATGGCCTGGGTGAGCAGGAGCTTCTCGAGCAGCGTCTCCTCGGCGTCGATGATCGACTCGTACTGGGTCACGTGCTGCTCTTCGATCGAGGCGATCTCGGCGTACAGCTGTCTGCCGAGCGGGTCGGGATAGGTCGGCCCCACCGTCATGTAGTAGTCGTGGGTCTGGTACTCGCCACCCACCAAGGTCAGTGCGTGCAGCTTGGTCAGAAGCGATGCGCTGGCACGATCGTAGGGCGTGCGGAGGTTGTCTTCCGGGGCGCGGTGCTCCACCGCCGTCGGCCGGCCCGGCAGGATGTCGGTGTAGCTCTGCAGCAGGTTGTTGGCGTCCTTGCCCTCCACGCGATCCATCAACGCCGAATAGCGGTACATGTGATCGAAATCCTCGAGCAGCCCGAACCGGTAGACCTGGGCCAGATAGCTGTCGGGCTCGGCTTGCGCGATGGCCGCCGTAACCTCGATGGCGACCTGCTCGAAACCTATCGTGGTCTCGAGGACGCTCTGATCGGCGGGGTTCATCCAGTTAATCATGGTCTGTTGCCCCTGCTCGGCCCGACGAAGGCGGGCCAAGTCGAGTTGCAGGTCCCGCCGCAACCGCCCACAGACGTGAGTGAAACGCAGCGCCTCTGCCTCGATGCCGTTCATCAGGATCACGCGCACCCGCGTGAAGGCATCGTCGTCCAGCTTGCTATACGTCGGCTGGACCAGCTCTTTCCAGGTGAAGAGCTGCTTGTCCACCGGCGTTCCCTTGTCCTTGAGAAAATCAATCGTCATGGTCGTCCCCCCTGCACGCATGCGGGATCGGGAAGGCACATCCCGTGCCGAACCGCCCTGCCCCCGGCCGCGCCTTGGGGCGCCGAGGGAAACCGACGCTTTGGCGGCCCCGACTCGGCGGGCGGTCGCCGAACGAGGATAGAGCGCCTGCCGGCTTGCACCGACGGCGCACCGAACGGTGACGGACGGATCCGGCCACGGTACGGGACGGCTGGGCTGCGAGCCGTCGAGTGCCCGCTTCGCGGGGGCTTGGATCTATCGGACCGGCGCGTCCTATGGCAGATTCCGGGCACGTCAAGCAGGAATCGTCGATGCCACCTTCCATGAAGTACAGCCGGTACGCCGTTGTCGCGCAAGCCGGGCTCTCGGACCGCCGGGCGGAACAACAGCAAGCAGAACGACTCGAGGCCTCATGGACGCGCACGACCAAGTAACCTGCGAGGCCAAGGCTCGCCCCCTGCCCGGACATGAGTCTCGCGCAGGAGGATGGATCTCCGCCGGTGTTCTCGTCACCATCCTCTTCACCTATTTGGCGTTCGAGGGCAGGACGCCGCCCTACATCGACTCGCGACAGCTCTACGACGTGGCCGAGTCCATCGTCTACCGCGGCACGATTCGCATCCCGCCGTACACCTCCGTCAACTACGCCCAGCACCCGTTCCTCCCGTCCGCGATTCACTTGCCCGGCGTCGTATTGCGCAAAGCGATCGCCGGAAACGACGCCCAGGTCGACAAGCTGGTAAAGCCCATGACGAGTCACCTCGGCTCGCAGATCGTCGCGGTCATCGGCTGTCTCGTGTTCCTCCGCTTGCTGCTGTTCCTCGGCCTCTCGCCGTGGGGGGCCAGCCTCGGCACGTTGATCCTCGCGTTCTCGACGCTCGTGCCGATCTACGCGCGAACCGCGTGGTCCGAATCGCTGCAGACGACCGCGTTCATCGGGTTCCTGTCGGCCGTGCTCCGCCTCTTTGCCGAGCCTCGGCGCAAAAACGGGATCTGGCTCGGCGTGTGGACGGGGATCCTCGTCAATTCGAAGTACGTGTTCGTGTTGGCGATCCCCGGCGCGGTATTGTTCTTGTGTTTCCAAGCGTGGCGCTCGAAGCAACTGCGCGCGTACTTCGCGGCTGGGCTGTGGTCGTGCCTTGGGGGCATCCCCTTCCTGCTCGTCACGCTTTGGTACAACCAGGCGCGTTCGCAGGTCGGAAGCGCGACCGACAGCGGGTATGCGCCCATCCAAACCTTGGCGGTCAGCGTGTTCCGAGAAAACCCACTGTGGGGGCTCTGGTCGCAGTTCTTCGCGCTCGGCAAGAGCATCCTGCTCTACAGCCCCCCCCTGCTACTGGCCGCCGTGATGGTCGTGCGCATGCCACGCAGCCGGGCGGTCTACCTGTGGGCGGTGGCCCTCACGGCCGGGCCCGTGCTGGCGCTCTACGGGAAGTTCGCCTATTGGGGTGGCGATTGGTGCTGGGGCCCTCGCTACCAGTTGTTCTTCGTACCTGCGTTGCTCTTGCTCGGGTTGTTCAGCTTGGACGAAGCACTGCGACTTCGGCGGGCGCTGGTGCTGTCCGCGTGGGCGCTGGTCTTCTGCGTGGGTGTGTGGGTGCAGCTCGCGGGAGGCAGCCAGTACTGGGATCAGTTCATCCGGGTCAGCAAGCAGGTGCAAGGCGAATGGCTGGGCGTCCCCAACCGCAGGGGCGCCTTCGTCGGCGAGGTGCGCGGCCAATGCGATCCGTGCTTCGAGGACTTGTACGCCCGCACCTACACGCCGGCGCTACAGCCCATCGAGGCGCACGGCTGGTTCCTGCGGCACCATTTGCACGGCGACAGTTGGCAGAAGGCGTCGCAGGACATGCCCCTTCGGCGCTACACCTCTTTGGACTTCGACATCGTCAGGCGGTGGTACCAGGAACCCGCGTGGGACTTCTGGAAGCTCGCGTTCGTCGGTCGTTTCAAGAGGGCCGGAGACTGGCTGATGTCGCTGTTCGTCCTCGGGATCGCGACCGGCGTGGCTATGTGGTTGCGTGGTCTTCGCGGGCGCTGGTGGTTTGCCCGGCGGAAGGCCGCGCCCCCGGATCGGCCGGAGGCGGAGGCCACCTGCGCGCCCCCTGAATCCACAGGGTGACGCCAACCCCGGTTCCAAGCGCAAAGAAGACCAAGATCAGCTTGCCGGCGAGGGCGAGCTTGCCAGACCACCCCAGGTACCACCAGTCGATGGGTGGCCAGGGATACCAGCGCCTGGTGGTCTCGAGAGGCAGCGAGGTGTAACGACGCCAGGGAGCGTCCTTGACGGCCTCCTGCCAAGGCGTCTTCTTGATCGCGTTCTTGAGCAGCCAGTAGTGCCCCTCGATGGGTTGAAACGATGGCAGGTACGTGTGTCCGTGCAGATCCTCGAAGCACGGATCGCAGTGATCGCCGCGTACCGGCGTATACCCTCCCGTCCGGTTCGGATTGCCGAGCCACTGTCGTGTCGCAGCCTGCGAGAGGCGGATGAAATGATCCCAATACACGCCGGCGCCGACCAGCTGAATGAAGACTCCGACGGCGGCGACAGCCATGACGGCAGCGAGCGCGACCCTGCGGCGGCGGCTCCAGAGCGACTCGAGCCACAGCGCGAGAGGAACCATCAAGACGGGCACGAGGAAGATGATGTATCTTGGCCCCCACGACCAGTCGCCGCCCCAGTTCGAGTACTTGCCGTAGAGAAGGACCACGGGTGCGCAGGTGGCCAGGACGGCCCACCAGAAGCGTGCGGGCAGCTTGACTCTCGGTTTGAAGGAGAGCGCGAGCACCGGGTTGTAGATGAAGAAGCCCTTCCCGAACGAGAAGAAGAGCGAGTAGAGGCCCCAGATGAGCGCTTCCTGGAACGGCTCCTCCGCGTAGCCGGCGTGGAAGATCCCACCGCTGCGCAGGTAGTTGAACCACGCGATGGGGACGGCGAAGGGCAGCGCGGCGAGCGCCGCCCACCCCAGCAGCGCGCCCTGCCGGCGGATGCCGAGGGTGCGCGTCTCGAAGAGCGCGAACGCCAGCCCACCGCAGACGCTCAAGACGAACAGGTACTTCGCGTTGACGAGGACGCCGGTCCACACGCCGAGCATGAGGGCACGGCGCCGGGACGGATCGCGAATCGCCGCCAACAGCGCTGAGAAGAAGCCCCAGAAGGCGAACGCTTGCACGATGTCCGACCACACCACCCGCCCGAAGACGAAGAGCATGGTCGAGAACGCGAGCATGACGCTGGCGATGCTCACGATGCCGGCAGACACCCCGCTTTGTAGAAGGAAGCGCGCACAGAGAACGACGGTCGCAGCTAGCAGGGCCGCCGGTGCGAGGTGGGAGGTCAGTACCCTGATTTGCGAGTCCGCCGACGGGAAAGCAGCTGCGAGCAGGCGCCGGAGCCCGACGCTTGGAATATGGATGAGCGAGTCGAACAATGGACGCGGGCTGTAGAACTTGATGCCGGGTGCGACGTTGCTGGCCAGCTCGCCGCGATAGACGATGTTCTCGGCGTGGTCGAAGATCTGCTTGCCGTCGTTGTAGGGGGGCGTCGCACCGCCGAGAAGGAGCATCGCGAAGAACACGGCGATGAAGATGCCGACGAGGAGCCGCGCAGAGGATGCGCGGGGAGCCGTGGAGATCGTGAGGGACTTGGATGCGGCCATGGCGAACGTACGGCATCATACCCAAGCACCCGCTCCGCCAATGCGGCAAATGTCGGCCCCCGCCCCGGGTTCGATCCCGCACCCACGTTGGTCGACGTCCTGATGTAGCGGCTTGGAAACCCCATGACGGGCGAAGACTCCGCCCGTCGGGGTGGCAGGGCAGGCAGGCGTCTGGTTACTGGCGACAGACGCGGCGCGAACGAGCTCCCGACGGAGAATCTGCACTGTCAAGGCATGCCGACCAGAGCCTCTTCTCCGTCTGGGTCGCGGGTCGGCTCCCTGCCCCCACGGAAACGTGGGATTTTCTCGTACCTTTTCGAGCCTACTGAGCGAAACAGCCGCGTTTTTCCGCACTTTTTCGTCGCACGCCCAACAATATTTCGAGTAAAGTCGCCGCCGCAGTCGTTAGCAAGGCACTTACCCGACACACCCCAGGGTCGACGAGGCTGGGCGAACGGCAGCAAACAGCGTCCATTTTTCGAGAGGAGTGAAGATGGCAAAAGGTCCCTTGTCCAAATCCGCCCTGATTCAAACGATCGCAGACAAGTCCGACGGAAAGCTCACCCGCAAAGACGTGAAAGGTGTGCTGGAGATGGTCGCCACGATCGGCCACACCGAGCTGAAGAAGAACGGCCTCTTCGTCGTTCCCAGCCTGGTCCGCATGGTCGTCGTGAAGAAGCCCGCCACCAAGGAGCGCAAGGGCATCAATCCGTTCACCGGTCAGGAGACCGTGTTCAAGGCCAAGCCGGCTCGCAAGGTCGTGAAGGCCCGTCCGGTCAAGGCTGCCAAAGACGCCGTCGCCTAGCGACGACGGGAAGGTCTCGGGATCGCGCTGCCTCGGGCGGGCGCGGTCCTGGACGCTTTCCCGGAGATCATCTGTGGGGAAGGTGTAGGGATGCCCGAACCTCTGGTGCTTCTCGACGGCGTATCGAAGTCCTTCGGCGATGTGGTCGCCGTTGCGTTGCTCTCGCTGTCGGTCGACGGAGGTGAGATCTACGGTCTTCTCGGGCCCAACGGGGCCGGCAAGACCACCGCGCTGCGGATGCTGGCAGGGCTGCTCGCGCCGTCCAGCGGTACCGCCCGGATCGCGGGATTCGACGCACGCACCGAGAGCGCCAAGAAGCGGCTCGGCTACCTGAGCGGCAGCACCGGGCTCTTCGGTCGCCTCACGCCGAGGGAGATCCTGGACTACTTCGGGCAGATTCACGGACTCGCAAAGTCCGATATTCGCGAACGTGTGGCCCGCCTCGCGCCCGCGCTGGCCCTGGACAGCATCCTCGACCGACGCTCCGAGGTCCTGTCGACCGGCGAAAGGCAGCGCGTCTCCATCGCCAGGGCCGTGTTGCACGACCCACCGGTCTTGATCCTCGACGAGCCCACTGCGGGCCTGGACGTGCTCGCCAGTCGGTTCCTGAGGGACTTCGTGCGCAGCGAGCGCGACCGAGGCAAGGCCGTGCTGTTTTCCACGCACTACCTCGCGGAAGCCGAGCTGCTGTGCGATCGCATCGGCTTTCTGCACCACGGCCGGCTGCTGTGCGCCGGCTCCCCCGCCGAGATCCGCGCCAACCAGAATGCCAGCACCTTGGAGGCGGCGTTCCTATCGCTCGCCGACGCGCACGAGGATGCCCCATGAGCCTGCGCCACGTGTGGCTGACCTTCGTGAAGGAGATCCGAGAGGCGTTGCGCGATCGGCGGACCCTGGCGGTGATGATCCTGCTCCCGCTGGTGGTCTACCCGCTGCTGTCACTGTTGGCAGCGCAGGTGGCGATGGGCCGAGAGAAGAGCCGCGAGGCCCGACCGTCGCAGATCGCGTTCTCGGGCAGCGGCCCGGCCCGTGACGCGCTCGAACCACGTCTGCGTCAAAGTCCGACGCTATTCGTCCTGTTACCGCAGGGCTCGCCGGCCGAGGTGGAGAGCGGCGGGATCGACGGCTTGATCCAGGTCGATCCGAGCCGGGTGGACAAGCTCACCTTCCTGTTCGACGCCAGCCGAGACGAGTCGCGTGTCGCCCAGGAGCGCCTCGGAGAGTTGGTGACAAAGGTGCTGCCCGACGGGTGTGCGCCCGCGCTGGCCATGACGAGCACGAGCCTCGCGCCCCAGGCGCGCCTTGGCGGCTACCTCCTGTCCAAGGCGCTGCCGCTTTTCGTCGTGCTCATGGTCCTACTCGGCGCCTTCTATCCGGCCATCGATGTCACCGCCGGCGAACGGGAGCGTGGAACGCTGGAGACCGTGCTCTGCGCGCCCATCCAGCGCTTGGACCTGATGTTCGGCAAGGTGCTGGCCGTGGCGGCCTTGGCGACGCTCACCGGCCTGCTCAACCTGGCGTCGATGGCGATCACGCTGCTACAGATCCTGCGGCTCGCCTCCGAGACCGTGGTGCTCGATGTGCCGTGGGGCCAGGCTTTGCTGAGCAGCCTCGTGATCTTGCCGACGTCGATCCTGTGTGCCTCGGCCTTCGTCGCGCTGGGGGCCACGGCGCGCACTTTCAAGGAAGCGCAAACCGTGATGCTGCCCGTGTACTTCCTCACCGTCGCGCCCGCCATGGCCGGCTCGATCGGCGACTACCGCTTGACCGGCATCGCCACCTGGGTGCCCGGAATGAACCTCACCTTGTTGGCCCGAGATCTCCTGGTGGGCCGCGCGACGTGGGCGGGGATCGCGTCGACCCTGCTCGCAACGGCGGCATTCTCGGCCATCGCGCTCGTCGCCGCCGCGCGCGTCTACGCATCGGAGCGCCTGGTGGTTCCTACGCGCCGCGATCCTGGTCGTCCAGCCGTCACCGGCCGGACCACGTCTGCCGGGGACGCGATGATCCTGTTCGCGCTCGCGTTTCTGCTGCTCTACTTCGTGTTCCTGCCGCTCGAGAGACGGAACCTCGTCTCTGGGCTCCTCGCGGCGGAATGGATCGGGCTGTTCGGGCTGGTGCTGGTGTACGCGCGCATGTCGGGACAGAGGTTCGCGGATGCCGTGGGTCTCGGCCGCCCGAATGGCAAAGCGATCGTCGGAGCCCTGCTCTGCGGCTGCGGCGCGTGGGCCGCGGTCGCCGTGTTCAGCGAATGGCTGGTGCCGGTTCCGAAGCACGTCGTCGAGGCGCTCCGGAAGTCGATTCTTCCCGCGGAGGGCCGCGACCACGTGTTCACCCTGGTCCTCATGGCGCTCAGCCCCGCCATCTGCGAGGAGACGCTCTTCCGCGGGCCCATCCTGCGTGGTCTTGGCACCCGGGTCGGCGCCGGCTCGGCCATCGTGCTCACCGCCGTGCTGTTCGGACTGTTCCACCTGGACGTGTACCGGCTGCTTCCGGCCACCTTGCTCGGCATCCTGCTCGGGTACCTCGCCCACGCGAGCGCTTCCATCCTCCCGGCCATGCTCGCGCACTTCTGCAACAACGCCATCTTGGTCACGCTGGCTCGCGCCGGTCTCGACCAGCAGTTGGAATCGCTCAGCCACCGATCGATCACGCTCATCGTGCTTGGTTCGCTGGCCATGACCACGGCCGGACTCGCGCTCGTCCGCGCCTCGGCGACGAGAACCAAACTGTAGTCCAGATGACAATTTATCTTGCCCGGGACTTAGAGCGTCTGCTATTGCTTGGCCATGTCTCAAGCGGAAGAGAAGCGCGTCCTTCAGATTCTGCGCAAATGCCCGGTCCTGATCGACGCGCCGGCTGATGCTCTCGCGAAGCTGGCAGCCACCGCGCAGACCCAGACGTATCGGGCGCGACAGGTGGTCTACCTGCCAGGTGACCGCGCGGCCAGCGTTCACTTCATCGCCAACGGCCGGGTGAAGGTCTCGAAGGTCACCCGCGACGGCAAGGAGCTGACCCTCGCCTATCGCACGGCTGGCGATTTCTTTGGCGAAACCTGTCTTCTGGACGGAGGCCCGCGCGAAGAAATGGTCGAGGCCATGGAGAGCACTACCGGCGTCGAGATCGATCGCACGGGCCTCGATTATCTGCTCAGCGCGAGCGCACAGGTCGCCTACCCATTTGCCCGCGCGCTCATCTCGCGCTGGCTCGGTCTGCAGGCCAAGGTCGAGCAGCTCGTCTTCAAAGACGTCGGCTCGAAGCTGGCCGAGCTTCTCTTGCGGCTCGGCTCCGAGCACGGCGTGGAACACCGCCGAGGCCTGGTGCTCGGTCTCAAGATCACTCACCAGGAGATGGCGAACCTCATCGGGTCGACGCGCGAGACGGTCTCGCTGACCTTGTCGCAATTCAAGCGCAAGGGCTACATCCACACGGAGGGCCGGAAGGTCATCCTCGCGGATCGCGAAGGCTTGCGGTCGCTGACATGATCGGCGCGAAGTCGCCGTCTGGCTCGCGGTACCGTACAATAGCGTTCTGATGGCCGAGACGGGCTACCCAGAGATCGTCGAGGCGCTGCGTGCTGCGGCTCGCCTCTCGAAGGAGCGATTCCTGGTCGGCATCTCTGCCGCGGCTGACCGAACCCGAATCTCGGCTGCCCTGGCCGCCGAAGGCGAAGTGGTCGAGCTGCCGTCCGCTGCGGAGGCCCTGGATCGGCTGGCCGAGGAGTCGTTCGAGATGGTCGTGCTGGACGGGCAGGACGGCGACAAGAACTTCCTCGCCAAGGCGCGCGAGATTCGCCCGTTCGCGGATGCGGTGCCGGTGATCGATAACGATCCGGCGTGCGCGGCAGCGATGTTCATCGGAGAGGCGGCGGCGGTGATGCCGCGGCCCTTGCCGCCCAGCGACGCCCTGGTCAGGGCGCACGTCCGGTACCTGGCATCGTGTCGGCGCGGACGCACGCGAGCGTTGATGCTGAGCCACGTGATCGCGAGCAACCGAGCCGCGCTTCGCACGGTCGAACCAGCCCTCGAGGCCGCGCTGGTGGCGCTCGTGGAGGCGAGCAAGCAGCCGCCGGTGGTATCTGTCTTGGGCGATGGCGAGCTGGCCCGGGTGGCCGGCGGCAGCCCAACGCAGGGGCAAGCGGATGTCATCGTGGTCAGCCTCGGCACGGCGGATCGCGTGGAGCTGCGCCTGCGCGAGAGTCGCGAGCGTGCGGCGGGCGCTGCCGTCGTGGCGGTCGATAGCGCGCCCACGCCCGAGCGGCTGGCCTCGGCCGTGTACGGAGGCGTGCGTGCGTACCTCGGCCGCGATCTTCTTCCCCATCTGGGACGCATCGTCGCTTCGGCGGCGAATCGCCGTCGCGCCGAGTTGGTCGGACGCCAGATGGCCGAGACGTTGACGCGCTTTGGCCTCATGGAGGACCTCGCGCGCTCGGTGCCGGCGGGTAGCTTGGACCTGGATGCGAGCCTGATCGCGGACGCGGCGTCGAGCGGCACGTTCGCGGTGGTCCCTTCGGCCCACGAGGTCCTGGTGGTGGATGACGAGGTCGTGGTCCTGACCGTGTTGCGAGAGATCCTGCGTCGCAGTGGCTACCGAGTCACCACCGCGGCCTCCGCGGAGGAGGCCATCGAGCTGATGCAGAAGCGCGTCTTCGACCTGGTGCTCACAGACAAGAATCTCCCGGGCGCCTCCGGCCTGGAGGTGCTGCGGGTCGCGCGCGGATTGGACCCGCCGCCTGCCGTGGTGATGATCACCGGTTACTCGTCCTACGACTCGGCGGTCACGGCGCTCGACATCGGCGCCCAGGATTACATCGAGAAGCCGATCCGCGACGTCGAGGCGCTGCGCTTCCGGATCCGTCGAGCGCTTTCGCGCCGCAACGAGCAGCTGGCCCGCAATCGGGAGGCGGTCAAGCGAGAAGAGCAGGCACGCATCATGGTCGTGGAGATCGATGGGACGCGCCGCCAGCTCATCGCCGAGTTCCTCGGTCGCACCTACCAGGTGACCAGCGCCGCCAACGGCGAGGAAGCGTTGGATCTGCTCAAGAAATCGAAGTTCGACCTGGTCATCGCAGACCGCAACCTGCCGGGCATGTCGGGCCTGCGCGTGATCGAGCAGGCGCAACGGCTGCTACCCCATTGCGCGTCCGTGCTCTACACCGCCTACCCGTCCTACGAGACCGTGAAGGAGGCGTTCGAGTCCGGTGTGGATGCGTATTTGGTACGCCCGAACCAGGATCTGAAAGCGCTCGCGGAGAAAATCGCAGGGGCTTTGCGCAGCCATGGCGGTATTCTGCTCGGATGACTCGCACACTGCCCGACACCTCGGTCTCAGATTTCGCGGTTGCTGGTTGACGAGAGCACAGCCTTTTTGCTTAAGTTGCTCACCCAAGAAAGCGAGCCCATCCGGGTGGCGACGACAGCGTGAAGATCGCATTTACCCACAACCTCCGTCTCACCGACAGCGAGGAAGAGGCAGAATTCGATAGCGTACAGACCGTCGATGCCATCGCCAATGGGTTGCGCGCAGGCGGGCACGAGGTCGAGAAGATCGAGGTCACGGGCCCCGCGTCGCACCTCGCCGCGCGTATCGAATCGTTTGCCCCGGATCTGATCTTCAACACCGCCGAGGGACGCCGCGGTCGCAGTCGTGAAGCCTTCTACCCTGCTCTCTTCGAGGAGCTTGGATTCCCGTACACCGGCTCCGATGCGTACGTGATGACGGTAACGCTCGACAAGTGGATGACCAAGCTCGTCCTCGGCGCCCAGGGTATCGATACGCCCCGCGCGCGTTTGGTGGTGCCGGACGACATGCAGCGCGGCCGCGACTTTGGCATGCTCGGCTTGGCCTATCCGGTCATCGTCAAGCCGAACTACGAAGGGTCCTCCAAAGGCATCAGTGACGAAGCCGTGGCACGCGACCTGCGCGGCCTGATGGAGATCTTGCCGCGCGCCCTGCGCCGGTACACCTCGGGCGTGCTGGTGGAAGAGTTCGTGCCCGGCACCGATGTGACCGTGCCGTTCGTCGAGGGGCTGGGCGACGAAGGCGTGCTCACGCCGGTCGACTACGTCATCGAGCCCGCGGTTCGCAACCGCTTCAACATCTACGACTATCGCCTCAAGTCCGCCGACGCCAATCGTGTGCAGGTGCGCTGCCCGCCGGATCTGCAGCGGGACGTGGTTGCTCGCCTGCGAGCGCTCGCGAAGATCGCGATGCGTACGCTGGGCGTGCGCGACCTGTGCCGGGTCGACTTCCGGCTGGGCGATGACGGCCGAATCTACCTGCTGGAGATCAACGCCCTGCCCTCGCTCGAGCCGGGTTCCAGCACGTTTTCAGCGGCGGCCCGCGAAGGCCTCGACTACGAGGCCACCCTGGCCGCCATCGTGTCCAGCGCCGCGCGCCGCCAGGGTTTGATGGTTCCGCAGGTCGGCGGACGTCGCAAGCGCCAGCCCGAGCCGCTTCGCATCGGCTTCAGCTACAACGTCAAGCGCGTCGATTCGAAAGGCGGCGACGACACCGAGGCCGAGTACGACGCACCCGAGACCATCGATTCCATCCGCGACGCCATCGAGAGCTACGGCCACATGGTCGTGCCGCTCGAGGCCACCGCCGAGCTGCCACGCCAGCTGATGGACGCCCGCCTCGACCTGGTGTTCAACATCGCCGAGGGCGTCTCCGGCCGCAACCGCGAGGCCGCCGTGCCCGCGTTGTGCGAGCTGATGGGTATTCCATACACCGGCTCCGACGCAGCCACGCTGTCCATCGCTCTCGACAAGGCGTTGTCCAAGCGCGTGCTTCGCCAGCACGGCATCCCCACGCCGGAGTTCCAGGTGATGGAGACCGGGCGCGAGCGTCTGTCGCCGAAGATGAAGTTCCCGCTCATCGTCAAGCCCAACCAAGAGGGCTCGTCGAAGGGCGTAAGCGCGCACGCGTCGGTGGTCGACGACGAGGAATCCCTACGCCAGGTGGTGCGCGAGCTGCTCGACAAGTACCGGCAGCCGGCCCTCATCGAGTACTACATCGCCGGGCGCGAGTTCACGGTGGGGCTACTGGGCGACAAGCGCCCGCGGGTCTTGCCGCCGATGGAGATCATCTTCCTCAACAAGGCCAACCCGCGTCCGGTGTACGACTACCAGATCAAGCAAGAGTGGGAGAAGCACGTCTACTACCAGTGCCCCGCCAAGCTCACACCAGCCGAGCTGAGGTCGATGGAGCGGATCGCCCGAGAGACTTTCGTGGCGCTCGACTGTCGCGACGTGGCCCGCGTGGATCTGCGCATGGACGACGCTGGCGAGCTCTACGTCCTCGAGGTGAACCCCCTGCCCGGGCTGACGCCTGGGTACTCCGACTTGTGCCTGATCGCCAACGCGGCCAACATCGACTACCGGTCGCTCATCGGGGAAATCCTCGCCGGTGGCCTCAAGCGGATGCGCGAGAAACGCCGGGCCGAAGCACGCGAAGCCGAGGCCGCTCGCACGCCGAGCAACGGCAACGGCAACGGCAACGGCAACGGCAACGGCAACGGCAACGGCAACGG
>CAZYFU010000014.1:0-79133 GCA_964647025.1 uncultured Myxococcales bacterium | reverse complement strand
CTAGCTATAGCGAAGCGGCGGTGCCGACCGTTCCCCGAGGTGGAGCGGCCGGCACGCGGCTGTCGCCGGCTTGGCGGCACAGTCCTGTTTCTGCTCGTGGAACCGCACATTCTTGCGGTCCCGGCCTCCGAATCGCATGTCGTTCTTGCCAAGCGTGGGCACCTACAAGAACATGCGGGTGAGGAGCGTCGTGATGATGAACCTCAGAACTCTTTTGGTCGTTGTGTTCGTGATGGGTCCCGCGGTGCCTGGTTGGGCTGCGAAGAAAGAGCCCAAACCGAGCGTGGCAGACAAGCCGACGGCGAAGGCGTCTTCGCCCAAAGAGGAGAAGGAGCGGGCGGCCAAGCGGGCGTGCCTCAACCGCGATCCCGACAAGGGCGTCGAGCTTCTGACCGACCTCTACGTCGACACCAACGAGCCGGTCTACATCTTCAATCAGGGCCGCTGCTACGAGCAGAACGATCGTTGCGAGGACGCCATCGTTCGCTTCCGCGAGTACCTACGCAAGACCCCGGCCGCGGCCGACGCGGATCGTGCGGATGCGCAGAAGCACATCGAGGATTGCGAGGCGTTGCTCGCCAGACGGGCCAGTGAGGCGGCCGTCACTCCGCCCTCGCAGCCCGCGGCGGCCCCGGCCGAGCCGGTGCCGAGCGTGGGCGAGCAGCAGCCGCCCGCGCAGGTCATCACGCCGGCCCAGGTGGTCGGCACGGAAGTGGCGCCCACGCCCGCCGGCGCCGGGCTGCGCACCGCCGGGGTGGTCACCATGGCCGGTGGCGCGGCGGTGTTGATCGGCGCGGTGGTGCTCAATCTCAAGCACAACGGCATGATCCGCGATCTCAAGGATGACTACGTCGGTGACACCGCGGATTCCGCGAAGACATACAAGACCCTCGCCAGCGTCGGCTACGGCGTCGGCGCGGTCTGCTTGGTGGGCGGCGCCGCTCTTTATTGGCTCGGCTTTCGCGCCGGCTCGGCGCAGGTGGGACCGACCCTGGTCGGCGGGAACGCGGGCCTGATGATGTCGGGAGGTTTCTGATGACGGTGGTTGGAAGTCCGTTCTTGCGTGCGTCTCGCGGTGCGATCGTCGCCGCGGCTTTGTCGCTCTCCACGAGCGGCTGCTTCGAAAGCCTCGACGAGGGCTCGGTCAATTGTCGGGTCGAACGGCAAGGCGAAAACTGCCCCAGCGGCTACCAGTGCCGTGCCGTGCCCGGAAGCACTTTCGGCCGCTGCTGCAAACCCGACGACAAGACCTGCGGTGTGGTCGACGCATCCCTCGGGGCAACCGAGGCGGGCCGCACCGATGCCCGGGACGCGATGACCGGCGGGTACGATGGACCGATGTCGTCGGAGGCTGGACCGGACACGGCCTCGGCTCTCGATGGCAGGCCGATCGATCTCGGCGCCGATGGCAACCAGACCGCCATGGATGCGGAGCGCGACGCTCCGCTCGGCACGGGGGGCGTGGGCGGCAGCGCCGGCACGGGAGGCGCGGCCTCGACGGGAGGCATGTTGGGAATCGATGCGGCCTCGGCAACCGGTGGTGCGGTCGGCACGGGCGGCAGCCTTGGAATCGATGCTCCGATCTCGACCGGCGGGGCGATCGCGAGTGGCGGCGTGCAGGGGACTGGCGGGGCGATCGCGAGCGGCGGCGTGCAGGGGACTGGCGGGGCGATCGCGAGCGGCGGCGTGCAGGGAACCGGCGGCGTGATCGCGAGTGGCGGGGCGATCGCGAGTGGCGGCGTGATCGGTACCGGTGGCATCACGAGCACCGGTGGCTCGCCTCCCGGCACAGGGGGTGCGCCGCCGCCTTCGGCTACCGTCGTGGTCTCCCACGTTGGTGCCTATTGGGACACCGTCACCGCGACCGAGGTGTCGAGCGGTACTGCCGACGTGACGGTCAACGAGACGGCCGTGGCGCAGACCTGGGAGGGCTTCGGCGGTGCCTTCAACGAGCTCGGATGGAAGTACCTGACCTCGGTAACCATGCAGGCCCAAGCTGCGACGCTGCTCTTCGACCCGGTCGAAGGGGCCGGCTTTGCTTGGGGCCGCATCCCGATGGGCGCCAGCGACTACGCCGAAAGCCGCTTCACCTACGACGACAACGGAACCGACGTCATCCCCGACAGCAGCGAAAGCAATCGCCCGCCCGCCGACACCTCGCTCAGCAGGTTCTCTCTCGACCGCGACGCGGAGAAGCTGATCCCATACATCAAGGCGGCGCAAGGCGTGAATCCGGGCTTGCGCTTCTGGGCCAGCCCCTGGACGCCTCCCGTGTGGATGAAGGCCGGCTACAAGAAGGACAACGCCAGCGGCGGAACTGCCATGCGGCCGTCCTATTTCGATGGCGGCAGCTTCAAGAGCGACGCCTCGCTGCTCACGGCGTACGCCCAGTACTTCGGGAAGTTCGTCTCGGGATACAAGGAGAGGGGCATTCAGGTGGAGGTGGTCTCTCCCCAGAACGAGCCCAGCTACGACCAGAACTATCCGTCCTGCCTGTGGGACGAGTCTACTTACGTGTCCTTCATCAAGGCGCTTGGCCCGGTCATGAATGAGCTCGGCGTCAAGGTCATGCTGGGCACGCTCAGCAATGCCGGCGACGGCGGCAGGAGCGACCTCGACATCGCGGCCGCCGTCTTGGCCGACTCCGCCGCGAAGGCGGCCGTCTCGGTGGTCGGTGTGCAGTGGGGCGTAGTCGAGAGGGTGAACAGCGGTCAGAGCTTCGCAGGCCTGCCGATCTGGGTTTCCGAGCACAAGGCCGGCAACTACCCGTGGAACCCCTCGGGTTACCCCCGCTACAACAGCACGCAGGCGCCCAACGACCATGCGTACGGCGTGGAGAGTTGGGGCTACATCCGCGACGCGATCAAGAGGGGCCGGGTTACGTCGTACAACGCGTGGAACATGGTGCTCGACAAGGTCGGGTTGGGCAACGACACCTCCCGCGACTGGAAACAGAACGCCCTGCTGGTCGCCGCCGACGGCAAGGTCACCGCGACGCCGGCCTACTACGTCTTCCGCCACTTGTCCCGCTATGCCGTGCCGGGCTCCACGGTCGTCGGCACGTCGGGCGGCGACGCCGTCGCGTTCCGCAACCCGGACGGCAGCATCGTGGCCGTGATGTACAACAGCGGCTCGGCGAACAGCAGCTACGCGGTGAAGATCGCCGGCAAGACCCTGCAGTTCTCGATGCCGGCGGCTGGCTGGGCCACCGTGAAGTACAAGCCATGAAGCACGCCGCGTAGCTCTTGGGCACCCGGCGTTCGTTCGGGTTGACAGGACCAGGCGGCGCGAAGATGCTTACCCATCGTGGAAAAGCAGCAAAGCAGAGCATCGTCGCGCGGGAGCATGGGTCGCATCTGCCGGGCGCTCGCACTTGCGGGGGTGGCGCTTACGCCCGCTTGTGCGACGTCGCAGTCGGAGGTGCCGGTCATCCATTCCCGCGCGGCCGTGACGCCCATCGCTCGGGCCTATCTGGTGGTGTTCCAGGGACAGCGCGACGCGGCCGGGGCCGAGAAGCTCCGGCAGGCGCTGAGCGATGCCTTGCACCCCCGGACCTCCGCCTTGGTGAGCCTGCTCGTCACGGGCCTCGATCTCGACGAGCCCAACGCCCGCGCCGACCTCGACGCGTTCGGGCCCGATGGCATCATCCTGATCAAGCCCACGGGCGAGGTCACGCACCAGGAAGGCGGCGCCGAGTCGGTCACGTACGATGTGGTGGTCAGGGCACCCAAAGAGAAGCGCGTGGTGTGGCACGCGAATCTCGTCAGCGAATCGGGTCCGGAGGTCATGGCGCGCGATCTGGTGGACAACCTCACCGCGGCCGGCCTGCTGTTTCGCGACGGTCCTCCCGAGGACAAGAAGCCGCAGAAATCCAAGTAGCCCTACGGCGGCGTCAGTAGTATTCGATCTCGCCGGCGTCGTTCAGGCGAACGTTGCGATGGCGATGCGCGCCCGTGAAGCGCTCGATCTCGCGGACCCAGTCCGAATCCGGGTAGTGGTTGACCATGCGCTCCGCCTCGCCACGCGCCTCGCCGCGCTGTTCGTTGTCGGCCAGCGAATGAATCAGGATCGACTCCCGCTCGGGCGCGAGCGCGCTGTCAGGAAAGCGCCTATTGCCCTCGCGTGCGAGCTGGATGGCCAGGGCGTGGCGCCCCGCGCTTCGTGCCTGGCGCAGCTTCTCCATCAGCTTCGCCTCGGTGAGTGCCGCCGCCGAAGCTGGCGCCGCCCGTCGGGCGTCGATGGCCGCCGCCGCGGGCTGCGCGGACGGCGCCTGGTCCGCGGGGGGTGGTGGTGCCCGGGGCGCGGGCGGCAGCAGGCGCGGCGGCGTGGGCACCTGCGCCGCTGCTTGACGGGACGCCGACTGCTCGCCCTCCCGCGCGGACGATTCCGACCGCATGACCACGACCAGCGCGGCCAGCGCGACCAGCAAGAGCAGGGCCGCGATTCCCCAAATGCTTCGCTTGGACAAGGTCACCCTCCTAGGGGCAGGCGTCTACCGTTTCTTTCTGAGCGGTGAAAAGGTTCTTCATGGGTGCCTGCATCGAGGGCCACTTGTAGTTCGAGTTTCCCTCGGTGTACGACCAAGCCCACGCCCCGTCGTATCCGCTGCCGAACAGGTAGTTGAAGCTGTCGGCCACCGCCACCGGCGCGGTGTCGTTGGCGTACGCGGCGAACTCGCCGATGACCAGCTTCTTGTCGGTGTGGCCCCAGAACGAACGCGGGTAGGCGAAGACGTTGTTGCCCAGTCCATTCACTTGATAGTAGTGCACTTGGTAGAAGTCGAGGGTGCCCGTGGCCTTGCCGCCGGCCTCGACCAGCGCGCTGTCCGAGTACTTGCTTCGGTAGGCCATGGTCTGCGAGCCATTGGTCACGGGGACGGTCGGATCCGCCGCCTTGATGGCCGCGGCCCACTGGTTCACCGCCTTCTGGATGTACGAGATGTCGATCTTCCACTGTGTGGACCAGCCCGCGGTGGACATGCCCTCGGGCTCGTTGAAGATCTCGTACGCGTAGAGGCCTGGCGTGCCTTTCAGTCCCTTGACCAGGTCGGTGAGGTAATTGTCGATGTAGGACTGACGGATGCGGTCCTCGATCATCAAGCTCTTGTTGTTGGCCGCAGCCGCCCCCGCATTGTCTTGGGCCATGTCGAAAGACCACAGGCTGACGACCACGCCGATCCCGACCGCGTTGGCGGCGGCCAGGATCGCCCTCACACCGTCGATGTGCGACTGCTCTATCTTCTTCACGGTTCCGTCGCTGTTGTAGCCGGGCGTGACGCTGCCGTTGGTGTGGAACCACCAGCGCACCACGCGTCCGCCAGCGCCATACGTGTCCTGGAAGATCTTGGTGAAGGTCGCGGTCTGCGGGTTGGGTACGTCGTTGGCGAAGCTCACCCAGGCCACGTTGAGGCCGCTCGCGAAGTTGCAGATGTTGAGCCCAGTTCCGCCGCCTGTGCCCCCGGCCCCGCCAGACCCGCCGCTGCTGGCACCAGACTGTCCCCCCATCGCGGGCTGTCCGCCATGACCGTCGCTGCCACAACCCGAGGCGCCCGTCAGCAAGGCCGTCGCGAGTCCAAGTGCCGCTCGAAGTCTCATGTGTTCCTCTAAGATTCCGTCCGGTCGTCTCGAGAACGATGCGGGCGGCTTGCAAGGTGGCTGTACATCTTCTATAGGGACAAGCGCCCGAGGGCCATGCTCAAGCTCTTCTACGCCTGTTTCTTCCTCACCATCGGTGTGAGCACGCCGTTCTTTCCGGCCTACTTGCGCCAGCTCGGGCTGTCGGGACGGCAGGTCGGGGTGCTCCTCGCCATTCCGCCAGCGCTGCAACTGGTGGTGCCGCTCGGGTGGGGGTGGCTCGCGGATCGCACGCGCAGGCCAGATCGCGTCCTGCGCGCGCTGTGTCTGGGCGCGTTCGTGGCCAGCTTGCCCGTGATCTTCGCGCGCACCATGACCACCTTGTTCGCGGCGTACTTCGCCCAGCAGCTCTTCGCGGTCGCGATCGTGGGCACGGCGGATTCGGTCGCGGTCGAGCGCTGGCGCAAGGGCGTTGCCTATGGACCGACGCGCGCCGCGGGCTCGGCCGCCTTCATGACCGCGTGTCTCGTGGCGGGGTGGTGGCTCGACCTGCGCGGTCTGCTCGTCGCCGACAGGTTGGTACCCACGCTGGTCAGCGTCGGGTTCGCCGCCAGCTTTCTGGCCGCGCTTGGGCTGCGCGGCCGTGCGCTTGGCGAGCGCCCACACGCACGCGATGTGCGCCGCCTGATCGGCGATTCCCGCTTTCGCGCGCTGCTGGCGGTGGCCGGTCTGCATTGGGCGGCCCTGGTGCCGTACCACGGCTTCTTCGGCATCTTGCTGCGCGAGCGCGGTTTTCCCGCGCGCTTCACCAGCTTCGCCTTCGTGATCGGCACCGTGGCCGAGATCGCCGTGTTGTTCCTGTTCGCGCGCTTGCGCAAACGTTTCCGACTGGCGCAGCTCTTCGTCGCGGTGTTCGCCGTCTCGGCGGTGCGCTGGTGGCTTTCGTCCTTCGTGGGCTCCCCCGGCGTGATCCTGGCACTGCAGCTTGCGCACGGTCTGACCTTCGGGCTGTTCTGGGTCACGGCGATGGCGTGGCTTGCGGGGGCGGTTCCGTCCGCGTTGCGGGCCACCGGTCAGATGATGTTCACCATGGTCAACGGTATCGGCGGCGTAGTTGCCCTGCTGATCACCGGGACACTCTATGACGTGGGTGGGGCCACGCTGCCCTTCGTGCTGGCTGGCGTGCTCGACCTGATCGCTCTCGTCTTGGTGTTGTTCGCCACCCGCCACCGCGAGCCCGAGACCGTGGCCTCGCCGACGGTGACCTGAAGTCAGTCGACTCTCTCGGGCGCGGTCGGTTCGACTGGAAGTCGTCGTGTGACCACCGCACTGCAAGCTCAATCACAGCGCCTACGTCACCGCGCAGTAATCGCGCTTGCGGCGTGCCTGATGCGACGCCTATAACCGGCTTGAGCGAGGGTTGGGGCAGGGGCGGGTGGAACACCACTGTTCGTATTTGCGGAGGGGATTGATGAAGAACCGATTGAGAACAGCGAGCATGGGAGTATTGACAGCGGTACTCGGACTGGGAGTTGCGGGATGTAGCAACCAATCCGGCGACGAGAAAGCACGCGACCCGGCCGTTCGGATGAAGGCGGTGCGCGCTGCCTTTCCGACCGCACGCACCGATGGCAGCGGATCTGGAGTGACCAAGCTCTATGGCCGCGCCCTCGCCACCGGCACCTCGCCCACGGAGGCCGCCTCGCGCTTCGCGCAGGCCTACGCTTCCGCCATGGGCCTCGGCAAATCCGACCTGGCGTTGCAGGCCGATGGCCCTGTCCAAGCGGCAGGCCGTGCGGCCGCGGGCGGCATCGAGCTGATGGTAGACAAGAAGACAGGCGAGCCCAAGTTCTGGCTCTACCGTCATGCACAGAAGAGCAGCGGGATCCCGGTCTACCGTGGTCGGCTCGACACCTTGGTTCGCAACGACGGGCGTAACACCGTCGTACACGCTTCGTCGACCCTGCGTGACCTGTCGGGCTTCTCTCCGACGGTGGCGGCGCGGGCGGCGACCCCCGACCTGGGCAAGGCCCTGGCCGCGATCCGCGGATCGCACGACATCCAAGGGCGCTTCGTGCCGCCGCCCTCGGCGCTCGTCAACGTCTCTGCGGCCGAAAGGATCGTCTTCGCGGGCACCGAAGACGTGCCGGCGAGACCTCGCTCGGCCATCCAGTTCACCGCCGACGGCTCGACCTTCGGCAGGTGGCAGTTCGTGGCTGATGCCGCCACGGGCGACATCCTCCACGTCGAGAGCCTGATCAGCCAGGCGACCATCGCCGGCACGGTCACGGCCAACGTCACCCAGGGTGACGCCGCGATGGAGTGCGGGGCCGCGCTCGCGGTGCCGTTCCCGAACGCCGAGGTCGATGGCCAGACCGGCGAGGTCACCTACACCGACAGCACCGGCACCTTCCAGCTCACCACCAGCGCGACGGGCAGCGTGAACGTCACCTCGCTCATGGGTGGGCAGTACTTCGACGTGGTCAACAAGGCCGGCGCCCTCGAGATCCTGACCAGCGCGGTCGTGCCGCCTGGTCCGGCCAGCTTCGTCCACAACAGCTCGAACACCGACGTGAGGATCCTCGCCCAGGTCAACGGCTACAGCAAGGCGAACGAGATTCGCTCCTTCCTGCTCGCGTACGTGCCGAACTACCCGACCATCGCCACGCAGCTCGACTTCCCGGTCAACGTGAACCTGAGCTCGTCGGACACCTCGACCTGCCCCGGTAACGCCTTCTACAACGGTTCGTCCATCAACTTCTGCTTGGGCAACACGTCGTACACCAACACCGCGTTCGCCAGCGTGGTCCACCACGAGTACGGCCACCACATCGTCGCCATGGGCGGCAGCGGTCAGGGTGCGTACGGCGAAGGCATGTCCGACTCCATCTCCGCGCTCTTCGCGGGCGCGCCCGGCCTTGGCTACGGCTTCTACCTCAACCAGTGCACCACGGCGCTGCGCAACGCGGACAACACCTGCCAGTACTCGTCGACCTCGTGCTCGACCTGCGGCAGCGCGATCCACTCTTGCGGCCAGCTGCTCTCGGGCACCATCTGGAGCATCCGCAAGGCGCTCGCGGTCACCAACCCCACGGACTACGAGGACATCATCAACAGCCTGACGTTGAACTCGGTCTTGCTCCACACCGGCAGCAGCATCAACTCGCAGATTGCCATCGACCTTCTCACCCTCGACGACAACGACGGCAACATCGGCAACGGGTCGCCCCACTACAACGAGATCTGCTCCGGCTTCACCGCGCACGGCATGACCTGCCCACCCCTGCTCACCGACCTCAGCGTGTCGCCCACCAGCACCCTCGCCGCGGAAGGCCCCGTGGGCGGTCCGTTCGCCCCGGCCAGCGTGACGTACACCTTGACCAACCTCGGCCCGAGCGCCTCCATCGACTACCAAGTCGCCCCCGCCACCAGCACGCCTTGGCTGACCATCAGCAACGCCAGCGGTTCGATTGCGATCAACCAGACTGTCCAGGTCGTGGTTGGCATCGACCAGACCGCGGCGGCAGGCCTCGTCAAGGGTGGCTACGCCGCCACCGTGCAGTTCACCAATCTGACCAACGGCGGCGGGAACACCACCCGCAACGTCGCGCTCCAGGTGGGCGTGCCGCAGGTCATCTACGGCGAAACCTTCGAGGGCGGCCTCGGCACCTTCGCGGTGGACAGCACATCGTCGAACCTATGGCACGTGAGCGCCAGCTGCGCCTCCGCGCAGGCCGGCCACTCTCTGCCGCAGAGCCTGTACTTCGGGCTCGACTCGTCGTGCTCGTACGAGACCGGCGCGCTGGTTATCGGCACGGCCACCTCGGTGCCCATCACCATCGCCGATACCTCGGCGGTCAAGCTGCGCTTCAACTACTTCCTCGCGACGGAGCGGCTGAGCGGCTTCGACAAGGCGGCCATCCTCGTCTCGGTCAACGAAGGCGCCTTCACCGTGGCGGCCAGCAACAACCTCGGTGGCACCGCCCTGCAGGACGCCTCCGGGACGTGGCAAGCGGCGGAGGTCGACCTCACCTCGCGATTCGCTGGCTTGTCCAGCGCGACCTTGCGCGTGCGTGTGTCGTTCGACAGCGTCGATAGCATCTACAACAGCTACGCAGGGTTCCTGGTCGACGACGTGCAGGTGCTCGCCCACGCCGGTGGCGTCGGGAACCTCCCGCCCACGGTCAACGCGGGGCCCGACCAGGCCATCACCTTGCCCGCGGGCGCCGTGCTCATCGGCAGCGCGACCGACGACGGGTTGCCCAACCCGCCCAACGCGATGACGTACGCCTGGACCATGGTGAGCGGTCCGGCCACGGTCACCTTCGGGAATTCCAGCGCGCTATCGACCACGGCGACCTTCTCGGTCGCAGGCACCTACACGCTGCGACTGACCGCGAACGACAGTGCCCTGTCGGCCTCGGACGACGTGGTCGTCACCGTGGCTGCCGAGCCGCCCATCAACCAGGCACCCGTGGTCGGCGCAGGCGCCGACCAGACCATCACGTTGCCCGCCGCTGCCACGCTGTCCGGAACCGTGACGGACGATGGCCTGCCCAATCCGCCGAGCGCGCTGACCATCGCCTGGACCATGGTCGCAGGTCCCGGAACCGTGGTCTTCGCCAACCCCGCTGCCCCGGCGACCACGGCGACCTTCTCGACGGCCGGCACCTACACCCTCGAACTGCGCGCGGACGACAGCGCCCTCGCCAACAGCGACACGGTCACGATCACGGTGAATCCCGCGCCATTGAACGAGGCCCCGGTGGTGAGCGCTGGACCCGATCAGTCCATCACGCTGCCAGCCCTGGCCAACCTGGCCGGAACCGCGAGCGACGATGGCCTGCCCAACCCGCCCGGCGCGATGACGATCGCTTGGACGTTGGTCTCGGGACCCGGGACGGTGACCTTCGCCAACCCGGCCGCCGCAACGACGACGGCCAGCTTCTCGGTGGAGGGGACCTACACCCTGCGGCTGACCGCGAACGATGGCGCGCTCGGTGCCAGCGACGACGTGGTCGTCACCGTCGACGGGGCGCCGCCCATCAACCAGGCGCCCGTGGTGAGCGCGGGCCCGGACCAGAGCATCACGGCGACCTTGCCCACGGTCGTCACCCTGACGGGCATGGTGGTCGACGACGGACTGCCGAACCCGCCCGGCGCCTTCACCGCCACCTGGAGCGTGGTGAGCGGTCCTGTCGCTCCGGTGATCGCCGATCCTTCGAACCCGAGCACGACCGTCACGTTCTCGGTCGCGGGATCGTACACCCTGCGGCTGACCGCGAACGACAGCGAGCTCATCTCGAGCGACGACATCGTCATCACGATCAGCGCGACGCCCACGAACAAGGCCCCGGTGGTAAACGCCGGCGCCGACCAGACCATCACGCTTCCGTCCACCGCCAGCCTCAACGGCACGGTGACGGACGATGGCTTGCCGAACCCGCCGGCGGCGGTCACTACCACCTGGACCAAGGTCAGTGGCCCGGGCACCGTGAGCTTCGCGAACGCCAGCGCGAAGGCGACCACTGCCACGTTCTCGGCCTCGGGCAGCTACACGCTCAGGCTGACTGCGTCCGACAGTGAGCTTGGCGCCAGCGACGACATCGTCATCACCGTCAACCCGGCCCCGACCGGTCCTTGCGGCGGCATCTGCACCTCGCCGACGAACTTCAGCATCAGCGGCAGCTACCAGTCCGGCGCCTTGGGAACGGGGACGAGGTGCTTCCAGACGACCTCGGTCATCCACGGCGGCAACTGCACGAGCTTCGCCGGCGGACGTACCCTGAAGGTCAACGGTACGACCAGAACCTGCAACACCGGCAACTGGTCCTCGGTACCTGCCCCGAAGGACGGCGGATACTGCATCCAGGTGAGCTCGGGCAACTACTCATGGGCGGCCTTCGCGCTCTGGTAGTCCCTCGACCCGGCCCCATCGACTGACCGAGAAACCACGAAGCACGCGTGCACCCCCTTGCGGCGCACGCGTGCTTTTTTTCTGCCTGATCGCACCAGGGTACAATGCCGCGAGCGATGACCCGACCGCGCATCCTGATGGCGACCCTGGTGTTCACCCTGGTCGCTGCATTCGTGCTCCTGGCGGTCGGCAGCGCGGCTCGCCAGTCCGCGACCTACGACGAGCCGACCCACCTGGCCTCCGGCTACAGCTACTGGCAACTGCGTGATTACCGGATGAATCCGGAGCACCCGCCGCTGCTCAAGCTGCTGGCGGCGGCGCCGCTTCTCTGGCAACCGGTGGCGCCCGGCGACGTCGCCTTCACGGAGGCCGGACTGTCCGCCACCTCGACCTCGTCGCGCACGCTCCTGCTCGCGTGGGCGCTCGGGTTGGCCGATGACCAGAGCCAATGGTACTGGAGTCACCACTGGCTCTATGGGGTGACGGACCAGGCGCTGCGGCGTCTCGGCGTGACGAACCCGTTCGCCATACCCTCGACGGCGGCGCTCGAACGGGCGGACTTTCTCAACGATGCCGACCGGCTGCTCTTCTGGGGCAGGTTGCCCATGGCGCTACTCGGCGGGCTCCTGGCGCTGCTCGTCTTTGGCTGGGCCCGCGAGCTCTTCGGCCCGGCGGGTGGGCTGCTCGCGCTGACGCTGTTCTGCTTCGACCCGGGCTTCATCGCGCACAGCGGGCTCGTCACCACCGACGTGGGCGTCGCGGTCTTCATGTTCGGGACGATGTACTTCCTGTGGCGCTGCCACCGGCGGCCGCGGGTGGCCGACGTCGTGTTGCTGGCGGTGTTCTTCGGGCTGGCGCTGGCGTCGAAGTTCACCGCGATCCTGCTCGTGCCGGTGGTCGTGCTGGTGGCGGGGATCGCGCTTGTCGCTGCACAACGCGGACGGCATCCACTCGGGCGGGCAGCGCTGCTCGAGGTAGCCGGTGTTCTGGTGATGGTGGGCGCCGCGGCCTATGGTCTCTTGTGGGCGACGTACGGATTTCGCTACTCGGCGGCTCCCGATCCGCAGGCGGCGGCGGCGATGGAGACGGCGGCGGCGAGCCAGCTCGGGCTGCAGTTGCCCGCGCGCGGACGTCCCGGGCACCTTCCCTTGGAGGACGTGGTCAGGCGCAGCGCCGCGATTCATCGACTGCACGAGAGCGCCGGGCAGGGCGCGGGGCTCGAAGCAGGGCGCGGGGATGACCAGCCGACGCTCGCTGGCAAGTTGCTCCTCCTCGCCGATCGCTGGCGACTGCTGCCCGAGGCCTACCTCTACGGGTTCGCATACGCGGAGATGCGCTCGCTATCGCGCGGCAGCTTCCTGCTGGGGCGACACTCGGATCGCGGTTGGTGGTACTACTTCCCCGTCGCGTTTCTGCTCAAGACACCGACGCTGTCGCTGCTGCTCTTCGCGGCTGCCATCGGTTACCTGGCCTGGCGCAAGCGCGAACACTGGCTCGACCTGGCGTTCCTGCTCGTGCCGGTGGCGGTGTACGTCCTCATGTCGTCGCGATCCCACTTGAACATCGGGCATCGGCATCTGCTGCCCATCTACCCATTTCTGTTCGTGTGCTCGGGTGGCCTTGCCCTGGTGCGACTTTCGACGCTGCACGGATTCGCGAGGCGGGCGTTGTTGCCGGCCATCGCGCTCGGATGCTTCGTCGTGTTCGCGCCGCCGTGGCGTCCCGCCCTCACGTATCCCCACTTCCTCGCCTACTTCAACGAGCTGGCGGGCGGACCGCGCTCGGGCTACCAGCGGCTGGTCGATTCGAGCCTCGACTGGGGCCAAGAGCTGGCAAGCCTCAAGCGGTGGCTGGACGCGCGCGGCATCCGCGAGCCAATCAACCTCTGTTACTTCGGCACCGCGGATCCCCGCTACTACCAGATCGCCCACGTGAACGTGCCCGGCGGCTATCTCTTCGAGCTTGCGACGCCATGGGACCGCATCCATCCCTCGGGCTACTTCGCGGTCAGCGCGACTTGCCTGCAGGGCGTCTACCAGTCGCCGCAAGACCACGCGGCCCTGCGTCGGCTTCTCGCAGACGCCACGCTCGTCGACACCCTCGGATACTCCCTCTTCATCTACCACCGGAACTGAGCGGCGCGGGTCGGGCAAGGCCGGCCCGCGCCGAGCCGGCTACTCGTCCATGTTCTTGCGATCGATATTCCAGGCGGAATCCGTGCACAGCTTGCACTCGGGCCCGTAGAACCACGGCCTGAGCTCGGCGTCGCCCATGAGATGGACCCGCATCCACGCCGTGAACGCGGTGTCGGCGACGCTGAGCGTGCTGCCGCGGCTCATCCAGCTTCCGTGATCGGCTGCGATCAACTCGGCGTACATGGCCGGCAGCGTGGTGATCGCGTTGAGCGCGCTCTTGGCGCCGTCGCAGCTCACGGTGGTGTCCGCGCCACCACAGAAGAACATGGCCGGGCCGTGCAGGTTGCGTTGCACCGACGCGCCTTCGATGGGGATGCTGGTGGTGATGTGGCTGTCGCCCGACGCCTGCGTGGTCGCCATGGCGCCCTGCGAGTGCCCCGTGGCCCCGATGTGCGTGGTGTCGATGCGATGGTACAGCACGCTCGACGGATCCTCGTTCTGTTCGAGCACCCAGGTCACGCCCACGATCATCGGGGCCGGAGTCCCGCGCGCGACGTTGGTGTTGTTCGATGCGATGACCACGAAGCCGTGCGAGGCGAAGTTCCTGAGCAGGGTTCCGTACATGTTCGGCGTGGCGCCGGTGCCATTCCCCCAGGTGATCACGGGGTGGCACAGGTCGACCTCGGCGAGGTTCTGCGGGCGGAACATGGTGAAGCGCGGAGGCAGACCGCCGTCGAGAGCCTGGCCGGCCTCGGGGCCGACGTCGTTCTCGGTCGTGGTCTTGTAAGGCCCGGCCTTCGAGGGATCCGCCGTCGGCCAAGCGCCGATCTTGCAGCCGTCGCCGGGCGCGCCGCCGTCCACCGTCGAGCCACCGGCTCCGGCCCCTCCCGTCCCCTCGCCCGCGTCGCGTCTCCCGATGCGGCCCCCGGTCGCCGTCGCGTTGCCGCCGGTCGCGCTGGGCTTGCCGCCGTCTCCCTGCCCGCCGCCCGCGCCACCTTTGCTGGTCGCGCCGCCCGTCGCCACGACCGTCGTCGCGCCGCCCGAGCCACCGTTGCCCCCGCCGCCGCCCGCGGCCGACCCTCCCGACGCCTCGGGCGAAGTCGTGGCGCCACCTGAACCGCCGCCGCTCGTGGATTCCCCGCAACCCAAACCCACGAGCGCGAACATCGAGGCGAACACCGTGGAAATGGCTATCGATTTCATGGATATGGTCCCCC
Organism: uncultured Myxococcales bacterium; assembly: GCA_964647025.1. Taxonomy (GTDB): domain Bacteria; phylum Myxococcota_A; class Polyangia; order Fen-1088; family Fen-1088; genus Fen-1118. The sequence goes on along the minus strand of CAZYFU010000014.1, from coordinate 64,291 downwards.
CAAGACAGAGATTGTCTCGTCCAGTAAGAGGTCGAGGCGTCGGGGAATTGGTCCAAAGAATGCGTGCCGCCGCATGCCGCGTCGTCGGATCGCCCTATACTTGATGTGAAAGATGACCCGATTCCCACCAGCCCAGCCACTGCTGGGCGTTCTCGAGATTTCACCGTGACACCCCGCCGCTCAAACGTCCCGTTGACCCTGGTGGTCCGCGCCGATCGCCGGGGAGCGACCGATGGCGAGCTGGCACGTGGTCTGGCCGCGGGCGAAAACTGGGCCGTCGCGGAGACTTGGCGGCGTTTCGCGCCCATGGTGCTCAGCATGGCCGAGCGCGCATTGGGGTCGCGACCCGAGGCCGACGATCTCGGTCAGGACGTCTTCTACAACGTGTACCGCAAGGCGAAGACGCTGCGCGAGCCGGACAAGTTGCGCAGCTTCGTGTACTCGTTCGCGGTGCGCGAGCTCAAGTACCATCTGCGGCGCAAGCGACTGCGTGCCTGGCTTTCCTTCGAGCAGCCGGCGGCGCTGGTCGATTGGAGGGACGACCGGGGCCTCGACATGGAATCGCGCGATCTGCTCCGCAAGTGCCATACGCTGCTCGACCGTCTTTCGCCCCGTGATCGACTCGTGTTCTTGCTCAGGCGCGTAGAATCGATGACCGTGGAAGAAATCGCCGAAACGATGGATCTGTCCGAATCTACCGTGAAGCGATCCATGACCAAGGCCTCCGCTCGGCTATCGCGCTGGATCCAGTCCGATCCAGGCCTTGGCAGCTTGCTGGAAGAGGGGTGGAATCGATGACCTCCGACGAATCGAAAGACGCGCCAGCGCTGACCTCGTTTGCCGGGGTGATTCGGGATGGCGTCGAAGAGCGGACCCCCGACGAGCTCGAGGTTGGCCTCGCTGGCCTCTCCGCCCGCATCGCTTTCAGCGGTTCTCGCCGACGGCGAATCGTGCGCTGGTCGCTGATTGGCGCCACCGCGGGGCTGTGCGCGCTGGTGGCCACGCATTTCGCGCTGGACGCGCGTTGGCGCTCGTCGGTCGCGACCTCGCCCGCGCCGCTTTACGCGGTGGAGGGCGGCAGCGTCCTCGACGGGGGTTACCTGCGCGAGTCCGGGCACGACGGGGTCAAGCTGGTCTTCAACGAAGGCAGCCGGTTCGAGCTTCAGCCCGGCACGCGCGGGCGGCTGCGCTCCGCCGACAGCAAGGGCGCGCGCGTGGCCATCGAGCAGGGCACGGCATCTTTCCACGTGGTCCCGGGTGGCGATCGACGCTGGCTGGTGGAGGTGGGGCCATTCCTGGTGACCGTCAAAGGCACCGTCTTCACGGTCTCGTGGGATTCGTCGAGCGAGCTGTTCGAGCTCAAGCTCAGGCGGGGACGCGTCGTGGTCAGCGGGCCGGTCTCCGGTGGCGACATCGCGCTGCGCGCCGGCCAGCGTTTGCTGGTCGACCTCCCGCGGTCCGAGACCGTCATCTCCGAGGAGGATCCCGACAACGCGAACCAGGAGCCCGCCATGGCGCCCCCTGCGCCCGTGATGGATCCCTTGCCGTCGGCGATCGTCAAAGACAAACAACCCGCGACCTCGGTCGCGCACGTGCCCACGCCGAAATACCAGCGGCGATGGCCCGAGGCATTGGCCAGCGGCAACTGGGACGGGATCCTCGAGGACGTCGACCGCGCCGGCGTGGCGTCCGTGCTCGAGCAAGCCAGCAGCGAGGACCTCTTCGCTTTGGCCAACGCCGCCCGCTACCGCCATCGTCTGGACCTGGCGCGTTCGGCGCTTCTGGCCGAGCGTCGACGGTTCCCGACCTCGGCCCGCGCGCTCGACGCCATCTTCTTCCTCGGCCGCGTCGAGGAGCTTCGCGATGGTGGGGTCCGGCAAGCCATCGCGCTTTACGACGAGTATCTGGAGCGCGTGCCGTCGGGTCAGTACGCGGCCGAGGCCCTGGGTCGCAAGATGACCCTGGTCAGCGAGAGCCGGGGACCCGACGAGGCGCGCCCCATCGCCGAGGAGTATCTACGTCGCTTTCCCAAAGGGAGCTATGCTGGTCCGGCGCGCACCTTGCGCCGCGCACCCTAAGCCCCGTGGATCGTCTCCGACTCATCCTCTTCTTTCTGATCTCGTCTTCGTTGGCCACGTCTGCCCAGGCCGCCACGGTGGGCATCGTCGAGCCGGCGCGCCCGTCGCGCGACGTGCAGGCCATGGTCGCGCGCATCCACGGCGAGCTGCTCTCGGTCGGGTTCGCGGTCGACATGGCGGACCGTCCCGACACCCGATCGCCCGGCACGCCGGAGTACCGATCGTGGCTGGTCTGGCTGGCCGATTCGAATCGCCTCGACGCGGTCGTGGACGTGGTCGGGGATCCGGCCCCCGTCGCGGTCGACGTTTGGATCGCTGGCGGAGTCCCCGTGGATCTCAAGCTTTCGCGCGTGGCGATGGACGCGCAAGGGGGCAACGCATCCGAGCGGCTCGCGGTGCGCTCGGTCGAGGTCCTGCGTTCGCACTTCCTCGAAGTGGACCTCGCGGCGCGCAGGAAGCGCGAGGTGGCGTCCGCGGAGATCGCGGCGGTGCCGGCCTCGCCCGTGGTCGAGACGCCGGAGCGGCTCGGCCTCGCGGCAGGAGGCGCCGTGCTGTCCAGCTTGGACGGCGTGGGCTCGCTGCTTTTGCCCATGGTGCGCCTCGAGTGGGCGCTCGGACCCGGGGCGGTGCTCGATCTGTCGCTGGCCGGGCTTGGCACGGGCGCGACGGTCGCGGGCACGGGTGGCAGCGCCGAAGTCCACCAACAGCTCGCGCTGCTGGGTGGGCACTACCGCCTGCTGACACGCTCTTCGTTGCGGCCATTCCTCGGCGTCGCGGCAGGTCTTCTGCACACCTCCGTGCAAGGCGCCGCCAACTCGCCCCGGCTGGCCCACGCGGGCGAGCGTTGGGCCTTCCTGCTCGATGCGAGCGCTGGCGCCGAGGTGCGCCTGCCCGGGCGCTACTTCTTCACCGCCGCGGCCCATGGCCAGCTTGCGCTGCCGTACGTGGCCGTCCACGTGGGCGACGAGACGGTCGCATCGACCGGGCGGCCCAACCTGCTCGTGAGCTTCTCGGTGGGCGCGTGGCTGTGATGGTCGCGTCGTCGCGGGCGCGTGCTCAAGTCAGGCGAAGGATGGTCTCACTCTCGGCGGGAAACGCGCGCATCAGCGCCTGACGGTCGGCCATCTCGAAGGCTCGATACTCGAAGCCGGGCGCGACCACGCAACCCACCAGGCAAAAGCCATCCGGCGAAGCCACCTCGGCGCCGAACCACGCGCCCGCCGGCACCACCGTCTGAAAACTCTCGCCGGGCCCGGGGCCCAGGCGTCGCGTCTGCCGTCCTGCCTCGCTCAGGATGTGCACATCGAGCGGCGCGCCCGCATGCCAGTTCCACAGCTCCTCGGCATCGATCCGGTGCAGCCGCGAAACCTGCGGCGCCTCCAGCAGAAAGAGGATCGAGGTGAACGCCGCCCGCTCGCCGTGCTCCATCGAGCGTACGGTCTGCGCCGACCGGTGGATCTCGCGGAAGAGGCCGCCCTCGGGGTGCGGCTGCAATGAGAGCCTGCGCGCGAGCGCGGCGGCGTCGGGGTTGCGGAGCTCGGGGGGCATGGCGCGCCCAGTATAGCGCCGTCGCGTACCGGAAGATGCGAGTCGGCGCCCGGTCGCCCTCGGGAGTATCATGGACCGGGGAACGAGCCTCGGCGTGGAGCAGGGCAACATCACGACTCGGAGCGGAACATGAGGACACGATCGGCTTTGTCGGCATGGACCTGTGGCCTTTTCGCCGCGACGGTGGCCGTGCCGCTGTCGGCGCAGGCCGCGAAGGTCGTGAGCGTGGGCGTCTTGGACAAGGACTACCTGGTGGTCCAGATCAGCGACGGCGACGTCGCGCACGAGGCGCCCGGCGAAAAGGTCACGCGCTACACGCCCGAGCTCAGCACCACCGCCGCCGCGGCCGCCACCAGTTGGACCATCAAGTCGGCCAGCGACGCGAGCTATGGCGCCACCGGCAAGAACCCCACGGCGTGCTCGCGCAAGAAGAAGCTGTCCGGTCACGCGGAGCTGGACTGGGTCAGCAGCGACTACGCTTACGAGTACACGCACCAGCACTGGATCTACCTCGCGCTGCCGACCTCGCTGGTGCAGGGCGCGGCCTACACCCTGGAGATCGCCCCCGCCACCAACGTCGACGTGACGACCCATTCCTTCACCTTCGACGTCTACGACAGTCGCTCGGACGCCGTGCACGTCAACCTGGTCGGCTACGCGCCGGATGCGCCCCACAAGGCAGCCGACCTCTATGCGTGGCTCGGCGACGGCGGCGCGCGCGACTACAAGTCGTTCGTGGGCAACAAGGTCTACCTCTACGACGTGGCGACCAAGACGCCGACCGAGGTGGGGCAAGTGACCCTGTGGAAGGCCAGCGCCTCCGACGTGGGGTACTACAACCTGACCCGGTCGACGGTTTGGAACGTGGACCTCTCGTCGGCCAGCGCGCCGGGCACCTATCGCTTGGTGGTGGACGGCGTCGGCGCCAGCCAGGATTTCCAGATCGCGCCCGGCATCTACGGCGATCCCTTCCGAATCACGATTCGCGGCTTCTTCTACATGCGCATGGGGCAAGACAACGCCGCCAAGCTGTCGCCGCCGCCGCGCACGCCCCTGTACATCCCGGGCAAGGATCCCGCGACCACCAAGGTCTACCTCACCACCATGCAGCCCTTCGATTCCAAGTGGGGCTCGTTCTCGTCGGGTGACGTTTGGGACAAGCCGGACGACTGGGCCCAGTTTCGCAAGTCGGGCAACCCCACCAACGAGGCCGCGTGGGGCGGCCACGCCGACGCCGCCGACAGCGACCGGCACCTGGGCCACATCTCGATCATCTACGACATGCTTCTGCCCTACATCCTCAGCAAGGGCGCTATCGCCGACGACAACGCGGGCATCGCCGAAAGCGGCAACGGCATCCCCGACATCCTCGACGAGGCTCGCTTCGAGGTGGACTTCTGGCTGCGCCTGCGCGACGGCAAGGAGTACAGCCACGGGCTGACCAACCCGAACTCGAAGAACGAATTCTTCCAGGCCGGCACCACGCCGGTCGCGGCCTGGGCGAACGCCGCCAACGCCGCCATGCTAGCCGACGCCTTCCGCATCGCCGGCAACACCGCGCTGGCCGAGCAGTACAAGGCGTCCGCCATCGAGGCCTACGGGGTGGCCAGCGCCGCCGCGGACCCGATGCTGGACAAGACCGTCGACGCGGGCGGCGCGATGTTGCGCGGTCGCGACCTCAAGATGACCGCCGCCGCGCTTCTTTACAACGTCACCGGCGAGCAAACCTACGAGGCCGCGGTCAGCACCGAGAGCGTCTGCACCACCACCAACTCCGCGATCGCAAACGACAAGCGCAACCAGCTTTGGGGCACCGCCGGCTACCTGATGACCCCGCAGACGGTCCACTTCCAGGCGCTGTGGGACAACATGAAGGCGTCGGTCATCAGCCAGGCCAAGGCGGTCGAGACCAGCAGCATGGACAAGCGGCCGTCGCGGCGCTCGACCCCCGACAGCGACGGCTACTTCCGCACCATCCAGAACGTGCAGCACACGCTCATCGCCCACGCGGTCACCAGCGACGCCGCCGACAAGGCGCTGTTCCGCAAGGCGCTGGCCCTCGAGGCCGACTGGGGCCTTGGCAGGAATCCCGCCAACCTCATCGAGATGGGCACGTCGACCACGCCGCTCGAAGCGAAGGGCGGGATGAAGTACATGTACACCGCCGGCCGAGAGGACGGCGTGCAGGGAACCACGCCGGGACAGACGCCGTACTGCAACCTCGACGACTGGGACACCAGCATGACCATGGGCTCGCCGTCCAAGCTGTACAAGGACGCGTACCCGGGGGACTTCAAGAACACGTGGCCCATCGGCGAAACGTGCTTCGAGACGCCGTGGGTGTGGGCGCACAGCGAGTTCACGCCCCAGCAAACCATGCGAGGCAAGACCGCGCTTTATGGGTACCTGCACGCCATTTCGCCCGGAACACCGCCCGCGGGTGCCGGTGGCGCTGGCGGCAGTGGTGCGGGTGGCGGCGGTGGTGCGGTCGGCAGCGGCGGCGTGGTGGCGAAGGGCGGGGCGGGCGGCGGCCCAGCATCGGGCGTCGGCGGCCAAGTCGCCGGTGCCGGCGGATCCGTCGGCGCGGGCGGCGTGGTTGGGGCAGGTGTTTTGGCGAGCGGCGCGGGCGGCGCCACAGGCGGCGCGGGTGGCCTCGTGGCCGCGGGCGGCACCGTCGGGCCGGCCCAGGGCAACGCGTCCTCCTCCGGCTGCGGATGTGACGTGGGTGGCCGGTCGCAACCCGCCGTGCCGTGGGCGTTCATGACAATCGCGCTCGGCTTGGTCTATGGTGTTCGGCGCTCACGCCGAAGTCGTTGAGGTGGTTCATGGGTCGAGCGCTCGGACACAATTGCACATCCATCATGATCGCGGCGATTCTGGCGCTGGGCACGGGTTGCGCGTACCCGCGGCCCTGCAAGTGCATCTGCGCGTGCAGGGCTGCTAAGCCGGTGGCAGCCCATGCGCCCGCGCCGACGGTTCCCCCGGCGTACATGCGGCAGGTCTCCGGCGCCGTGCAGAGGCTGGAGGAGATGCGTGCCTTCGACGAGGAGCTGACCCTGCTGGACGCACGCCAGGTGACCCAAGGGCTCGCCCACCCGGAAGAGGCTGCCCGGGAAGGCAAGGCGCTCAGCGACATCGCCGAGCTGGAGAGCAAGCTGTCGAGCATGGTGAAGCCCTGACCGGGACGTGACCATCCGTGGCGCCCCGACCACAGTGTGCGCCGGGATGCACACCCAGCCCGCCACCTCGCGCGCAATGGGCTGCGAATCCGACGTCCTGGCCCGGCACGCAACATGCTTTGGGCCGCCCCATGCTCTCTCGGTTGGTGGCCATCGCAGTCACCGTGACCTATCTGTCCTTCACGTGCGCCGGCTGCCTGTCGAACGAGTACGTGATTCCGAAGACCGAGCTAGAGCGGCTGGCGTCCATGCCACCGAGCCAGCGCGGGGCCGAGGTCCACGTGGTGCAAAGCCTCGGGTCGCGGGACGGAGACGCCGTCGACAATCCGGACGCCGTGCCTCGCGAGCAGTACGCCGAGGAGTTCGCCGCGTACGACCTGTCCGCGGCCGACCGCGCCGCGATGGTGGCCCTGACCGTCTCCGATGCGAGCAGATCTTCACATCGCTGGCACCGGACGAGCCCGTCACCCCGGCCGCGCGGCAGCTCGGGAGGCATCAACCCGCCCGGCAACCTTGGCGGTGGCGGCGGTGGTGGTGGTGGCAATGGAGACGGCTTGCTGATACTCGCGGTGGTCGTGCTTGCCGTCGCGGTCATGGCGGCCGCCGGGCTCGCCGTCACCGAGGGCCTGCGCTACGACGGTCTGGCGCAACTGCATCCACAGCAGCCGTTACAGCTCGAGCTCGAAGACGGCAACCAGCAGACCGTGTTGCTTTCGCAACTGACCGCGCACGACGCCGCCATCAGCGAGAAGGCCGTGGTCATGGATGACCAGCCCTACGGCTTTCGCTTCGACCGCAGGCGGCCGCTCGATCGCAAGGGCATGGCCTTCAAGGTGGACTTCGGCTCGCTGTCATCCTTGTGCGCGTGCTATTCGGCCATGGGCTTCGGGTCGAACATCCAGCTTGGCTACTTCCCGCACCATCGCCTCGGCGTGCTCGGCACCCTGTCCATCGGCGCCGGCAAGAACTCAGTCGGCGAGATCTTCCAGCGCCACTCGGCGAACCTCGAGCTGCAATACTTCCCGCTCAACTGGTGGCGCTTGCACCTGGGCGGCTTCGGCCACGGCGGCCAGCAAATCGCCCGCGACGAATTCGGCACCCGCACCGGCCCCGCGTGGGGCGGCGGCGCCATCCTCGAGCTCGCGCTCACCACGCGCCTGGCACTGACCGGCCGCGTGGACTACACCACCGCCCACACCGCCCCCGACGGCGGCTGGGCCAGCACCTCCGTGTTCAGCGCTGGCGTGGCGATCTACTAAGCCACGTTCGTGGGCCCCTGGCAGCCGAGGTGCGGTCTCACGTCCGGCGACGTGCGCGAATCACGGCGTCGACACCACTACCGGCAACGGCGCGCGGGCGTTCCTCCGCGACGAGCAACTCCCACATCTCGGGGTCCAGCGCCGCGACCGCGGATTCGACCGACACCTGGCGACGTCCAAGGCGCGCCCTGGCACAAGGCCCGCGGCTGCGGCCATCAGCTGCGCATCGGGTGGACGGCGCGCGACCTTGTCGGCGTCGTCGCGCAGAGTCCTCGCCCATAGCTGCTCCCAGAAGTCCTGATCGAATCTCGGCTCGGCCATGCGGCCGTTGTGACGAGCCCAGCGAGCCTGGGCGAGCTCAATCTGTTCGGGTTCGCACATCCACGTTTGTTGGGCGGCGGACCTCGGGGTACGATTTGCCTATGAGCCCTTCCGAACTTCTGCAGCGAGCGCTGGAACTGCCGCCGGGCGACAGGCTCGCGCTCGCGACCGAGATCCTCGAGAGCGTCGAGGGGCCCGAGGATCCGGGCTGGACGGCAGCATGGGCGGCTGAGCTTGATCGAAGGGTGAAAGATCTGGACGCCGGCACCGTGAAGCCCGTCCCGTGGGAGCAGGTCAAGTCAGAGACTCTTGACCGTTTGCGTTCGAAATGAGGCCGACGGCCTTCGCGCCCTCGGCGCGCGCAGAATTCCAAGCGGCGGCAGAGTGGTACGAGGCCCATGCCGACGGACTGGGTGAGAGATTTGTAGCCTGCGTCGACGAGATCGTGGTCCGCATAGGCACTGCACCCAGAGAATTCCCCGTCTGGGATGGAGACCGGCGCTTCAGAAGGGCAGTCGTGCAGCAGTTTCCGTACGTCATCTTCTTTCGGGAGTTGCCGGACGGCATCGTAGTGGTTGCCATTGCGCATGCTGCGAGGAATCCGGGCTACTGGCTCAAGCGCAAGTAGTCCACCTTGGCGCTCAGCTGCAGGGCCGTCATCGAGCCGGCGCGACGACTCTGCCACGGCTTGCTCGACCGCGATGCGAACTCCACCTGGGTGGTTGCCTCCTCGTTTCAGTAGATCTGGGGATCCGGGATGTCGATGGCTGCCACCAGCCCGACATAGCGCTTGGGCACGGTGGGCGCACTGACGGTCAGCTCCTCCTTCAGCGCCGCCCGCCCGCTCATGGGCACGACCCGGACGCCGAAACGGAGGGCGAAGACCCGTCGAAAGCGAGCGCGGCTGCCCTCCACGGCGACCTTGGGCAACTCCGACTCCGCCGCCAGCTCCACGAAGAGGATCTTGAATCCGTCTGCCTTCAGCAACCTGGCCAGACGCTGTACGCTGGCGTCGTCCTTTGCCTTGGCGAAGACGTGAAGCGTGACGGTCTGCGAGGAAGGCGCCTTGATCGCTGGCGGCTCTTTCGCCTCATCGTCCTTGGCGGCCGCCGGCCACGCCAGCCCGAGAAGCAGTGCCGCGACAGTCAAGCCCCCTATCGACGCTCTGTGTTTCAGTGGATGCATCCTATGTAGACCTGGGCGACGCGCACGTATGCGTCGGGAAAGACCTTCTTCGCGTCGCGCGCGGTCTTCTTGATCAGCGCGGTTCCCTTCCGGCCGCTCGCGACCACCACGATGTAGAGATTGGGCTTGAACTCGGGGTACCCGCTGGTGTGCTCGATGCTCACGTACACACCATCGTCGAATCGACCGCGTGCCACGTAGCACGGAGCGTCCCACCCGTTCTCCTCGCAAACCGCCTCTGGCAACGAAAGACCGCCCTTCGACACCGGCGCCAGGTCTCTGAGCTTCATGGGCACGCGGAGTCGCTTGGCGGCGTCCACGGCGATTCTCCGGGCCTCGTCGTAACTGCCCGTCGACTTCACGATCACGAACTCCACCCGGGTGGAGGCCTCCTCGATGTTCTGGTCACCCTCCTCCTCGGCGGCAAGCGTTCGCTGTCCAGCCGCCACCACCAGCCCGGCTGCGCCGAGCGCCGTGAGAATTGGGAGCAAACACCGGGTCATGTTCATCGTTGCTTCACCAGAGACACTGCCAGGAAAGCACCCATTCGTCCTCGCTGCCGGGAGAAGGTGACACTACGATGTGTCTGCGGTGGGACCAACAGCTGCAACGGCTTTGCGACGGTTGCCCGCGGGCCAGAACGCGTAGGCGAGAAGCGGCAAAGAGAACAGCAGCTCCAGCCCGGCGACGGTGAGCCCTTCCATCGAGAAGAAGTCCCGCCCCATCGGAGCCACAGGGATAGGCGTCCATGGCGCAAATATTCGGTCGTTCGAAAACGGCCAGAGGAGCGCACACCCGTAGCCGCCGTCCGTGAACGCGTCTAGCACCGCGTGCGTGGCGAGCACCACGAAGGCTGTAATCCCCATCTTCAGGGCGCGGAACTTGGCGAGTCGTCCGAAGAGATAGACTGCGACCGCGACCACCAGTGCGAAGGCGAAGCTGTGGGTGACCCCGCGGTGGCCCCAGGTGTCCTCGTATCTGATGCCGAACCGTGAGCCAACGACGTCCACGTCCGGCAGTAGCGATATCGTGGACCACACGACGGCCGCACCGAATGGCGTCCAGATCGTGCGTGAGCCCTTCCGGTTGAAACGGGAAGCAGCGATTCCTATTGCTATGTGGCCGATGCTTGGCACTGCAATCCGTCGAACACCTTGCCGCCGAGTCGCAGAGTCGCCCCCCGAGTCCGCGTGAGCGATTCTACACGATGTCACGGTGGAGACCCTGGCTGCGGAGGCCGGATCCGCTGTAACGGCTCATGGGCAGAGCTACACCGACGTTCCTGCGGCGGGATTGACAGTCAGTCTGCAACGCCATGTTGGGCGGCGGTCCTCGCCGGAACGTCATTCCTTGAACCCTTTCTGATCGATCAAGACGGCCTTTCCTGCCACAAACCGTACGCGAAACACCTTCGGCTCGGTGCTCGCGAATTGGGTTTTGTTGCGAAACATGACTTCGACCACGCTTTCATCCGGCGCTTTGCACTGGGCCTCGATGATCTCGGGTGGAGGGATGTCACCTGACCATTTCGATCGATCGCGCCGAACCATGTATGGACCGGGCAAGCCGGCGGCAGCGAAGGCCTGAAGAGGACACATCCCAATGACGACTATTCCGGAGCGGATCCCGTCCTTGAAAGCTGCCGGCGTGCTCGAATCGGCCAGATACTGTTGAGCCAACTCTGGTTCGCCCGCCCCCTCCTGGGTTCCGTCCATTGCCTTCGGCCTGCTGGCAGTCGTGGCGCATCCGAGCGCCGTGAGCAGAACCACCGTCAGGTGCCCAAGGATCTGTGAAGGGATTCGCTTATGCACGTCTGTTCTCGTCCGCCCCGGTTTGGCGTTCAGCGCCGAGCGGCCGCCTGCGGCCGATCCGCAGCCTGCAACGCCTTGTTCGACGGCGCTCACGCTTTGCACCCCTTTGCCTGCGCGATCATCTCGCGTACTTCATCGGGCTTCAGCGGTGGATCGTTTCGGTGAACGACAGCATGGCAGTTTGGGCAGACGGGAATGAGGTCGTGCTCTGGTCGGACCTCGTATTCGCCGTCAACCTCCGAAAGTGGGCGCAAATGATGTACATGAACGAGGCCAGCGGCTCGAGGCCCGTAGACGGTGGACAGGTCGATCCTGCATATCTGGCAAAGCGGCCCAAAGTGCTTGAGACAGGCCGCGCGCGCGGAGGGGTCACGCTCATATCGATTCACAGTAATCTGCACGCCTTGCCCTTCTCGATAGGCAGGATCGATGACCTCTTCAGGTAGCTTCTCCTCGGATGATCGCCCACGCTCCTCCCCGAGCACCGACGCGAGCGCGGAGAGAATGCTCGCCGAACGGATCCGGTTGAGTCCCAGGCTGAAGTTGGCCTGCTCCCCGAGGAGTAACCGGAACCATGGTTCGTCAGTCACATCGATGGAGCTAGTTGGGAATACGCCAGGACCTGATATCTCCCACGCATCATCCCCACGGACGAGATCGTCCGGTCGGAAATTGCCTTGCAGCTGATAGCGAGTCTTGCCCTTTGCGCGCACACCGGAGAATACCCAGACAGTGTTGCCCAGGACTCGGCGAACCACTCCTTCTGATTTGGTGGTGAGGAAGGTGACCCTGCCGCTTTCGTCCGGGACGTAGGGATACCCCATCACGGCTTCGCTGTGGTACGCGACGTAGTCGTTTCGAATCGACATCGCTGGCGCCTCTTCCCCAGTGGGCGTTGATCCTCTCCGGGCCTCAGTATCCGGCTGGTCCGATTTGGAATCACCATCATCCTCGTCTTCATCGTCGTCGAAGCCGTCGCTCCCGGAAGCCTGAGCTCGTGAAACATCCCCGTCCTTGTCGACGAAATAGATGTAGTTGGGATCCATCTCGAATCCGAGGTCGGAAACGATTTCTGGCTGCTCCGGCACCTCGCCTTCACGCTTCTTGCGAACGCGCCAGACTGCGCCGTCCTTCACGTACAACATGAAGCCCTTCTTTCGGCGAATCCCTGCCGTCGCGACCTTTTCTGCCATGTGAACTCCTATGCTCGTGACACGTCCATCGAACCATCGAACGCTCTCACCGAATCCCGATGTTCCCCTTGTAGGTGGCAGATTCGCGCCAACTTCCGAGCGCCTGGGCCTCCGATCGGCCTTTGCCCTCGATTCGCTGGCCTTCGTAGTCGCCGACGGCGACCCAGACCGACTTTGATTTCTGATACACCGAGACCTCATACGGCCGGTCCCAAACCTGAACTGTATGCTTCATTGGTTCCTCGTTCGTCGAACGATTGCGCGTTCAGCAGTGGCGCGCAAGCGCCGGCAGTTCTGCAACGCGCGGTTATGCGCCGTCGCCGCGCTCACAAGGCCAGCACCGACCGTACCAAGACCACCGGACGATCCTGGCCGAAAAACACGCGGTAGAAGGTAATGCCGTGCTGGAAGACCTTTCGTTCTTCTCGGTCACAGGTGGCTCCGGATGAGCTCACCGAGACATCCACGATGACTTCGTTCCGCTCGCTCCGTCGTGGATCGCTGGCAGCGACATGCAGGAGGAGAATCTCGCGTCCGCATTTCTTCAAGATCTTCTCGCCTGTCGCTTTGTCGGGAACGCGCCGGTGGCGCCGAGGAAGAGGGAAGTTGAAGTCGGACACGACCACTACGGGGGCCTTTCTGAAGGCGGCTTGCTGTCGCGCCTCTTCCGCCAGGATCAGAGACGCCGCTTGAGAGACCCATCGCCGCCCTCGATCGCCAGGAACCAAAGCGTAGCTGTCTGGGATGTCGTCGCAGCGCTGTTCGTTCGGGCGACAGCGATCGAGATCAACTCCGGCGGCAAGTCCGGGAGACGATGTCATCGTTGCGATCGCGAACGCGCATGCTGCCAGTACGGATCCTTGCGAGACCATCATGCGGAGATCAGACACCGATGGCCTGCCACGGTTCCAAGGGAGTGCGCCGGTTTGGCGACAAGCTGCAGGCGCCGAAGGCGACCGTGCTTCATCGCCAGGTTCGACAGCGCTCACATGCCTTTTCAAGCAAAAAGCACGCTCACTATTTGCAGGACGCTTCCGACGCTTGAGAAGCAAGGCCGCCATCCGGACAGGGAACGCATTCACTACACCACTCGCTAGGGTTCCTTGGATAGCTACCTGGCCTGCACTTTGAACAGGCACCGTCATCGCAACTGTCCACTGCTGCGAGCATCGGGATCAGCACCAAGCTCAGAACGAATCCTAGGGCCTTCACTTTTCCAGAGTGTCCTGTTGTCAAGGTGTCCTCCCATCTGTCGAACCAATAACCCGCAAACGGTAACATTGCCGCTGCGGGCGGAGGCGACCTTTCGCGATGGGTCCCCCTCGGAATTCGAGATCGCGGGCGTGCTTCGATGCGGGCCGTCTTCGTAAGCAGGATTCCGTCCGCGAGGATCCGTCCTCGTAATCGGGATCTGCATGCCTCGGGTTCCTGGCGCCCTTCATCCTTTTCTCCTCGTCGTATTTCCTGAACACCCACATCTACCGCTGCGTGAGATCCGCGAAGTTGCCGGTCATCATCAGCAGGGACAGTGCGGTCCAGGACTTTTGGTAGTAGATGGTGCCGGCGGTGAGCTTCAAGGTGGCGACGGCGGCGTAGGCTTCGTCGAGGAAGGGCTGGTACTTGGTGTCGCTCATGGCGCCGACGCCGGCGGGGCCGACGAAGGACGCGGGCTGCAGGCCGTTTGTGGCTTTCTCGGGGCGGGGCGTGCCGTCCAGGGCGTAGCCGTCGACGATCTTGGACACGCCGACGCCTACGTAGAACGAGGTGATCTTGTCGAGGTAGCTCTTGGCGCGCGGCTCGCCGAAGTAGCAGTAGTCCTGGCCCACGCGGAACGGGGTGCGGGTGGAGTCGTTCTGGAAGTGCTTGGGCGCGCCCGAGTACGCCTCGACGGGCACGCCGGAGGAATTGCACCACGCGGGTACGAGGCCGTTGCTGGCGTTGCCGCTCGCGGCGTTCAGGCTTTTTTCCAGGATGTCGTAGTTGCCGGCGATGACTTTGTCCCAGTCGCTGACTTTGTCGGTCACTTGCCCGAACACGCGGTAGTAGGCGGGCGCGAAGTAGGACGGGTTGGTGATGTCCACGTTGCCCCATTGATCGCCGGGCTTCAGCATGTAGCCGCGGCTTTGGTCGACCTCGTGGGTCCAGATGAGGCCGATGAGCTTTTGGGCCGTGGCGAGGTAGGTCTCGGACAGGGTGCCCTTGCCGCCCCATTGCTTGTCGGCCATGACCAAGGCCCACGCCATGTCCTCGTCGCCGTCGGTGGCGGCGCCCGAGCCGCCCGAGGTGGTCTTGCCGTCGGGCCCGATCTCCCAGTGCATGAGGCCGTTGCCGTCGAGGTGGCTCTGTTCGTACTTCCACAGGTTGTCGAACAGGGGCTGGTCGTTCATGTACACGGCCAGGATCATGCCGTACCCGATCCCCTCGGAGACGGTCGAGCCGATCACCGTGCCCGAGTCGGGCTTCTTCACGCGCAGGAAGCCGCCGGCGCCTTCGGAGGTGATGGTGGTGTCTTTCCACTGCTGGTAGGCGGTGCGCACCTTCTCGTTGTCGTAGGCGGTGGGCAGGATGCAGTGGTTGCCCTTGATGTTCTGGGGGAAGGGGAACGCGGCACCGGGCGCGCCGCCCTGGGTGCTGCCGCCCGTGGCTCCGCCGGTCTGGCTGGGGCCGGTGGTGCCGCCGCTGGCCACGCCGCCCGTCGCGACCGCGCCGCCCCCGCCGTCTACGGCGATGCTGCCGCCGGTGCGCGTGGTGGCCCCGGTGTCCGAGCTTCCGCCTGCGCCGCCCGCGCCGATGCTGGCGTCAGGGTCGCCGCTGCCGCCAGAGCCGATCTGGCCACCCGCGCCGACGGTGCCGCCCGACGCGGACACGCCGCCGCTGCCTTGCCCGCCACCCGTGCCGACGCTGCCGCCCGCCGCGCCTCCGCTGCCAGGGACCGTGGCTCCGCCGGTGCTTGCCGCGCCTCCGCTGGCCGTCGTGGCGGCGCCGCCCGCGCCAGTGCCGCCGGTGGCGCTGGTGGTCCCGCCTGCGTTCGAGGTGCATCCGAGAAGCAGGCTCGACGCCAATAGCAGCAAGCGTCCGTGGGCGAGGATCATGCGGGGGCCTCCGATGGTCTGGCCATTGTACGCCGACTCGCCCGGCCCTTGCGCGGCCAGATTACCGGGTCATGCCCCGCAGCACTTCTTGTGCTTCTTGCCACTGCCGCACGGACACGGCGCGTTTCGACCGATCTTCGGTTGCTCGCGCGAGGCGGGTTCCTGCTTGGGCTCGTGCGCGCTGTGGAAGTACCAGCGGCCTTGGTGCCGCAGAAACAGCGACAGCTCGTGGTGAATCCTCTCCTGGCCGTGCTCCTTGTAGCGCGCGACGAACTCCACCCAGCCTCGCTCGTCGCCTTCCTGGCCGTCCTGGGTGTGCAGGATCTGCAGGCCCAGCCACTTCGAGCCCTCGCTGAATCGCCGGACCTCGTCGCGGTCGACGTCGCCACGCGTGTCCGGGTGGTGGGTGTCGATGAGGTAGTCGATGTGGTGGGTCGCGAACGCCGTGTAGCGCGATCGCATCAGCTGTTCGGCCGTCGCGGGCAGGACGCCGCCGGTGACGAGGCGTCCACAGCAGTCCTCGAACGATGCCCGCTGGCCACATGGGCACGTGGTGCTGGTGTTCACGGGCCCCGTATACCGCACATCGCGCGGATCCCCAATTCCGGGTCCGCCGTCGCTGGCTGCCTCAGTGGGCTGGTGCCGCCGGGTCGCGCGCGAACAGCAGCTCGATCTCGCGGGCCAGATCCTCGAGCTGGAAGGGCTTGCCGAGGAAGCGGGCGTGTCCAGTCTCGAGCAGCAGCGGAACGTCCGGGTTCGCGGTGTAGCCGGAGACGAGCAGGATGTGCACCTGCGGATCTTTCGCGCGCAGGGCGCGGAAGAGCTCGGCGCCGCTCATCTTCGGCATGGTCATGTCGAGCAACACGAGGTCGATCTTGCCGATGCGCTCGGAGGCCCACACCAGGGCGCGATGGGCGTCGCCGATCGACATCACCTCGAACCCCAGCTTGCCGAGGTTGCGGGCAACCACCGAGCGCACGATCTCCTCGTCGTCCACCAGCAGGGCAATTCCCCTGGATGGGCTCGGGGTGACGGGCGCGCTGCTCGGCCTGACCACGCCGCCTCGTTTCTCGGTCACCGGCAAACGGATGCGGAACACGCTGCCGCGTCCCGGGGTGCTCTCGACGCCAATCTCGCCATTGTGGCTCTGCACGCACCCATAGACCGCGGCCAGACCCAGTCCGGTTCCCTTGCCTTGTTCCTTGGTGGTGAAGAAGGGCTCGAAGATGCGGGCCAAAAGCTCGGGGGGGATGCCGCAACCGGTATCGCGGACCTCGACGGTGACGCCGTCCGTGGCGCCGAGGGGCTCGTTCCGCGTGGCCAGGACCAGCTCGCCGCCTTCGGGCATGGCGTCCCTCGCGTTCAAGGCGAGGTTCAGGATGGCGTTCTGAAGCTGCGTCGGATCCCCGGTGACCCACGCGACGCTGGCGTCCAAGCTCCTGCGCAGCGAGATCCTCTTGTCCACGCTGTGCTGCAACAGCGCCACGACTTCGTCGATGATGGCGTGCAGGTCGACGGCGACGATCTGGATCTTTCCCCGTCGGGCGAAGCCCAAGAGATGGCGGACCATCTCGGCGGCTCGTCCACCGATCTGCTTGATCTGACGGGCGTAGTCCGCTTCGGGGCCGTCGGGATCGAGACCGCCAAGCAGCAACTCGGAATAGCCGGTGATCCCGGTGAGCAGGTTGTTGAAGTCGTGGGCCACGCCGCCGGCAAGCTGGCCGATGGCCTCCATCTTCGCCGCGTGCTGGGTGCGCTCTTGCATCGCGAGGGCCTGGCTGACGTCGCGAAGCACGATGACACAGCCCACCAGCTCGCCGGTCTGGCCGCGAATGTCGGAGATGCTGGCGCTGACCGGCAGATCGGGTTGGCCGTCTCGGACCAAGAACAGGGGACTGGTGGACACATACGGCGTTCCGCGGTCGAGCACCGAGCGTACGATCTCGGCGGTCTCGGATGACCGCTCGCGCTCGCGCTCGCGCTCGCGCAGGCGCAGGACCTCGCCGACCTCTGCTCTGGCGGCGATACGGTCGGCTTGCTTCAGCCACTCGCGCGCCACCGGATTGACCCGCGTGATGCACCCACGCTGATCGGTCGCCACGACGGCATCGTGAAGGCTGTCGAACAGGGACGCGATTTGGGCCTCGCTTTGCCTGAGGGCCTCTTCCGCGCGGGTGCGTTCCTCGATCTGCCGCTCCAGATCCCGGCCCTTGGCCGACAGCGCGTCCATCAGGCGGTCTCTTTGCGCGTGGCTCTCGCGCATCTCGCGAATCCGCGCCGAGAAGACCACCGCCTGTCCGACCAGGCTCAGCAGCAGAACCGCCACCACCGAAACGATGATGATGAGCGCGGTCTGCGCGGTGCGATTGCGGATGGTCGCCTGGACCTGCGAGAAGTAGCCGAGGTCGTCACGAATCAGCGTGCTGCATTCGGTGGTGATGTACTGGGCAATTCTCTTGATCGCCTCGATGTCCTCGCTGAAGCGAGCCTTCTCGCCCCGCTTGGCCTGCGCGAGCACCTGCGCGACTTTCTCCTCGAGGCTTTGAACCAGTCGCTCCAGCGAGACCAGCGCCGTCTGTCCCCGACGGGACCCCACGGCCGTCTGAAGGGTTCCGAGCGCCGTGTCCACGCGGCCCCACCGCAGGGCAAGCTCGTCGCGCGCCGTGGACGATTCCTCGGTGGCGCCCAGCAAGGCCAAGTGCTCGATCCCTTGCATGGCCTCTTCGATCTCTTGTCCGCTGGCCGCCACGACCACGATGTTGTTGAGATCCTCGACCGCCATCACCAACCGCGAGTACGAGTAGACCGAGATCGCGCCTGCCACCAGCACGAGCGCCGAGAAGGCGAGCGCCAATGAGCCGGGACGCCGCGAGCGACTGGGTGTGCCTCGAAGCGCCTCCTCGGGCGCGGGCCTGGGTTCCGTCATGGGGCGGTCACTCCCGTGTCGATGGGGGCGAGCCCCACTTGGCCGTACCGCGCACCGAGCAGCATCGGGCCCACGTCGAGGTTGTGTCTGGTCACGACGAGGGTGCGCGTCGGGGGCACTGGCCGGGGCCGCGACCCGTGAATCAGATCGAGCGCGATCTTCGCCGCGTACTCACCGTGCATCCAGGGATACTGCGCGGCGACGCCGGTCACGTAGCCCTCGTGGATGAGCTGCAGGATCTCCTTGCCGGCGTCGACCGCGGTCAGCACGACGTCCTTGCGGCCCATCCGCTTCAAGGCCGTCGCCGCGCTTTGCGCGTGGATGCCGGCCACGCCGAAGATCCCCTTCACCGTCGGGCGCGCGGTCAGAATGCGGATGGTCTCGTCGATGATGAACGGCGGGGAGAGCGAATCGGACTTGTCGACCACCACGAGGCCGGAGCTGGCCACGGCCTCTTCGAAGCCGGCCAGGCGCTCGTCGATGCGGTGGGCATGGCCGTAGCCGCCGAACACCAGGATCTCGCCCCGACCGTTCAGCTTCTGCCGAAGCAGCTTGGCCGCGGCCGCGCCGTTCTTCCGATCGTTGCCCGGGATGGTCGCGGCCACTCGCGCCTTTGGAATGTGCGTGACGCTGATGACCGGAATCCTGGCATCGGCGGCTTCGTTGATCGCGTCGACGATCGGTCGGTCGGCGATCGGCACCACGACCAGCACATCCACCCGCTTGGCGATGAAGGCCCGAATCTGCGCCGCCTGCCGCGAGCCATTGGCGTTCGCGTCCGCGATGTCGTAGAGAACTTCGGTCGGCTGCAGCACCGACTCGAAAGCCTGCACCAAGCTCTTGGCGTAGTCGTCGGCGCCGAGGTGCATCGCCAGGCCGACCAGATACTTGCGGGGCTTCTCCGTGCTTTGCTTCTTGCTCAAGCACCCGCCGAGCAGCGCCGCCACCAACGCCACCCAGACCAGCCCATGCAGCGGAGCACGCGAGGCTTCCTCCTTGCGCGGGACCGGTCCCGTGCCCAGCACTGCCCGCGGTTCGCACTCCGACATGTGTGGAAAGCTCATGGGTCTTAGGTCCCCGACACCCCCGATTCGGCAGTGTACCTCACTTCGCTACTGCACCGCGAACACCACATGGCTGCTGGCACGAAGCGCCACTTGCCGCCGCGTGCTTTGCGGAGGGGGCGGCGAGGCTTCATGACACAATGGCCGGGATGACTTCTCCGGCGTCCATCCGACCCTTGCGCGTGTTGCTGCGGGACGCGCATCTGGTGGTGGTCGACAAGCCGGCGGGGCTGGCGGTGCATCGCGGGTGGGCTCCCGAGCGGGACGTGGCCATGACCCGGGTGCGCGACGCCATCGGTGCGCACGTGTATCCGGTGCACCGACTGGATCGGGGAACCAGCGGTGTGCTGGTGTTCGCGCTCTCGTCCGAGTTGGCCAGCTCGTTCTCCGGGCTCTTCGCCAGTGGAGCCGTGCAGAAGACGTACCTCGCCCTCGTGCGTGGGGTGCCGCCGGAGCAAGGGCTGATCGACCACCCGCTGCCGCCGGGCGAAGACCGGAACGAGCCGCGCGTGGATGCACGGACGGCGTACGTCCGTCGCGAGGTGCTCGGTCGCTACAGCCTCGTGGAGGCGCGCCCCGAGACCGGGCGTCTGCACCAGATACGGCGGCACTTGAAGCACATCAGCTGCCCCATCATCGGCGACGTCCGCTATGGCAAGGGCGAGCACAACCGGCTCTTCCGCGAGCGGTTCGATCTGCACCGGATGTTTCTGCACGCGCTCCGCATCCGGTTTCCCCATCCGGTCAGCGGCGCCACGATCGACGTCGAGGCGCCGCTGCCGCCCGAGCTGGCCGGCACGCTGGAGCGGCTGAGGCACGGCGGCGCGCTCGTGGAACGGCCACCGTGCCCGTGACGACTGCTAGGCGCCGAGCTCGCGCTTGCCCATCTTCGAGTCGAGGTACCAGATCGCGCCTCCCTCCTCACCGACCGCCTTCAGCTGGTCGACGACTTGGCCGACGTTCGCTTCTTCCTCGACCTGCTCGGTGACGTACCACTGCAGGGCGATCTCGCTGGCGTAGTCCCGCTCGGTCCGCGACAGCTCGAAGAGCGCCGCGATCTTGGCCGTGATCGCCTTCTCGTGCTCGAGGATCTTCTCGAACACCTGGGTTACGCCCCCGAAATCCGAGCCCGGGGCTCCGATCGCCGCCAGCTCGAGCTGACCGCCGCGGTCGAGCACGAAGTCGACCAGCTTGAGGGCGTGCTTGGTCTCCTCCTGCGCCTGGATGCGCAGCCAGTGCGCGAAGCCACGAAAGCTCCGTCGTTCGCAGTGGGCGCTCATGGCCAGGTAGAGCTGCGCCGAATACTGTTCGAGGTTGATCTGTGCGTTCAGTGCGTCCTGAATCTTCTTGCTGATCATGGTCCGTTCCTCTCGTGGCTGTCTGACATCAGATGCTGCCGATCGTCGAAGGTGTCACCAAACCTGGACGGTGCGTCCCACCAGGAATCAGGTTCTCAACATCAGATATACCAGCACCAGGCGACTCCCGGTGTCGGTGTGGCCGATGATGCTGTTCAACTTGAACTCGGCGCCCACGTCGACGCCGTGCTGGAGCATTTGGTTGATGCCCACGCCGACGGGCCCGGACCAGCCGCCCGGGTCGCGAGCGTCGCCGTAGACGCCGGTCTCGAAGAAGACCGCCGTGGGACGCGCGAGCTGGTAGGCGAGCTCGATGGGGACGTTGACCCAGTCCCGCTGGTGCTCGCGGTCGGAGAGCGGCAGGCCGAGGTAGGGCGAGGCGCGGAACGAAAACGGCGCCTGGATGTACGCGAAGGAAAAGCCCAGGTCGAGCGCGGTCTGCACGGGACTGGCGAACGAGCGCACCTCGAAGGCGCCGAGCAACGACGCCTGGACGTTGCCTTCGTCGAGAACCGAGTACAGAAGTCCGAAGGCGAGATCGTCGTAGCGCCTGTCGCAGCCGCGCAGGCAGAGCCCGTGGACCGGATGAAAGATGCGCAGCTCGAGCAAGCTGGTCACGCCGAAGCGGAGATCGAGCGGCACGAAGATGGGCTTGCCCGCGTGGCCCCGGGAGAGATCGATGACGAGCGGCACCTTGGCTTGCACCATGCCCTCGGGTAGCTGGACCGGGCGGAGAGCATATTCATCGGGGTACGCGGGCGCGGCTTGGGCCGTGCCGGTGAGGGCGCAGAAAGAAAGGAAGAAAGAAAGAAGGACGACGGCTGGAATTCGCATCGCGGCCTGCGGAAAAATGAAAAAGGGGCATCCGAAGATGCCCCTCGAAGGATAACCGGTCTGTCGGTCTACAGGTTGGCGAAGTTGTAGCCGGCGTTGATCATCACGGCCATCGACTTGCCGGCCTCGCCGAAGTTCAGGACCTGGAGCTGCGCGCGAAGGTCGAGGTCGCCGAGCAGGACGCCCGCGCCGACGTTGCCGCCGAGCTTCGTCTCGGTGTTGGAGCCGCTCACGCTGGTGCCGAAGAACTCCATCTCGCTCTTGGCCATGAGCATGTTGGCGCCAACTTCCGCGCCGGCATAGATCATGTCCGTCAGGAAGAACTTGCCGCCGACCCAGATGGGAATGCTCGAGATGCTGAGCTTGGAGGTGCCAATCTCCTTCGAGAGCGAGTAGACGTAACCAGTCCGGAAGGTCAGGTTCAGGTTCGGCAACAGCTTGTACTCGGCGCGGACCAGCGCGCCGAAGCCCATGCCGGTGAGATCTGCCAGATCCCCGAGCGGAAGCTGGAATGCGAGATCGGCGCCGATGATGAGGCCAATGCCTGCGCCTGTCGCGACTGCGGGGGCCGGGGCGGCGGCGTCGCCAGCGGGGGCGGCGGCGTCACCGGCGGGGGCGGCGGCGGGAGCTTCCTCCTGCGCGCGGGCCGAGCCGGCCAGGGTCAACAGGGCAACTACGATCAATGAGCTCAACTTACGCATCTCTCCTCCTTGGTTATTGGGTCGGGGGTTATAAGGATGCCGATTGTAGCTGACGCGTTACCTCTGCGAAAGTATTTCGAAACTTCTCACCGATTCGCGCCATGGTGTCTCGGGGGCGCCCGTGCTATCCCAGACAGCGAGGCGAACATGAAATTCGTAGTCTTCCTCATCGATGGCATGGCCGACGACCAACTTCCCGAGCTGGGTGGCAAGACTCCGCTCGAAGCCGCGCGCACGCCGAACCTGGACGCGCTGGCCGCGAAGGCGCAGTTCGGTACCTTCCTGACCCTGCCCGACGAATTCCCCACGTCGTCGGACGTGGCCAACATGTCGGTGCTCGGCTGGGATCTGGCCTCGTCGTACACCGGCCGCGGCGCCATCGAAAGCTACGGCCTGGGCGTTCCCCTCGACGACGAGACGGTCGCCTTCCGCATGAACATCATCACCACCAAGGGCGACCTGCTCGAAGACTACTCGGCCGGCCACATCAGCGAGCCCGAGGCGGCCGAGATCGTGGACTTCCTGGCCGCGAAGCTCGGCACCAAGGAGGTGGAGATCCGCAAGGGCGTCTCGTACCGCCACATCCTCTACTTGCACGGCAGGCGTTTCTCGCCGCTCGTGGACTACGACAAGCCGGATTCCTCGCACGGCCTCGCGTGGGCGAAGATCCTGCCGCGCGGCCGCGTCCCGGAAGCCGAGCCCACCGCGGCCCTGCTGCGCGACCTGATGATGAAGTCACGCGAGATCCTGGCCGACCATCCGGTGAACAAGCAGCGCATCGAGATGGGCAAGAACCCGGCGAACATGATTTGGCCGTGGTCCGGCGGGCGCAAGCCCGACATGCCGTCGTTCGAACAGCTGTACGGCAAGAAGGGCAGCATCATCTCGGCGGTGGACGTGATCTTGGGGCTCGGCCTACTCGGCAAGATGGAGTCGCTGCGGCCCGAGGGGGCGACCGGCTGGATCGACACCAACTACGAGAACAAGGCGCGCGCGGCGGTGGACATGCTTCGCCGCAACGACTTCGTCTACCTGCACGTGGAGGCCGTGGACGAATGCGGCCACCTGGGCGACCTGGCCAACAAGGTGAAGGGCATCGAAGACTGCGATGCGCGGCTGGTGAAGACCTTCATGGACGAATTCAAGAAGGTTCACGGCAGCGAGCCCCTGCGCGCCATGGTGTTGCCCGACCACCCCGTGCCCGTGAAGCTACGCAAGCACACGCGGACCCCCGTGCCGTTCATGGTCGCCGGGGATGGCGTGCAGGCGGACGCGTCGCTCAAGAGCTACGGCGAAACCAACTGCTCCAAGGGGAAATACCAAGGGCTGCGCGGACGGCAGCTCATGGAGCTGCTGTTCAGCGCGACGGTCGCGTAGCTTACGCAGCCTCGATGTTGGCGCCCGCCACCCGGGGACGGGCGCGGTGCGGCCGGTCGCCGTGATCCAGGTCGAGCCGGCTGCTGCCCTCGCGCGCGGACCGGTAGGCGCGCTCGATGAGCTGAATGCACAGGAAGGCCTCGCGGGCGTCCTTGCCCACGAATTCTTGCCGGGCGATGGCGGTGCGGAACTCGTCGAACAGCGAGCCGAACCAGCCCACGTGGCTGGCATCCATCCAGTCGGAGGGCGCCACGCGCTTCTCGAAGTGCCACTTGCCGGGGGAGCCGGGCGCGACCACGCCGGGGCCCGCTTCCAGAATCGCCAGCTCGATGTCTTCGTCCTCGATGCGGATGGCGCCGCGCTTGCCGTGCAGCGTGTAGAGCACCTTGCGCACGCCCGCTGTCCAGGAGAGGTGGGCGGACACGATGCCCGACTGGAAGGTCAGGGTGCATCCGAACTCGTCCTCGGTGTCGAAGCCCGGGGTGGTGGACGAGAACGCGGTGAGCGCGGTGGGGTAGCCCTTCATCCACTCGAACGCCAGGTAGAAGGTGTGGCTGCCGTGATCCATGGCGATGCCGCCGCCCGCGTAGGAGTGCTCGCGCCTCCAGTCGGGGCGCCACTCGGACACGCCCTTGGCGTGGGTGTTGCGGAAGGTCTGCATCGTGACCAGGTGCACCGGACCGATGGCACCCTCGTCGAGGATGCTGCGAACCGCCTTCACCACCGGCGCGTGCTTGTAGTTGTGGCAGGGAAAGTACACGCGGCGGGCTTCCTGCGCGTGTTTCAGCATGCCGGCGGCCTCCTCGGCGGAGGTGGCCATCGGCTTTTCGCACAGGACGTGCAGCCCGTGATCGAAGGCAGCGTGGGCGATCTCGGCGTGGTGCGCGGGCGGGGTGGCGATGTCGACGAAATCGAGCTTGCTGCTCTCGCTGCCTGCCTCGGCCGCGAGCATCGACCGGAAATCCGAGTAGATTCGCGCGTCCGGAAACTTCGCATGAGCGAGCTGCCTACGCGCTTCGCAGATATCGGCCACCGCGACGATCTCGACCGCGCGGCCGTTGCTCATGTGTTTTGCGTACGTCGGCGCGTGACCCTGGCCAGCAATGAAGCCGAAGCCGACGAGCGCGCCGCGCAATGGACGTTCCATGACCGCGCATTGCTACCACGATCTCCGTCGTCGCGGATACTCTCAAGTGATTCATGCCGCCAAATCGCCCCGAAGGCGCCGCGCGTCGACACCGTCGGCGGATCGGGGCCAGCGCGCGCAACGCCAGCGCGGCCACGCAGCGTGTGGGCTCGCCTTGCCGCGCGGGTGTGTTAGACAAACCCGTTCTCAACCATGCGACGGGCTTCCCTCGGCACCCTGTTCCTGACGGTCTTCTTGGACCTCGTCGGTTTCGGCCTCGTCATTCCCTTCCTGCCGGCGATGGCGCGCGACCTCGGTGCCAGCGACTTCAGCGCGGCCGTGCTGGTCGCCTGTTACTCGCTCATGCAGTTCCTGACCGTGCCCATCTGGGGGCGGGTTTCGGACCGGGTCGGGCGCCGGCCTGTGCTGCTGTGGAGTATCGCCGCCTCCGCGGCGGGAATGGTCTTCCTGGGCTTGGCGCAAAGCCTGCCCGCGATCTTCCTGGCGCGCCTGTGGAGCGGGCTCGCCACGGCCAACATCGCGGTCGCGCAGGCCTACATCGCCGACGTGACCACGCCCGCCGAGCGCGCCAAGGGCATGGGCATCATCGGCATGGGCTTTGGCCTCGGCTTCATGATCGGGCCGTTCATCGGTGGCGAGCTCGGCCGCTTTCACATCATCGGGCACCAGGGTACGCTGCCTGCCTTCGTCTCGGCGGGGCTGTCGGCGGTCAACCTGCTCTTCGCTCTTCGCTACCTGCCCGAGTCGCTGTCCGCCGAGCGGCGCGCGCGTCCCTCCCGGAGCTTCTCCCTCGTCGACCTGGATGCCCTGCGGAACGTGGGACGCTTTCCCGGCGTCGGCTTGGTCCTCGTCATCTCGTTCAACTCGATCTTCTGGTTCGCGGGTGTTCAGGCGATGTTTCGCCTCTTCACCCTCGATGCGTTCCAGATGAGCGTCGAGAACACAGGCCGCGTGCTCGGCCTTTCCGGTCTCATCGCCGTGGTCGTGCAAGGCGGCCTCATCGGGCGGCTGGCGCGGCGGTTCGGCGAGGTCCGGCTGCTGGGCGTGGCGCTGGCGTTGATGGCGACCGCTTTCGCGGTCCAGGGCTTGGGGGTATCGCTGGGCGTAGGCGTCTTCATCGTCGCGGTTTCAGTCGGCGCCGTGGGGACCGCCCTGCACATGCCCAGCGTTTCGAGCTACATCTCTCGCCGGGTCGGAGCCGATGCGCAGGGGGCGACGCTGGGGCTCATGCAGAGCGCCGGTGCGCTGGCGCGGGCCACGGGCCCCTTGGTCTGGGGTCTGCTCTACCAGCACTTCGGCGTGCAGATGCCATGCTACGTCGCCGCCATCGCGATCGGCGTGCTGGCCCTGGCCGTCCGGCGCTTGCCGCGGCTTTAGGCAAAGTGGCAAGCCCAGAATAATTGCGTGCGCGTCCGCGCTTGATTAGCCTTCTCGCGGGCCGTCCATGAGAAGGATCATCGCGCTATTGGTGTTCGCGTCTTCGGTGCCGAATGGCGTCGTGGCGGTGGCAGCGGATCGAGCGAGCATCAATCGCCGGACCGGGCTGTTCGAACCGCCGACCTCGGATCTGCGCAAGGCCGCCGAGCGCGGCGACCGGGCCGAGCTGTCCCGCGCGGCCACCCGCATGGGGCCGGCGCGGTTGGCGCGCCTGATGTCGGATCCCGATCGAAGGATCGTGCTCGCGGCGCTCGAAGCGGCCCCGCTGCTCGAAGCCGGCGTCCTGCTATTGCAGCCGATACTTCCGCTGATGGGTTCGCCCGATGAGGGGATCCGTGGCCGGGCCGTGGCAGCGACGGCGGCGCTGTTCGCGCAGAGCGATCCCGTGCGTCTGGCCGACTACGAGGTGGCGCCCGAGGTGGTGTCCGCGTCCTGCGAGGCGTTGGCCCAGCTCTCGGCCAGCGAGACCGAGCCGCTGGCCGCGCGCCTCACCGCGATCCAGGGCGCCGTGGACGCGGGCACAGGTTGTCTTGCTCGCTTGAAGCTGGACGCGCTGTTGGCATCGCGCGATCCCGACGTAAGGCGGGCCGCCGTGCTATCCATGTCCGGCGCGATGGGCCCGAGGGTTCGCGCGTCCTTGCTGGCGGCCAGCAAGGATCAGGACGCCAGGGTCGCAGGGGCGGCGGTCGCCAAGCTGTGCAGGTCGGGCGAGCAGCGGGCCGCGCTCCCGCCGCTGCACGATCTGGTGTGCGCGGACGTCGCGCTGGCCGAGGACGTGGTGGAGATCCTGCCCTGCCTCGCAGCGTCCGCCGATTCGTCGGATCAGAAGACCCTGGCCGAGCTGGGCGAGAAAGGTCGTCCTTCCGTCCGGGAAGCGGTCAAGCGCCTGCGCCAAGCGCGCGCGCCGAACGCGGTCGCGGAGACGCCCGCCAAGAAGCCCTGAGAGCCGGCGCTCGGTTGCGCGCCGGCCCCGGCGTTCTCTGTTCCTACTTCGCCTGTGCCAGCGTCGTCTTCAGGGTCGTCGCCGCGAGCTGAGCCTGGCGTGACAGGTCGATGGACTCGCCCAGGATGCGCGCCAGCTCTTGCGCGGCGTGGAAGCCCATCGAGTTCTCGGCGGCCACGAAGTCGAGCCGCCACTGGGACTTGCGCTGTAGCTCGAGCATCGGCTGGAGCTGGGCCTCGGTGGCGCCGGCTGCCTTGGCCGCCTTGATGGCGTCGATCATGTCCACCGCGGCGGCGCCCGTGCGGCTGAGCAGCGCGAAGTGACGGTCCTGGATGGTCTCCACGCGCTTGCGGATGTCTTCCTCGGGATAGTGGTGGCACTGCTGGCACGCGCGATTGATGTTGAGCAGCGGCGAGCGCACCCAGTGGTCGGACACCTTGAGCGCACCCTCGCGCATGTACGGCATGTGGCAATCGGCGCAGGCGACACCGGCCTTGCCGTGCGTGCCCTGGCTCCATACCTCGAACTCGGGGTGCTGCGCCTTGAGCACCTCGGCCCCCGTCTCCGCGTGCTTCCAATCGTAGAAGCGGTGGCCGTCGTCGAACTTGTAGCTGTCGTAGTAGGACTCGATCTCCTCGACCTTGAGACCGTTGAGCCACGGGTAGAACAGCGTGGTCTTGGGCCCGCAGTAGTACTCCACGTGGCATTGGCCGCACACGAACGAGCGCATCTCCTGGCGGGTGGCGTCGCGGTTCACGTCGTAGTCCTTGATGCCCTCGTGGGACTTGAGCGCCTTGATGCCCGCAATGAAACCGGGGCGGGTCACGCGCAGCTGCATGTTCTTCGGGTCGTGGCAGTCCACGCAGGAGACCGGGTGCTTGTGCCCGGCCTTCTCGAGCTGGGCGTGCGCCTCCCAATAGTCGAGCTTGCCGATGGCCTCGAAGCCTTTCTGGATCTGCTCGCCGACCGGCGCGTTCGGGGCCATCTCGGCGCCGGTCTTCCGGTAAAGCGGAATCACCGAGGCATGGCAGTGCAGGCACGAGCCCGGCTGCTTGGCGTCCTTCGTGCGTTTGGTGACCTCTTGGTCGGTGAGCATGTTCGCGTGGCCGCGGCGGTCTCGGTAGTCGATGGCGAAGGCGTAGCCGGCGAAGATGCGCGTCAGCCACGGGTTCTGCTCGGCCTTCTCGGGCGCGGGCATGGCTTCCGACGCGGAGCCGCCGCCGTACTTGGTGCGCGACGGGAGCGCCGTGCGCAGGTACCCATCGTACTGGCGTGGCCAGTTCTTGCCCCACTCCGCCGGGTCGGTGGTTTCCGCGGTTACCTCGACAAAACGCAAATAGGGATTCTTCGCCTCCTGCTTCCGCTGGAAGATGTTCACGAGGAGGCTCGCGATGACCGCGGTGGAAACCGTGACCACGGCGACCAGGGCCACGATCAGCGCCATCCTGGTGCGCTGGGATTTGGGTGCGTCGGGAGCAGTGTCGTTGGTCATGTCCTCACCTGGTGTTTGCAGTCGCTAGCGCCGAGGGCCGTGTCCGACCGAGCTGTGGCAGTGCACGCACGAGACGGCGTTCTCGTCCGTGGTGCTGCCGGCCACGATCTGGTGCACGAGCCCGCTGTGGCAACTCAAGCAAGCCTCCTGCAGGATGCGGGAGTTGTGCGGTTTGATCATGATGGGCTCGTGGAAATCCTGAAACGTGAAGCCCTTGGAGTGGTGATACCCGTTCACGGCCTTGGCGACGAACTTGGGGATCAAGGAGTGGGGCAAATGACAGTCCGCGCAGGTGGCCACGATGTGGTGGCTCGACTTCACCCACGAGTCGTACTGGGAGTTCATGATGTGGCAATTCGCGCAGGCTTTGGGATCGGTCCCGAAGTACGAAAACCCTTCCGCGTAGTTGAACGTGAACAGCCCCAAGCCGAGCGACAGGCCCAGCGTCACGGCGACGAAGACCAGGGTGCGCGTGGAGATCGACCGGAGGAGCGACATGCCTCGCGCCGACTTTCGGCCGCAAAGCCGGACTAGTCAAGTCCGAATGCCGGAACTGCCTGGCCGCGCGCGGGGTTTTCCGTGTGCGTTTCGCCTTCGCTACGCAGAGGGGACTCGGTGTGCCGAGTGAGAATCCGGGCATGTTCGCGTGTGGTACCTTGGATGGGCCGTGCCGTACCGACCGAAGCAGTGGCCTCTCTTGCTCGCGCTCTTGGGCGCTTGCGCTACCCAGCCGCCCATCACCAAGCTGGTGGGCGGTCGGCAGATCGTCACGCGCTCCGTCGACCCGAGCGCCTACGAGCACGCGAGCCGCGCCATGCTCTACGAGGAGCAGTCGCGTTGGCAGGACGCGGCGAACGAGCTCGAACGCGCGCTGGTGTTCGACGGCGATTCTCCCGAGCTGCACGCCCGTCTCGCCGAGATGCTTCTGCGCTTGGGTAAGGTCGATGAGGCGGCGGCGGCAGCCAAGACGTCGCTCGAGATCGCGCCCACCAGCAGCGGGCTCGTGGCGACCGCGCGCGTACAACGGGCGCGCGGCGATATCGCCGGCGCGGTGGCGAGCTTGCGCAAGGCCACCGATGAGGTGGATTTCCAAGCCAGCGACGACGATGCCGAGTCGGTCTACCTCGAGTTGGCCCAGGCCCAGATCGAGTTGCTGGATTTGCCCGCGGCGCGTGCCACGCTGGAGAGCCTGTGCGGCGCGCAGCCCGAGTCCGGGACGGGATGGATGCGGCTCATGGCGGTCGCGTGGGCGACGGGCGAGATGGCCAAGGCCGAATCGCACCTGCGCGAGGCGTTGTCCGAGGAGCCGAACCACGTGGAGGCCTTGGCGGCCCTGGCGTGGATCCACGCGGCCGAGGGGAGGCACGACGACGCGAAGCGGGTCTTTCGTGACGCGCTCGATCGGTCCGACGGGGCACTCGAGATCGCATCGGCCCTGGCGCGTTTTCTGGTCGGCCTCGGCGCCGAAAAGGAAGCCGAGCAGGTGGCCGAGGATTTCGCGATCTCGTATGCGAGCGTGGATGCCGAGAACCTCGCGGGGCGGGTCGAGCTCGAGCGTTCGGCGCGACGTTTCGCGCATGGCCTCGAGCTACTCGTGCGGGCCGGTGAGCTGGGGATCCCGGAGGACGCGAAGACGCGGATCCCCCTTCTGCGCGCCACGCTGCTCAAGGATCTCGGCAAGTCCGACGACGCGCTGGCCGTGTTGATGAAGGTCGGCAAGGATTCGCCGCTTTTTTTCGACGCTCGCGTGCGCGCGGCCGACCTGCTCAGGCAGTCCGGCAAGCACGACCAGGCCATCCGCGCCATCGAGGACGCCGCGACGTCCGCGCCCGGTGGGCGTGACAGTGTCGAGGTCGAAGCGGCGGTGGCCATGGCGCTCGTGGAAGACAAGCGCGGAAATCCCGCCGCCGGAATCGCCCGGCTACGCAAGGCCCTCGAGCGCGAGCCGGACGACATCCGGTTGTCGATGACCCTGGCCGCGATCGAAGAACGACGAGGACGGTGGAAGGACGCGCTCGGCGTGGCCGAGAGGGTCATCGGCAAGAATCCGGGGTCGGTCGAGGCGCTCAATTTCTGGGGCTTCGTCGCCGCGGATCGCGATCACGCGCTCGATCTCGCGCTTCGCCGCATCGAGGCCGCCGCGGCCTTGGATCCCGGGTCGGGGGGACTGCTCGACAGCTTGGGGTGGGCTCACTTTCGCCGCCGCGATCTGGGCAAGGCCGCTGCGTTCCTGGAGCAGGCCGCGCGGCTCGAGCCATCCGATCCGGAGATCCAATGGCACCTCGGAAGCCTGTACGCGGAACGCAAGCAGAGCGACCTGGCCCGGACGGCGTTCCGAAAGGCGCTGGGCTCCGCTCCCGACGATCGTCTGCGCCGCAAGGTCGAGGACAGCCTCGCGCGGCTCGGCGAAAGCAAGACGGCAAGGAAATGAGATTCGAGCTCGCATACCGTGTGGCCGCGCTGGCACTCCTGCTCTCTGGCTGCGCGGGAGCAACCAAGGCCGTGCGCCCCTATCCCGCGCCGAGCGCAGAAGCGCTGATGGCCGGGCTCGAGGCTCGTCAGAAGGCGATCCACGGGATCAACGCCGAGACCCGTACCACGAGCTGGCTTGGCGGTGAGCGCGTGCGGGGCACGGTCCAGATGCTCGCCAAGCGCGAAGGTCAGCTGCGCTTCGAGGCGGAGATCCCGCTGCAGGGCACCGTCGCGGCGCTGGCCGTGCAAAACGGCCAGTTCACCTTCATCGATTACCAGAAGCACGTGTTCAGGCAGGGCCCGGCTTGCCCCGCCAACGTGGCCGGGCTGATTCGCATTCCCCTCGCGCCGACGGCAGTCGCGGCGATCCTGCTCGGCGATGTGCCTGTGCACGGCGGGACCACCGTGGCCGGCGTCGAGTGGGATGCCGACCGCGCCGCCGACGTGCTGGTGCTGGACGATCCATCGGGCGCGCGCTTCTGGCTCTCGATGAAAAGGCCGGTGCAAGCCGTGGCCGCCTGGGACGTGGTCTTCGTGCGCGGCGCCGAGCGCTCGGGCGCGAGCCAGCGCTGGCAGGTCTCGTACGAGGATTTCGTTCGCGAGGGCGGGGCGGCGATGCCGCGGCTCATTCGTTTCGCGGAGCCCGGCAGGGGATTCGACGACGGCGTGGAGATCAGAGTCCGCGACCGCCAAACCAACGGCCCGTTCGCTGACGGCGCGTTCGTCCTGCAGAAGCCCGAAGGCTACCCCGTCGAATTCGCCAGCTGTGGCCCCGGCCGGGCGCCGTGACGCCGAAGGGCCGAGCTACTCGAGCTCGGCAACGACGGTGGGAATGTGACTGCCGGAGACGTCGCCGACGGAGTTGACGGCGCCGTGACGCATGAACTTGGCCAAGGTGCGGTTGCAGTTGAGGTCGCCCTTGGCGAAGGCGGTGAACACGGCGCCCACGCCCGTGCCGGCGGCGCTGTACCCAGGCGTGTAGTGATAGGGATCCGGGATGGAGAATGCCAGGGCTTGCCAGACCCCGTCGGTCGTCCACACCGTGGTCGAGGGACAGAAGGTGCTCGGCTCGCACCCGCACTCGGTGGCGTACGG
The DNA here is from genome assembly GCA_964647025.1 of uncultured Myxococcales bacterium. Lineage (GTDB taxonomy): Bacteria > Myxococcota_A > Polyangia > Fen-1088 > Fen-1088 > Fen-1118. Next base: position 31,779 of record CAZYFU010000014.1, on the reverse strand, counting down.
CCAGGCTGCGCTCGGGCCGGGGAACTCCTTGGTCACCACCATGCCGCCTGGGCCGGTGTGGTCGGACTCGTAGTAGGTGAGCGCCCCCATCCATTCTTTGTTGAGGTACCCGGCCGCTTCCGACGTACGCGCCTTTCGGACGTACTTCGTGAAGGCGGGGATGGCCACCGCAGCCAAAATGCCAATGATCGCCACGACGATCATCAATTCAACGAGCGTGAACCCGGACCGTTTTTCACGGATTCTGCGGAGCGACATCGGAATCCCCAATTTTCAGTGCTGGAATTCCCAGTTGCACTAACGGTGCCAAGTGCGTCGTGGGCGGGCCGCCGCGGAACCCATCATAATCACTGGGCTCCGAATCTCGGCGGCGCACGAAAGTCCGGCCGATGGGCAAAGACTGTCACATCGGCCGTGCGGGTACAGACGAAGAGCGTCAGGAGCGCACGAAGGCGTCGTAGATGGCGCGCAAGCCCTTGGGCAAGTCCGCCTCGGTGACGCCGACGATGATGCTGATCTCCGATGCGCCTTGGTCGATGATGCGCACGTTCACCCCCGCGTTCGCGAGCGCCGTGAACAGCCGCGAGGAGACGCCCACCCGCCGGGACATCCCGTGGCCCACGGTGGCGATGAGCGCCAGGTTGCGCTCGACCTCGATGGCGTCGGGCTGGCAGGTGCTGCGGATCTCTTGCAGGACTTGCTCTTCGACGTTCTCGAAGTTCTTCTGCTCGATGACCACGCACATGGAATCGATGCCCGAGGGCGACAGCTCGTAGCTGATGCCCTTGCCCTCGAGAATGCCGAGGACGCGTCGGCCGAAACCACGCTCCTTGTTCATCAGGGTCTTCTCGATCTGCAGGATGCAGAACCCGTTGCGCCCGGCGACACCGGCGATGGGGCGATCCGCGGCCTGGTTCTCGGGGACGATGAGCGTGCCCTTGTCCGACGGTGCATTGGTGTTCGCGATGCGGATCGGCATGCCCACCTGCTTGCACGGCAGGATCGCTTCCTCGTGGAAGACGTTCGCGCCCGAGTAGGCCAGCTCGCGCAGCTCGCGGTAGGTCACGCGCTCCATGGGAGCGGCGTCGGGCACCACGCGCGGATCGGTCATGAGAAGGCCGGACACGTCGGTCCAGTTCTCGTAGAGGTCAGCCGACGCTGCCCGCGCCAAGATGGCGCCCGAGATGTCCGAGCCGCCGCGCGAGAACGTCTTCACCTTGCCTTGGGGGCTGGTGCCGTAGAAGCCGGGCAACACGAAGTAGCCCTTGGCCGGAAGCTTGGGCGGAAGCTCTTTCCAGGTGCGCTCGTCGACCAGGCCATTCGTGGTCAGGTACACGGCGTGCTCTGCCTCGATGAAGGTGCCGCCCAGGAAGGCAGCCATGATCTTCGCGGAGAAGTGCTCGCCGCGGGAGGCGATCCAGTCTTTGTCGGCGCCCGCCTCGACGGCGACTTCGAAGTCGTCGAGCGCCTTCGCCATGCCGGCGTCGACGCCGAGCTGGCTTTCGATCTCGAGGAAACGGTTGCGCAACAGCGCCAGCGACGGGGTGGCGTCCATGTCGCGCGAAACCATCTCGTGAATCGAGAGCAGGATGTCGGTGACCTTCGGGTCCTGCTTGTGACGCTTGCCGGGCGCTGATACGACGACCGCGCGCCTGTCCGGATCGGACTTGATGATGGCGGCGACTTTTTGGAACTGGGCTGCGTCTGCGAGGGAGGATCCCCCGAATTTACACGCGATGGTCATGGTGCTCCTTGCTTGGGCTTGGGCCCCTGTACTTCCACGATCCGGCGAAGTAGATCAAGCCCGACTTTCGGGCCGCGGACGCGAGGCGAGAGCGCGGAAGCCCGAGCTGCTGGTCATCGCCGCCGGAGATGATTCGCGAGGTCGCACAGCGCGCGCAGCTCGGCCAGCCGGCGCGCGACCGCGATGGCGAAGGAGGCGTTCGAGGTGGGCGTCTCGGCGGCCAAGCGCGAGCGCGCGTCGGAGTCCCGCTCGGGGACGTATAGGGTGCCGAGTCGCGAGAGGCGCTCGGCTACGCCCTGTGGGGGGGCACCCGGCCGGGGCTGGTCACCCATCGCCGGACTCCAGCTTTTCGAGGTCGGCGAGATCCTGGCTTCGTCCCGCCAAGCGCTTCATGTGCACGAGGATCTCCCGAGGAACCACCCACAGCGGACCTTCGGGCAAGACGACCTCCACCGGGCTTGCCAAAAGGCCCGCGAAGGCGGCTCGTTCGAGGAGATGTCGATGTCCTTCGTGGATCGCGTCGCCCCGTGGATGGTCACGGCCACACCGCCGCAGAGGGCGTGTCGAACCTTGGCGCGCGCCAGGGCGTTCTCGACCGCATGCAGCTCGGTGACCAGATTCACGCCGAGATCCTACCACGCTGGCTTCGGCGCTCCGGCCCCCTTCCGATCCGCCTCTCTGCTCGGACAATCAGCCCAGCCGCCGACCCTCCGCGGACAGCCGCTGCAGCCGATCCGTCGTCGCCTGGTCGTCGGCCAGCGCAGCGACCGTCATGGGCATGCGGTAGGTCCAGTTGCGGTCGCTGACGCTGCCCGGGACGTTGACCTGCTCGCGCTGGCCGAGGAGATCCTGGAACGGCAGCAGACACAGGTTCGAGCCCGACTGGTAGAGCACCCGCAAGAGCACGTCGCGGATCTGATCGTCGAACTTCCGGTCGGGATCGAGCGCCGCGAGCCCCGGTATGCGGGCGAGCGCGCGGCGGTCGTCGGCCGACAGTGCGTCGTACCACTCCGCCTGCGAGCTGGTGTCGTGCGTACCCGAGGTGGCCACCGAGATGGGGGGCCACACCGCCGGATCCCGGTAGAACGGCTGCATGCGCCCGTCCCGCCACAGGTCCTGCTTCTCCCAGCGCAGGACGCGGTACCCCGGAATCCCCAGACGCGCCAGCGAAGGGCGCAGGAACTCGGGCACCATGCCCAGATCCTCGGCGATAACCTCGCCGTACTCGTCCATCAGCGCGAGCAGGGCCTCGCCCAGCCGGATCTGCGATTCTTCGTCCGACGGAGTGAAGCCCGATTTCCGCCTATCCGCCGAGCGGTAGTAGGTGCGGTACATGCCGATCACGTGGTCCACGCGGTAAAGACCGAACAAATGTCCCGCGCGCTCGGCCCGCTCGCGCATCCACGCGAAGCCGGTCTTCTCCATGGCGCTCCAGTCGAAGAGCGGCAGACCCCAATCCTGGCCCTCGGAGCACAACGCATCGGGCGGCGCCCCCACGCGCATCCCGGGACGGAACAGCTTGCGGTGCTTCCACACGTCCGCCGAGTCTTCCGCGACCACGAAGGGCAAATCGCCCATCAGATCGACGCCGAGGCGCTGCGCATCCGCCCGGGCCTTGCGCCACTGCAGGTCGAGCTGCCACTGCTGCCAGCTCATGAACGCCATCTCGTCGGCGTGCGTCTTCTGCGCTTTGTCCAGCGCGGCGGGACGCCGGTTCGCGAGATCCTTCGGCCACTCTCTCCAATGCTTGCCGTAGTGCCGGTGCAGCGCCGAAAACAGCGCCCAGTCGTCGACCCAGTGGCGATTCTCGCGCTCGAACTCGGCGAGCTCCTTGGCGCGCTTGCCGCGGTGTTTGCCCTCGTGGGCCTGGAAGTGCGCGAAGGCCGCGCGCATCGCGCGGTCTTTGATGGCTCGCACACGGTCCCACTGCACCGTGGGAGCAGCGGTCACGTCGTCGAGGATGCGGCGATCTTCGTCGGGTAGGGCGTCGCGTCCACCGATGTGGACGAAGTCCTCGCACGCGTCGAGGCTGAGGTACGCGGGATCGATGGCGAAGGCCGTGCTTGCCGAATAGGGGCTGGTCTCGCCGCCCGCCACCGCGCACACCGGCAGCATTTGCACCACGCGGATCCCCGCCTGTCCTGCCCACTTGGCCATCGGCACGAGATCGGGGATCTCGCCCAACCCCCAGCCGGACTCGCTTCGAATGGAGAAGAGTGGAATGAGAACGCCGGCGCGCCGGCGCTCGGGTCTTGGCTGGTTCGTACCAGGCATCGAAAGGTTGGGATATGATACGGCCCCCTCCGCCATGAGCGACACATCTTTTGCGATCCCACGGGTTTCTGGACGACGAATCCTTTTGACGGGCGGAGCGGGCTTCATCGGCTCGCACCTCGTCGAGCGGTTGGCCCCCGACAATGACTTGGTAGTGCTGGATACGTTTCGTCGCAATGCCTTGGGCCCGGCCGGGCTCGACACCAACCCACGGGTGAAGATCATCAAGGCCGATGTGCTTGACGCGGCGGCGGTGAAGGACGCCATGGTGGGGTGCGACGCCGCGATTCACCTGGCGTCCATCGCGGGCGTGGACACGGTGCTAGGCAACCCCGTGCTGACCATGCGGGTCTCGCTGCTCGGCACCATGAACCTGCTCGAGGCCGCGCTCGCCGCCGGCAACGTCAAGCGGGTCATCGACTTCTCGACCAGCGAGGTGTTCGGACGTTACGCGTACAACGTGACCGAATGGGACGCGACGACCCTGGGCGCCGTGGGCGAGGCGCGCTGGACCTACGCGGTGGCCAAGCTGGCCACCGAGCACCTGGCGATGAACTACTGGAAGCAATACCAGCTCCCCACGGTCTCGATCCGCCCCTTCAACATCTACGGTCCACGCCAGGTGGGCGAGGGCGCGGTTCACCATTTCATCGTGCGCGCGCTGCAAGGCGAGTCGGTGACCGTTCACAACGACGGGTCGCAGATACGGGCGTGGTGCTACGTGGACGACATCGTCGACGGCATCATGCTCGCGCTCACCCGCGACGAGGCCATCGGCCATTCCTTCAACATCGGAAACCCACGTTCGACGCTGACCATCCACGCGCTGGCCAAGGAGATCGTCCGTCTCGCGTCGAGCTCGTCCCGCATCGAGCACGTGCCGTGGAACCACGCCGACGTGGAGCTGCGCATTCCCAACATCGACAAGGCGAAGGAGCTCCTGCACTTCGCGCCCAAGATCGACCTGGAGGAGGGGCTTCTGCGGACGATCTACTGGTACCGCAGGCACCTTGGATAAGGTCCCATGTCTGCCATGAGCGATATCGTCCTGCGCGCCGACGGGCTGGCCAAGACGTTCCACCTGGGCTTCTTCCGCAAGCGCGTCGAGGCGGTGAAAGAGGCCTCGTTCGACGTGCGCCGGGGCGAAGTGTTCGGCTACCTCGGCCCCAACGGATCGGGCAAGACCACGACGCTGAAGATGCTGATGGGCCTGGTGTTTCCGTCGCGTGGCCGCGCCGAGGTGCTGGGACGGCCGGTGCCGAACCGCGAGGCGAAGCGGCGCTTGGGGTATCTGCCGGAGAGCCCGTACTTCTACGAGTACCTCACGCCCGAGGAGTTCCTCGACCTGGCGGGCGCGCTGTCCGACGTGCCGAGGCGCGAGCGCCGCAAGCGGTCCGACCGGCTCATCACGCGGGTCGGCCTCGACCATGCGCGCGGCCGACCGTTGCGCAAGTTCTCGAAGGGTATGCTCCAGCGCATCGGCATCGCCCAGGCGCTGATGGGCGATCCCGAGCTGGTGGTCCTCGACGAGCCCATGACGGGGCTCGACCCCATCGGCCGCAAGGAGATCCGCGACCTCATGCTCGAGCTCAAGCGCGAGGGGCGCACGGTGCTGTATTCCACGCACATCCTGCCCGACGTGGAGATGACCTGCGATCGCGTGGCCATGATCTTCGCCGGACGCATTCGCAACGTCGGCCCGCTTTCGGACCTGCTGACCGCGCGGTTGCTCTCGACCGAGGTTTGCCTGCGACACGGCGTGGGCCAAGTGCCGTCGCTTCCCCAGGGGGGCAAGCTGCGCGAGAGCCCCGATGGGCTGCTGGTGGATTTGCCCGAGGGCAGCGACGTGGATGCGTTTTTGCGGGCCGTGCTCGCCGCGAATTGCAGCGTCACCTCGGTGACGCCCAGGCGCGAATCCCTGGAAGACCTGTTCGTGCGCGAGGCGGGCTCGCAGAAGGGCACGCCATGAACCGCATCATCGCCATCGCCTGGAACACCTTCCGCGAAGCCGTCCGCAACAAGATCCTCTACAGCCTGCTGTTCTTCGCCGTGCTCATCATCGTGTCGGCGTTGGCCATCGGCGCGTTGACCTTGCACGAAGAGGTGCGGACCATTCGCGACATCGGCCTGTTCGGCATCGACGTCTTCGGCGTGATCATCGCCATCTTCGTCGGCGTCAACCTGCTTTACAAAGAGCTCGACCTCAAGACCGTGTACACCATCTTGCCCAAGCCCCTGTGGCGCTGGGAGTTCGTGCTCGGCAAGTGGCTCGGCATCCTGCTCACCCTGGCGGTTCAGATGGTCGTCATGGGCGCGGTGCTGGGCATCGTGCTGGCCGTGGAAGGCGCCAAGGTGGACGTCGCCACAGCGAAGGCGGTTTGGCTGCTCTTCATCAACGTCACGCTGGTGACCTCCATCGCCGTCTTCTTCTCGTCGTTCTCGAGTCCCTTCCTGTCGGGCTTCTTCTCCATCGGTTGCTTCGTGGTCGGGCGCTCGGTACCCGACATCCGCGCGCTCGGCGCCAAGGTGGGGTCGGGCGCGCGCTCGGCCTTGAACCTGTTTTGCGACGTGGTCCCCAACCTCAACCTCTTCTATCCGTCGGGCGCCATCGTGGGTGCGGAGGAGGTATCGGTGCACCGGCAGTTCGTGGGCGCGGATTACCTCTTCACGGCGACCGCCTATGGTGTCGCGTACTCGGTGGTCGTGCTGATTCTCGCGATGGTGATCTTCCGCAAGCGAGACTTCGTGTGATGCGCGGGTTCCGGCAGCGTGCGCTCATCGTCGGGATCGGCGTGGTGGCGGCCTTGAGCGTGGTCTGCGTGCGACTCGTGCTCGAGGCCAGGACCGCGTACCGGCAGGGCGCTTCGGCCGAGGAACGAGGTGAGCTTGGCGAGGCGGTTCGGCACTATCTCGATGCCGGGCGGGCGTATCTGCCCGGAAACCCGTTCGTACGCAACGCTTTGGACCGCTTGGACGCCATCGGGATCGCGGCGGTGACTCGCGGCGACTACGCCACGGCGCTCTCGGCGTTCGAAGCCGAGCGGGCCGCGCTCTTGGGAGCACGATCTTTCTACACGCCGATGGCCGACCGCTTGCCGCAGCTCAACCGACGCCTGGCCAGGCTCATGGCGGCCACCGAAGCCCAATCGGCCGGACCCAGCTTCGAAGAGCGCGCGAGCTGGCACGAGCAACGCTTGGTCCAGCGGCTTGGGCCCAAAACTTCTTTGGTTATGCTGGCCTTGCTGGGATTGGCTCTCTGGGTCACCTCGGCCGTGGCGTTCTTCCGCAAGGGGCTCGACCGCAATCTGGCGCTGGTGCCTGCGCCCGCGGTGTTCGCGGGCTTGTTTTTCTTGGCCGGCCTCGCCACGTTCCTGATTTGTCTTCATTTGGCCTAATTGAGCTTCTTGCCGCCACTGACTCTTCATGGAGGACGGCCAGAAGTGCTATGAACTGGTTCGTAGGCCGAAACCTATGGATGTACGCTGTGAACGTTGCCAGACCGAGTACGAGGTCGAGGACGCGAGCGTAAGCGACCTCGGCACGGAAGTGCAGTGCAGTGACTGCGGTCATCTGTTCACGGTCAAGCGCACGGGTGGGCAGGCGCCCTCGGCCACCACGATGCCCGTGTCCAGCGAGGGCGACGGCGCCCCGTCATGGCAGCTCGTCACCACCTTCGGGCAGACCCATGACGTGCGCGACCTGACCCAGCTTCACAAGTGGATCATCGAGCGCCGGGTGACCCGCAACGACAAGATCTCGCCGGATGGACAGTCGTGGCAGACCCTGGGCGCGATGGCCGAGCTGGTGCCGTTCTTCGACATCGTCGACAGCGCCGAGCGCGCGCGCATCATCGACACCCTGCCCGCGGCACCCCTGACGCCTTTGCAGCCACCCATCCTCACCCCCCACGAGGTCGAGCCGCCCGCCGACATCCCGAAATCCGGACAGGCCGCGCCGCACCTGCTTTCGCCGTACGTTCTGGGCGGCTCGGCCGGCGAGTCGCTGGGCGCGTTGCCCCAGGCGACCGATGTGGGCGAGACCGAGATGCTCGCGTCCCGCCCGCCACGCTCGAGGCGGTTTCTCGGAGTCTCGCTCATGGTGGTGGTGGCAGGGGGCATCGGTTACGGCGGTATCGCCTGGCAGAGGCAGTACCTGCGGCCAGCCGTGATCGCTTCGTCCGGCAGCACGGAGGAGCAAGCGGTGCAAGCCAAGGTTCCCGCGACCGTGGTCCCGCCGCTGCCCGCTCCGGCCCCGGCCGCCGATGACGAAGCGCAATCCGAAGCCTCTGGCGAGCGCGGACACGTGCCGCTGGTGCAGCCCCTCGATGGTGCCGCGGCGGAAGAGGTTAGCGAGCCCGTGCCACAGTCGGCCGCGGCCCAGGGGTATGCGGCCCTCCACCGCAACGAATTCCTCGATGCGATTGCGTTCTTCAAGCAGGCCCTGGGCGCCAAGCCCGGCAACGGGACGGCGCTCTTCGGTTTGGCCGAGGCCTACCGGGGCGCGGGCAGGCTCACGCTCGCCTTGCAGACCTACAAGCGCTACGTGAAGGGGCTGCCCTTCGGTCCCGACGCCGGCTCGGCGAGGTTCCACATCCGAACGCTCGAAAAGGTGGTCAAGCAACGAAACGCGCAGTAGGGCGCCAGGTCAGCGCAAGCACACCGCCAGCACTTGCTTGAGATCCGTCTTGCCGGCGATGGCCTTCTCGATGCCGTCCTGGAGCAGCGTCCGCATCCCGCCCTTGATGGCGAGCGTGCGCACCTCCTCGACGGGGGCCCGCTTCGCGACCGCGCGCTTGATGTCTTCGTCGGCGACGAGCAGCTCGTGTAGGGCGATGCGGCCCTTGTAGCCGGTCTTGCCGCAATTCTCGCAGCCCGGTGCCCGCCAAAGCCTGAAGTCCGGGCGGCGCACTCCGAGCGCCAGCGCGCTTTCTTCGCCGAACGCCTGCACGATCTCGTCGATCTCGTCCTTGGTCGCGGGCGCCTGTTCCCGGCACTTCCTGCAAAGGCCGCGCGCCAAACGTTGGGCCAACACCCCCAAGAGGGCGTCGGCGAAGCTGAACGGATCGAGGCCCATGTCCACGAGGCGCGTGATGGTCTCGGGCGCGCTGTTGGTGTGCAGGGTCGAGAACACCAAGTGACCGGTCAGCGAAGCCTCGACGCCGGTCGAGGCGGTCTCCTTGTCACGCATTTCGCCGACCATGATGACGTCGGGATCGGCGCGCAAGAACGAGCGCATGGCCGCCGCGAAGTCGAAGCCGATCTTGGGTTGCACCTGCACCTGGCGCAGACCCGGTTGCGTGATTTCGACCGGATCCTCGGCGGTCCAGATCTTCATGTCCGACGTGTTGATGGAGCCCAGCGCCGAGTGCAGCGTGGTGGTCTTACCGGAGCCGGTGGGCCCGACGCACAGGATCAGGCCGTACGGCTTGGCGATGATGGTCTTCATCTCGCGCAGGTTGCGTTCGCTCATCCCCATCTCGTCGAGGGGGATCGGCTTCGACGCGGCCAAGATACGCATGACCACGTCCTCGTTGCCGTTCACCGTGGGCAGGGTCGCGACACGCAGCTCGATGGTCCGGTCGCGCATGCGGAACTTGATCTTGCCGTCCTGGGGCTTGCGCTTCTCCGAGATGTCGAGGCGAGCCATGATCTTGAAGCGCGCCACCAGCGGGTTGCGGAAGATGGCCGGGATGTCCTGGTAGGGGATGCAATCGCCGTCGATGCGGAAACGAATGCGGGTGTTCTCTTCCTTGCCGTACGGCTCGATGTGGATATCGGAGGCGCCGCGCTGGAAGGCATCGATGATGATCTGGTTGGCCAGCTTGATGATCGCGCTGTCGGACTCGTTCTCGACGGCCTGATCGTCGTCCGATGGCTCTTCGACCGCGCCGGTGCCTTCGTCGCTGGACAGCTCCTTGAGCAGCAGATTCACGTCCGGGCGCAAGCCGTACGAGTGCTCGATGCACGCCAGGATCTCGTCGCGGAAACCCACGTGGATGGCGAGCTCGCGATCGGTTTCCACGGAGCGCAGGGCATCGGCGCGCTGGATGTCGTGCGGATCGTCGATCACCACGATGAGGCGCGGGCCCCTGCGTTCGATGGGCACCGCGCAGATCCGGCGCAGGAACTCCACGCGGAGGCGCTGGCGGAGATCCTCGGGGATGTCTTGCTGACCGGTGAATCTGTAGAACGGCACGCCGTAGTGCAGCGAGATGGCCTTCTCCACCTCGGACCGTGCGATGCCTGTCTTCTCGATGAGATAGCGACCTGGGTCGGTGGATGACGCCTCGGCTTGGCTGAGCACCTTGGCCAGCACCTCGGGTTGGATGGCGCCCGAATCGACGAGATAGTCCCACTTCGCGACGTTCGCGCTCTCCTTGGCGGGCTTGCCACTTGTCGCGGGCGCCGGCGAACGGGCGCCCGCAGGCGCGGACGGCGTGCCCGAGCCCTCCTGCTGAAGCGATCCCTTCCTCAGGGTCGTCAGGGTCGGGGCGGGGGGCGGCGGAAGGATTCCCGCCGTCGCCGGGGATGGACTCGCCTGGGCGGTCACCGGCGCCGAGGACGGCAACCCCAGCAAGGCCACGACCTTGCCTGCCACCACCTTCGCGATCTCGCCCAAGTGCGCGACATCTCTCGACGCGAACACGCCCTTGTCGGCGCCGTTCGCCACGATGAGCACGCCGACCACGCGGTCCGCGTCGCAAAGCGGCGCCAGCAGCATGGCCTTGAGTCGCAAACCCAGCCACTGGTCCAGGCGATCGTCGGGCCGCAGGCGGGGGTTGAGACGCACGAGCTCGGCCAAGTCCCAGACGTTGCGCACGCTCGATGGTGCCTGCGCGGTCGCCGCCCAGCCGATGAGGTTGGCCGGATCTCGCGGTAGACGCAGCTCGCGGACCGCGTCGGCGATCCAGGCCAGCGCCCGCAGTTGATTCTCCACGTCCGCGATGAAGATGGCCGCGCGCTGGGCAGCGAAGAAGCCGGCCACCTTCTCCATGGCTTCGAAGGGCAGATCGTCGAGGCTGTTCAGGCCGCCCAGGTAGGCGCACAGCTCGCCCAGTCGAGCGCGCTTCTCCGCTTGCGCCGGATCGCTCCCCATTTGCTTGAGCCACGTCGCTGCATCCATGCTTCGATTCCGTCGCCCTACCCAATCGGAAGTCCGCGCGCGAAAATGAAGAGCCTCGGCCGCGCCGCGCCGGTGCTCCGACGCGCGTTACACCACGCCAAGCATGCGAGACGAGGCATCGTGCGCATTGTGAGGTGACGATGCTCGATGTAAAATGCCGCGCCACTCCGGGCGAAAGGACCACGGCCGATGTCAGGAGAGACCATACTCGTCGTCGATGACAGCCCGACCATTTGCAAGTTGGTCGAGCTGACGCTGACCAAGGCCGGCTATCGCGTGGAGACCGCGAAGACCGGTGAAGGTGGCATCGAGGCCGCACAAGCGAACGCGCCAGATCTGATCCTGCTCGACTTCCTCTTGCCCGACATCAAGGGCGACGACGTCTGTCGGGCCATCTCGGCGCAAGTCAAGCTGGCCCAGGTCCCGGTGATCGTGATGAGCGCGAAGGGCGAGGAGATCGGCGAGTGCTTCGCGGTGATGCCCAACGTGATGAACATCATCTCGAAGCCGTTCTCGCCCGAGGCGCTCTTGGCGGTGGTCACCCACACCTTCGAGAAGGTCGGCAAGAAGAGCGAGCCCGCGAAGGCCCAGCCGTTCTCGGACAGCCGCATCGACATCGCATCGCTGATAAGGGGCGAGGGCAAGGACGACGAGGAGGGCACCACGAAGCTCGACTTCGATGCCGCCTTGGCCGGCGATCTAGCGGTCATCTCCATCGCCGACGTGTTGCTGCTCCTGCAGGACCGCGCGTACACCGGCACGGTGGTCTTGTCGCACGGGCGCGCTCGCCTCGACATCTACCTCGCCGGGGGACGCATCGACTTCGCCAGCGCCCACGGCGTCGCCGAGGAGTTCCTGCTCGGGCGATTCCTGGTCAGGGGCGGTCACGTGACGGAGGAGACGCTCGGCAAGGTCATCGAGGACCGCAAGGCCGAAGGCAGCAAGGAGCTGCTCGGGGCCTACCTGTCCGCCCGCGGCTTGCTGTCGCCCATGGGGCTCCGCAAGGCGATGGCGAAGCAGACGGCGGCCTTGCTCTTCGAAAGCCTGCGCTGGTCGAGCGGGCACTTCGCGTTTCGGGTCGAGGCCGAGCTTCCGGCCATGGCGCGCGAGGCCGGTCTCGGGCTGGCGGTCGACGGCCTCATCCTCGAAGGGTTGCGGCGTGTGGAAGAGTGGCGGGTCATCGAGCAGGAGATCGGTGACTTCGACATGACCTTCGTCCGCAACGAGGACAAGCTGGCGAGCTTTGGTCGCGGCCAGCTGCTTCGTGAAGAGTCCGTCATCGCCGACCTGGTGAACGGGCGAAACACGGTGCGGGACCTGATCCAGATCTCCAAGATGGGATCGTACGACGTGACTCAGATTCTCTTTCGCCTCCTGCGCAGTAAACTGATTCGGCGCCGGGTCGCGCCGGTGGTCGTGTAGGCGTGCCGGCCGCAGCACCACTCGACGTCGTCTTCTTCGAGCTGCGCGGCTTGCGTTGCGCGCTTCCACTCGCGGTCGTGCGCAAGGTGCTGCCCATGCGTGGGATCACCCCCGTGCCCCTCGCCCCGCCGGTCGTGCGCGGAATCGCGCCCATGCAGGGGTTCATCTTGCCGGTGCTCGATCTGTCGGTGTGCTTTCAGCCCGCCGGCGAAGAGCCCGGAGAAGCCGCCGGCTACCGCACCGGCAAGGACAAGCTGCTCCTGGTCGAGACCGCACCCGACGCCGGCCGCGAGACCGTGCGCGCGGCCATCGCCGTCGAGCGGGGGCTTTGCCTTGGAACCGTGGACGAGCAATACAGCCGTCCGCCGCCCGCGCGCCCGTCCTTCCTTTCCGCTACTGTGGTCGATGCGGGAGGTCCCGCGTTGCTCCTCGACCTGGAACGCACCCTCGACTACGTGCGGGATGCCATCAGCTCGGTCATCGAATCATGAACGAAAAAGACATCATCAAGGATCTGGTTGCCACCCTGCGCGCCGCCGAGAAGGGTGACCTGCGCGTCCGTCCACCCGCTTGCGAAGGTCCGCTCGACGAGGTTGCCCAGGCGCTGGGTTCGCTGCTTGGCTCCCTGGAGTCCCGCTCGGCGCGAATCTCGTACGCGGCGACCGCGGTCATCGTGGCAGCCGAGGCCGCCAGCGGTGCCTTGCCCGGCATCGCGGAAGGAATGGTGAAGCAACAAGCCGCGGTGGCGGAGATCGCCCGCAAGCTCAAGGCCCTGGAGGCGCGCTCGGAGGAGATCGGGCAGATCGTCGAGATGCTCGACGACGTCACCTCGGAGACCAACATCCTGTCGCTCAACGCGGCCATCGAGGCGTCGCGGGCCGGGGCGCAGGGCAAGGGCTTCGGCCTCGTGGCGGAGGAGGTCCGCAAGATGGCCGAGCGAGCCGCGTCGGCCACCAAGGACATCGGCGCGTACATCGAGACCATCGCCAATGCCACAGGAGAAGCGACGGGCGCCATCGAGACGGTGCGCGCCATCGCCGACCAGCTGGCGGGGCTCACCGGCCGCGCAAGCGGCGAGGCGAAGATCCTGTCCGAGTTGCGCGACAACTTGACCTCGGCCATCGGCGAGCTGCAGTTCACCGGGCAAGGCGAAGCCGAGATTACGCGCGTTCTGCACAATCGCCGCAAGGATCTGTCGCGACTGCTCACGCCGCTCGCACCCATGGTCGGTGCGTCGCACACGCCGCTCGGCGAGGCGCTGCGCAACCTGCTCGCCGCTTTGGGTGAAGACCCGAAGGACACGAACGTCTAGCCCGAGGGTCATGGCGGGCAAATCGGACAGCAGCGACCGCAGCGGAGAGCATCCATCGCTCGCCACGTCGGGCGAGAGCGACATGCTTCGCAACCTCTTCCTGGAGGAGGCGGACAAGCACCTGGGGCGCATCACCGACGCTCAGCGGTTGCTCTCGCGCGCTTCGGAGAATTCGCTCGAGGTCTCGCCCGAGGTGGTCGACGTGCTGTTCCGCCACCTGCACACGCTCAAGGGGTCGGCGGGCTCGGTGGGCTTCGACGCGGTGGCGCGCGCAGCCCATGACCTCGAAGAGCTCTGCTCGGAGATCCGGCGCGGCCAACTGGCGCCCACCTTCGGAATCCTCGAACGCATCGACGAGGGCGTGGCGGAGATCCGGGCCTTGCTGAGCAGCGCCCGCCTGAGCGTTCCCCCGCCGCGCATGGCCGAGCCGCCCGACGTGGTCACCCCTCCGCGCGAGCCATCCGAGCGCCGGCGCAACCTGGATCGGCGTGCGGTCGTCGAACGTCGCGGGGGCAGCGAAGGGGTGCTTCGGGTCGACGTCGAGCGCCTCGATGCGTTGTTCGAGAGCGCCGGCGACTTGGTCATCCTGCGCACGCGTCTCGACCGACGCGTGCACGAGCTGCAGAGCGTGCTGCGCGACCTGCGAGCCACCAAGAACAGCATGCGCGCGGTTCAGGGCGCGCTCGCCGCCGAGCTGCCCGCGCCGGCCAGCATGGAGGAGGTGGGGCGCCTGCTCGACCGGCTGGGCGAGGTCGACGTGGAGTTCGCCGACACGCTGTCGTACTTGGACCGCACCGCGCGGCGCTTGGCCGAGGACGCGACGTCCATGCGCGGGACCTCGGAGTACATCGAGGAGCAGATCCGCCGTGCGCGCCTGGTACCTCTCGAGTGGGCGTTCTCCCGCTTGGGCTCGGCCCTGCACGAGCTCGAGCGCACCTGCCACCGACAGGCGGATCTCAGCGTGCAAGGCGGCGAGGTGGAGCTCGACAAGGCCATCGTCGACCAACTGGTGGATCCGCTGCTGCACCTGCTTCGCAATGCCATGGCGCACGGGATCGAAACGCCACAGGTCCGTGCCCAGCGCGGTAAGCCCGCGCGGGGTCGCATCAGCATCCGTGCGTCGCTCGAGTCGGACTTCGTGTTTCTCTCGTTCGAGGACGACGGCGGCGGCATCGACCGCGACGCCATCCGAAAGATCTTGCAGGCCTCGGGACAGCTCGACGCCAACGCGAACGACGAGACGCTGGTGAACGCGATCTTCGAAGCGGGCTTCTCCACCCGGTCGCAGTCCGACGCGCTGGCGGGCCGCGGCCTCGGGATGAACATCGTGAAGCGCGCGGTGGTGCGCATGGGCGGGGAGATCAAGGTCGAGTCCCAGCCCGGTGCCTTCACGCGCTTCCGGCTCTCCTTGCCACTCGCGGGCGCCATCATGCAGGGGTTGCTGTTCAAGATCGGCGGCCAGGTCTACGCCGTGCCCGCGGCGCACGTGATCGAGGTGTTGCCCATCGGGCACAACGTGCTGACCGGGGTTGCGACCATGCCGTCCGAGAGCGGCGAGCTGCCCGTCCTGGGCGGGGTCAACATTCCCATCCTCAGGCTGCACGCCCTGCTGGGGATCGAGCTTCCTCCTGGGCGTCGGGCCGCGGCGCTGCACGTGCGCTACGCCGGGCGCAACTTTCTCATCACGTGCGACAAGGTGATCGGACCTCGCACCGTCGTCGTGCGTCCTCCGGGCGCACTGCTGGGGCTCATCCCCATCTACGCGGGCGTGACCGCCTCGGGTGCGGGAAAGGCGCAACTGGTGCTCGACCTGGGCGCGCTGTCCGACCTGGCCTACGCCGGTCCCGTCTTGTCCCCGCAGGGGCCGCGGCGCGGCCAGCCCCGCGTACTGGTGGCCGACGACTCGCGACTGGCCCGCGAAGCGACGGTTCGCATGCTGGCACGCGCGGGCTATCAGGCGGTCAGCGCCGAAGACGGGTGGGACGCGTGGGAGATGCTCAGCGAGCGGCGCTTCGACGTGGTGGTCACGGCGCTGGAGATGCCGCGGCTCGACGGCTTCCAGTTGATCTCCCGCATCCGGCGCGAAGCGACGTTGCGTGGACTGCCCATCATCGTGCTCTCGTCCCGCACTTCGCAGGCAGCGCGGGATCGCGCCCTTGCCGCCGGCGCCGACATATTTTTGCCCAAGAGCCGACACCGCAGAAGTCTGCTCGACGCCATGATGGCCTGCCTGCGCGACCGCAAAGGTGACCGGGCGCCCTGATGCTATCTGGACAAGCGGATGCGGAATGCTGGCGACATGGCCCGACGGGGCGGCTCGGGAATCTGAGGTCCTGCGCGGGCAGCGCACCCTCAAGTCGTTGAAATGCTTGAATCAGCGGGTGTCTAGCGACGACGAACGGGCCGGCATGCCGCTTGCTGATAGAGCGCGTCTGGGCGGGCCGTAGCAGCCACCAACAAGGAGTCATCATGCGAGAACGAGACATGCGCGCGCGCGTCGAGCAATTCATTCAGACCCGCCTGCGCAGGATGATCGCGCCGGCCACCTTGGGGTTGGGTCTGGCCGGCCTGGGACTGACGACCACCGGCTGCCCGAGCAGCGGGCTCGAAGCCAACGATGACGGCGGCGCAGTGGTGAACGACGCGGGGCCAGACCAGGGCGCGGCGCTCAAGTACATGGCGCCGATGCCGGACGCTGGTGTCGAGGCCGCTTTGCCCCACCCTGAATACATTGCGCCGATTCCGGCCGATGGGGGCATGAAGCTGGACGTGCTCGGCACGCCGGTCTACTCGGCGCCGGAGCCCGACGCTGGCCCGGTCATGCGCTACATGGCGCAGATGCCCGACAGCGGCAGCGAGGCCAAAGGACCCGTCGCGCTGTACATGGCCCAACTTCCCTTCGGCAACTCGTAGACGCTAGACTGTCGCGATGCTCGACATACTGAAGCAGGTCGGCTTCCACCCTCGCGCCTGCGTTTGGGAGCTGACCTTGGCGTGCAACCTTCGCTGCAAGCACTGCGGCTCGTTCGCGGGCAGCCGTCGCGAGCGCGAGATGGATCTCGAAGAAAGCCTGCGCGTGGCCGATCAGCTGGCCGAGCTCGGATGCAGGCGGGTGACCCTGAGCGGCGGCGAGCCCACGCTCAACCCCGACTGGGACCGCATCGGCAAGCGCTTGGCCGACCATTGCATCAAGGTGAACCTGATCTCGAATGGCTGGCACTGGAACGAGAGCCACGTGGCGCGGGCCAAGGCCGCCGGGTTCTGTGGCGCCGCCTTCAGCCTCGACGGCTTCGAGCGCGAGCACGACGAGTTCCGCCAACCAGGGTCGTTCGCACGCGTGGTATCCGCCATCGAAGCGTGCGTCGCCGGCGGCCTGCCGGTCGCGGTGAACACCACGGTCAACCGCCTGAACCAGCAATCGCTGCGCGAGCTGCGCGACTTCGTTCGCGACAAGGGCGCGTTCTCGATGCAGATCCAGCTGGCGACGCCGTCCGGGAACATGGGCAGCCACCGCGATCTGGTCATCGATCCTGTCGATCTGCTGTGGCTGGTCCCCGAGATCGCGGCGCTGTGCCGCCAGAACACGCGCAAGTTCTTCGCCATCGGCGCCGACGACATCGGCTACTACGGCATGCCCGAGCAGGGCTTGCGCGACGACGGCGGCGAGCTTCCGTTCTGGATCGGATGCCGCGCCGGCTGCCAGGTCATCGGCATCGAGAGCGGCGGCAACGTGAAGGGCTGCCTTTCGTTGCCCTCGTCGATGCACGGCGAGAATCGCTTCGTCGAGGGCAACCTGCGCGACAAGCCGCTGGCCGAGCTCTGGAAGGCGGACGATGCGTTCGCGTACAACCGCAAGCACAGCGAGGACAGCCTGACCGGGTTCTGTCGGGTGTGCCGCTACCGCGACTTCTGCCGCGGGGGCTGCACCTGGACCGTGTACTGTCACGCCCAGCAAGGCGGCGAGGGCAATCCCTTCTGCTTCTACTTCCAAGCGGTGAAGCACCGACGCTTCGAGCTGCTCAACGAAGCGCCGACCAAGCCCGAGCTGGACTTCTTCGGGGGCGCGCAGGCGCAAGCCGTGGCCGCCTCCGACCCGGACGATACCCCGAGCTTGGTCGCGCTCGCGCACAGAGCGACCACCGCGTGCCGCTTCGAAGAGGCGCATCGGCTGCTCAGCAAGGCACTGCAGCGCTCCCCGGGCGACATGGCCGCGCTCGACCTGATGGGGTTCGTGTGCTTCTCGCTGCGCGACTACGAAGCAGCCGAGAGGCACAACCGCGTGGCGCTGGCCTGCAAGCCCGATCACGCGTTCGCCCACAACGGCTTGGGGCTATCGCTCGCGAAGCAAGGCAAGCTGGCCGAGGGCAGGGCTGCCATCGAACGTGCGGTCGAGTTGGCGCCCGCCTGGTACGAGCCCTACCACGACATGGCCGTGGTGCTGGCGGAGGCGGGACTGCGGGACGAGGCCTGCACATGGCTCGATCGGGGTGCCGCCGCGGTTCCCCAGGCCGCAAACGACTTCGCACGGGTCAAGGCCGCGATCACGAGGTAGCGGTCAGCGGCGTCCACGCGGCGTCTCGCCCACCACGCGGACCACTCCGACGCTCACGTTGTCGGGCGTGCCGACGGCGTTGGCCTCGTCGACCAGCTTTCGGCACGCGGTCGCCGCATCGAGCCCGGCGACCATGGCGGAGATCGCGGGATCCTCGAAGACCCGGCAAAGCCCGTCGGTGCACACGACGACCACGTCGTGCTGGACGAGGTCGATCTCGAACACGTCGATGGGGACCAGAAGCTCGCGGCCGAGGCTTCGGGTGAGCACGTCACGGTCCTTGCCGAGGTATGGCCCCGTGGCCGCCTCCGCCTCGGCGCCGATGGTGTGATCCTTGCTCAGCTGATTGATGTAGCCGTCGCGAACCAGGTACACGCGGCCGTTGCCCACGTGGGCCGCGGTGAGCTCGGCGTTGCTCACCGCCACCGCCGTCAGCGTCGTGCTCATGCCCCGCAGCTGCGGCACGACCACGGCCATGTCGTAGACCTCGAAGCTCGCTTGGCGAGCTGCGCGCAGGACGCGTTGGGTCTGGGTCATCCCCGCCGCCTGCTCACGGAACGAGCGCAGGAGCGCGACGATGGCGCGCTGGCTCGCCAGCTCGCCGCCCTCGCTCGTGGCCATGCCGTCGGCGACCGCCACCAGCGCCGCGGTCTTGCTCTTGCGCCACTTGCCACAATGGTCTTCGTTGTGCGGGCGCTCGCTCCCCGTGTCGCTGATGACGGCGACATCGACTTCGTACGGTTCGGGTTCGAGCATGGTCATCGGCTGCCAGGCGATCTTGGCAACCACGTTCCAGGCTGGCAATGGTCGCGCGGCGGCCAGTGGGTTTGGGCATGCGAATTTGCGTCTGGGCCTTCCGGCGGATACCAAGCCGATACCTTCGGCCAACGACGGATTTGCATGCGCCTGCGCACCTGCGGCTTATGCGCTACTATCGGCAGGAGGTCAGATGCAGACGCTAGCGATCCTGATTACCGCGACCGGTGCAGTGGGGGTGCTCATTGCTGCCA
This sequence comes from uncultured Myxococcales bacterium, assembly GCA_964647025.1. Taxonomy (GTDB): domain Bacteria; phylum Myxococcota_A; class Polyangia; order Fen-1088; family Fen-1088; genus Fen-1118. Next base: position 12,343 of record CAZYFU010000014.1, on the reverse strand, counting down.
TCGCCCGCGGGTTGATGAAGTGGCCCGCGGCCGGGAAGGTCGGTGGCCTGTCGCTGGGGCTCGTCATCATCGGATTCATCCTGTGGGCGGCTTCGCCCGCTGGACGGAATGGTGACGGCGCCGGCAACGGTACCCCCGAAGGCCCGGGCCTCGGACAACCGCCTGCCGGGAAACCCGCCGGCCTCGTTCCACCGCCCCGTCTGCCGCCGCCCCCACCCCCGCCGCCTCCTCCGCCACCACCTCCACCCCCGCCGCCTCCTCCACCACCGCCGCCCCCGCCACCACCGCCTCCGCCAGCTTAGGCGGCTTGGGGCAGGACAGTCTAGAACGCGAAGTACGGCCCCACCCCGGCGGGCGTCGCCGCGCCCTGGATGGCCGTGTAGACGCTACGGCCGAAGTAGAACGGCAAGCCCCAGTCGAATGCCGGGACCCTCATGTCCATCGGGAAACCGGGCATGGGCCCCGCGATATCGGCAAAGCCGTAGTTGGGGGTCTTGGCCAACACCTGCGTGTTCGAGACGTTGAAGAGGACGGGGACGCTCTCGGGGCCGCTGGAGATCGTGGCCGTCAGGCTGAGCGTCGACGGCGGACAGTAGAAATCGCTCAGCGTTCGGCTCGTGCACTGACTGATGCCCGAGGTGGGTGAATCGAGGAAGAAGAGCGCGTTCGACCCGCTGTCGAGGAAGCTCGTGTAGCCCGTTCCGTCCGCGGGAAATGCCGTCGTGACGAAGCCATGGTCGTCGAGCGGGAGCACCGTGGCCGCGCCGAGGCCGTTGTTCGCTTGCGTGCCGATGCCGAACACCATGACCCCATCCGTCGACGGTACCCCGCCCGGCGGCAGGCAAGGCAGCTGGAGGATGACGCCGTTGTTGTTCACGGGGAACATCGCCACTGGGTTTTGTACCTGCCTGTCGAGCGGCACCGCGGTGGTGGCGCAAGTCGTTGGGCTGCCGCAGGCGTAGTACATGCCCTCTTTTTGGCCAACGCGTGTGCAGGCCGAGCCGCAGTCCTGCCTGTAGATCCCAACACCGAGGATTCCATTCGAGCCGAGATCGTTCAGATTGTTGATGGGCGTTCCGGTGCAACTGGACGGCACCGTGGTGAAGGTCAGCTCGTCACCCACCGCTTGAATGGGGATGTTGGCCGCGGCTTCCCCGCCGATGTAGACATCCGCCCGCATCACTGGGCCCCAAGCCGTGCCGTCGACGAAAGGCGTGCACTCGGCGAGCGGCACACCCGCCCCCGTGGTCTCGGCCGGCAGGGGGATGGTCAAGGCGGACTCCAGCACGCGCACGCCCATCGATCCCGTATCCACGAGGAGGTGGTCGATGGTCTGGCAGGTCGTGGTCCCAGGCACGCACAGGGTCACCGAGGCGAACACGCCGTTGGTGTATCTCGGGGCACCCGGAGGCCCCGGGTCGACCGTCAGCGCCACGGTGTTCGGCTCGTCGAGCGAGGCGGTGATGGGCGACACGCACCCCGGATAGCTCCCACCGGTATCGAGGCCGTCGTTCTTTCCGCAGCCTGCGAGCAAGAGCAGCGCCAGCGGCGTCCACTTCATCATGGCGTGTCTCCTGGCATGCTCGGAGCCCACCCGACAGGCGCCAGATCCGTCAGATAGACGTGCCCCCAGAACGTGCGCAGGTAGCCGCCCATGGTGACCACCATGCCGGGCAGCTCGACGCGCAGCGGTCCCCGCGACCGTCGCTGGCCGCGGGTACTGGCGATGAACTGGTCGTAGCGGCTGCCCATGATGTCGCGCAGGTTCGGCCGAAAGCCACCGGACCACGACACCCCGAAGACCTTGCCCGTGCTGCCGACGTACTCGCGCACCGTCGCACCCGTGGGAGAGCTCAGCTCGTGGATCGCGTATCCCTTCATCGCGGTGACGCGGAGGCTCGCCTGCAAGCGCGCCTGGTCAACGGCGATCGCGCTGGCATCGTCCCCTAGCGCCGCTCGGGCCGGCGAAGGCCACCCCGCGAGGGCAAGGCATGCAGCGAGGACGATTCCCCACGGAAGACAGTCACGACGGATCTTCGCGCAGCTGGAGCTCATGACGAATGGACGAGTATACCCAGCAGCGCCAGGCCCGCCCACGGAGACGAACGAATGTTGGTACTTCGGACCGGCGGCGCGGAGTAGGCTCCGCGCATGAGCCCGCCGCAAGGACCCCGCCTTTTCGCTTCGTTGCGAACGGCGGATCTGGAGCTCGCCGCCTTCGAGCCGACAGCCCATGAGATCGGGCACGCCTCGCCGCTTTTGGCGGGGTTTTACAATGATCCCCACAACCGCGCGATGATGGCCAACACGGTCGCGATGACCGCCGACGACGTGGTCCTTCATTTCGGCTCGCTCGGGCAATCCGGCGGGCGGCCCTTCCTGCTCGCCGTCGATGGCAAGACCGTGGGCGACGCGGACTTTCGTCACATCTCGGTGACCACCGCCGAATTCGCGATCCTCGTGGGCGAGCGTTCGCTGCAAGGCATGGGTCTCGGCCTCGGCTTCGGGATCCTGCTACACGCGCTGGCGTTCCAGGCCTTCGCCCTCGAAAGGGTGTTCGTGTCGATCATCCCGCAGAACGTGGCCTCGCTGCGCCTGTTCGCCAAGCTCGGCTACACCGCGGACGACAGCGAGCTGGCGCGCTCGTTCGTGGACGATGCCTCCGACCTCACCTTCTCCCTCGGTCGCGAAGCGTTCGAGGGCAAGCATGGCGGCGTGGCCCATCGGGTGGTTTGGCGTGTCCGGTGAAGTACGGTCGCGACGAACGCGCGGCTGACATGACGTATGCTGCGGCCCCGATGTCGACCGCACCCGATCCCCAAGCGAGTTACACGAACGCTCTCGCCGCGGCGAATGCCCGCCTGGCGTCGCTGCGCCGATGGCTGAGGACCGTCGTGTGGCTGCGCATCGCGAGCCAGGTGCTCTTCATCGTGCTCGCCTCGCAGACCTGCTCGCACCGCGAGCAAGGGTGGGGCATCCCGATCGCGGTGGCCTCTGTCTTCGTTGCCCTCTCGGTGCTGATCGCGCTCGTGGAGCGGCGGACCCGGCGCCACGAATCGGAGGTCGGCTACTACCAGGCCGGGCTCGGACGCCTGGAGGGGCGGAAGACCGAGGGGGCGCCCGAGGGAGCGCGGTTCGCCGATCCCGCGCACCCGTACGCGCTGGATCTCGACGTGTTTGGCCCCGCTTCGCTCTTCTCCGTGCTGTGTGCCGCACGCACCGGTGCGGGCCAGACCACGCTCGCGGGCTGGCTTTCGCACCCGGCGCCCGTGGCGGAGGTCGAGGAGCGGCAGGCGGCCGTGGCCGAGCTGGCCAGGATGCTGGACCTGCGCCGCGATCTGTGGCTCGCCGGCGGGGTGGTCGACAAGCAGGTCCGCGAGCAGGCCCTGGAAGCGTGGCTGTCGGCGCCGACCACCGTCGTCTCTCGCGCGCAGCGATGGCTGACCGGCGTGGTGGGGCTGTTCGGCCTCTTTATTCTGTATGCGTTCGTCGAGCCTCGTTTCCTCGGCGTGGCGGCGATCATCCTGCTGCTGCAACGGGCGTTCGCCTCTCGCCACCGGACCTTGGTCAAGTCCGTGGAGGCCAACGTTTTCCAACGGGCCTGGGAGCTGCGGGTGATCGCGCGGGTGGCGGGGCTCTTGGAGCGCCAGGGCTTCGCGAGCCCGCGCCTCTCGGCCTTGGTGGCGAGCGTCGCTCGAGACGGCAAGCCCGCAAGCCAGCACGTGCTGCGCCTGGTGCGTCTGGTGGATTGGTTCGAGTCCCGACACAATCAACTGTTCGCCATCATCGCGTGGGCGTTGCTCCTGCCCGAGCAGCTCGCCTTCGCCATCGAGGCGTGGCGCGCGCGCTACGGCAGTCTGGCCGTGCGCTGGCTCGCGGCGATCGGCGAGATGGAGGCGCTGGCGTCGCTGGCCACGTTCGCCTTCGAGCATCCCGAGTACCCGTTTCCGAAGCTCTTGCCTGCCGCCGACGCGCCTTCGCTCGTGGCGTCGGGGCTCGGGCATCCGCTGATTCCGGCCAAGGTCCGCGTGACCAACGACCTTGGCCTGGACGCGAATTGCCGCATCCTCGTGGTCACTGGATCGAACATGTCGGGCAAGAGCACCTTGCTTCGGTCGGTCGGCGTCAACGTGGCGTTGGCCCAGGCCGGCGCCCCCGTGTGCGCGACGCAGATGACGCTGACCCCGCTTCAGATCGGGGCGTCGCTGCGCGCGCAGGACTCGCTGGAGCAGGGCGTGTCTCGCTTCTTCGCGGAGATCAAGCGCCTGCAGGCCATCCTGGCCATGGCCAAGGGCAACCCGCCCGTGCTGTTCCTGCTCGACGAGATCCTGAACGGAACCAACTCGCACGATCGTCGCGAGGGCGCGGACGCCGTGGTTCGCAAGCTGCTCGAGCGGGGCGCCATCGGGCTTCTGACCACGCACGATCTGGCCCTGTCGGTCTTGGTCGACAGCGCCGACCTCCGGGGCGCGAACATTCACTTCCAGGACACGCTCGAAGGGGATCGCCTGATCTTCGACTACAAGATCCGGCCCGGCGTGGTGACCCGCCGAAACGCGCTCGATCTGATGCGCATGGTTGGGATCGAGCTTCCTGGCGATTCGGGCTCCGCCCGGAAGCCATAGGCGGGCATCGCGTTCGCACGGTCGAGCTCGCATTGGCTCGAGACACGTGTGGATTCCGAGCCAGCCGCGGGTCGCTTTGTGCGGTGGCGCCATCCGCTGCTTCCGCAGCGCGCCGATCTGGCGTGAAAACGCCGCGAATGACGTTCGGCCGTGTTAAAAACGCACGCACCCATGAGCACCAAGATCCCCGGCGAAGCTGTGTCCAACCGAGGCCACTACGACGACTCGGCCCGCGAGTATGTCGTCACCGATCCCCGTACACCCACCAAGTGGGTGAACTACCTCGGGACGCTGGATTTTGGAGGCTTCGTCGACCAGACGGGCGGGCTCAACATCTGCAAGAAGGACCCGGCCAACAACCGCATCACGGGCTACAAGATCGACACGCCCCCGAACGCCATGCGGGGCAACACCCTGTACTGTCGGATCAAGAACGCCGACGGCCGCTATGAGGTGTTCTCGCCGTTCTTCACGCCGACCCTGACCGCCTGGGGCGAGTTCGAGTGTCGCATGGGCCTCGGGTACAACAAGTGGGTCGTCCGCATGAACGGTCTCGAGCTCGAGATCAAGATGTTCATCCCGGCGGGCGCGTCCCAGGTGCTGACCGACGTCAAAGTGAAGAACGTTTCGGCCGCCGACGGTGTGCAGGTGGAGCTGATTCCGGTGGTGGAGTTCTCGCACCCCGACGCGCTCAAGAACCTGACCAACGCCGACTGGGTTCCCCAGACGATGAAGGGCAAGGCCGTCGGGAACGTCATCACCCAATATCCGCACATGGCCGAAGGGCGGCGCGCGAACTACCTGACCGCGAACCGCGCGATGGATTCGTTCACCACGGACAAGAACCGCTTCCTCGGCGAGCACGGTTACGGCACGTACGCGGCGCCCGGCGCGCTCATGGCCGAGCACCTCGACAACTACGAGGCCTTGCGCGCCGACAACGGCAACAGCATCGCGGCCATCCTCTATCGCCTGGGCGCCATCGCGAAGGGCAAGGAGGCCCGACTCGTCATCCAGCTCGGCCAGGCGCAAAGCGTGGCCGCGGCGGCGGACTCGATCGCCCACTTCCAGGACGAGAAGAACGTGGACGCGGCCTTCAAAGCGCTGGCCGATGCGTGGAAGGCGTACCTCGATCACCTGCGCGACGTGAAGACGCCCGATGCGGAGCTCGACCGGGTCATCAACACGCTGGGGCCCAGGCAGAACCACGCGACCTTCTTCTGGTCGCGCTACCTGTCGCTGAACCAGCTGGGCTACGGCGGTGACCGCGGCATCGGCGTGCGCGATACCAACCAGGACCTGATGGGCGTCCTGCCCTACATGCCCGAGAAGGCGCGCGAGATGATCGAGAAGCTGCTCTCCGTGCAGCGCTTCGACGGCTCGTCCATGCACCAGTTCAACCCACTCACCATGAAGGCGTCCATCGGCGAGGGCCACGCCGGCAGCGAGCAGGACTTCTACAGTGACGATCACCTGTGGAACGTGCTCGCCGTGGTCGAGTACGTGAAAGAGACCGGCGACGTCGCGCTCCTGGACAAGGTCATCGGCTACTACGACGACGGCATGGGCGAGCAGAAGTCCGGCACCGTGCTCGAGCACCTGCATCGCGCGTTGGCCTTCACCGCCGGCACCTTGGGGCGGCACGGTCTGCCCAAGCTCGGTTGGGCCGACTGGAACGACGCCTTCAACATGGAGGGCGCCGAGTCTGTGTTCAGCGCGTGCCTTTACGGCAAGGGTCTGCTCGAGATGCAGGACCTGATGGACCTGACGGGCGACGTGAAGAGCGCCCAGGGCTACGCCGAAGACTACGACCGCATCCGGACCAACGTGAACAAGCACGCCTGGGACGGCGAGTGGTTCGTGAGCTACATCGACAAGGACGGCCAGCCCGTCGGCTCGAAGCAGAACACCGAGGGCCAGATCTACCTCTACACCCAGGCGTGGGCCGTGATGTCGGGCTTCGCCTCGCCCGAGCGCGCCGCCCGGGCCATGAAGTCCGTGCAAGAGAAGCTCGACACCAAGCACGGCATCAAGATCATGACCCCGGCGTACAAGCAGACCCAGGCGGGCATCAGCGCCTCGACCTACACGCCGGGCCTGAAAGAGAACGCCGGCATCTTCCTTCACCCGAACCCTTGGGCCGCCATCGCCGAGACCATGCTCGGCCACGGCGATCGCGCGGTGGAGATCATCGATCGGATCAATCCGCTGACCAAGGACACGGCCACCTACGAGTGCCAGCCCGATGTGTTCGTGCAGAACATGGCCAGCGACGAGCACCCGCAGTTCGGCCTGGCCCGAAACCCGTGGCTTTCCGGAACCGTGTCCTGGGTGAACCAGGCCACCACCAAGAGCATCCTCGGCATTCGTCCGACGCTGAACGGCTTGATGATTGATCCGTCGATCCCGTCGAGCTGGCCGGGCTACACCGCTACCCGCGTGTTCCGTGGGGTCGCCTGCAAGATCCGCGTGGAGCGGGGCGAGGCGGCGGCGATGACCGTCGACGGCAAGTCGGTGCAGGGCAACGTGGTGCCGGTCTCGTCTCTCGCGGGCAAGAGCGAGGTCGAGATCGTGGTGAAGCTGGGCAGCAAGCCGGCCGTTTCCCTGATCGAGAAGATGGCCAAGGAGAGCGAGTCCCGCCGGGCCGCGGCCGTGGCCGCGCAAGATCGCGGCGCCCTCGACCGCGACGAGCTGCACACCATCACCGGCGCGCAGGCTAAGGCGATCTACCTGTTCAGTCGCATGGTGGTGCACGCCCAGGGCTTGTCGGCCACGCTCGAGTTCCCGCCCACCGGCGTGGTGACCGGCGCCCCGACGCTGTCGACCGCGGTCTCGCCGTTCGGCCAGGTGAACCACCTGCTCGACGCCGGTCGCTCGATCCGGTTCGGCAAGCGAACACGCTTCGCATCGACGCCGATGATCTGCGTGACCGCCGCGGGCAAGACCCAGACCTGCCTGCTCACCAACCTCAAGCGTGAGGATGAAGACGAGCGTGGCGAGGAGCCCCAGTCCTATCCCGACTCCATCGCCGACGAGGCCGTGACCATCACGCTGTCCCCACCGAGTATGGTCGCGCGCTACGAGCTCGCAGGCGTGCGCGTGGCACGCACCACCATCTCGCCCGAGCTGTCGGGCAACGAGGACGACGTGTCGGTGCCGGCCACCCTGGACCTGTTCGAGCTGTCGAACCCCACCGCCGAAGAGCGCAGCGTGACCCTGGTGTTGCCGCGCCCGTCGCTGGTGAACCTGACCGAGAAGAAGCTGCGCGCCGAACAGGACAACGCCTTCGCGGGCCAGGGCGCCACCGAGGATCAAGTCCACGAGGAGTTCCAGTCCGGCACCGCCCGGGGTGTGGTCATGGGCAGCAAGCAGACCGGTGACCGCATGGCCATCGCCGTGGCCAAGCTGGACGGCTTGGCCATCGACGTACAGACCAGCTTCCGGACCGCGGCCTACAAGACCGACCTGCTGGTGGACGCCCAGGGCAAGTTCGCGGCCCACAAGTCACCCGAGCCGACCTTCGAGTGCGGGGCGGCCATCGCGGTAACCGTGAAGCTGCCCGCCGGTGGCAGCGCCAAGGTCCCCTTCGCCACCGTGATGGACTTCGCCAAGCAGAAGTACGTGGACGGCAAGGCGTTCGAGCGCGCCTACACCAAGCGGTTCACCGACGAGAAGACCCGCGCCGTGGCCATGACCGAGTGGGCGCTCGCCGAGCACGGCAAATGGATCGGCCGCACCTACGCCATTCAGTCCCGCGTGTTCGACATCGTCCGCGCCGACTCCGGCTATGCCAACGACCGCCCGGCCGCCAACAGAGTCGTCAATCTGCTCTTGAACGAGCTTTCTTATCTACTGTCCAACGCCGCGTTCTGGCAGGACAAGGGCTTGGCCGAGTTCCTCGAGTGCTTCGACTACCCCTTCCTCAACTCGGCCGACGTCGACTGGTACTCGCAGCTCATGCTGATGGTTTTTCCCGAGAAAGAGAAGGCCATCTGCCAGAAGTTCATCGACTCCATCAGCGACCACGACGACACCGAGGTCTACTACCACTGGCACGCCGCCAGCGCGCAGATGCGCGTGGAGCTCGAAGAATGGAAGAAGCTCAAGTCCATCGTCGACGGCGGCAAGGCCCTCTCGGCCGAGCAAGCAGCGCGCTTCGAGTACCTGGAGTTCGAAGCCGACGTGGGTGACGGCAAGCGTGGGTATAACGGCCGCTCGCTGACCCACATCAAGGGGCCGAAGAAGCTCAAGGGCAGCGTCAGCCACGACGTCGGGCGGCTCACCGCCGGCAATCCCTTGCGCGGCAACGTCAGCGAGTACGACTGGTTCAACACCAACTTCTGGGTGGACCTGTTCCCCAAGCTCGCCCAGCGCGTGGCCCGCAACGCCAAGTTCACGAGCGACACCGACTTCGTGGCCAAGAACTGGCAGACCCTGCAGACCGGCTTCGACTACTGGGTCGGCCTCGACCGCGACGGCGACGGCATCCCCGAGGGCAACCCCGGCGAGGTGAAGAACACCTTCGACAACATCAAGCTGTTCGGCTACGACTCGTACAGCGCCAGCCTGGCCCTGGCCGGCTACGAGTCGGTGGTGCGCATGGCCGAGATGATGCTGGCCCGGGCCGGAAGCGAGGCGGAGAAGAACGCGCTCAAGGCCAAGATCGCCGACTGTCGCGCGCGCTTCGAGAAGGCCAAGAAGACCATCGAGACCCTGTGGGTGAAGACTCGCAACGCCGATGGGAGCGAAGGCGGCTACTTCGCCACCTGCTACGATCCCATCGTCGAGGTTGGCGAGTTCGCGGTCTACCCACAGTCGGCCACCCTACGCGCGCAATTGAATCGTGCTGGATACCTGAAAGAGGACGGCAGCGTAGATGCGGCGGCCGTGAAGTCAGTCGCCGATGCGTCGGCCCTGCAACTGTCTCCTGGTTTCGACAAGAAGGCGGTTCTGGCGTTGCTCAAGTCCAACCCCAGCAATTTGGGCGAGATCATCGACCGGGCCGGATCGGTGCTCGACCAATTGAAGAAGCACCGCTACGCCGACGAGGACAAGGGCGCCATCGATCAAGCCAAGTGGAAGGCTCTGCCCAATGCGGCGGCGCTGAACGTGATCCCCTTGCTCGACAAGGGGTACGTCTACGCCGAGATGGGGAAGCTGCTGGAACGCACCGCCGTGGTGTACCCCGAGCTGGAGAAGAACGGCTACGTCGCCGGCGGTAAGATCCAGGACAAGTTCTGGGACGTCACGTCCGCCGAGCAGCTCACGGGGAGCTACCCTGATCGTCAAGCCACGTTCGAGGCCCTGCGCTCGCACAAGAGCTTCGACGTGTTCACCAACCAGCTCGACGGTCTGTGGGCTTGGATTGCCATGGGCGAAGACCCCGAGCAATTGGTGCCCGGCTCCCGCGTGCGGATGATCCTCGAGACCATCTACGAAAACAACCGCGTGACCAACGGCTGGGCCACGCAGAAGACCGACGACGGCAAAGAGGTGAAGTCCGACCAGGGCAAGGACGTTTGGATTGCGTCCAACTACGTGCTCGCGCAGATGCTCGACTACTGTGGCATGACGGCCGAGAGCAAAGACGTCTACAAAGTCATGGACGAGGTCTTGCTCCAACACGACAACACCTCCACGTCGCCCGAGAGCGTGCGCCCCGACGAGAACAAGTTCATCGTCAAGGGCTACCCGCGGCCCGGCGCCGTGTGGACCCAGTTGCCGCTGTTCTTCTTCAAGGCGCAGAAGGCCGCCGGCAAGAAGGTCTCAGCCCCCGAGGAGATGAAGGCGTTCCTGCAAGGTATCTTCAATCCCGACGCCGCCGCGCTGAAGGTGAAGGTGGCCGCGGTCGCCGAGTCCGCCCACTGGGCACGCAAGGCCGGCCGGATCCCGTACGGCCTCACCCGTGTGCGCCCGGGCGCAGGAGCAGGCCCGGCGATGGCCGGTGGCGGCGGCGCGGCAGGGTCGGTGCTGGCGTAGAGAGCGAGAGCCCTCGACGAGCCGCCGGCGTGAGTCGGCGGCGCATCTACACTTGCCAGGCGCTGCGGTCTATGGAGCTGCGACCGCCGGTCATCAGGTTGCACAAACCGGCCTGCTCACCTAGGCTACGTGCATGACGCCCACGATCGAGGAGCTTCGCAGACGCAGGGAGCAGATCATTGCTCTCGCGAGCTCCCACGGCGCTCGAAACGTGCGCGTCTTCGGCTCGGTAGCGCGGGGTGAGGCGACACCTCTAAGCGATGTCGACTTGGTTGTCGACTTCGATGCCGGGCGAAGCCTCCTTGACCACGGCGCGCTCATCATGGACCTGCAAGACGCGCTCGGGTGGCCTGTCGACGTTGTCAGCTCGAGAGGTCTGAGAGATCGATTCCGCGAACGCGTGTTCGCCGATGCCGTGCCTCTATGAGATCGGATTCGGACCGACTGCTCGACATCCTCGAGGCCATCAAGGCCATCCAAGAATGCGCCCCGAGCCGGGAGAAGTACGACCAGGACAAGATGCTTCGCGTTTGGTGCCTGCACCACGTGACGGTGATCGGCGAGGCCGCAGCGCGGACGTCGGATGCCACACGCGCGCAGCATCCCGAGGTGCCCTGGCGAGCCGTGATCGGCATGCGCAACGCCATCGTCCATGGCTACTTTCAGGTCGACTGGGACGAGTTGTGGAATGTCCTCGCGCGAGATCTGGAGCCGCTACGCGGGGCGATTGCTGCGATGGTCGAGTCTGGCGTCTCGAGCTCCGGACGGTGATCGATGGTTTCGTGGCGCGCAATGCCTTGTCCTTGCGCGCCAAGCTTGGCCACGATTAGCATTCGCACATGGGTCATGTGCGAGGGTCGTTGGGTTCCATTGCGCTGGTGGTGCTGTCCGCGCCGCTGGCTCGTGCCGAAATAGACGCTGGGGCGCAAGCCGTGCCCGTCCGGCCCGCCGCTACGCCGAAGCCACAACCAGCGGTCAACCAAGACGAGCTTGGCGTGGCGAACGCGACCGCCTCGTCGACGTACGGACAGAAGGCCGAGCGACTCGTCGCCAGCGACGCCATCGACGGGAACGTCGCCACTGTATGGAAGCCTGACCCGAAGACGAAGTCGCCGCAGTGGATCCAACTCGACTTTGGAGACCGGGTTCAGATTGATCGCTGCACGATTGTGGCTATTCGGTGTTCGTGGATTGTCCGTCGGGCAAGGTATCCGAGTCGCACTGGATCCCCATCGCCGCGGATCCGGATCGCGAGCTGTTGCTCAACGGCGAAACCAAGTTGACCGTGCGATCGATTTTTGCGGACGAGGTAGTGAAGACCATCGATCGCCCGGCATTCAAGGCTGCGGTCGACCTGTCGTACTTCGCGGACGCCCGCTTCCTACCCAGCGGCGCGCTGAAGCTGTGGTACACCGACTTGCGAGGAAGGCCGGTGGTGGAAGTGGTGGGGGTGCCGTAGGGAGAGGGCCCGGCAGAAGCAGAGTCGAGGGAAGAGCGCTACTCCTCGATGAGCTACGGTGCCGCGCCGTCAAGCTTGACTCCCGTTCGCGCCATAGCACCCGGGTTCATCGCCGAAAGTATCGCATTTCAGCAGATGGGAATTCTGCCCCGTCTGACCAAGGCGAGCAAGGCCGTGGTCCTCGATATCGCGTGAGGCCTTCGTTAGTCCCGCGATGGGTGGTGCGCAGCCTTGATCGATGGTGCGTCAGAGCACAGACGGTGAAGGCGCAGGCCGCAAA
>CAZYFU010000013.1:0-79878 GCA_964647025.1 uncultured Myxococcales bacterium | reverse complement strand
GCTTCGCCATTCGCGAGGGTGGCAAGACTGTCGGCGCAGGCGTCGTCACCAAGATAATTGCGTAATTAACTCTGGCGGAGCCAAAGAGAGCAAAGTAGAAGGGGGCGCAAAGTGACACCCAAAATCAGGATACGGCTGAAGGCCTACGATCATCGCTTGCTGGACCAGTCGGCAGGTGAAATCGTCGACACCGCCAAGCGCACAGGCGCAAAGGTCGCGGGACCGATTCCGCTGCCGACGAAGATCAACAAGTACTGTGTTCTGCGCTCGCCCCACGTCGACAAGAAGTCGCGCGAGCAATTCGAGATCCGGACGCACAAGCGGCTCTTGGACATTCTCGATCCCACCCAACAGACGCTTGACGCCCTCATGAAGCTCGATTTGTCGGCGGGCGTGGACGTCGAGATCAAGACCTGAGGATGCCATGCAGATCGACGTTGTAGATATTGAAGGCAAGAAGGTCGGCCAGATCGATCTCTCCGACGAGGTCTTCGCCACGAAGGTGAAGGAGACCTTGTTGTGGGAGGCGGTCAAGGCCCAGCAGGCCGCCAAGCGCGCCGGCACGCATGCCACGAAGACCCGGGAGTTCGTCCACGGCGGTGGAAAGAAGCCATACCGGCAGAAGGGTACTGGCAACGCTCGGCAGGGGTCTTCGCGCTCGCCCAACTTCGTTGGCGGCGGCAAGGTCTTTGGTCCACATCCGCGCAGCTACGAGTACACCTTGCCTCGCAAGGTGAAGAAGGCGGCTCTCGCTTCGGCGCTGTCGTTGCGCGCGCAGGAGAAGAAGCTGGTCGTCGTCGACAAGCTGGCCCTGGAGGCCCCGAAGGCGAAGAGAATGGCCGGCGTCCTCAAGGCGCTCGGCTTCTCGTCGGCCCTGGTGGTGGACGCGAAGGGCAACCAGAACCTGGCGAAGTCCATCCGCAATCTGGCGGCGCATGCCTGCCTGCCTCCCGAGGGCTTGAACGTTTACGACATCCTCAATCACGGTGGCTTGGTGATTGCCAAGGACGCCATCAAGGCCGTCGAGGATCGCGTGGTTGGCACCGAGACCGAAGGTTCCGCAGCGTAAAGAGGGACAGTTATGCGATCTCCAGAGCTCATCATCAAGCGCCCGCTTCTCACCGAGAAGGGGACTTTCCTCAAGGAAACGGGCGGTCAGCCGGAAGATGCGATCGCCGATCCTGAGCAGGTTGCGCCGCAGCTTCTTCTCGAGGTTGCCCGCGACGCGAACAAGATCGAAATCAAGTACGCGGTCGAGAAACTGTGGAACGTGAACGTGCTGAAGGTGCGCACCGCGGTCGTCCGCGGGAAGCAGAAGCGCGTTGGACGCTACATCGGCCGTCGGTCGAACTGGAAACGGGCCTTGGTCACGATTGCGCCGGGCCAGAAGATCGAATTCTTCGAGGGAGTCTAGACCATGGGCCTTCGTACGCTGAATCCAACCACGCCCGGTGTCCGTGGCCGAGTCGCGCCGGACTTCGCCGAGCTGACCAAGGGAAACGAGCCGCTGAAGTCGCTGACTTCTGCGAAGCCCGCCTCGGCTGGTCGTAACCACTACGGCCGCATCACTTCCCGCTTCCGCGGTGGCGCCCACAAGCGTCGTTTCCGTACCATCGATTTCCGCAGGGACAAGATCGGTGTGCCGGCCAAAGTGGCCAGCATCGAATACGATCCGAATCGCAGCTCTCGCATTGCCTTGCTGAACTACGCTGACGGCGAGAAGCGCTACATCCTTTGGCCCGTCGGCCTGAAGGTGGGCGACACGGTGATTTCGTCACGAGAGGCGGACATCAAGCCGGGCAACAGCCTGCCGCTGCGAGCGATTCCGCTCGGAACCACCATCCACAATGTCTGTCTGCACGTCGCGGGCAAGGCACAGCTCGTCCGCTCCGCCGGCGACGGCGCCCAGCTCATGGCGAAGGAGGGCGACTGGGGCCAGGTCCGCTTGCCTTCGGGCGAGGTCCGGCGGGTTCACTTGGACTGCCGCGCGACCATCGGTCAGATCGGCAACGTCGAGCACAGCAGCGTTCAGCTCGGCAAGGCCGGCCGCACGCGTTGGAAGGGGTTCCGCCCGCACAATCGTGGCGTCACCATGAACCCGGTCGATCACCCGATGGGTGGTGGTGAAGGTCGCTCCTCCGGCGGTCGCCATCCCTGCTCGCCGTGGGGGCAGCTCGCCAAGGGCCTCAAGACCCGTGAGAACAAGAGAACCGATCGCATGATCATCAAGCGCCGAGGAAAGAAGGCTTAGCCATGGCCCGTTCGATCAAGAAAGGTGCATTTGTCGACCGCCACCTGATGACCAAGGTGGCCGACATGCAGAAGCAGAAGTCGAAGAAGGTGATCAAGACCTGGTCTCGCCGTTCGACCATTCTCCCCGAGATGGTTGGGCTGACCTTCGCGGTTCACAACGGCCGCAAGTTCCTTCCGGTTTTCGTCACGGAGAACATGGTCGGCCACAAGCTGGGTGAGTTCTCGCCGACGCGTATCTTCATCAACCACTCGGGCGATCGCAAGGCCGCCGCAGGCGGTGGTGGTGCTCCAGCCGCCGCTCCGGCCGCTGCGGGCGCGGAGAAGAAGTAGGGATAAAGGACGACTCACATGGCACACGCAGTGTTGAGAAAGTTCCGCCAGTCGCCCCGCAAGGTGCGCATGGTTGCGGACATGATTCGTGGCCGGCAGGTCGCCGACGCCATGGCCATTCTGAAGTTCCAGCAGCGCAAGGCTGCCAAGATGCTGAGCAAGGTGCTCGGCTCGGCGGTGGCGAACGCGACGACCAACGAGAAGGCCGACGCAGATGCGCTTCGAGTCACCAAGATCACCGTGGATCCCGGACCGGTCGAGAAGCGATGGCTGGCTCGGTCGATGGGCCGCGCAAACCGCATCAATCGACGGACCTCCAACGTGACCATCGTGGTCGACGTGCCGTAGGAGAAAATAATGGGACAGAAAACCAATCCAGTAGGCTTTCGCCTCGGCGTCGTCCGGGGGTGGTCCTCGCAGTGGTACTCCGAGAAGGACTTCTCGAAGTGGCTGCACGAGGATCTGCGCCTCAAGAAGTTCGTGAAAGAGAAGTTGGGTCACGCGGGCGTGGCGTCGGTCGAGGTCGAGCGCGCCGCCAACAAGGTGAAGATCAACATCTATACCGCGCGCCCCGGCATCGTCATCGGCAAGCGCGGCGCCGGTGTCGAGACTTTGAAGAAGGAAGTGCAGGCGCTCACGTCGAGTGAGGTCTTCCTGAACATTCAGGAGGTTCGCAAGGCGGAGACGAATGCGCAGCTCGTCGCCGAGAACGTCGCCACCCAGCTGGAGCGTCGTGTTGCGTTCCGTCGCGCGATGAAGAAGGCCGTGCAGACGGCGATGAAGTTCGGCGCCAAGGGCATCCGCCTTGCTTGCTCGGGCCGCCTGGGCGGCGCCGAAATGGCGCGCTACGAGTGGTACCACGAGGGCCGCGTTCCGCTGCACACTCTGCGGGCGGATATCGAATACGGCACGACCGAAGCGCACACCACGTACGGCGCGATCGGTGTGAAGTGCTGGATCTTCAAAGGCGAAGTGTTGCCCCAGCGGGCAGGCCGCCTGGCCTAATCGCGGCGGAAGCGACGAGAGGAAGTCATGCTCGCACCTAGTAGAGTCAAGTGGCGCAAACAGCAGAAGGGAAAGATGCGCGGGGTCGCCAAGGGGGGGACCTCGGTCTCTTTCGGTGAGTTCGGACTGCAGGCCCTGACGTGTGGCTACATCACGGCCCGACAGATTGAAGCCGCTCGTACGGCGATCTCCCGTCACGTGAAGCGCGGCGGAAAGCTGTATGTTCGGGTCTTTCCGGACAAGCCCATCTCGAAGAAGCCTGCCGAGACCCGCATGGGTAAGGGGAAGGGGGCGCCGGAGGAATGGGTGGCGGTCGTGAGGCCAGGCCGGGTTCTCTACGAACTGGAAGGCGTCTCGGAGGAGCTTGCCAGGCAGGCATTCCACCTCGCCAAACACAAGCTGGCGGTTAGCACCCGCGTTATTGGCCGGGAGGAAGCGCTATGAAGAGCAAGGCTCAGGCAAAAGATCTACGCGGCAGCGAGACCGCCGAGCTCGAGCGCACGCTCGCCAAGCTCCGGGAGGAGCTGTTCCAGGCGCGGCTCAAGCACAACACCAATCAGATCGAGAACACGATGTCGATTCGCAACACCCGTCGCGACATCGCGCGTGTCAGTACGGTACTCGCCGAGAAGTCGCGTCAGGCGACGACGGCGGCCGCCAAGGAGAAATAGGCCGTGGCAAACGAAAACCAGACCTCTGCTGCTGCAAGCTCGGAGAAGGCCGGGCGCGAGAAGAGCGCCAAGCGCGTGCTGATCGGTGTCGTCGTGGGCGACAAGATGAACAAGACCCGCGTGGTCATGGTCGAGCGTCGCTTGGCTCACGCCAAGTACGGCAAGTACATGACCCGGAGATCGAAATACAAGGCGCACGACGAGAAGAACGAATATCGCGTGGGTGACCGCGTCGAGATCGTGGAGTCGCGTCCGCTGTCGCGCGAGAAGCGTTGGCGTGTCCAGCGCCTCGTCGAGAGGCCGCAGGAAGCGTAATCGCGCAGGCCCAACCTTACACACGGCAGGTTTACAAATGGTCCAGACCACGACAACCCTCGACGTAGCCGACAACTCGGGTGCCAAGAAGCTGATGTGCATCCGCGTGCTCGGCGGTACCAGGCGCAAGTACGCCTCGCTGGGCGACGTCATCATCGTCTCCATCAAAGAAGCGATGGCGAATTCGAAAGTGAAGAAGGGCGACGTCGCCCGAGCAGTCATCGTTCGCACCAAGAAAGAAGTCTCCCGCCAGGATGGGTCGTACATCCGATTCGATTCGAACTCGGCGGTCTTGGTGGACAAGGACAACGAGCCGATCGGAACCCGCATCTTTGGGCCGGTGGCCCGCGAGCTGCGTGCCAAACGGTTCATGAAAATCATCTCGCTTGCGCCGGAGGTCCTGTAATGCATGTCCGCAAGGGCGACACGGTCGTCGTGGTTGCCGGAAAAGAGAAGGGGAAGCGCGGTCGCGTATTGCGCGTCCTCACCGACAAGGAGCGCGTGGTCGTAGAGCGGGTCAACATGGTCAAGCGGCACACGAAGCCGACGCAGGCCAACCCGCGCGGCGGCATCCTGGACAAGGAGGGCTCCTTGGCTGTGTCCAACGTGGCCTTGTGGTGCGGCAAATGCGCCAAAGGCCGACGGGCAAAGGCGGAGATCAAAGAGGGGCAGAAGAAGCGGCGGGTATGTGTGAAGTGTGGCTCCCTTTTCGAGTCGGCATAAGGGCAGCGCAGATAAGGAACACTGACGATGGCTGAAGAGAACAAGAAAGCCGAGAACACGGCCGAGAAGGCGGAAAAGGCTGCCAAGCCCGCTCCCGAGCAAGGGGCCGGCGAAGGGAAAGAGGCGAAGAAGGCCGCTGGGAAGCCGGCAGGCAAGGGTGGGAGGGGCAAGGACGCGGGGAAGGGCGGCGCGAAGGCGGAGCTCGCAACCGAGAAGGTGAAGAGAGCAGCGCCTGCGCGGCTGCGGACGCGGTACGAGACGGAGATTCGCGCGAAGCTGGTCTCGGAGCTCGGCCTGAAGAACGTCATGCAGGCGCCGCGGATCAGGAAGGTCACGATCAACATGGGCTTGGGCGAAGCTATCACCAACCCGAAAATCCTCGACTCTGCCGTGGAAGACCTGGCAGCCATCACCGGGCAGAGGCCGGTGGTGACGAAGTCGGGCAAGGCCATCGCCAACTTCAAGCTGAAGGCCGCTCAGAAGATCGGCGCCATGGTTACGCTTCGGCGCGACAGCATGTACGAGTTCCTCGATCGTCTGATCACCTTTGCTCTGCCGCGCGTCCGCGACTTCAAGGGGATTTCGCCCAAGGGCTTCGATGGCCGCGGCAACTTCACGATGGGTATTCGGGAGGGCAACATCTTCCCGGAGACTCAGGCCGACAAATTGGAGAAGCCGAAGGGTATGAACATCACCATCACCACCAACGCGCGGACGGATGAACAGGGGCGGGCCCTGCTGCGCCACCTTGGAATGCCGTTTAGGAGCTAGCGAACATGGCGAAGACGGTCGATCTATTCCCGAAGACTCCGAAGTTCAAAGTGCGTGTTCATCACCGCTGCAAAGCTTGCGGTCGTTCGCGTGGTTTTTTGCGCAAGTTCGAGCTGTGCCGAATTTGTTTCCGTTTGCTTTCCCTCCGGGGTGACATCCCCGGGGTCATCAAGTCGAGCTGGTAGGCGCCATGACTGATCCAATTGCTGATTTCCTTGCACGCATTCGCAACGCCATTTTGGCCCGACGGGGTGATCTCACTTGTCCGTCGTCGACGCTCAAGGTCCGAATCGCTGACCTCCTTAAGGAGGAAGGCTACATCGCGGGCTACGACGTTCGTCCTGGCTTCGATGGCCACAGCGAGATGGTGGTTCGGCTGCGCTGGCCGCAGCCTGGATCGAACGCGATCACCGGCTTGCGTCGGCGCTCTCGTCCCGGACAGCGGGTGTACGTCGGCCGCGATCACATCGGCAAGGTTCGTTCTGGTCTCGGCATCGCAATCCTGTCCACGTCGCGTGGACTCATGACCGACCGGGCGGCCCGCAAGGCCGGCATCGGCGGCGAACTTCTCTGCGAGGTCTGGTAGATGTCACGCATCGGTCGCAAACCAGTCGGGATCCCCAAGGGGGTTACGCTGTCTCAGAAGGCGGGGAACTTCTCCGTGAAGGGGCCAAAGGGCGAGCTCTCGAAGCACATGCCCGATGGAGTGACCATTAAGCTGGAAGGCGACAAGGTCACGGTCACGCGAGCCGACGATTCGCCCGCGAACCGCGCAAAGCACGGCTTGGTCCGCGCGCACTTGGCCAACATGGTCAAGGGTGTATCGGATGGCTGGCAGCGCGAGTTGGAGATCAACGGCGTCGGTTTCCGCGCTGAGGTCTCGGGTGATTCGCTCACCTTCGCACTCGGCTACTCGCACCCCATCGTCTTCAAGCTGCCGAAGGGGATCAGCGCCAAGGTGGACAAGAACCGCCTCATGCTGACCTCGGCGGACAAGGACGAGTTAGGGCAGCTCGCGGCGAAGTTGCGGGAGCTGCGCGCGCCGGAGCCGTACAAGGGCAAGGGCGTCAAGTACGTCGAAGAGACAATCAAGAAGAAGGTCGGCAAGGCTGCCGCGACCGGCGGTGGGGCGGGCTAACGGCCCGGCTACCCCTAGAGAACGGGAAGAAGACAAGTCATGGCCATTGAAAGCAAAATTGAATCGCGGGAGCGGAGGCATCGGTCCTTGCGCAAGCGCATCGCCGGGACGGCCGAGAGACCGCGACTGGTCGTCTATCGCAGCGCGCGTCACATCTACGCTCAGGTCATCGATGACACGAGCAAGAAGACTTTGGCCGCAGCGTCGGATCTCCTGCCGAGGAAGAACCCTCCGGCAGACGCGCCCAAGGGCAAGAAGCGAGATCGGGCCAAGCAGGTCGGCGCCATCGTCGCGAAGAAGTGTTTGGAGAAGGGCATCGCGCAGGTCGTGTTCGACCGCGGCGGCTACCGCTACCACGGACGGATTTCGTCCGTGGCGACCGGGGCACGTGAAGCCGGTTTGAAGTTCTAGGGCACAGGCACAAGGCACCAAGGTCTAGGAGCAAGAATGGCAATTAACTACGAAGAAGTCGGCGAGCTGGTCGACAGCGTGGTGTTCATCAACCGCGTGGCCAAGGTCGTCAAGGGCGGCCGGCGATTCTCATTCTCGGCGCTCGTCGTCGTCGGGGACCAGCACGGCTATGTCGGTGCCGGGTTGGGCAAGGCCAATGAAGTGCCGGAAGCCATCCGCAAGGGGACCGAGCAGGCGAAGAAGAGCCTGTTCAAGATCCCGTTGGCGGGCACGAGCATTCCCCATGAGGTGAAGGGCGTGTTCGGGGCGGGCGTGGTCATTCTGCGACCAGCAAGCCCTGGTACTGGCGTCATCGCGGGCGGCGCCGTGCGGCCCGTGCTCGAGGTTGCGGGCGTGCAGGACATTCTCACCAAGTGCATCGGGACCTCCAACCCACACAACGTGATCCACGCGACGATTGACGCGCTCAAGCGCCTTTCCAGCGGGGAGTCGGTGGCCGCTCTTCGTGGCAAGCGCCTCGAAGACATCATGGCAGCAGGGTAGAACATGGCAACCAAGCTCAAAGTCACGCTCGTACGGAGCGGAAGCAATCGTCCGGAACAACAGAAGCTGACCATCGCCAAGCTTGGCCTCAGCAAGATGGGCCGCACACGGGTGCTGCCGGACAACCCCGCAGTGAGGGGGATGATCCGCGCGGTCTCGCACCTGGTGAAGGTCGAAGCGGCAGAGTAGGTTAAGCGCTCGAATTCAGAAGGAATCCAGACATGGGCACGACGTTACAGAATCTCAAAGGCCCGCGAGGGGCAACCAAGAACCGGAAGCGCGTTGGGCGTGGCCCAGGTTCGGGCACGGGCGAGCAGTCCGGCCGCGGCGTCAAGGGCCAGAAGGCCCGCACGGGCCACCATGGCGCTCGCTTCGGTTTCGAAGGCGGACAGATGCCGATGCAGCGCCGGCTGCCCAAGAAGGGGTTCAAGAACATCTTCCGCAAGGAGATCTTCGCGGTGAACCTGTCCGACATCGACGCCCGGTTCGAGGCCGGAACGGTGACGATCGTGGAGCTGAAGGCGGTCGGGTTGGTTCCTCGTCGCTGTCCAGCGGTCAAGATTCTCGGCAACGGGGAGCTGACGAAGAAGTTCGTCGTGAAGGCCGACGCGTTTTCCGCCACCGCAAAGGACAAGATTGAGAAGAAGGGTGGGCGCGCCGAGTCGGCCAATGGCTGAGCGACCGAACATCAATTCGCGCCCGATCGCGTGGGCAACTCGGCATCTGTATAGCCGAGTTGCAACCGCGGAAGGGCAGGGGAACCCTGGGAGGGTTTCTCTGTCAACCTCCAGGAGGAGCTAATGGCCTCTGGCTTCCAAAATATGACCAAGATTCCGGAGCTGCGTCGGCGTCTCTTCTATACGCTTGCGCTGCTCGCAATCTACCGGATGGGCGTATTCGTTTCGACGCCCGGCGTAAACGGCGCCGTGATGAGCAAGATCGTCAGCCAGGCCTCGGGTTCGTTCCTCGGCCTCTTCAACATGTTCTCGGGCGGCGCGCTTGAGAAGATGTCGATCTTCGCGTTGGGCATCATGCCCTACATCAGTTCGTCCATCATCCTTCAGCTCCTCACGGTCGTCATACCGAAGCTTGAGCAGATTCAGAAGGAGGGTGAAGCGGGGCGGCGGCGGATCAACCAGTACACGCGCTATGGCTGCGTGATCCTGTCGGTGATCCAGTCCTACTTCATCGCGCGGTGGCTGATCTCGAACAACTCGGCATATGGTCACCTGGGCGAGGTCGTTCCGGATCCGGGATGGAACTTCTACGTGCTGACCATGATCTCGCTGACCACCGGAACTGCATTCATCATGTGGTTGGGCGAGCAGATCACGGAGCGCGGCATCGGTAACGGTATCTCGCTCATCATCTTTGCTGGCATCATCACCGATATTCCGAGCGCCGTCGTTCGGTTGTTCGAGCGGGCGCGGGACGGCAACATCACCGCATTCTCGCTGGCGCTCATCGCACTCATCGTGGTTGTCGTCGTCGCTGCGATCATCTTCTTCGAGCGTGGCCAACGCCGCATTCCGGTGCAGTACGCAAAGCGCGTCGTCGGTCGCAAGATGTTCGGCGGGCAGTCGACGCACCTGCCTCTCAAGGTGAACACGGCCGGCGTCATTCCGCCGATCTTCGCTTCGTCGATTCTGATGTTTCCGCAGCAGATCGCGTCGTTTCTGAACAACTCGTACGCGCGGGCCGTTTCGGACGCGCTCCATCCCGGGGACTGGCGCTACAACGTCTTGTACGTCGGGCTAATCGTGTTCTTCTGCTACTTCTACACGGCCGTCACGTTCAATCCAGTCGACGTCGCGGACAACATGCGCAAGTACGGCGGTTTCATCCCGGGCATTCGGCCCGGCAAGGCGACCGCTTCCTATATCGACCGGGTGCTCACCCGAATCACCGCAGGTGGCGCTGTCTACGTGTCTGTCATCTGCGTCCTTCCCAACCTGCTCTCCGACAACCTGGGTGTTCCGTTCAACTTCGGCGGTACGGGGCTGATGATCGTTGTTGGTGTTGCTCTTGATACAGTGCAGCAGATCGAGTCTCACCTCATCACCAGGAACTATGAAGGCTTCACCGGTCCGAAGGGGCCACGAATCCGCGGCCGTGGCGGGCGGGTGACGGCGCCGGTCGGCGGCTAGATTCGCATCATTACCAGAGTTTACAGCTTCATGGCCAAGAGCCTTCTCATTCAGATCGGAGAAAGCGGCGTCCCCGGACGCCGCTTTGTCGCCCTTTCATCGAGGTGCGCGTGAAGGGGATAGATCTGAAGACACCGGCACAGATCGCCAAGCTGCGCGAGGCGAACTTGATAGTGTCTGGTGTGCTCGATGAGCTCGAGGCTCACGCTGCGGTGGGAGTCAGCACGTGGGACCTCGAGATGGTCGCCCGTCGTCGCCTCAAGGAGCTGCGCGGAGAGTCTGCCTTTCTCGGGTACCGCGGCTATCCGGCGGTGTTGTGCGCTTCGGTGAATAGCGTCATCGTCCACGGCATCCCAAGGAAGGACGTCGTACTGAAGGATGGCGATATTCTTTCGGTCGACTTCGGTGCTTTCAAGGACGGTTGGTGCGGAGATTCGGCTCGCACGCTTCTCATTGGCAACGTGGCACCTGAAGCGAGGGCGCTCGTGGACGCGACGCGCGGGTCACTCGACAAGGCGATCGAGCAGTGTGTGCCGGGAAATCGTCTCGGTGACATCGGCTGGGCCGTTCAGAACCATGTGGAAAAGCGCGGCTATTCGGTGGTCGAGCAGTTCGCAGGGCATGGAATCGGCCGCCACATGCATGAGGCGCCGCAGGTCTTGAACTATGGCCCGGCTGGGCGTGGCCCACGGTTGAGCGCGGGTATGGTGCTGGCCATCGAGCCGATGGTCAACGCTGGCGGCCCGGATGTGGTGATTGAGGACGACGGGTGGACTGCTGTCACGAAAGATGGTAGCCTCTCCGCCCATTTTGAGCACTCGGTGGCTATCACCGAGAACGGCCCCGTGATTCTCTCACGGGCATAGAACGGATGAGTGTCCTATGAAGGTCAGAGCATCAGTCAAGAAGATCTGCGACAAGTGTAAGGTGATCCGCCGCCGCGGCGTCGTTCGGGTCATTTGCGAAAACCAGCGCCACAAGCAAAAGCAGGGCTAAGCGTAGCCCGCGAAGATTCGAAAGCCAGGAAAGGAATTCTGACGAATGGCACGTGTAGCAGGCGTTGATCTCCCGAGAAACAAGCGCATGGAATTCGCGCTGACCTATATCAACGGCATCGGCCGGACGAAGGCGCGCGAGGTTCTCGCTGCAGCCGGAATTTCGCTCGACAAGCGCAGCGACGCTCTGGACGACGCCGAGTCCCGCCGGATCCGTGAGGTCATCGAGCAGATGGGCCTCAAGATCGAAGGTGATCTTCAGCGCGAGATCTCGATGAACATCAAGCGCCTGATGGATCTCGGTTGCTACCGGGGCCTGCGCCATCGCAAGAGCTTGCCGGTGCGCGGTCAGCGGACGAAGACGAACGCGCGTACGCGCAAAGGCCCGCGCAAGGGTCAGATGATCAAGCGCAAGGTCGAAGGTACCGGCGCATAGGAAACTGGGCAGTCTCAACGACTTCAATAGAACGGACAAGAAATGGCGACAGAGAACGACGCAGGACAAGCAAAGTCGAAGGTAGCGAAGGTCAAGAAGGCTCGGAAGAGCGTTCAGAGTGGTATCGCGTACATCACGGCTTCTTTCAACAACACGATCGTCACGCTGACCGACGTCTCTGGTAACGTCGTGTCGTGGTCGTCGGCGGGTGTGAAAGGTTTCAAGGGGTCCCGCAAGTCGACGCCATTCGCTGCCCAGCTTGCCGCCGACGATGCTGCCCACAAGGCGATGGAGCACGGGATGAAGTCGATCAACGTCTTCATTCGTGGTCCAGGCTCGGGTCGCGAGTCGGCGCTGCGTGCGCTGGCTTCCGCCGGTTTCAAGATCAACGTGATTCGGGATCTGACCCCCATTCCGCACAATGGCTGCCGCCCGCCGAAGCGGCGCAGGGTCTGACAACTTTTTGGGTTTCATTAGGAAGGTAGAATTCTGATGGCGAAGTACTCCGGTCCAGTTTGCCGCCTTTGTCGCCGCGAAGACACCAAGCTCTTCCTGAAGGGCGACCGCTGCTATACCGACAAGTGTGGCTATGAGCGCCGCGCATATGCGCCTGGCCAGCATGGCCAGGCACGGCGTCGCAAGCTCTCGAACTATGGCTCGCAGCTGCGCGAGAAGCAGAAGCTGAAGCGTATGTATGGGCTGGCCGAGCGGCAGTTCCGCGGCTACTACCAGAAGGCGATCCGCATGAAGGGCGTGGCGGGCGAAAACCTGCTGCAGCTGCTCGAGCGGCGGTTGGACAACGTCGTCTACCGGCTTGGCTTCGCGTCGGATCACGCCGAGGCTCGCCAGCTGGTGCGCCACGGCCATTTCTCGGTCAACGGGAAGAAGGTGAACATTCCTTCCTTCCTGTGCGGGTTGAATGACAACGTCGGCGTGCTAGAGGGCTCGAAGAAGGTGGGACGCATCATGGAGAGCCTGGGTGCGGTGGATCGTCGTGGGGTGCCCAAGTGGCTGCAGCTCGACAAGGACACCTTCCAGGGCAAGCTCGTGACACTTCCGTCGCGAGAGGATCTCACGATGACGGTCAGGGAGCAGCTCGTCGTCGAACTCTACTCGAAGTAGCCATCGCCGCCGCGAAGCTATTCATTCCGAATCTAACAGGAGAACAGGATGTCGACCGCTAGTGCTCAGACGACTGCTGCCACACCGTCCGCATTCATTGCGAAGAACTGGCGCGATCCGATCAGGCCGCGCAAGCTCGAGGTGGATCCCGAAACGCTAACGGCGAACTACGGCAAGTTCACGTGTGAACCGCTCGAGCGCGGCTTCGGAACCACGATCGGCAACGGCGTTCGTCGCGTGTTGCTTTCATCGTTGCAGGGAGCTGCGATCACGGCCGTCAAGATCGAGGGCGCCGTGCACGAGTTCACTTCCTTGCCCGAGGTGGCCGAGGACGTCACCGATATCGTCCTGAACTTGAAGGAAGTCATCATCCGGTCTCTCGATGGCAAGCCGCGGACGGTTCGCATCGAGAAGGATGGTGAGGGGAAGGTGACCGCGAAGGATATTCAGTGCCCAGAGGGCATCGAGATCCTCAATCCGGACCACCACATCATGACCTGCTCGAAAGGCGCGAAGGTTCGGATCGAGCTGGAGGTTGGCATCGGCCGCGGATACGTTCCGGCGGAGCGCAACAAGCAGCCGAACATGGCGGTCGGGGTGATTCCGATCGACTCGCTGTTCTCCCCCATTCGGAAGGTCAACTTCAGCGTCACGAACGCCCGCGTCGGCCAGCAGACCGACTACGATCGCTTGACGTTGGAGGTTTGGACCAACGGCACGGTGAAGCCTGAGGATGCGGTGGCTTACGCCGCGAAGATCTTCAAGGATCAGCTCTCGATCTTCATCAACTTCCAGGAGGGGGCCGAGCCTGCTCCGGAGGCCACGGTCTCGGAAGAGCAGCAGAAGCTCAACGAGAATCTGTGGAAGTCGGTGGACGACTTGGAGCTTTCGGTTCGCTCGGCGAACTGCCTGCAGAACGCGAACATTCGGTACATCGGCGAGCTGGTTCAGAAGACCGAGTCCGACATGCTCAAGACCAAGAACTTTGGCCGGAAGTCGCTGAAGGAAATCAAAGAGATTCTGGCAGGCATGGGCCTGTCCCTCGGAATGAAGCTCGAAGGCTGGCCGGGCGACGGCCCGCCCAAGAAGGCCTAGGCACATGGCCTAAGCAACCAGACGGTCAAACGATTCCTAGGATTCCCCTTCCAACCCCGTACGCACCGAGTATTTAGGCCAACATGCGACACAAGAGAGCTGGACTTCATCTTTCCCGGACATCCGCGCACCGCAAGGCGCTTTTTTCCAACATGGTGGCGGCGCTCCTTACCTACGAGCGAATTCGCACGACTGTGGTCAAGGCCAAGGAGATTCGTCGCCTGGCCGAGCGAGCTATCACATGGGCTCGTCGGCTTGGTCCGATCCTGACCAAGAATCCAGAGAAGCGAACGGACGAAGAGCGGGCGCGCGTGGTTCATGCCATGCGTATGGCACTGCGGACGGTTCGCGACCGTGATGCGGTGCTGAAGCTGTTCGAGGAGATCGCTACGCGCTATCTCGCCAGGCACGGAGGTTACACCCGCCTGATGAAGACAGAGCAGCGGCCGGGTGATGCTGCCCCGATGGCGATTCTCGAGCTGATTCCCGGTGAGGGCGAGAACGCTGCGCCCAAGACGCCGAAGGGCAAGGAGCCCAAGGAAGGCAAAGAGGCAGAGCCTTCCGAGGGGAAGAGCAAGCGTAAGGAGAAGGCAGAGGCCAAGCCGGTCAAGGCTCCCAAGGCCAAGGCTGCGGGAACGCCAAAGGCAAAGAAGCCTGCGGCGGCGGGCCGCGCACCTGCCAAGTCCGCTGCGACCATGAAGCGGTCGAGCCGCGGGCACGGCGGCGAGTAATCGCCGAGAACGATGGATTGAGCAGGACGCCGCCCTCGAGGCGGCGTTTTTGCTATTCGGGCCGAGGCACAGATGGGCCATTGGTTGACATGGGGGGACGAGTAGCGGTAAGTCCCAGGCATGGGTGGGTCAGGCTCCGAGCTTCCCGGCGTGGGAAGCTCTCTTGCGCTCTCGTTCGTCTCGCTCGGTTTGGTCTGCGTGGTCGCCTACTGGGTGCTGCGTTGGCTGAGCCGAAGAGGCGTCGGTCGCTCGTCTGGGAATATCAAGGTCGTTGGCCAGTGCTATCTCGAGCCGCGCCGGTCCGTGTACCTGATTGAGACTGCGGGGCGCTGCTTTTTACTCGGGGTCGGTGAGGGCCCGATCAGTCTCCTCGGAGAGGTGGACCGGGCCGCGATCACCTCGGATTCGCCGGAGATGGGCCAGTCTGGCAGCCGCTTTGGCGAGATTCTTTCGAAGGTCCTGCGGAGGCGCGGAGCATGATTCCGACGCTCGCGCTCGCCTCCGGCGGTGCCGTGACGGCGGGGTGGGGGGCACAGCCGGTGGTGGCCTTCATTGCCATCGCGGCACTATCCATCGCGCCGTTCGTGCTTCTGCTATTGACCAGCTTCGTGAAGATCGCAGTGGTACTCGCGATCCTGAAGAGTGCGCTGGGCGCCGCGCAGATTCCGCCGTCACAGGTGGTGACGGGGCTGGCGTTGATCTTGACCCTATACGTGATGGCCCCGACGGGAGAACGCATGTTCAAAGCGGCGGAGTCCGAGCTGGGGCGGGGCACCGGGGCCGAGCTCCTGAGCGGAAGGAGCCTCGAAGCTCTGGCCGGCGCGGTCAGCAAGGCGAAGGAGCCGCTACGCGACTTCCTGCTCAAGCAGACCTCGTCGAGAGAGCGGTCGATGTTCTACCAACTGTCGCTTCGCACGCGCAGAGCAGCCGAGGGCGCCTCCGTGTCGGACCGCGACTTCCTGGTCGTCGCGCCCGCATTCCTTGCGTCGGAGCTGCGCCGGGCCTTCGAGATCGGGTTCCTCATCCTGATCCCGTTCCTGGTCGTGGACTTGGTGGTGGCGAGTCTACTGACGGCCCTCGGTATGAATATGCTGTCGCCGACCTCGGTGTCGCTGCCCTTCAAGCTGCTTCTCTTCGTGCTCGCGGACGGCTGGCAGATCCTGCTGCGAGGATTGATCGAGTCCTATGTCTAGCACGGCTCTCGATCTGCTGTTGCGAGCGGTGCGGGAGGGGCTGCTCCTCGTATTGCTCGTGTCGGGACCGCCGTTGCTGGCGAGTCTGTTGGTCGGCCTGGTCGTAGGGGCGCTGCAATCCGCGACGCAAATCCAGGACCCGTCGGTCGCGTTCGTGCCCAAGGTTGTCGCCATGGCCGCTGTTTTGCTGGTTCTGGGGCCGCTTCTGGGCACACACGTGGTTCGCTTCGCACACGCCCTGTTGGCGCTTGTCCCGATGGTCAGGTGATGTCCGCCATCATGGGCGAGCTCGAACGGCACCTGGGGCTCTTGGCGTTGGGAATGGCTCGATGCCTGCCGCTCGTGTGGTTGGTTCCGGCGTTTGGAGGCGCAACGGTCTCACCGCGACTGCGCTTGGCCTTGGGTGGAGCACTCTCCGCGCTGTGTCTGCCGGTGTTGGCGGCGCACATGCCAGATGTCGTGGGGCTAGCCTTTGCGCTGCTGGTGCTCCGAGAGGTGCTGGTGGGCGCGGTGATGGGGTTTGTCTGCGCATGCTGGTTTCTCGCTGCTGAGGCGGCGGGCGGCGTCGTCGATGCGCTCTGCGGTCTCGATCTTTCGGTTGGCGTTCCGCAGACATCGGACGGAAGAAGCGGGGCCATCGGGTCGGTGATGTTGCTTCTTGCCGTTGTCGTCTTCTTCGAGATTGGCGGGGTTGGACACGTGGCTTTGGCCGTGGCTAGAAGCTACGATGCCATTCCGATCTCAGCCGCGCTCTCCGCCGACGCGACCACAGGAGGCGCTGCCATCACGGCCATCGCCGCATCCGGCATGCTCATCGAGGCTGCGCTGGGCCTCTCGGCGCCGGTCGTCGTTGCGCTGATCCTCGCTGACTTCGTGCTCGGGGCCATCGGTCGGATAGCTCCACAGGTCTCCGGTCACGTCAGCGGCCTGCCCCTGAGATCGCTGCTGGGCATCGGTATGCTTCTCATTGGAATGGGCGCCATCCGGACCGCGATGCAGGCGGGCTTCGCGGGCTTCCTGTCACTGATGCGCTCGCCTTTGGGGTTGGGGCGGTAGATGACGTCATCGGAAAATCGAGTGCACGACGCTTCGCCGCGCAAGATCGCGACGGCAAGACGGGAAGGCTATGTGGCGCGGAGCCACGATCTTGGCTTCGCCGTGGTCCTGCTTGCCGCCTGCATTTCGCTGGTGTTTGCTGGCAGATCGTCTGTCGGTGGATTGGTCGCCTTCATGCGCGATGCTCTTCGTGGTGCCAGCCAATTGTTTTCGGGGCGCACGGCTCTCGCTGCGGGCTTTCGTGCAGCAGCCTCGGCTTTGGCCTGTCCCTTGGGCGTAATCGTCGCTTTCGCGCTGGCGATAGGCCTCGTGCAGACCCGGGGCTTGTTTCGCAGCACCATTGCATCTCCCAACCCGATCCGTCTCGTTCCTCGATTTCGCCGGTTGTGGGGCGCAGAAAGCGTCTTTGCCGCAGGCTCCGGCGTGGCCAAGAGCTTGGTGCTCGGGCTCGTCTCCGCGGCCGCCCTTGCTGGCGTTGCTCCCGCGCTCTTCGAGCTGTGGGGCAGCCCGCCAACCAGGGTGCTCGAGGGGCTGTTCGTGACATCGAAGCGCGTCGGCATCACGATGACCTTGGCCATGCTTGGCTTGGGGGCCGCCGACTATCTGTGGCAGATGAGGCGCCATTCGAGGTCGTTGCGGATGAGCGTGGATGAGGCAAGGCGTGAGCAGAGAGAAACCGAGGGCGACCCCGCCCTCAAACGCGAACGAACGCGCCTTCATTGGGAGGTGACCCGAGCTGTCGCCAATCTCGCGGAGGCTGACGTCGTGGTGGCGAACCCCCACGTTGTCGCGGTCGCGCTTCGCTTTGCGCCGGAGCTGGCTCCTGCTCCCACGGTCGTCCGCAAGGGGCGAGCTGCCGCCGCCTCGCACATCGTCCTGCTGGCAGCGGAGTATGGTGTTCCGGTGGTCGTGATGCCCGACCTCGCTTCCGCCCTCGATGAGAGTGGGGAGGGCGACGAGATCCCGGAGTGGCTGTACGAGCGTGTCGCGGAGCTCATCGCGGATGCCAGGTCTTCGACAGCGGTGGCCGACGGTGCGATGGGGCGGCAGACTGCGAGAGAAGTCCTCGATGTCCACTGAACGCTCGACCCGCCAATCGCCCCCGGAGACCGAGTTTTTCCTCGAGGTCGCCGTCGCAGCGCCGGTTTACGACACCTGCACCTACCGAAGCAACCGAGATGGGATCGCCATCGGAACCCAAGTCATCGTGCCCTTGCGCAACCGGACGGTCACCGGATTCGTGGTCGGTGTCGCGAAGACCATCGACCCCGCGCTTGGCCCCAGCATTCGCGACGTGATTGAGGTGGTCGGCGACGAGCCCGCCATCGACGGACCGATCCTCGAATTGTGCCGCTGGGCGGCCGCCTATTACCTGGCGCCTTTGGGAGAGGTCCTCAGCGCAGCCCTGCCGAGCAGCGAGCGTGCGTCGGCCTCTCGGCGTCTGCGGTTGACGGAGCTTGGCGCCCGGACCACCGGGTCGGCAGTTCCGGCTGGGCTGTCCGCGCTGGCCCTCGACGAGGGCGACCGAGAGCTGCTTGTTCGGCTGAAGAAGTCGAAGACGCTGAGCGTGAACGCGCTTCTGCGCCAAGGGGCAACGCAGGCGTCGCGGGTGGCGTTCCTCGAACAACGCGGATTCGTCGAGGTTGCCGAGGACATCCGCGGGACGCGGCGCAAACCACGCGGTGGCCCCGCTGACATTCTGGGCGCCCCGGCCGAAAGGGCGTTGCCGACTCTGAACGAGCACCAAGCGGCGGCCCATCGAGCGTTGCTCTCCGCCCTCGACAACGGCTATGCGACCTTCGTTTTGCAAGGGATCACGGGTTCGGGAAAGACCGAGGTGTACCTGCGCATCATCGCCGATGTGCGCAGCCGAGGGCGTGGGGCGCTGGTGCTGGTTCCGGAGATCGCGCTGACACCCCAGCTTGCCGAGCGCTTCCGCGCACGCTTCGGAGACGACGTGGCAGTCCTGCACAGCGGTTTGCCTCCGGGGGAGCGTGCGGCCTCTTGGCGGCGGTTGCGCCGAGGTGAGGTCGGGATCGCGGTCGGAGCACGTTCGGCGATTTTCGCGCCCGTGCGCGATCTGGCGGTCGTCGTGGTCGACGAAGAGCACGACGGGTCTTTCAAGCAAGAGGAGGGCTTTCGCTACAATGCGCGCGACTTGGCCGTCATGCGAGCAAGCCAAAGTGGCGCGGTGGCCGTGCTCGGATCGGCGACGCCTTGTCTCGAGACCTATCGGAACTACCAACTCGGGCGCTTCTCGCGACTCCTGCTTCCGGTCCGGGCGAATCCGGCGGCGGCGAACCGCCCGTTGCCGCCGGTCGAGGTGATTGACCTGAGGAAGCATCCTCCCGGTCCCGACGGCCTGCTCTCGCCACCGTTGGCGTTGGCGGTGGACCAGGCCTTGGCGTCTGGCGAGCAGGTCATCCTGTTCCTGAACCGGCGTGGCTTTTCGACCTTCATGCACTGTCACGCCTGCGGGCATGTCGTGAGGTGCAAGGACTGCGCGGTGTCGCTCACGTTGCACAGGGCACGTGGGCATCTCTTGTGTCACTACTGCGGCCACAGCGAGCCCGTCCGCGAAGTGTGTCCGCAGTGCAAGAGTCCCAGCTTGCGCGGGCAGGGCAGTGGAACCGAGCGCGTGGAGACGCTGGTCAGCCAGCGCTTCCCCAAGGCGCGGGTAGCCCGTCTCGACCGTGACACTGCCGACGGCGCCCGAGGCAAGCTGGAGGCGATTCTGGCCAAGATGCACGGCCGCGAGATCGACATCCTGATCGGTACCCAGATGGTGACGAAAGGACACGACTTCGCCGGCGTCACGTTGGTGGGCATTCTGCAGCCTGACCAGGGGATTCACCTGCCCGATTTCCGCGCGGCAGAGCGCTCGTTCCAGGTGCTCGAGCAGGTCGCGGGCCGGGCAGGGCGTGGTGAGCGCCCTGGTCGAATTCTGGTGCAGAGCTATTGCCCTGAGCATCCAGCCATCGACTTCATGAGGCGTCACGACTACGAGGGCTTCGTGAAGGATGAGCTCTCACGACGGGAGGTGGTGCGCTACCCGCCTTTTGGCCGGATGGTCGTGGTGCGCCTGGACGGCACGGATGCCGCGGCCGTTCGCGAGACAGCGTCGGCGGCGGCCCGTTACGCGCGCGCCGCCGCAGATCCCTGTGTGACCATGCTTGGTCCGTCCGAGGCGCCCATCTCGCGTCTCCGCGGGCGGACCCGTTTTCAGGTCTGGCTGTCGTCCGCGGATCGAGGGAGACTCCTGACTGTGACCAGAGCAGTGCAGCGTATGCCGCTTTCCAGGGGAGTCCGTCTTGAGGTAGATGTAGATCCCCAGAGCGTCCTTTGATGAAACCTAGCACCGGAGAACGGACCCGCATGCTCGGAAGGTTGGCCGAGAGCATCGACGGCATCCTCGATGCCGAGATGTCGACTGCTCTGCAGAACCTCGCCGACGAAGAGACAAAGGCCGAGGGCGACCTGGCGGAACGAGACATGCCGCTGCTGATGGGCCGCATGTTTGCCGATGGGGTCACCGGACGGCTGTGCGTCCACAGCGGCGGTATCGAGAAGTCGGTCTACTTCGAAGCCGGGCTTCCGGTGATGGCGGCATCGGCCGATCCAGCGGATCGCATGTTGGCGATGCTCATGCGTGAGAACGTGATCGACGCGCGCCAACACGCCGAGACCGAGCGGATGGTCGATGCCACCGGTCGAAAGGTCGGTGCCGTTCTGGTCGATCTGGGGCTTCTGCGTAGCGACGAGCTGCTGCCGGCGGTGAGGCGCCACTACGAAAGCGTCATCCTCACGCTGTTTTCGTGGACCTCGGGCCGTTGGTATGTCGAGCCGAACGTGACCGCCGGTCCCGATCGGACCCGTCTTCTTCGGCACCCGGCGGTTCTCGTGCTCGAAGGATTGGCTGGCTATTCCGCCACCCGAATCGCCGCGCGGCTCGGCCAAGGCAAGAACGTCTTCGTGCTCGACAACTCGGCCACCGTCGCGGACATCACGACAGAGCTCGCCCTCGAGCGCGTGGAGAGTCGCATCCCAACGTTGTTCGACGGGCTTCGCTCGGTTGAGGACGTCGCGCGGTTTTCTGGAGTGGCCGAGGCGACGGTGCTGCGCATCGCTTACACGCTGTCCTGCTTCGGTGTGCTGCGTTCCGCGGCGCCGGGCTCGGACGCTCCGCCTCGTGTCCGGACGGGGCTGCGCGACCTCGGCATCGACCGCGAGCGCATCCAAGCTCGGCATGCATTGGCCATCGAGAGCGACTACTTCGCTGTGTTGGGGCTCGATCGCTCCGCCGATGCGAGCGAGGTTCGACGTGCCCACGCGCGCCTCGCCAAGGAGATCGCACCGGAGAGCATCGGCCCGGATCTCTGGCACGAGCTGCGGGACGAGCTCGAGACGATCCGCGAAGTGCTCGACGAGAGCTTGCGGATTCTCTCGACGCCGATTCTCCGCTCCGCCTACGAGTTCAACCTGACCCACGGTCCCGATGCCGACGCGGAGTCCGATCCCCGGTCAGCCACGCCATCTCCGTCGATCACGAGCGATAGGTGAAGCATGCGGATCGTTTTCTTTGGCTCGCCCGAGTTCGCCGTGCCATCGCTGGCTGCTCTGACCGAGAGCTACCAAGTCGTCGCAGTGGTGACGCAGCCGGATCGACCGGCCGGCCGCGGCGGCAAGTTGCAGATGCCCGCAGTCAAGTCGCTTGCCCTGGACAAGGGGCTTTCGATTCTGCAGCCGACCAAGCTGCGAGATGGCGTCGTGGCGAAGCAGCTCTCGGCCTTGGCCCCGGACCTATTCGTCGTCGTCGCTTATGGTCGGATCCTCCCACCTGATTTGCTCGCCGTGCCTCGCCTGGGGCCGTGGAACGTCCACGCCTCGCTGTTGCCGAAGTATCGCGGGGCCGCCCCCATCCAGTGGGCCGTGATTCGGGGTGAGGCGATGAGCGGCGTCAGCATCATGCGGGTGGAAGAGGGGCTCGACACTGGCGCCGTAGCGTCGCAGGCGACCGAGTCCATCTCCGCGACCGACACCGCGGGAACGCTGTCCGATAGGCTTTCCTTGCTCGGGGCGCGTCTGTTGGTCTCGACGTTGCCCAAGATCATCGAGGGCAGCATATCGCTCACGCCCCAGGACGACGCAGCTGCCACGCTTGCGCCGCCGCTGGAGAAGACCGACGGCCAGCTGGATTTTCGGCAGACGGCCAGCGCGGTCTGTGCACGTGCGCGCGGCGTCGATCCTTGGCCGGGTGCCTTTGGCGTTCTCGACGGCGAGACGGCCAAGCTGTTTCGGCCGACCGTGGTGGCTGGTTCCGGCTCTCCGGGCGAGTACCTCGGACTGTTCCCCGAGGGCCTGGCCATTGCGTGCGGCGAAGCAGCGGTCGCGTTTGGCGAGGTTCAGTTGCCGAGCCGCAAGCGGATGCCGGCCAAGGCTCTCCTGGCCGGACACCCCATCCGGCCAGGAACCCGATTCGGATGAAGAACGCTAGAGTATTTCTCGCTTGGCCATCGCCTTGCGCATTTTGCCCAGCGCTTGTTCCTGCAGCTGTCGAACGCGCTCCCGTGAGAGTCTGTACTCGTCGCCGATCTCCTTGAGCGTCCGCTCGTGGTCGTTGATGAGCCCGAAGCGCTTGCGCAGGATGTCCGCCTCGATGGGCTTGAGCACACTGAGCAGCTTCAACATCTCCTGCTGCGTCTCGCTGCTCATCATCTGTTCGGGTGGACTCGGCGCCTCGTTCGGATCGACCAGGACGTCGATGAGCCGACGACCGTCGTCCTCGGAGAGCGAGCGATCCAGCGAGACTGGATTGTCAGCCAGGAAGGTTCGCATCTTCTCCAGCTTCTCCGCCTCGATGCCGGTCACCGAGGCGATCTCCTCCGTGGTCGCCGGCCTCTCCAGCTTGGACTGGAGCTCGCGCTCGGACTTGGCGATCCGGTGGTAGGCGTCGATCATGTGGACCGGCAACCTGACGGCTCGTCCCTTGTCGGCCAGCGCTCGGCTGATGGCGTGGCGGATCCACCAGCTCGCGTAGGTCGAGAAGCGGAAACCTCGCCGATAGTCGTAGCGCTCGACGGCCTTCATGAGGCCGATGTTGCCTTCCTGGATCAGGTCGGGCAGCGGCAGTCGGCCATGGTTGAACCGGCGGGCGATGGAGACCACCAGACGAAGGTTCGCCTTGACGAACTCGTTCTTCGACCGCTTCACGATCCCGGACTTGCGGGTGATGCTAGCCGCGAAATCCTGAAACGACTTTCCTTCGCTGCTGAAGCTCAAGCCCTCTATCGGGCGGTGCGTGCGGGCGGCGCCACTCAACCGTTGCAGCTCGGTCAATGCGGCGTCCACGAACACGCGGTCGATGTCGAGCTCTTTGATCTGCGCTGATAACGTGGCGATGAGCTTCGCCAGTTTCTTCTTATCGGCAGGGGACGCCTTCTTGGCCGCGCGCTCGGACAGGGCCCGATAGGTCTTGAAGTCGGGCAATGTGCTGGCCATCGCCGCCTCGACCGTGTCGACGAGGTGGCCCCCCCATGGTGCGTAGGAGAGCAGAGCCTGCCACAGATCGATCTCGAGCTCTTCGATGTGGCGCGCCGTCTCGAACTCCTGCTCGGGCTTCAACACGGACAGCTCGGCCATGTCCCGGAAGTACATGGCGAGAAAACTCTGCGGCTCCTCGGACTTTCCCGAGGGCGCTTGCACGTCGCCGTCCGGTTCCCCCTCGTCCGAGGCCTCCATCTCGGAGTCCTCGTCCTCGTCGTCACCATCTTCGTCATCTGCGGCGACCGGAATCTCCGCCGTCAAGTCGGGATCTGCCGCCACCACCTCGTCCGCGATGCCATGGGGCAAGGTCTCCTCGTCGATCTCCGGCTCCGCCTCCACTTCCACCGAGGCCAAAGCTTCCACCCCTCCCAAAGCGGGATCCTCTCGTCCGAAATCGGGCTCGATGGCCGGCTCGGCACCGAAGTCGATTTCTTCGATGTTGGTGTCATTAGCTGGACGGTCGAATGGACCCGGCACGTCCGCCGGTGGCGCTGATCGTCGCTCGGACTTCGACCGCCGTTCTGTTCGGGGATGGCGGTGTTTCCGGGCCTTTGCTTTCGTCGCTGTTCGATGCATTGCGCTTTCCATTTCCGCGTTGTCGCTGTCGTAGTTTATCCTACACTATCGACCGATGTAATGAACCTGCTCGATAACCTATGCCGACTGGATGATATTCCTGGCACTCGTCTGGTTCCGCACTACGATTAGATGCTTTAACCACTGATCGGTTCTATGGGAGTGGCAATTTAGGTGCCATCGGTCAGTAGGTGCCTTTTCCCTGCAACAGCTATCAGTGATAGCCACTGCGCATTGTGATTCCGCTCACTTGCCGCAAGGGGCTGGGCGGAACGGAACAGGGAGCTCTACGGGGTCGGACGTTCGCAGACCGCGATGATGCTTCGCGATGCTGCCCCGAAGAATCGCGACTTGGTGGCCAGGCTGCCGGAGACATCCAGGACGCGTAGCCCAGCCGTTCGCAGAAGCCTGCCGACCTCATGAAGGCTGTACGCGCGCATGGAGATCTCTTGCTCGCTCTGGCGCCCGTTGCCGAACACGACCGAGCGTCGGATGAGCACACGACTCGTGTGATAGTTGAAGTCGACTTCTTCCAGGATCACGCAGCCGTCGCCCTCCCACCAGACTCGGCTGGGGAGGTCGCCGACGATGTAGTCGCGATTGATGATGTCCAGGATGAATCGGCCGCCGGGCTTGACCGCGCGGCAGATGCCGTTGGCCACCCTCAGATTGGTTTCCTCGTCGAAGTAGCCGAACGACGACAGGACGCAGTATGCGGCGTCGAACTGGCCGTTGAAGGTCATCTCGCGCATGTCGGCGTGGACGAAGTTGACGGCGAGACCGCGCTTCTGCGCGTGGTCCGCTGCCTTGATGAGGAGAGGCAACGACAAATCGAGGCCCGTCACGCGGAAGCCCTGTTGGGCGAGCTCGACCGCGTGCCGCCCATACCCGCACGCCACGTCGAGGATCTCCGAGCTGGGCTTGAGAGCCAAGGCGTCGCGGATGAAGTCGACCTCTCGGGCGGTCTGTTCGGCGGTCATGAACGGGACGGTTCGAAGATAGTCGTCATCGAAGACCTCTTCGTACCAGGGCTTGGATCTCTTCTGCAGCGACCGGCGGGCGAGGGCCTCCGGGACGCTGTCCTCGGCCGGTGTCGGCCTCTGGAATTCGTCGAAGAGCGTGGCCGCCAGGACCGGGGGAGTGGGAGCCGGTTCAGGGGGGGCGGATCTGGCTTTCTCCGGCGCTCCCGTGCGTGGCGTCGCCAAGGCTGCTTCCGGCGGCACCGGCGGCGGGGTTGGCGTCGTTGGCTGCCCCGGGGATTCGAAGGTTTGTTCCACGGAGTCCGCCATCATCATGACGGCCTCGGGCTCGACCTCGCGGGCTTCGATGCTTTGTGAATCGCTCGTTTCGCCGAGCACCGCGGTCACCACGACCACGCCGGTTGACGGCTCACCCGCCGCAGAAAGAACTCCTTGCGAGGGCTGCTCGTCGAGGGCCGTCTGCAGCAGCTCGAGCGAATCGGACGAGATCTCCGAAGCATCGCTGCCGGAGTTTTGATTGGCAGCTTCGGTCGCGGCGGGTGCCACGGCTTTCTCCAGAGCTTCGCTCGGGACGGGCGTCGGGGCCGCAGCGAAGAAATCCGATGGCGTTGCTCCCACGTCGAGGTACGTGTCCGCCACCGTCGGTCGGGTAGGCCCATCTTCGGGCGTCTTTCCGAGGGGACCCTGCGACAGATCCGGAGATGGCGTGCTTCGCGCCGCAATCGCCTCGCCAGCCGATGATGGCGAAGTGGTGGCCGGCTGCTCGACGTTGGGCGAGGGCGTCCCCTCGAGCGTGTGTCTGACCGGTGGAGGCGGAGCTTCCGATACGGGCGACTTCGCGGGAGTCGTCGACGTCGAAGAGGTCGACCGTACGCCAGAGGCCGGCGTCGGGACAGCACCTGGCACGACCGTCGCTGGCGCGGCGGGTGCCTTGCTTGTCGCTGGAGTCGAGACGGTAGGCGGCTCCTTCAGCGCGTAATTGAACGGTGGGGGTGTCCTCGCGCCAGTCGGAATCCTGAGCACCGTCGGCGTCGTCTCACGAACGACGAATTTGGGCTGTGGCGGCGGCTCCGGCACCGGCTCGGGTGTCTCGCCCAAGTCCATGTGATCCGAAAGAACCCACTTCAGGGTGTGGTCGTGGGGTACCGATGCATCGTCCTCGGGCAGAGCGCCCCCTGGAACCGCACCGCCAGAGTCCCCCGACGAAGGGTCGGGCTCTGGCGCGGTCGGAGATCCGGGAGGGGTGTTGGGGACGCGCGACATGTTTCGTTCGGTTGAGATTACGCTGCCATGATACGGCCGACTGGCTCGCCCATGCGTATTGGTTGGTCTGACAGAAGCTCGTTCAATGCAAGGCGGCCTGGTTCGAAGAGTGTAATGGTAGTTGAGCCCAGGTTGAAGACCCCGAGCTCCTGGCCCCGCTCGACGGCGACCGGGATGGGGAAATTCTTGCGGCGCACGGAGCCGTTCGCAAAGCCGCCTTCATGGGTTGCGACCTCGGTGTCGTAGGCGGCGGTTATGTGCCCGACCCCGACCGCCGCCACCATCACCACGGCGTAGCGTCCAGCGTCGCTATCGACCACGGTCACGAATCGTTCATTCCTTGCAAACAATCCCGGTTCGCGCCTCACGCTTTTGCTGCCGACGGGGAAGAGCTTTCCCGGAATGTGGGTCCACGACACCACCTTCCCCGTCATTGGAAAATGGACGCGGTGATAGTCCCGAGGCGACAGGTAGATGACGACGTATGGACCGCCGGTCAGCCGGGCTGCTAGCGCGTCGTCCGCCAAGAGGTTCTGCAGCGTGAAAACCGACCCCTTGGCCTCCAGCAACCTTCCTGACGCGGCAAGCCCGGCCTCGCAGATGACGCCATCAGAGGGCGCCACTATCAGTTTTTCGTCTGCGGGCACGACTCGAGCGCCTTGGATTAGTCGCCGCGTGAAGAAGGACTGGAGGCTCGCGTAGTGGGCGATGGGGTGCTCGGCCTCCGCGCAGTCCAGGCGGTACGCCTTGGCGTAACTCTGCAGGAGGGAGCGCTGCAGCGGACCGGGCAGCCGTCGCCGCGCGCCCCAGCCGATCATCCGCGAAAGGAATCTCTTGGGCAGAAACCGCCAGGCTTTCTGCGCCATTCGCTCGCCTAAAGAAAGATTGGGCACCATGCCTTGGTTTGCGAGAAGGTGAGTGCTCAATCCTAGGGCAGCCCCTCGCTTGTCTGCAACGGAATAAGCTCCGTCGTGACAAGCAGTTGCACCGAGCGCCGATCTTGGACCAGCCAAGCGCCGGACTTTAGGATGGACCTCCGTTGGAGGCGGAACGTGGCAGCGGACCTGTTGGCGTCGGGCTACAGCGCATCCTCGCCGCGCTCACCGGTCCGGATGCGGATCACTTCCTCGATAGGGGTCACGAAGATCTTGCCGTCACCGATGTGCCCGGTTCGCGCGACGTTCATCAGAGCCTCGACGACATCCTTGACCATTTCGTCCTTCACCACGATCTGGATTCGGACCTTCGGGACGAAATCCACGACGTAGGCCGATCCGCGATAGACCTCTTTCTTGCCACCGGTCCTTCCGAAGCCCTTCACCTCTGATACCGTCATGCCCTGCACGCCGATCTCGCGCAGGCGGTCTTTGACGTCGTCCAGCTTAAAAGGCTTGATGATGGCTTCGATTTTCTTCATGTGACCCCGGCGGGAAAGACTAGACGGCCTTGCCGCTCTCTTCAATCGTCTTGAAGCATCTTCTCGAAATGCTTCCCGAGCCTACTCGATGCACGTTTCGTCGGTGTTTCGTCCGGGAGAACTTTGAGTAACCAGCTCGTCGGGCGTCGCTGGTGGTAGGGAGCGTCGGTGCCCTCATGCGTTGGGCGCCAAGGCGCCCACCAGCTCGGCCACGTCTGCGACGGACTGCTGGCGACAGAATTCTTCGATCTCGCGAACGATTCTTTCCGCGGAGGCCGGATCGATGAAGTTCTGCGTGCCGATCTGCACCGCGCTGGCGCCAGCAAGCAGGAACTCGACCGCATCGAGGCTGTTTTGGATACCCCCGATGCCGCAGATGGGGATGCCGATGCCGGCCCTGCGGATCTGATACACCATGCGAAGGGCGATGGGCTTGATCGCCGGGCCGGAGAGCCCGCCGAAGATCGTGGCCAGCCTGGGCTTGCGCGTGAAGGGGTCGATGGCCATGCCGGTGATGGTGTTGATCACCGAGACGGCGTCGGCTCCACTCTCGGCGCACGCCCGCGCCAGCGCGACGATGTCCGAGGTGTTCGGTGTGAGCTTCACCCAAAGTGGCTTCGAGATCACGTCGCGGCAAGCTCGCACGAGCTCGCCCAACACACGGGCCTCGCGGCCGAACTCGATCCCGCCGGCCTTGATGTTGGGGCATGAGACGTTCATCTCCAGCCCGTCGATACCGTCGAGCTTTCCAAGCGCCTCCCCGCAGCCGACGTACTCGTCGAAGGTCGTGCCGAAGAAGTTCACCAGCACCTTCGTGCCGCAGGTCCGCAAGTAGGGCAGCTTGTCGGATGCGAATCCCTCGACGCCGACGTTTTCGAGGCCGATCGAGTTCAACATGCCGGCCGCAGTCTCGTAGATGCGTGGTGCAGGGTTCCCGAAGCGCGGCTTCGGCGAAATGCCCTTGGTAACGAGACCGCCAAGCGCCGGGAGAGAAATCAGGCCCTCGAACTCCTTGCCGTAGCCAAAGGTGCCTGATGCCGTCAATACGGGATTCCTGAAGTCGATGCCGCCGCAGCGGGTGGCCAGGCGAGGGGAAGCGCTCGACGAAGGCGTTCCAGATGAGCTCACGTAGCACTCCTGATCGTGGCGGTGGCGGGGGGAATCACGAGATCGGAAGCCAAGAAGACCGGGCCATCGCTGCAGGTGTATCGGTACGGTCGAGACTGCGCCGGCACTGCGCAGCCAAGGCACACGCCGATGCCGCACGCCATATGCGCCTCCAGCGAGAGGTAGCATTCGATCCGGCTGGCCTCGGCGATGCGGGCCACCGCCCACAGCATCTCCTTCGGGCCACAAGCCATGATGCGCAGCTTCGAAGCGCGGCCGGACCCAAGGTGATCGTCGATTCTGGCTTCGAGGGACGCCGTGACCCGTCCGCGCCGTCCTACGGAGCCGTCCTCGGTCGCCAGGTGCATGCTGAGGCCGAGCGCGCGCATTTCTGCCATCAGGACCAAGTCGCGCGATGTCCTGCCGCCATAGATCATCTCGCAGCGTTCGACCAGCCCTCGCCTGGCTGCGTGGTCGGCCTGCATGAAGAGGGGGGGCAATCCCACGCCCCCCGCGACGAGCAGGTCCGTGGTGTCCGCTGCCGTGTCCGGAAAACCGTTGCCAAGCGGGCCGAGCACCGAAACCGGGGCGCCGGGCTGCGCGGCTTCGAGCAGCCTCGTGCCTCGCCCGATGCCTTTGGCCAAAAGGTCGGCCCGACCCTCGGGGGCTACCGAGAGCAGCGATATCGGTCGCGGTAAGAGGGGATCGCGACCCCAGTCGCCGCGCAGCATGACAAACTGACCGGCGCGACTGTGCGAGAGCGAGCCGCAGCCGCCAAGGCGCAGCGCAAAATATCCGTTGCCTAGCGCGCGATTCTCTATGATTCTCGCGTCAAAATACCGCATTGGGTTTCTGGGAGAGGTTTGTACACTGTTCGGAGGTCTTTGCGCCACGATCAGATGTGAGATGGCACGTATTCGTGGTCGGGAAATGTAGGGAATTCACAACCTTATGACATAAAACGACTATTTCGGTTCGATGGTGACCGCGGTCCAGGTTGCGCGGCCCGGTTTCGACCCCGAACAATCGGATTTGTTGCAGCTTGCAAGCTAACGTGTTACTAGGCGAAATCATAGAGAACCGGGGCAAACCATGGACTTCATGTTCGAGGATGATGTCGACGAGGTAGGGTCTGACGTAGAGGCATACTGCCCTAAGTGCAAGGCCGACACGACCCACGTCGTCATCTCCAAATACGAAGACGAGATTCGGCGGGTTCAGTGCAACCCGTGCGGTGACGTTCACTCGTTCCGCAAGCCTCGGGGCGAGGCTGAGGAGGACATGCCCGAGCCTGTGGCTGCGCGCAAGCGAGCCCTGCTCAAGAAGATGACGTGGGAGGAATTCTTCGCCAAGAACGGCGAGAAGAACGCCAAGCCCTACGAGTTCCGCGAGACCTATCGCGAGAACGCCATCGTCTTCCATCCCAAGTTCGGCAAGGGCTACATCTCCGAAGTGGTTTCCGAGAGCAAGGTCGAGATCACGTTCGCAGACGCTCGGAGAATCCTCGTGCACAATCGGAGGGACATCCCCGGCTCGCCCGTTGGCCGCGAGGATGACGGTCTGCCGTCGACGACGCCGGCGCCCAAGGTGACTGGGAAGGCGGCCAAAGCAGCCGAGAAGGCTGCGGCCAAAGCAGCGGCGACCGTCGCCAAGGCGGTCGCGGCCAAACCGGCGGCTTCAGCCAAGTCGGTCGCGGCCAAGACGGAAGCCAAGACCGATTCCAAGTCGGAATCGAAGAGGGCTGACGACAAGAAGCTCGACGAGAAGAAGCACGACCAGAAGAAGGCCAGTAAGGCTGGCGCGAAGAAGGTCGAGACCAAGAAGTCGCCGGCGAAGAAGCACGAGGCAAAGAAGCCTGCCGCCAAGAAAGTCGCGGCGAAGAAGGCGCATGCCAAGCCTGCGCCCAAGAAGGCGGCCAAGCCCGCCAAGAAGAAGCACAGATAGCGGGCCCGAGCTCTGGGCCTTCAGCGCACGACCAGCACGAAGATGTCGTAGAACGCGTGCGTGTACACGGCTACGGCGAAGCCGCGCAGCTTGAAGAGCAGCCCGAAGAAGATGCCAGCGAGCATCCGGAACGTGAACGAGCTGAAGCTGAAGGCGTCGCCCATGGGCGGCAGGTAGTGCACGAGCGAGAAAACGGCCGACGAGAGTAGAAAGGCGGTCGTGAGCGCGGCCCAGCGGCTCATCCCGAGGAGCTTCTCGAACGAGGCGATGCTGCCCCCGAGGAGGCCGAGCCGAAAGACCGTCTCTTCGTAGACGCCCGCACCGAGTGACATGGTCACCCGCGTGACCAGCCCCTGCTGCGGGAGCCCGGCGGCGAGGCCCGGCGAGAAGCCCATCACCTTCGTCATCAGCAGCACGATGACCGAGCCCATGGTCAGCGCGTAGATGGTGCTCTCCAGGAGGACGGGGAGGAACACCCGGCCATTGAAGTGCTGCTTGCGCTTGAGCAGCCCGACGGTGAGGGCGAACAGGGTCACGACCCCAGCGAGGA
Organism: uncultured Myxococcales bacterium; assembly: GCA_964647025.1. Taxonomy (GTDB): domain Bacteria; phylum Myxococcota_A; class Polyangia; order Fen-1088; family Fen-1088; genus Fen-1118. The sequence continues at coordinate 48,563 of CAZYFU010000013.1, read as the reverse complement.
ACAGCAGATAGCCTTTGAGCGTGAGCCCGAGCGATGAGAACAGCAGGGTGGTCACGAAGTCGGCGCCGTTCAGCAAGGGCAGCGTGAACAGCACTCCGACCTGGTAGATGAGGAATAGCGGAAAGACCAGGATCAGGCTGGTCAGCAGGTTTCTGGGACTGGCCTGCTCGGCCCGCGCGGCACCCACGGCTACTTCCAGTCCGCCATCGCGGCGGGCGCGGCGCGGTCGAGTCGCACGGCCGGCCCGTCGACGGCTCGCATGGGACCGGCCGTCCGCGCGGCCCGAGCCGCGGCACGGGCGACGCCGGGAGAGTCTGCCGACGGCTTCACCACGGCGGTGACCTCGCGTTGCGGGTTCAGGTACTTCCTCGCCACCCGAACCACGTCTGCGGCAGTGACCTTCATGACGTGGTCGGCGTACTGGCGGTACGCCTTCCAGCCTTGCCCGTAGGCCTCGTGGAAAGCCAAGGCGGCTGCCAGCGCGCTTTTGCGCTGCAAGCCGATGGCGTGAACGCCCACCAAATACCGTTGCGCTCGCGAGAGCTCGTCGGTCGTGATGCCTTTGTCCACGAGATCGCGCAACTCCTGCCGCACGACCTTCACGGCTTCGTCGAGGTTGCCGGGGCTGCTGGCGAGGTAGACGGCGAAATACCCGGGGTCGAGGCCTTCCATGGAAAACGCGCTGACCCGATAGGCGAGCGCCCGCTTCTCCCTGATTTCGGTGAACAGTCGCCCCCCCTGGCCCGACAGCACGTACGCGAGGACCTCGAGGGGAATTCTGTCCGCGCTCGCGAAGTCGACGCCTTGGAACCCGAGCACCAGGTGGGCTTGCTCCTTCGAGAGGAACTTGAAGACCTGGGCGGGCTCGGTGCGGGGCGGCTCGATCGGCACGACAGGCTTTTCCAGAGTCTGCTCGGGCCGACCGCCCAGAAGGGCACCGACCTTGGCCTGGACGCGCGCGGGATCGACATCCCCGACGATCGCGATGGTGAGGTTCGAGGTGCTGTAGCGCTGGCGGAAGTGCGTCAAGAGCTTGCGCCGGGTGAGCGAAGCCACGGATTGCGTGGTTCCCATGGGATCGAGACGGTAGGGGTGCTTCTGCCAGATGGCCCCGTGGAAGAGCTTGAAGGCTACTTGGCCGAGGCTGTCTTCCTGGGCGCGAATGTCGTCGAGGACGATCCGGCGCTCCTTTTCCAGTTCGTCGTCGGCGAAGGTCGCGTTGAGGAGACAGTCTGCGACCAGGTCGATGGCTCGTTCGAAGTAGCGCGACAGGAATTCTGCCTGCAGCCCGATGCTGTTGCGGCCAGCATAGCCCGTCATGCTACCAGCCATGCCCTCGACGTCGTTCATGATCTGCTCCGCGCTGCGGGTCTTGGTCCCGCGGGCGAGCAGGGCGGCGAGCATGTTCGAGATGCCGTTCGAGCGGTCGTCTTCGTAGCGAAGCCCGCCCACCCAGGTCGCCCGCAGGGCAACGATGGGAACCGAGGTGTCGCGCAACACCAGGAGCTTGAGCCCGGACGGAAACACGTGGCGGTAGACTTTGTCCGCGTCGGGCGCCGTGGCGCTGGCCCGCGCGAACCTGGCCTTGGTCCTCGCCTCGGCAGCCTCGGCCGTCGCTTTCACGCGGCCGAGCAACTTGTCGGTCGCGTCGGCTTGCTTCGCGCCCCGGCGGGTCGGCACTTGCACGTAGATCGACAGGTTCGCTACCCGCAAGTATTCCGCGGCCACGCGCCGCAAGTCACCGGCGGTAATCTTGTGCAGCATCGAAAGGTAGCCCTCTTCGAAGTTGGGATCGCCAGCGATGGCGGCAAAGAAGCCCAGCTTGCGGGCGTACCCCTGAACGGTCTCCTTGTCGTAGACCCGGTCACTCTCGAGGATGGTCTTGGCCTTCGCGAGCTCCTCGGGCCGAACGTCTTCCACGGACAGCCGCAGGACTTCGTCCAGCACGGCTCGCGTGGCGTCCTCGACTCGCCCGGGCGGAAGCCCCGCACCAACCACCAATGCGCCTGGATCGCGCGCGGAGAACAGGTACGCCGACGTGTTGGTCGCATACTGTCGGTTGCGCACGACCTCCAGGTTCAGCCTCGAGCTTTCGCCCTGTCCGAGCAACACGGCGAGCAGGTCGAGCGCCGGGATGTCGGCGTGGTTGATGGCCGGCGTGCGGAAGCCGAACAGGAGCTGCGCCTCTTTGACGTCGCGACCCGCGCCCTTGACCCGCAGGGCCTTCTGGTCGGGTTGGCGTGGTCGGGGCCCCACCGCCACCCCTTCGGGCATGGCTGCGAAGGCCTTGTCGATCTTCTTCTTGGCGACGCTCGCGTCGAAATCGCCGACGACCACCAGGGTCACGTTGCTTCCGACGTAGTGCTTGGCGAAGAACGCCAGGATGTCCTCTCGCTTGAGCTTGGAGACCGTGCCCTCGTTACCGATGATCGGCCGCCCGTAGGGATGGGCGTCGAACAGGGTTCGGAACAGCCCCTGTCCAGCCTGCCGTTCCGGGTCGTCGATGCCCTGCTTGATCTCTTCGAGGACGACCTTGCGCTCACGCTCGAGCTCCCCGGCGTCGAAGCTCGAATTCATCAACGTGTCGGCCAAGATGTCGAGGCCGGCGTCGAAGAACTGGCTGGCCAGGACCAGGTGGTAGACCGTTTCGTCGTGGCTGGTCCAGGCGTTGATCTCTCCCCCGCAGCTCTCGACCTCCCGGGCGATTTGCCCCACGCCGCGCTTCTTCGTGCCTTTGAAGAGCATGTGCTCGAAGACGTGCGCGATGCCCGCGAGCTCCGGCGGCTCGTCGGCGGAGCCGATCTTCACCCACGCCTGAAAGGCGACCACAGGAGACGCGTGATTCTCCTCGAGAATCACCTCCAGACCATTGTCGAGCTTCATACGCACGCGCTTGGCTCTCCCTTCCGCATCCGATTTGTGGGCTATGTCGTTGTCACCCGAAACGTCTTCGAATCTTCCTGCACAACCAGAGAGGATCGCGAAGACGCAGCAGGCAACATCAAGTCTCACGGGGGGCAAACGTAGCACGACGGCCCGGCCGTTTGGTGCCGCTCGTACGTGGTAAACCAGGGGGCCATGGCCCAGACCGCAAGGTGTCCGATATGCAAGCGGGAGCTCCCTCCCGAGGCGCAAGCCTCCGAATGGCGACCATTCTGCTCGCCCCGGTGTCGTTCGGTGGATCTCGGGAGTTGGCTATCCGAAAGCTACCGTGTGGCTGCGGCCAGCCAGGACGAGGAAGAGGATCCGGGGCCACCCACGGGCAGGGACGACGAGAGCTGACCGTGCGTACGGCGTCATGCGCTATCGAGCCGCGAAAAAACTTTTTCGGGCACGTGGTCTTTTTTGTGGCGATGCATTTGGTTCGTGATAATTTTCGCCGCCTCGAAGGGCGGGGAAGGGTGGACGGGCTTCGGCACGGTCACTCTGTAGGGTAAACGCCTCGGGGCGTGGCGCAGTCTGGTAGCGCGTTCGGTTCGGGACCGAAAGGTCGGAGGTTCAAATCCTCTCGCCCCGACAGACACAACCTTTTTCACCGGGTTGACGACAACCCGGTATGCAGCTCGCTGGATGGGCCACCTCGCTGGCCCTCGGGATCGCCATCGCGGTGGTGGCCACGCCGTTAGCGCTGATCGTCCTGGCACTTGCCCTCGGGCTTGGCGTGGCGCTGCTGGCTTTGCGTCGTTCCTGGTCACTCCTGGTTGCCGCGCTCGCGATGGCTTTGGGGATGGGCCTCGGCTGGCGCGAAGTCGCGGCTTCGACTGCATGGCCAGTCGTGACCGAGGATCGCTCGGTGGAGGTGACCGGTCAGGTGGTTCGGGGCCCCGACCTGGCGTCGGCGCCAGCAGCCACGACCGAGGGCAGTGGCTCGACGGATGGCGAGCGGTCGGGGCCCCGCCGCTGCCACATGCGGATCCGCATGAACCAGGTCGACGGCAGGCCCGTCGGTGCAGTTCTGTCGCTGGTCGTCCTCGGCAGACCGTCGTCCGTCGCGCCTGGGGACTGGGTGCGGTTCACCACCCGCCTCTACGTTCCTCGCGGGTTTTCCAACCCGGGCCTGCCAGACGCCAGGTTGATCGCGCGAGGACAAGGAATCGACTTCGTGGCGACGGTCAAGTCCGCCGACGAGCTGCATCCGATCGATGGACCCATGGGGCCGCTCGCGTGGGCTCGCCGGTGGGCCGCCTACCTGCGGGCCGCGATGGCCAAGGCCATCAACGCCCAATTGGACGATACCTCCGCCGGGTTCGTTCGGACCATGGTGGTCGGCGAGAGGACCGACGTCCCCGACCGGGTGGAGGATGGCTTTCGTGCGGCTGGCGCGACCCACGCGCTTTCGGTCTCGGGCCTTCACCTGGCGGTCGTCGTGGCGCTCTTCTTCCAGGTCGCCAAGTGGCTGTTTACGCGCCGCCCGTCTCTCTCCTTGCGAGTGCCGGCGAAGGTGATGGCCTCGTTCGTATCGCTGCCCGCTTGCCTCTTCTATACGCTTCTCACCGGCGAGGCGGTGGCAACGGTTCGTTCCGCCATCATGGCGGCGACGATCCTCGGCGCCAGCATCGTCAACCGTCCCACCTCGCTTCCGGCAGGTATCGCCGCTGCCGCGATCCTTCTGCTGGTCGACTCGCCGCTCGTGCTGCTGGACGTCTCTTTCCAGCTTTCCTTCGCATCCGTCGTCGGTCTGGGCCTGTTCGCGCGCTGGCTGTGTTCTGGGCGGGATCTCGACGGTGCAAGCCGCTGGCAGCGGATCCGCCGCTGGCTCGGGCGTTCGTTTTCGGCCAGCCTGGCCGCCAGCCTGGTCACCACGCCCCTCGTCGCGCACCACTTCGGCGAGCTCACGCCTGCTGCGCCGGTCGGGAACCTCGTCCTGGTCCCCATCGTCGAGCTTCTGGTGCTCCCGTGCGGCCTGGTCGGGGCCTTGCTCGGGATCATCCACCCATGGCTCGGCGGAATTCCCCTATTCGTGGCAGGACAGTCTTCTCGCCTCGCGCTAGCCCTGGCCGATGTGTTCCGCCAGCTCGCCCCTGTCGTGCTGGTTCGCTACCCCGATTGGCTCGAAACCCTGCTGCTCGTCGCGGCCGCGGGATGCCTTCTTCAGGCCTTCGTGGACAGGCGGTCGCGGCACCGGAGGTGGTGGCTCGCCACCTGCGGATTGGTCGCGCTTGCAGCGGCGGGCAGCTTGTTCTTCCGAGAGATGGCGAGAGTTCGCAGCGGAGATCTCCGCGTGACTTTCCTGGATGTAGGGCAGGGGGACTCGGCGTTGGTGGAGGGGCCGGGTGGCTTCGTCGCGTTGATTGATGGCGGAGGGCGCTACGACAATAGCTTCGACACCGGCGCCCGGATCGTCGAACCGGTGCTGCGCGCACGGGGCATCACGAGCATCGACCTGCTGGTGCTATCCCACGCGCACCCCGACCACATGAACGGGCTGTTTCGCATCCTTGACCGCTTCCCGACGCGCGAGCTCTGGCACAACGCCAGCGACGGGCGCAATCCCGCGTACCACGACTTCGTGCGGTTGGCCCGCGAACGAGGGGTTGCGATGCGGACAGCCGGGGCGATCCAGATCCAGGGGCTGACCTTCGAGATCCTGGGTCCAACGCTCGACGGCACCATCGACGTGACACCTGGGCTGGATGCAAACGATGCCTCGCTGGTCGTTCGGGCGGCGTTCGCGGGGCGGCAGATCCTCTTCACGGGGGACATCGGTGACCACGGTGAGGCCGAGCTGCTCGAACGAAGCGGGCGCCCGGCACCCATTCACAGCGAGGTCCTGAAGGTTCCTCACCACGGCAGCCGCTACGCTTCGAGCGATCGGCTGATTCGCGCCGTATCCCCAACCTTGGCCGTGGTGTCCGCTGGGCGTTTCAACCGCTTCGGACTCCCGAACCCCGTGGCCCTGAGGCGCTACGCCGAACGGGATGTCGAGGTGTTGCGCACGGACCGCGATGGTGCCGTGACAGTCTCGATCGCCCCCTCTGGCAGCCTCACGGTCGCATGCACGAAGGGCTGCCCGGCCAGGCGGTCGAGCGAGTAGCCGCCGACGGGGAGACTCTCAGCTCTCGGCGTAGAGCTTGAGCTGCTCGCCTACCACCCCCTCGTTGAGGCCGGTACGCAGGCTGTCCTGCAGGCAGTCAGCGAGGGTGATCTGCATTTCCTCGACGCCGCCATCTTGCATTATCTTGTTCAAGAGGGCTCGCGCCTCGGGGGTTTCCTCATCGCGGAGGAACTCCTTGACCATATCGATCGTGAGCTCGCCCGAAAAGTCGAGCATCGCGTGGTCGAGGAGAAAGGCGATGAGCTGTTTCACAGTAACCTCCGACGACAGAATTGGGGAAAGCGAGGTAAAGCTAATACCTCGTAAAAGCAGCACAAATCAAGGATATTGCCCATCTTTCAGAAGATTTGTGCGTTAAAGACCGACATCTTCCTACTTCGAATCGGCCCGCGATGCTCGGAGGCTCGGGATATTGCGGAGCTTTCCAGTCCCTCGGTTCGGAGAGGCGGCGGCCGGTGGCGCGAGAGCGCTTCGCCGACGGAGGGGTTTGTCATCGGGGGGCGATCCACGTCTTGACTGGATCTCGACTTTTTTCTACCGTCGCGACTGTGCCGCCCCGTAGCCTCTTTCGGGCGCTTGCGTTGGTGACTCTCCTCTCCGGTTGCGGGCCCGTCCTGTACTTGAGAGAAGTGCGCATCCGTGCGGCTGCCTTCCTCGATCAAGCCAAGGCCGACGGCGGCGAGCAATACGCGCCGTATGAGTTCACCAAGGCGAGTCTCTACTATGACAAGGCTCGTGAGGACGCGGGCCACGCTGACTACCAGCACGCCATCGAATGGGGACGACGCAGCCAAGCCTGCTCCAGCCGGGCCTCGGCCCTCGCGATATCCGCACAGGCGAAACACGGCGTCGATCTACCGAGGCCGAACCAGACTTGCGGTGAGCTTTGACCTTGTCGGGTAGGCGCGTTTCGATCGTTTTCATCGTTCCGGTGCTTCTGTTCCTCCAGGGATGCGCCGGTTCCGACCTGGCCACCCAGGTGGGCGAAGTCCGCGGCCGACTGGCCACCGCGCGCGAGAGAGGCGCCTATCGCTGTGCACCCCGCGAGCTGGCCACGGCCGAGGCAAACGCTGACTTCGCCGAGCGCGATTTCGATAGGGGCGAGTACTTCTCGGCCCGTGACTACCTGGCTGCGGCCCAGACGAGCTCGAGGGAGGCGCTCCGTATCGCCTCCGACACGCGGATTTGCCCCAAACACAAACCGGCACCACCAGCCCCGGTGGTCGATCCCAATGCCGATCACGATCGTGACGGCATTCCCGACCGCATCGACCGCTGCCTCGATGAGCCAGAAGACCGTGACGGATTCGAGGACGACGATGGTTGTGCGGATCCGGATAACGATAAGGACGGGGTTCCGGACGCGGTCGACCGGTGCCCCAATCAGCCGGAGGACGTGGATGGCTTCGAGGACGAGGACGGCTGTCCGGACCCAGACAACGACAAGGATGGCGTCGTTGACGCGAGCGACCGTTGTCCGGGCGAGCCGGGCCCGGTCTCGAACGGTGGATGCCCCGAGCACTTCGAGCACATTAATGTCACCGAGCAGAAGATCGAGCTCAAGCAGGCCATCTTTTTCCAGACCGCCAAGGCGGTCATTCTGCCCGGCAGCTTTGGCCTGCTCGATGAGGTCGCGGCCGCGATGACGACCCGACCGGGGATGCAGGTCCGCATCGAGGGACACACCGACAATCGGGGGGGGCGCCCTTACAACCTGCGCCTGTCACAGTCGAGGGCCGACTCGGTGAAGGGATATCTGGTCGGCAAAGGAATCAGTAGTGATCGATTGGAAGCAAAAGGGTATGGTCCCGATCAGCCCATTGACGACAACAGGAGCGCAGCTGGCCGCGAGCGCAACCGTCGCGTCGAATTCATGATCACGCAGCAATAGGAAGGAATCGCTACCATGGGTACAAATGAATTTGGGTGGTCGGGCTCCCGGGTGCTCCGAGCTCGATTTCTCTCGCTTGCGTTGAGTGTTTCCAGCCTGACCGTTTTGGCCTCCGCAGGTTCGAGCTATGCCCAATCGAACAAGGTGCGCGACAAGATCGTCGAGCTGAACAAGCAGGCGCTGCTCGCCTACGAGGGTAGGGATTTCGAGGCGGCCAAAGCGGCTCTGACCAAGGCTCTCAAGGAGGCCAAGCAGTCGGGACTCGAGGACGACAAGATGACGGCGCGTACCTATCTGCACTTGGGCGCCGTGTACCTCATCGGGTACCAGGACCAGACGGTGGCGCTGCAGAACTTCACGCTGGCCAAGAAGATTCGGCCCGACATCCAGCTGACCCCTTCCATCGAAACGCCCGAGCTCAAAGCGGTTTTCGACCAAGCCACCGCCGACGCGGAGCCCACGCCGCCACCCGTGGTCGAGCCCGCCCGGCCTTCGCGCGCCCCGGTCCCCGTGCCGACCATGCCCGACGTCAGCGGCGGCTCGGAGCCGGATCTCCCTTCGAGCATGAGCGCGCCGCTCATGTGCTCGACGCCTGACGAGGCCGCTCCCGGCAAGGAGCTGTCGATCCGCTGCGCTCTCAAGCCAGGCTTGAACGCGAAGGTGGTGCAGCTTTACTACCGCGCGCCCGGGGCCGAGGCGTATCAGGCGTTGCCGATGCGTCGCACGGCCAAGGGCTGGTACCTCGCGACCATCCCCGGCCACGTCATGAAGGGCACCAGCCTTCAGGTCTACTACGACGCCCGTGACGGCAACGACAACGAGCTGGCCAGCAACGGCCAGATCGACAGCCCGTCGCTGATCGAAATCCGCAAGAAGGGTGGCGGCGGCGGCACGAGGGAGATCGAGGGCGATCCTCTGGCGCGCATCAAGCAGCAGCAGGAAGAGGAGCGCTACGAGTCAGGCCTGCACCGTCGGCGCCAGGGCGCTTTCTGGATCGGTCTCGGCGCTGGCTCTGGCTGGGGCTACGCGCCCGCCGGCAATCTCGAATGGCAGAAGGACATCAAGGTCAGCGCCATCACCACCACGACCGGCCTATTCCAGGGCGTGCTGGATCTCGGCTACATGTGGACCGACAACTTCTCGGTTGGTCTGAACGCCCGGCTCGAGTACATCCGCCAGGATCAGCTCGAGAATACGGGGCGCAGCGGTGCCCCCACCCAGTGGGCGCCGGCGGCATTCCTTCGGCCCACGTGGTATTTCGACATCTCCTCGGACGGCAACTTCCAATTGTCTCTGTCGGCTAGCGCCGGCTGGGGGTACGTTCGGTTCCCCGTCAGGCCGGTGGTTCGCTATATGACGAACAACGATGGAGACCGGGTTCCCGACCCGAAGCAGACCATCTTCAAGACGGATACCCGCCCGATGGGCACTGTCCTTCTCGGTGGTGGTGCCGGTCTCGCCTACCACCTGTCTCGGCACTTCAGCCTGGCTCTCGATGGCCGCGTGCTCACCGGTTTCCCGGATTTCGGTATCGCGGTGGAAGGCAACGTCTCGTTGCAGTTGGCCTTCGGAGGCAGGGCGGGTCCAGCGGTCGATGACGATGAAGAGGACGATGGCGAGTACGAGAGCGGTGAGATCCGCGACACGCCGCCGGATGCAGATTCCTCGGACAGCTCGGACGACGAGGAGTAGTCGCTGAAACCTCGGCGGCGTCAGGCCTTCTCTGTTCTCGGCGGACCCGTCGAAACCTGGGGCGAGTCCGAATTGGCTCGCCTCGCGGGGCGCTTGTTCGATGTGGATCCCGGGCTCTCGCGTGCCCTGACCCACGGGTTTCACAGTTACGCGGGTCGTATGCATCCATCGACGGCGCGCGCCGCGATCGCGGTGTGGTCCAAGCCGGGGCAGCGCGTCCTGGATCCTTTCTGCGGTAGTGGAACGGTTCTGGTGGAAGCCATGGCAGCCGGTCGGCGGGCCGTGGGCGTGGATGCGAGCCCGCTCGCGGTGCTCATCGCGAAGGTTCGATCCACGGTCATGGACGAGTCGGAGCTTCAGCGACTGGTGGAGACCGCCCGGACCATCGCGACCGATTCGGCCGAGCGCGCCCGAAAGCGGATCAGGCCCGAGATTCCCGTGTGGGCGAGGGGGGAGAACAACCGCTTCTTTCCGCACGTGGGGCTCGAGCTGCTCGGCCTGCGAGAGCTGGTCATGGCCACGCCCGACGATGCCGTCGGTGTCGCGCTTCGGGCCTGTCTTTCCTCGATTCTGGTGAAGTTCATGCGCCAGCCCGAGCTTGGAGGCGAGTCGGTCCAGCGCATTGGCCGTGGCATGCCGTCCAAGTTCTTCGCTGGCCGTGCCGAGGAGTTGGCGCAGTCGTTGACCGCGCTGGCCGGACGGACGCCGAAGGACACGCCAGCCCCGAAGATCCAGCTCGGCGATGCGCGGGCCATCGGGCACCAGCCCGACAACACCTGCCACCTGATCGTGTCGTCGCCACCCTACGCGGGTACCTATGATTACGCGGAACACCACGATGTCCGCTTTCTGTGGTTGGGCCTGCCTCGCGAGAGCTTCGACCGTGTTCAAGTAGGCGCGCGCACCGACGACATGGGATCGCCGCTCAAGCGTTGGCAAAAGGATCGACGCCGCTGGTTGGGCGAGATGGGCCGCGTGGTCAAGCCGGGGTCCTTGGTGGTGCTGGAGATCGGAGACGGGGTGGTTGGCAACGAGCCCGAGGATGCGGCAGAGGCGATTCGCCTCGACGCGCCCAAGGCCGGCCTCGAGCTTTTGGCCGGCGCGTTCCAAGCGCGCCCGCCGCGTGACCGGCGGTTGAGGGAGATATTCGGGGATCGTCCGCGGCGCGAGCACATCCTCGTGCTGCGCAAGGGGTGAGCGTCAGCGCGGCAGCAAGGTCGTCGGCGGTTGCCCTTCGCGGGCTCTCTGGATGAGTCGCACGAAGGCGCTGGCGGCCGCCGTGCATATCGCCTGCAGCTCCTGAACGCTGTCGTTTGCCAGCTTGCTCTCGTCCGTGGCTTGCGCGTAGACCATCGATATCACCCGCTGGCCGATCATGATGGGAACCACCACGACGTCGGTTGGAGGCTCGGTGTGCAGGTACTTCCAGATCTGCGTGTGCAAATAGGCGCCGTCGGTGGGAGGCGCGCCACGGAAGGTCACGGCGCGATCGCGGGCCAGCCGAAAGAGCGACGGCATCGACAGTGGAAACGCGATGGTCTCGATGGCGCGCGCCTCGACCCCGGGCGCGAACCCGCGCCAGACGTGGGCGGTCTCGCCCCGGATGATGAACACCAGGCCGCATCCGAACCTCGGCAGCATGAAGTCGATCACGATGTCGGCCACCTGGTCTCGGTTCTCGACGACGGACAGCCGATGGACGGCGTCTTCCAGTGAGACGAGGGACTCCGGACGTGGCAGGAGCACCGAACCGGATTCGGTCACTTGCGGCGCCATCATCGGCGCCGTGGGCTGTCGGGGGCCCGCCGCCGAGACCGGTGGTGAGATGGTCGGGGGCGCGAAGGCGGGGATGTCCTGGGAGCTGTAGGACTTGGTGATGCTCCGCGGGGGCGGCTCGGGCCGGGCGGGTCGGGCGAGCCTGATGTCGAGGTTGTAGTAGCGCTTCAGGTTGCGGGCGATGGCGAGCTCGGCAGCTACCATGGGCTCCACGCGGGCGCCGAGTGCGAAAGACACATCATCGAGCACCTGCACGTCCTGCGGTGTGGCCATGGCGACGACGATGCGCTTGACGCCCGACCGCGCGGCGACGAGCGGAATCGCCATGTATCTCGCCGCGAGGAGTGGCCTGAGCAACGCCACCACGTTCGGGTCGGCTTTGTCGAAGTGCCGCTGCAAGGCCGCGGGCACGCGCATCTGGCGGCTCAGCCCTTCGGAGACCTGATCGGTATCGACCAGCCTCGCTTCGACGAGCTGGGTTCCAATCCGTCCGCCGAGTAGATCCCGATGGTCGAGGACGATTCTGAGCTGCTCGGGCTTGAGGAAACCGAGCTGTGTGAGGATTTCTCCGAGTCTCATTGGAAATGCGCTGCTCGAGGACTGTACGCGATAGATTGTTGCAGGAGACCGCAGAAGAAACCAGAGCTTCTCGTGTAGAAGATCGCGTGCCGGCCGTGACCTCTGGAAAGAGCACAAGAGCGAGATCGGATGACCCCACGCCAGGAGGGCCTTTGCTTGTGCCCCGGCGGACATCTCTTCGCGCATTCGCCGACGCGATGCTGGAGACCTATGGTCCCCAGGGCTGGTGGCCGCTGCTCGCCCACGCCGGCAGCAACCCCACGTCCACCGGACGCCTGACCGGTTACCATCCCGGCGACTTCTCGTTTCCGCGCAGCGATGCCGAGCGTTTCGAGATCTGCGTCGGGGCGATCCTGACCCAGAACACGGCCTGGACGAATGTCGAGCGGGCCTTGAGCCTGCTCGAGCAGCAAGGGCTGCTCTCGGCCGAGGCCATCTTGGCGGCGACCGACGAGGCCATCCAGAACGCGATTCGTTCGTCCGGCTATTTCCGGGCCAAGACGCGCAAGCTCCGTGCGTTCGCCGAGCTCGCGCTGCGCTTGGGCGGGCGGACGCCTGCGCGGGACGAGCTCCTCGCGGTCTGGGGCATCGGGCCCGAGACCGCGGACAGCATCCGCCTGTACGCCTACGCCCAGCCCGAGATGGTCGTGGATGCGTACACCATTCGCGTGCTCTGCCACCACGGCTATTGCCGCCTTCCACTCGACTACCGTAGCGCCAAACGTTACTGCGAAGAACGCGTCCCGCGCTCCGTCGAGAGCTATCAGGAGTTCCACGCCCTCATGGTCGAGCACGCCAAGCGCCTGCGTTCGGCAGCCAGGCGTCGCTAGCGGAGAATCTTCGCCAACACGGCGTCGAGCTCGTCGAGGGACGTGTAGTAGATCTCGAGGTGACCGCTCTTGGGGCTGGTTTCCACCAGCTTCACCTTGGCGGCCAGCGCCTGTTCGAGCCGGTGCACGAGGTCACGCGCGGCCGGTGAGGTCTGGGGCGCCGGCGTCGCCGGACGGCTGTCGGTGTCGCGTTCGCGCTTGACCAGTGATTCGACCTGCCGGACCGACAGGTTGCGGCTGACCGCTTGCCGCGCGACTCGCTCGATCAACGGATCGCTCTCCAAGCCCAGCAGCGCACGCGCATGACCCATGTTGAGGCGTCCGTCGATCACCATGGAACGCACGGCCGGGGGCAGCTTGAGCAGGCGCAGGGCATTCGCCACCGTGCTGCGATCCTTGCCCACGCGCGCGGAGAGCGACTCCTGGGTGTAGCCGAACTCGGCCACCAGGCGCTGGTAGCCTTCGGCCTCTTCGATGGGATTGAGATCCTCGCGCTGGAGGTTTTCCACCAGGGCCATCTCGAAGGCCTGGGTCTCGGCGACCTCGCGAACCACCGCGGGGACTTGGTGCAGCCCCGCGCGCTGGGCCGCTCGCCAGCGCCGCTCGCCGGCGATCAGCTCGAAGCCGCCGCCTTCGCGGACGCGCACCACCAGCGGCTGGATGATGCCCTGGCTGCGAATCGATTCGGCCAGCTCGTCGAGCCGGGCGTCGTCGAAGTGCTTGCGCGGCTGCTTGCTCGACGGATGGATGCTCTCGATGTCGAGGGTCCGGAGCCCACTGCCGGCCGGCGCATGGGGCGTGGGGGCCGATGCCGTCTCGCCCGCGCTGGGGATGAGTGCTGCGAGACCTCTACCGAGTGCCTGCCGCTTTCCTCCGACGCTCACGACGCCTTCGCTCCCTCGGCGCCCGCGGCCTTTCGCGTGTGCCGTCCGAGGAACTCCCGCGCGGCCTCCATGTAGCTCTTGGCGCCCTTGGAAGCCACGTCATAAAGAAGAATCGGCTTTCCGAAGGAAGGCGCCTCCGACAGCCGCACGTTGCGCGGGATGGGCGTCTCGTAGACCTTGTCCCCGAAGTGGTTGCGGACTTCGCTTGCGACCTGCTCGGCCAGGTTCTGTCGCATGTCGACCATGCACAGGATGATGCCTTCGATGTCGAGCCCGGGATTGAGCGATCGCCCGACCAGGCTGATGGTCGCCCGGAGGTCGGACAAGCCCTCGAGCGCGTAGTATTCGCACTGCAGCGGAACCAGCACGCCGTCCGCCGCGCACAAGGCGTTGAGGGTGAGCAGGCCCAGCGAAGGCGGCGTGTCGATGATGATGAAGTCGTAGTCCGGGGCTACCAGCCGCAGCGGGTCGCGCAGCTTGGTCTCGCGGCCGGCGAGCGACACCAGCTCGATCTCGGCCCCGGCGAGATCCTGGCCCGAGGACACGAGCTTGAGGAAAGGCAGCTCGGTGGCGAGGGTCACCTCGGCGATGGTCTTGCGGCCGATGATGACGTCGTACACGCTGCCGCCGTCGGCGCCGGCTTGTTGACGCGCATGGCCGAGCCCCGAGGTCGCGTTTCCCTGCGGGTCCATGTCCACGAGCAGAATACGCTTCTCGGCCACGGCGAGCGAAGCCGCCAAGTTGACTGCGGTCGTCGTCTTCCCGACGCCGCCCTTCTGGTTCGCTACCGCGATGACCCGGCCCATGAACTGTAGTGGCCCAAGCTTTTGGGGAGCCCCCTCCTAGCACCAACCCCGGGCGCTTTTCAACTGCCGCGCGCACGACCTGGCCTTTCCGAAGGAGAAAGGGCGCTGGCGGCCCGAATCGACCGAAAAGTTGACGGCGCTCTCGGTTGGCGTACTACTTATACCTACATGTAGCGTGTTTCCCTGCAACCAAGGAGAACAGACATGAAGTACGGCGACCAGAAGATGTACCGAACCTTCGAGGAGTTCGAGCGCGAGGAGATGCGGCGTAGCGACGGGTTCAGTGCCGCGATGGATGACATGTTGGGCGAGATGTTCGCCCAGGAGCTCGACTTCGGGGCTCGCTCGTCCCGCTGGCAGGACGACGAGGACGAATAGCGGACCGCGAGGGGGGACGCGGGATCCCAATCAAAGGTTGGTGCCGACGTTGCCGATGGAGATGCTGGGACCGAAGAGCAGCGACCAGTGCGTGGCGACTCGGTTGTCGGCTCCGTAGACGTAGCGACTGCGGAATTCGTAGGCCCCCCACAGGTGGACGCCGACGGCCGCGCCCGGGCCGACGTTGACCCGCACGCCGATACCGAGCACGGTGACCAGGGTGGGGGGAAACGCGGGACTGTCGTTGTATTGCTGGGGAATCAGGCTCGCCCCGAGCACCCCGGTCTCGAGGCCCAGCAGTCCCTCTTTGCCATTCCGGTCGAGCCAGGTGAATCGGCCGAGCACACCGAAGTTCAGCGTCAGCGACGCCGCTGGCGCGTTGATTCGATAAAGCCCCGCGGGGACGTTGAGGCTCACGTAGAGCCGGATCCGGCCTCCCTCGACGGTGGCGGACCATTGTTGCGACGGCGGCCTTTGCTTGCCTCGGGCGCTGAGCACGTACCGGGTTTCGTCCACCACGTGGGACAGGCGGACGGCGATTTGGTCGAACTGCTCGGTGACGCCCTTGAGGTAGAAGGTCTTCACTTCTCCACCTGGCCGGAGGACCATGTGCTCATCGATGCTCGCCTCCGCGCGTCTGCTGCCGCTCGCCTTGGTGACCTCGATGGCCAAGACGATCTCCTGCTCGCCATCCTCCGGCTGAAGGTGCTCCTGGTGGATGACCACGCGGCAGGTTTCTCTGGCAGCGAAAGGAATGCTCAGTGGTTCTCCTGCCGGCATCGAGACGGTCTTGCCGGAATCGTCCGCGCATAGAAACTCGGCCAGCGGCTCCTTGCGGGTCGACGTCGTGCCGAAGGGGACCGGGATGCTCGCCACGTGCAGCGGGCGCTGGATGGACTCGGTGATCACGGCCAAGTCGACGTCCTCGAAGCCTTTGGGCAAGTCGTCACGGCGGTAGGCATAGCGAAGGCTCGTGAAGCCGGACGTGTTCCGATCGCCGCGAACCAGGGTGAGCTCTTTGTCGGAGCGCACGCTGTAGACGCCCGGAAGCTCCAGGGGAACCAGCCGCGCGTGCGGGATCCCGCCGACGGACCACAAGGCATCGCGGTTGGTGGGGATGAAGCTGATGGGGCCGTGCCCCGGCAGCTCGAGCGTGGACAGGGGCCTGGGCGCCGCGGTGGTTCGCGTGCTCACGGAGCCGATGACACCCGCGGCGGTGTCCGCGCGGGCGACGGTGATGGCCACGCTGGGGGACGTCACTGGAGTGGGGCTGCGCAGCAGCACGAAGTCGCCGTCGGTGCTGCGGACCTCGCGCACGACGTCGGCCGCTTCGCTGCCCACGAACCATCGCAGCCGGGCGGAGGTCCGGCAACGGTCGAGCATCTTGACCAGGATGTGCGGTTGGTCGGCGTCGCGGATGGGTGGCCCGGAGA
This sequence comes from uncultured Myxococcales bacterium, assembly GCA_964647025.1. Classification (GTDB taxonomy): domain Bacteria; phylum Myxococcota_A; class Polyangia; order Fen-1088; family Fen-1088; genus Fen-1118. The sequence continues at coordinate 32,239 of CAZYFU010000013.1, read as the reverse complement.
CCACCGACAGCGGGCAACGCGAGACCGGGAAGGTCGCGCTCGCGACGTTCTCGGTTCGCTCGCCACGCGCGATCGCGAAGCGCGGTGCCAATCGTGCGGTGACAGCGACCTGCGTGGCCTGCGCGGGTACGCCGCGCACCACGATGCCTCCGTCGCCGAGGTCGCAGCGGGCAAGGCCGCACTCGACGCTGGCGATGGCGTCGGGATGAGCCAGGGGCAACGTCCCCAGGCCCTGCGATATGTCGAGCGATTCGATCGATGCGAAGACTTGCCCTAGCACGAAGCGTGTCGGAATGAACCTGAACGTGGCGGGCGCCACGCGCCGCCCCTGGGCATCGAAGGTCAGCACGTCGGCGCCGTCCTTCGCGTACGCGGGCAACCAACGGAACGAGGTGCCGGTCGGCAGCCTGCGATCGACGGGGATCGAGCAGGTCTCGCTCCTACCTTCCTTGAGAGCCCCGAGGCAGGCTTGTCGTCCGGTTTGCGCCCCGGCTTGCCACAGCACTTGCACGCCTTCCAGCCGTTGTCCCTTGAGCTCGATGCGTCCCTCGTCGGGGAAGAACGTGATGCTGCTGGCGTCGACGCTGGGCCATGACCGGGTCGCCAAGAGCGACACCGTCGCTCTTCTGCGCGTGCAATCGCTTTGGTCCGCGGCGACGTCGATATCGACGGCGACATTGCTCGCCGTCTCGGGTGGGCGCACCGACCTGCGGTCCGCCGTCGTGGTCCAGCCTTCGGCGAGGCCGCCGCAGACGACGCGATCCTTGCCGAGGGGAATCGGCTTGCCGCCCTCGGGAGCTTGCAGGATCTCTCCCTGGGCGGACGAAACCGAAAGAGCTGCAGCGATGGCGAAACCGGCGGCGACGAGGTTCTTCATGGCGAATCCCTTCCCGGACATGGCCTGACCCCACGGTAACTCGTTATACCGGATGCGTCTCGGCTGTCCACGCTTCACGCGCGAGAGCGTCCGATCCAGCGAGCCATCCGTGCGCGCACCCTATCCACCATGCGCCGCTCTTCGTCGGCCAGGCCAAGCGCAGCCAAAGCCGCGAGGTAGGTCGCTGCACCCGCCAGCACGAGCAGGATGACCCGCACCGCGGTGGTCTCGACCGCACGGCTGACCGCCAACTCGACGATCATCGCCACCGCCGCGGCGACCAACGGCTTCGCGATCGCCTTGCTGAACGGATGCACGCCCTGCCAGCGCCAGACCTCGATCGCCACGAGCAGGTTCATCAAGGTCACGCTGCCCAGCGCCGCGATGGCCGTGCCCACGAGTCCGAAGCGCGGAATCAGCGTCACGCCCATGATGATGTTGGCGGTGGCCGCGACGATGTTGTTCGCCAGGATGGCGCGCGAGCGGCCGCTGACCGTGAGGATCCAACCCGACAGACCCAGGATGGCATTTACCAGGTGTCCCATGGCGAGGATCGACAAGGCGACGGCGCCCTGCTGGAACTCAGGGCCGTAAAGTGCGAGCAGCTCGTGTCTCAACGACACCACCGTGATCGCGATGGGCGCAGCGGCCAGGGTCACCCAGCGGGTGATCATGCGCAGGTTGTCTTGCAGACGCCCTCGGTCTTCGAGGGCGATGGCCTCGGAGAACATGGGCGCGGCGACGCTGTCGAACGCGTAGCGGGCATTGGCGGTCACGCGCGTGACGAACTCGGCGGCGGCGTACACCGCCGTGGCACGCGGCCCGACGAAGATGGTGAGCAGCACGATGTCCGCCCGCTGCAAGATCGCGTTGGTGAGGTCGGCGAGCCCGAGTGGAATCGAGAAGTTGGCGAAGCCCGGCAAGCGAGGCGCGGCGAGCGATCGTCGAAGCTCGCCTCGTCCGAACACCCGACCGACGACGACGATGGCCAACGCGAGGGTCAGCGCCGTGGCGAGCACGTGCGCCACCGCGATGTGGGTCAGGCTGCGGCCCACCAGCGCCGCCCCGAGGCCCGCGAGCAAGAGCAAGGTCGGCTCGCTGACCCCGCGGACGATGAAGTTCGCGCGCGTGGTCTTGGCCGCGAGGCTGGCCTGCACCAGCACCCACATGGTCCCCGTGAGGATCGTGACCGGCGCCAACACGCGCAGACCCATGGCCAGCGCCGGGTCGCGCGACACGGTGGCGATGGGCCCCGCGAGCGCGATCACGAGGAGCGCGGCGATGCTCGCGACACCCATGCACAGCCGCAAGCCCGTGCCGAGCGCGCTGCGGGCAAGCTCGGGCTCGCCGCGGGCCCGGAAGCCCGCGATGTAGCGCAACATGCCCTTGTCGGCGCCACCGGTTCCGCCGCGGGTGAGGACCTCCATGATGGCGAGGCACGCCTGGTACCCGCCGAACACCGCTTGGCCGAACAGGCGGGCCAGCAGGACGTGGGTGACGCCGATCAGGGCTTGGGCACCGATGGTGAGGACCTGGACGGCGCCACTGCGCGCGGCGTGTGCGGCATCCTTCTGGCGCGCGCCGTGGTCGCCGGCCGCGGCGGGAACCTCGGCCGACGCGGTCACGGCGAGGCCTCGCCGGCCTGCCGCAGCCAGAGCTCGAGCACGATGAGATTCCACAGCTTCTCGCCATGGTGGGCGCCGCGATCCTGTTCGGCGAGGAACCCGCGCACACGCTCGGTGCTCACGTAGTCCCTCGTGCGCGCGTCGCTGCCGAGCAGCAGGTCGTTCGCCATGGGGCGCAGCTCGTCCCTGAACCAATGATCGACGGGCATGGAGAAGCCCTTTTTCTTGCGCGTGAGGATCTCCTTGGGAATGCGCCCGCGCGCGATGGTCCGCAGGAGCTTCTTGCCGCGCAGGAAGCTCAGCTTCAGCCGCCCCGGCAACCCAGCCATCCACTCCACGAGCACGTGATCGAGCAGCGGCGCCCGGACCTCCAGCGCGTGCGCCATGGACGCGATGTCGACCTTCACCAGGATGTCGTCGGGCAGGTAGCTGTTGGTGTCGAGGTCGAGCAAGCGGTTCACGTCGTCCTCGGCGGTCGAGCCCGCCAGCATCTCGGCGAACCAGCGCACCACCGGATCGGGGGCCCCCACGGGGTGCCCCAGCTTGCCGCGAAAGTCCGCCGTGAGCAGCGACTGCTTCTCGGCCGGCGAGAAGTGGGCGATGAGGGGTAGATAGCGGTCGGCCATTGGCTTGCCCACCGCGGTCCCGAAGGCGCGGACGGCGTGCATGCCCGCACCGGGCAGGTGGGCCAGGATGCCGCCGAGGCCACGGCCCGCGATGGAGAGCCCGGCGATGTGTCTCGCGAGCTTGTCCCAAAGGTATCGCCGGTATCCGCCGAAGACCTCGTCGCCACCGTCGCCCGACAGGGCCACCACGACGTTCGCCCGGGTCAGCTTCGACAGGTAGTAGACCGGCACGGCCGAGGTGTCGGCGAAAGGCTCGCCGTAGCGGCGCACCAGCTCGGGCAGGATGGTCACCATGTCGGGCTTCACTTCCAGCTCGTGGTGCTGGGTGTTCCACATGGTGGCCACCTTGCGTGCCCACATGCCTTCTCCCGCGCTGCCGGCGAAATCGATGGAGAAGGTCTCCACCGGCCGGGCGCTGGACTTCGCCATCAGCGCGACCACCAGGCTCGAGTCGATGCCGCCGCTCAGGAAGGCACCCAGCGGGACGTCGGCGATTTGCCTTATGCGGACCGCCTCCTCCAGCATGGGCAGCAGGGCCTCCGCGGCCTCGTCCAGCGTCTTGGGCGCGCCCGCGCGGGGGGTGAACGAGAGCCGCCAGTAGCGACGGACGCGAGGCGTTTCCCCTGGGCCGACGGTGAGCAGGTGCCCGGCGGGAAGCTTGGCCGTGCCACGAAAGGCGCTCATGGGGGAGGGCACGTACTGCAAGGTCAGATAGCGCTCGATGGCCTCGGGATCCGGCTCGGGGCGGAAGGGCAGGCCGCACAGCAGCGATGCCGCTTCCGACGAGAAAGCGAACCCGCTCCGAAACGCCGCCCAGTACAGGGGCTTCTTCCCGAGGCGGTCACGGGCCAGCAGCAAACGCCGTCGTCGGCTGTCCCAAACGGCAAAGGCGAACATGCCGCGCAGGTCCTCGAGCAGGTCCTCGCCGCGCTCCTCATAGAGATGTACGAGGATCTCCGAGTCCGACTGCGAGCGAAAGCGGTGGCCGTTGGCCTCGAGGCGAGCGCGCAAGGTCTGGAAGTTGTAGAACTCGCCATTGACCACGGCCAGCACCGAGCCGTCCTCGTTGGCCATGGGCTGACGACCGCTCGGCGACAGGTCGATGATCGAGAGTCGACGGTGGCCGAGCACCATCGGCCCGTCGCTGGCCAAGCCCTCGTTGTCGGGGCCGCGGTGGGCCAGGGCGCGTGCCATGGCCCGCACCGGCGCCTCGTTCGGGGGCGCGTCGGGGCTAGGGCCCAAAAATCCGCAGATACCGCACATGCGGGGCACAGCATGCAGGAACACCGCCGGCTTCGCCAGGGGTTGCTCGACCTCGGCAGGAATCGGCACTTCGCATCCCACAGCGACGGCCTTGCTGGTATCTTGGCACCGGCTCGCGACCACAATGACCAGACCGCGTTACAAAATTCTCTTCGTTACGCCTGGCCTTCGCCAAGGCGGGGCAGAGCGACAGCTCCTCGAGTTGATTCGTCGGCTGCCGGCTCGCTTCGAGCCGGTACTGTGTCTGTTCGAAGCCGAGGAGATGCACTACCGGGACTTCCTGCCACCAGGGCAGCCTCGTCACGTGATCGGGAGCCGCCGCATGGGGCTTTCCGGGCTCCGTCGGCTGGCTCGAGTGATCGAGCGTGAGCAGCCCGCCATCTTGCACAGCTACCGCGACCGCGCGAATCTGTGGACGCGCGTGGCGATGCAGCTGTTCGGCGTGCGGGTCCCCATCCTGATCACGTCGGTGCGCAACCGAGGCATCGACCCTCTGAACCTCCTCACCGAGTCCACGTTCGCGGATTTCACCGACCGCGTGTTGTCGAACTCGGTCGGAGTTCGGAACGAGCTTCACGCGTGGGCGCGGGTGCCCGAGGGCAAGCTTCAGGTCATCCCCAACTTCGTGGACTTCCAAAGCTTCCGTCCACCTCGGCCAGGCGAGCGCGAGGCCGCCCGGCGGCGCTTCGACGTGGGGGACTCGCACCGCGTGCTCGTGCTTCCGGGCCGCATCAGCATGCAGAAGCACCAACTTGGCCTTCTGGGAGCGCTGCAGATCCTCAGGCGATCGGGCCGCTTGCCGGGGCACGTTCGCATCCTGCTCGCGGGACGCGAGCGTGATCGCACCTACTCGCGCCTGGTCCGTTCGTTGGTGAAGCGGTGGGGGTTGGAAGAGCAGGTTCGCTTGCTGGGTCCCATCTCGGACGTGCTTGCGGTGTACCACGCCGCCGACGCCGCCATCTTGCCGTCGCTGTACGAAGGGATGCCGAACGCGGTGATAGAGGCGCAGGCCTGTGGCCTGCCCGTGTTGGTTTCGCGCGCCGCCAACGCCGACGGCCTGGTGCGCTCGGGGGACACGGGCATCGAGGTCCCGACCGCCAACCGTCGTGTGCTCGCCGATGGGCTCGCCGAGCTCTTTCGCGCCAGCGATGCGCAGCTCTCCGCCATGGGGGCGAAGGCGCGTACCAGCGTGTCGGCGACGCTCGACAACGACCTGCTCCTCGGCGCCTTCACCTCTCTTTACGACGACCTGCTCGCGAGTCACGGGCTGGCCGTGGTCGCGGGCGATGCTAGCATGCCGGTCGCAAGGGAGATGCACAGCTCGACGTGAACCGGCTTCCATGGGCAAAGCAGCAGCGACGGCGAGGGCGAGATGGGCGCCGCTGAACGCGTGAAGGTGGTCGTGCTGGTGGATTCGCTCGCGCAGGGCGGGGCGGAGAGACAGGCGCTGGAGATCGCGCGTCGCCTGCCCGAAGAGCGCTTCGATGTCGCGCTCTGCACGTTGCGTGGAGACGCCGCCTACGCGCACCTCGTGCCCGAGCGACTGCGCCCGACCGTGATCGGCACGCGCAATCCTTTCGCCATCGCCAGGCGCCTTCGCAAGTACCTCGCGGCCGAAAGGCCCGCGATCGTGCACAGCCTGCTCGAACCGTCGAACTTCTGGAACCGACTGGTCTCGCCGGGGGTTGGTCGGCCGGTCGTGATCTCGTCGGTGCGCTGCCGTCTCATGCGGCCGCGCTTCGCGGTGATCGAGAAGCTCTTGGCTCGCCGTTGCCAGGCCGTCGTGGCCAACAGCGTGGGCATCGTGCGCGAGCTGGTGCGCTGGCAACGTGTGCCGGCGACCAAGGTTCGCCTGATCGCCAACTTCGTGGACTTCGAACGGTTTCGCCCGCTGTCCGACGAGGTTCGCGAACGCGTGCGCGACCGGCTGGACCTGTCCGGGCCGGTGTTCTTCATGCCCGGTCGAATCTCGTTCATGAAGCACCAGATCGGGCTCGTGATGGCGCTGGGCAGGCTCAAGCGTGAGGGGAAGCTGCCGGAGTCGGTGCGTTTCGTCCTGGCCGGGCGAATCTCGCAGGGCTGGAACACGCGTGCCTTTCGCTATCTCGTGCGACGAAACCGACTGGAGGCGCACATTCGCTACCTCGGCCCTGTGACCGCCATCGAGGAGGTGTACAGCGCCGCCGATTGGGTGGTGCTGCCGTCGCTGTGGGAGGGGCTGCCCAACGCCGCGCTGGAGGGGCACGCGTGCGAGCGGCCGCTCTTGCTTTCGCACGCGGCCAATCTCGACGGCATCATGGCCGACGGGACGACCGGCTTCGAGTTCCCCACGGGCTTCGTCGCGCCCATGGCGTCCGCCATCGAGCGAGCGTTGGCCACGCCCGCGGACGTGGCGCGAGAGATGGGCCGCGCGGGGCGACGGCGCGTGCTCGAACGGTTTTCCAACGAGAAGGTTCTGGGCGAGCTTCTGGGCCTTTACGACGAGCTCTTGCGGCCGCGAAAGGATCGCAAACCGTGTGCGGCATAGCCGGATTCCTGTCCCGCGACGGTGGCAGCGAAGCTTCGCTGCGCGAACCCGTGGCGCGCATGTGCGACCGCCTGGTCCACCGTGGGCCGGACATGCACGGGCTCTTGGTCGACGGCCCCGTGTGCTTGGGGCACCGTCGCCTGTCGATCATCGATCTGTCGCCCGAGGGCGCGCAACCGATGGGCAACGAGGACGGCACCATCCAAGTGGTGGTGAACGGCGAGCTCTACAACTTCGCCGCGCTTCGCGAATCGCTCGAAGGAAAGGGCCACGTGTTCCGTTCGCACTCGGACTCGGAGATCGCGCTTCACCTCTATGAAGAGATGGGGCCGGACTTCGTGACCCAGCTGCGCGGCATGTTCGCGCTGGCGCTGTGGGACGGTCGCAAGCGCCAGCTGATGCTGGCCCGCGACCACGTGGGCAAGAAGCCGCTCTACTACTGGTTCGGCAAGGCCGGGCTGCTGTTCGCGTCGGAGGTCCGGGCGCTGGTGGCCAGCGACCTGGTCCCGCGCGAGCCCAACCTCGACGCCATCGACAGCTACCTGGGGCTGCAGTACGTGCCGTCACCGCACACGGCTTTTCGCGAGGTCTTCAAGCTGCCCCCCGGCTGCCGTGCCATCTGCAAGCCGGGACAGCCGCCCGTGGTCGAGCGCTACAACGCCTGGGACTTCGGGCCGCGCGAGGTGCCCCGCGACGAACGCGAGCTGGTCGCCGAGCTTCGCAGGCTGCTCGAGGAATCGGTTCGCTTGCGCATGGTTTCGGACGTGCCGCTCGGCGCGTTCCTGTCGGGCGGAATCGACTCGTCGCTGGTGGTCGCGCTGATGGCCAAGCAATCGTCGCGGCCGGTGAAGACCTTCGCGGTCGGCTTCCCCGAGCAGGATCTGAGCGAGCTGCCCTTCGCCAAGCAGGTGGCCGAGCGCTACGCCACCGAGCACCACGAGATCATGGTGAACCCCGACATGGTCGCCATCGTGCCGAAGATCGTCGAGCACTACGGCGAGCCCTTCGCGGATGCCTCGGCGGTTCCCACCTGGTATCTGTGCGAGGTCACCAAGCGCCACGTCACGGTGGCGCTGTCGGGCGACGGCGGCGACGAGAACTTCGGCGGTTACGATCGATATCGCGTCGCGCGCCTGCTCAATCGCCTGCTCAGGCTGCCCTGGCCGATCCGCGCGCCGCTCGCGGCGGGCCTGCGCAACCTTCCTTTCGCGGCCGCGCAGCCCTTGCGCAACACCGGCCTGCGTTTTCAGCAGAGCGCGGCCGAGCGCTACGAGGGATGGATCTGCCACTTCGAGCACCGCGAGCGCCTGGCCCTGTACGTGCCCGGGTTGCGCGAGCGTTTCCAGCACGACGCCGTGGCCGCGCTGTTCGCCGCGACCATCGACGGCGGTACGGCCGGCGATCCCCTGGGCCGTCTCATGGAGCTCGACACCCAGACCTATCTGCCCGACGACATCCTGGTCAAGGTGGACATCGCCTCCATGGCACACGCGCTGGAGGTGCGCGCGCCCATCCTCGATCGCGAGGTCATTCGTTTCGCCGCCGCGCTGCCCACACGTTTCAAGCTGCGCGGAAAGGTCACCAAGCTGCTTCTGCGCCAGGTCGCCAAGGACCTGTTGCCGAAGACCATCCTCGAGCGGGGCAAGCGCGGCTTCGGGCTACCGATTCACCGCTGGATGCGGGGCGAGCTGGCGGACATGTCTCGCGACACGCTGCTGGACGCGCGGGCGCGGACGCGGGGACTCTTTCGCACGAGCGCCGTCGAGGCACTCCTGGCCGCGCACGCGCGCGGTGAGCCGCGCGGTCAGCAGATCTGGAACCTCATGATGCTCGAGCTCTGGTTCCGCGCCTTCATCGACCGAGGGCCGTAGCCGGCGGGCATGATGCGCCCGGTGGCCTGACAGCCATGGCCAGAGACGCGAATCCATACCAGGAGCCCCGAACCCGCGAGCAACCGCCCGTTCCAGCGTCGCGGCGATTCGTGTGGAAGGTGTATGCCTTCGCGGTCGCCGCCCTGCAGGTGGTGGCGATGGCGCTGGAGCTTCCCAGGCTCACGGTGACGGACGGCTTCGACTACCTGATCACGCTGGTCGGAACCGTGGGACTCTTCGGCTTCGCGTATCGCCGCCGCATCGCCCGGCGTGCGCTGTGGAGGGTCTGGAGCATCCTCTTCCCGCTGTGGGATGTCTTCATGGGAGCCTGGCTCTACCCGCGCCAGTCTGGCGGCGCCATCGAGTGGGGGTACTTCGTGGCGATGCTGTTGTTCGTTCCGGAGTATCTGGGACTGCTTCGCTACGCCTTCGGCTCGCCTGAGCTCTGGCGTGCTGCTCCCCCGACCGGGTCGCGTTGAGCACCCGTTCTGCGCAGGCTTCTGCCTGAGCGTGCTGGCACGGGGCGGTGGGTCACCGCGTGAGCGCGGCGCGCGTGGCTGCGAGAACCCAGTAGTGGTTCAAATTTCTGACAACAATTCGCCCCGAGCCGCAATTAATCCTGGACGAGAGAATCCTTCCAGTACCACGCCATCCTGGCGCAACGGATTGTCGGTTCACCCGTCGGAGGTTCACCCATGGGCAAGGCGCTCTTCGCTGTTCTGTGCATAGGTCTTTCAGGGCTCGCCATCTCTTGCAGCGACGATTCCGGGGGTGACGTCGGCCCATCCGGCGGGAGCACGGCGGTCAGCACGGGTGGAGCCAACGGCGGGGCTTCGGGAAGCTCGACCGCCACCGCGAGCGGCGGCAAATCGGCGACTGGCGGAAGCGCCTCTGGCGGCAGCAGCGCCTCGTCGGGCGGCGTTGGCTCGGGCGGCAGCAGTGCCAGCGGCGGCAAGACCGGCAGCGGGGGAGCGGTCAGTACGGGTGGCGCGACTGCTTCGGGCGGCGCGACCAGCAGCGGGGGCGTCGGCGCTGGTGGCGCGACGACCACTGTCTCCAAGGGCGGCGCGGGTGGAGGCACCAGCGTGGGCAGCGGTGGAACATCGCGCTCGGGCGGAACCACCGGGGCGGGCGGCGGCACCACCAGCCCGACCGACGGGTATCCTCTCGGCAATCCCGCTGTCCCCAGCAGCGGCTGCGGCAAGGCACTGTCGACCTTCAAGGCCGGCAGCAACACCAGCCATAAGATGAACAGCGCGGGCATCAACAATCGCGAGTACATCATCTACATCCCGAGCAACTACGACCCGCAGAAGCCCTACCGGCTGGTGTTCGGTATGCACTGCATGGGCTCCAGCGCCAACCAGTGCGCGAACAGCGAAGGCTTCTACCGACTCAAGCCGCTCGACACTGGCAACACGACCATCTTCGTCGCGCCGCAAGGCTACACCGACAGCATGCCGTGGCGGACGGGAAAGACCGACGACAAGGACCACGTGTTCTTCGACGACATGCTCAAGCTGTTCAAGTCCGAGCTGTGCATCGACGAATCGCGCGTCTTCTCCATCGGGTTCAGCTTCGGCGCCATGTTCACCAACGCGCTTGCGCAGACCCATCAAAGCGTCCTGCGCGCGGTCACCGTGTACGCCACCGCCGACTACAACATCTACTTCCCCGCCAACACCGGCAAGCCCCTCGCGTACATGGGCGTGCACGGCAAGAACGATCCTACTTGCCCCTTCTCGTCGGGCAAGAGCTCCATCGAGCGGTTCGTCAAGAACAACAAGTGCACCGGTACCCCGAAGGAGGCCACGGGCAACACCCACGAGGTCTTCGATTACACCTGCCCGAGCAACTACCCGGTCAAGTGGGCCACGCACACCGGCCAGCATACGGACATGCCTACGGATTCCGGTCAATCGAAGGCATGGACCCCCGACCTGACCTGGAAGTGGATTACGCAGTTCTAGGCGCTTCCTTCCAGTTCAGGGCGCCGGCCGGTGTGCGCTGGCCGGCGTCGTCGCATCGGCTTGGGCTTGGGCTTCGGACCCGGCATGCGATAGGAATATCGCCATGCCGGCCACCAGCCACCGAGTCAGCACCTTCAACGAGTCCGTGATCCGGGCCATGACCCGCCTGGCGAACCAGCACGGCGCCATCAACCTGTCCCAGGGGTTTCCGGATTTCGATCCGCCCGAGGCGCTACGGTCGGCGGCCGAGCGGGCAGGGCGCCACGGGCCTCATCAATATGCCGTGACCTGGGGGGCGCCGGGCTTCCGGGCCGCGCTGGCGCGCAAGCAGACCCGGTTCATGGGCATGCCCATCGATCCTGACCAGAACATCGTCGTCACTTGCGGCAGCACCGAGGCGATGATGGCGGCCATGATGACCGCCTGCAACCCGGGCGACAAGGTCGTCGTGTTCTCGCCGTTCTACGAGAACTACGTGGCAGACACGATCCTGTCCGGCGCCGAGCCCATCTACGTGCCCCTGCGGCCGCCGCACTTCCGCTTCGACCCGGACGACCTGCGCCGCGCCTTCGCCCAGAAGCCGAAGGCCATCATCCTGTGCAACCCGGCCAATCCAACCGGGCGGGTCTTCACCCGGCCCGAGCTCGACCTCATCGTCGGGCTCGCCGAAGAAGTGGACGCCTTCGTCATCACCGACGAGGTCTACGAGCACATCGTGTACGCGCCCCACCAGCACGTGTACTTCGCGTCGCTGCCCGGAATGGCCAAGCGCACCGTCTGTTGCAGCTCGCTGTCGAAGACCTACTCCATCACCGGTTGGCGCCTGGGCTACATCATCGCCTCGTCCGAGTTCATCGCCGGCGCCCGCAAGGTGCACGACTTCCTGACCGTGGGCGCCGCCGCCCCGTTGCAGGAGGCTGCCATCGCCGGCCTCGAAATGCCGGATAGCTACTACGCGGAACTGCAGGCGAGCTACACCGCCAAGCGCGAGCTGTTCCTCGGCTATCTGCGCCGCGCCGGCCTGCAATTCAGCGAGCCGGAGGGCGCGTATTACGTGCTGGTCGACATCGGCCAGTTCGGCCACGAGACCGACACCGCGTTTTGCGAATGGCTCATCTCCGAGATTGGGGTGGCTGCCGTCCCCGGGTCGAGCTTCTTTCGAGAGCCGGTCCACGACTACATCCGTTTCCACTTCGCCAAGCGGGAAGAGACGCTGGTCGCGGCGGGCGAGAGGCTGCTGCAGTTGGCGAAGCGGGCGTAGCACCGTTGGATCATCTTTGCCTTCGCACCGGGCCGGGCCCCGGTCTTGTGTTGCGTATGACACGTGATGCTGGCAAGCTCCCTAGCCCTGACCATGAACAAATCCTGCTTGAAGTCTGCTGTCTTGGCCAGTGTGGTCGCGGCCATCGGCGCTTGCGCCACCGCACCCGCCGCGCCCCCTCCGCCGCCGTCTCCTTGTACGACTCCGGAGCCGCTTCGAATCAGCCTCACGGCATCTCCGCGGCTGAATCTGGGCGATCACGGAGAATCTCTGCCTACCCTGGTGCGCATCTACCAGCTCAAGGACACCACCAAGCTTGTCGAGGCCAGCCTCGACCAGATCCTCGATAACGACAGGGCGCTGCTCGGTGAAGACCTGGTCTCCATGCAGGAGCTGACGCTGTATCCCGGCGAGCGGAGCGCGCCGCCCACGGTCAGGGCCGAGGCCGCCACCAGCCTCGCGGTGGTGGCCATGTTTCGCCGACCCATGGGGCCGTCGTGGCGCGCGATTCGCAAGTTGCCTCCGCCCAATCCACAGCACTGCCATGGTGTGGTGGCCACGCCTGCGGCTCTGGCGGCTTCGCAGTTGAGGTTCACGCTGGAAGACAGCCGCGTTGACATGCGATAGGGGTTCAAGATGAAGGGTCTTCAACGCGTCGTTTGGTCCGAAGGCATGCTGGTGTCGCCCCAGCATCTGCAGCAGGCCGACCTGTACCACGAGCGACTTCTCGATTGCCGACTGGCCGGCACCACGCCCCTCTCGTGGGGCATCACGGCCGTGGAAATCGATGCCGGCGCCTTGGCAGCCGATCAGCTGATCGTGCGCCGATTCTCGGGCACGCTGTCCGACGGTCTTCCGCTCGACTTCAAGGCGGGTGATCCGGAGGCTCCGGCCGCGCGTCCCATCGGCGCCAGTTTCCCCCCGCAGATGCCCGCGCTCGAGGTCTTCCTCGCGGTCCCCAAGGAGCGCGAAGGGGTTCCTTCGGTCGCCGCCGAGATGGGCGATGGCAAGGCACCGATGGGCAAGGCGGCGATTCGCACGCGCTTCCGTAGCGTCAGCCAGAAGATCGTCGACATGACCGGCGAGGCCGCGGATCTGACCATGGCTTTCGCCCACCGCAACCTCACCATCCTGTTCGGCAACGAGGCGCGCGACGACTACGAGTCGATCAAGATCGCGGAGATCGTTCGGGACGCGGGCGGGGCGTTGCTGGTCAGCGACGCGTTCATTCCGTCGGTGCTGACCATCTCCGCGTCCCCGTTCCTGATGGGGGGCGTGCAGCGGTTGCTCGCCCTGATGGTGGCCAAGCAGCGCCAGCTGTCGGCGGAACGCGCCCAGCGCGACTCCGCGTCGGTGGATTTCAGCGCCAACGACGTGACCCGCTACCTGCAGCTGTCCGCCCTGAACGCGACCATCCCGTACTTGGTTCACGCCGGCCGCAACGGCGAGCTCTCCCCGCGAGAGCTGTACCTGTTCCTCATCCAGAGCGCAGGCTCGCTGGCCACGTTCTCGATCGATACCGATCCGTCGGCCTTTCCGCCGTTCCTCTACACGGATCTGCGGACGACCTTCGAGGAGCTGTTCGCGCTGCTTACCGGGCTTCTGCGCGCGAACCTGCGCGAGATGTGCGTGCGCGTGCCCATCGAGGTGCACGAAGGCATTCACGTTGGCGCGCTCACCGACGAGCGCATCTTGAAGTGCGGGCAGTTCGTCCTGGGGGCGCAGTCGTCCTTGCCCATCGAGCAGCTCTCGCGGGAGCTCGCGACCCGGGCCAAGATCGCGTCGTGGACGCAGCTGCCGTATCTCATGCGGCAGGCGACCCGGGGCGTGGGCCTGCAGGTCACGCACCGGCCGCCACCCGAGATTCCGGTCAGGCAGGGCGTGGTCTACTTCCTGATGGACACGTCGGTGGAGTACTGGCGCCAGGTCTTGGCCGAGAAGAAGGTGGCGGTGTACGCGCCGCCGCCCTTCGACCCGTCGCAGGTGAAGGTCGAGATCTACGGCATTCCGAACAAAGGGTAGGGGATTAGACCCATGAGCGACCTGGTTTCCGAGTTGACTGGGGAGTGCTTCGGCGCCATCTCGCGTCTGCGAGAGCTCGACGGGCCGGTGCCTTCGCCCGAGACGGTGCATGCGCGCATACGCGGTTTCTTCGAGGCCCTGAAGGACCGGGCGCGCACCCACGGTATCCCGGACAAGGACACGCAGGACATCCTCTATGCCCTGGTCGCGCTGACCGACGAGATCGCCATCAAGACGCCCGAACCGCTGCGCAGCTACTGGATGAATCAGCCACTGCAGCTGCACTACTTCGGCGAGAACGTGGCTGGCGAAGGGTTCTTCAGCCGCCTGCAGAGCCTGCTCGCCGAGGGCCGCCGGGTCGAGGTGATGCGGGTGTATCACCTCTGCCTCCTGTTCGGGTTCCAGGGCAAGTACGGGATCCCGGGCGGCGACGCCGAGCTCACGCGCATCACCGAGGGCGTGCGCAACCAACTGGAGCGCCATCTCGAAGTGCCGGAAGAGCTGGCGCCTGCGGGCGATCCTCCCGACGAGCCGGCGGTGAGGCGCGCGAGTAGCAACCTTTTGCTCTGGGTCTCGCTGGGGGTGTTCGCGTTGGCCATCGCGGTCTTCGTGGGCCTGCGCATCTCGTTCGATCAACAAGTCGCCGACGTCGCTGGGCGCGTCGAAAAACTAGGCCACTAGGGGTTACGCCGTGCTCAAGTACATCTTTGGAGCCATCTTCATTGCGCTCGCCTGGGCGGCGAAGATCGTCTTTCGCGAGGTCGATGCGTTGTTCTGGGTCGCCATCGGCGTCACCGTGGTGGTGGTGCTGGGCATCGCGCTGTGGGTGATCCTGAAGGCGGTCGCCACGCGCAAAGCCGCCAGCGCCATCGAAGCGGGCCTGGGCGAAGCCGGGGGCCGCAACATTCGTCCCGACCAGCAAGCGGAGATCACCGCGATGCAGGTCGAGTTCCAGAAGGCCATCTCGGGGCTCAAGTCCTCGCGCCTGGGGCACAAGGGCCGCGACGCCCTGGGCGTGCTTCCCTGGTACATCATCATCGGCCCGCCCGGTGCCGGCAAGACGACGGCCCTACGCAGCTCGGGGCTGCAATTCCCGTATGCGAAGGGCGGCAAGGTCAAGGGCGTGGGCGGTACCCGCAACTGCGACTGGTGGCTCACCAACGAAGCCATCATCCTGGACACCGCCGGTCGTTGGTCCACCCAGGACGATGACCACGAAGAGTGGCTGGCGTTCCTGGATCTGTTGCACAAGACCCGTCCCAAGAAGCCGGTCAACGGCATTCTGCTCGCGGTCAGCCTCCTCGACCTCGAGGGTGGCGAAGAAGAGATGGCGGCGCTGGCCAAGGCGTTGCGGGATCGCCTGGACGAGGTGACCGGTCGCCTCGAGATGGTGGTCCCGGTGTATTTGCTGGTCACCAAGACCGACCTCGTCCCCGGCTTCGTCGAGATGTTCGGCGATCTGCGCGACAAGGATCGCGGCCAGATCTGGGGCGTCACCCTGCCGCTCATCGCCAGCCCCGACGAACGTGCTGGCATTCTCGAAGAGCAGTTGCAGGAGCTCTTCGACGTGGTCGGCCAGCGCGCCTTCACGCGTCTGTGCGACGAGAGGCGCGTGGACGCCCGCCACAAGATCTTCGAGTTCCAGCAGCAGCTCGAAGGATTCGGACGCAACCTGTCGGCCCTGGTGACCGACCTCTTCGCGGAGAACGTGTACCAGGACGCTCCCATCCTGCGCGGCGTGTACTTCACGTCGGGCACCCAGGAAGGCCGTCCCATCGACCGCATCATGCAGAGCATGGCCAGCGCATTCGGTATCTCCGGGCGCGGGGCGGCGTCGGTGGCGATCACCAAGCCGAAGAGCTACTTCCTGCGCGACGTTTTCACGCGGGTGGTGTTCCCGGATCAGACCGCAGCGGTGCGCAGCACGCGTGTGATGCGCAAGCAGCGCTTGCAGAAGATCGCGATCACCGCCGGCGCCTTCCTGCTGGCCGCGGGCTTCCTGTTCCTGCCCATCCGCTCGTACAGCACCAACTCGGGCTACGCCAAGGACATCCTGCATGCCATCGACAAGCTGGCGGTCAGCAGGGCCAGCAAGGACGGCATGGGCCTTCCCACGGCGCAGGCGCTGGAATCCATCGAGGAGATGGCGAAGTCGCTCGCGGAAGGCGAGAGCGGATCGGTGCTCTTTCCTCGTTCGGCCGTCACCAAGCAGCTGCACATCGCCATCGAGCGCGTGCTGGTGCGCCCCATCATCCGCGCGGACTTGGCCAAGGCGGCCTCGACCAGCGGGCTCGGCGCTTCGGACTTGATGGACGCGCTCATCGTTCATCTGCTGCTGACCCAGGACAAGCAACCCGACGAGCCCACCACCGGGAATCGCTGGGAATACGGGACCAACCTGGCGGCCGAGAAAGCGAGCGCACGGTGGGTGGGCCTGACCAACCAGCCGGCCGGTGGACGTGCCCCGCGCGTGGTCGAGAACCTGGTGAAGTTCTACGCCGGTCGGATCAAGGACCCGGCGGACATGATCGACCGGGACAAGAAGTTCGTGAGCTACGCGCGAACCATCCTCATCGGTTCGGGCGACGATCCGCTGGGCGAGATCATCAACGACCCCAGCATGCCCCGGGACCTCAAGTCGATCGACCTGCTCGGCAGCGCGGTGGTGATGTTGCTGCCGCCGCAACAACAGCCGGTCAAGGGCGCGAAGAAGGAGATCGCGGTCCGCGGTGCATTTACGCCCGAGGGCTACACCGCGGTCAAGAAGCGCCTGCACCAGCTCGAGAAGGCCCAGGACGACGACGAGAACTCGTGGATCTTGGGCAAAGAGCGCAAGATCCACGATGCCCGCGCCATCGCCCGAATCCAGGCCGACTACTACGTCCAGTACATCGCGGCCTGGAAGCGCTTCTTGCTCACGCTGTCCATGCGCGAGCCGACGTCGCTCGAAGAGGCTCGCTCGCTCATCAAGAAGCTGAACGCCGAAAAGCCCTTCGAGGCTGCCTGGAAGAACATCAGCGAGAACCTGGTGCTCAAGGACGAGTCGCTGGCCGACAAGGCGCTCGGGTTCGCGAAGAACGCCTTGGACAAGAAGACCGGCGGCAAGACCAAGAAGCTCAAGGTCCCCAAGGGCAGGGACCGGGACAGGGACAGGGATGACGAGGACGAGGAGGAGCGCGATCCCGGCGCGCGGCAGGTCGAGGCCGCCTTCGAGAACCTGACGCGGTTCGGGTCGGTCAAGCCGACTGGATTCGAAAGGTACGGCCAGATCCTGACCGAGCTGGCCGGTGCGATGGGCGAGCAGGGAACGCCGCCGGACGTGAAGGCGTTCCAGTCCGCGGTTCGTACTGCACGAACCAGCCTGTCCAACCTGATCGCTGGCTACGACGACGGTGGTTGGGAGCAGGGCATGCTGGAGAAGATCCTCATGCCGCCGCTGCGTGGCGCGGAGGTCGCGGTGGTCGGGGCGACCGCGGATTCGGCGAATCGCAAGTGGTGCGAGACCGTGTTCGTGGCCTTCGACCAGCTGTTGGGCGGCAAGTATCCGTTCGCCACCACCCGGACCGCGGGCGAGGCGAGGATCTCCGACATCGAGAAGTTCTTCCAGCCCAACACGGGAACGCTGTGGCAGTACTACAACGACTCGCTGGCCAACGACATCGAGCGGGTCGGCAACATGTTCCGCATGAAGGACGGGGCCGCCGTTCACTACCGCGACGAGTTCCTCAAGTTCCTGACCCGCGCCGCGGAGCTGACCTCGGCCATCTTCGCCAGGGAGCCCACGAAGATCGGGATTCCGATCGGCGTGCACATTCGGCCATCGCCGCAGTACTCGAAGATCATCCTCGACCTCGGCGCGAAGAAGATCGTGGGGCTGAATGCCATCGACCGCTGGGACGAGTTCGTGTGGCCGGTTCGCCGCGCCAGCTTGCGCCTGTTCGTGAAGAACGACGAGATCGAGACCATCGGCCCGCGCGACGAGGGCGAGTGGGCTCTGTTCTATCTGCTCGGCCTGGGCGCCAACGCCAGCAAGAGCGGGGACGCGGTGTCTTTGACCTACACCCCGGCCAGCGGCCAGACCCGAATCCAGATCGACTTCAGGCCGGAGGGCATCCGCGAGATCTTCCAGCGGTTCGGTCTGCCCAGGGGAATCACCGCGGGCGGCGGTTCCTGCAGGAGGTAGAGCCATGCCAATCAGCGCTGCCACCCCCAAGGAGCCTTCGGTTGGTCTTTACGGCAAGATCATCGCCGAGCGGGACTACGTCCGCATCAACGCCGGCGACTTTCAGCACGCGGGGATGGATCGATGGTTTCAGGAGGGCGTGGAGTGTTTGCACGCCGAGCACACACGCCTTCCCGACGAGGCCGTCAGCTTCCTCCTGGTTTCGCCCAACGGTGGTGACATCTTCGTCGGCGCGTTTCGGCCAGGGGAAGATGCGGTCGGTCGTACCTTCCCGCTCGTGATCTCCGTGCGCCTCGAGGCGCGCAAGCTCATCGATGCGCTCCCACTCTTGCCGACTGTCTTCGGCCCGTTTTTCGAGGGGGCTTCCGCGGTGGCGGAGGCGGCCCGCGGGCTGACGGCGGCGGATCTTGCTTCCCAGGTGGATTGGCTCAAGGAGACCCTGGGACACACCACGGACGCCCTGCCGCTCGACGCCCTGCTGGCCGGGTCGAGCTTCTTCGAGCTGCGCGTGGCCATCGGGGGCCTGAACGATGGCGCCGCCTACGCGATGCAGACCTTCTCGACGGCCTGTGAGCAAGCCGTGAGCAAGCCGGCGGAGACCCCCAAGCAGACCGTGACCTTGGACTGCCCCACGCCAACCGACGGGATGCGCGCGTTCTGGCTCGAGCTGATCCGGCGACGCATGGGCGCTGCCGCGACCACGCCATCGCTCATGTGGACGCAGAACCGCCTGCTCGTGGCGCTGGGGCCCGCGCCCGCGCAGATGCTGGCCTTCGCGGCCAATCCCGAGCACAAGAGCTCGCGCTACTGGCCCTTGCGTACGAGCAACGCTGCCGCCAACGAAAAGGCGCTCGCGGCGCTGTCGCCTGCGCAGACGCAGCTCCTGTCCGGCGGCGACGTGTCGCTGGCCGCGGTGCTTGCCGGCTTCGGCGGGTAGCGTCCTAAGCCAACTGCGCCAGGTGCGCCTCGATCGTGGCTCTGGGCACGGCGCCCCGGATCTCATCGACCAGCACGGGGCCGCGGAAGATCATCAACATCGGGATGGCGTTGACCTGGAACCGGGCAGCCAGGCGCGGGTTCTCGTCCACGTTCAGCTTCCCGATCTTGATGTGTCCAGCGCGCTCGGCGGCGATCTTGTCCAGCACGGGGCCGACGGTGCGGCACGGGCCACACCAGGGGGCCCAGAAGTCGACCAACACCGGGATGGGGCAGGACTCGACCTCCAAGACCCAGTTGTCGTCGGTGATCGTGGTCGGGCTGGCGGGGAAGACCTTCTGCTTGCACGCCCCGCAGACCGGATTGTCGTGGATGCGCGCGCGCAGGATGCGGTTGGTGCGACCGCAGTGTGCGCACGGGTACTGGACGGCGTCGTTGTCGGTGGTATCGGCCATGCCCCAACTATGCCGCGAACACCGACCCGGGCCAACCCTCCCCGCGCCAGCCCCAAGGGCAGGCGCCGAGAGAGTCAGCGGTGATCGGTGGGGGCGAGCTCGATGAGCGGGATCTCGTCGCGGCGTTTGGGCCGGAGATCCTTGCCGATGAGTGGGGGGAGCTTGAGCTCCTGCATGGCGCTGCTCGCCGGCTTGGTCCAGTCCAACAGCGGCACCCGCGACAAGCGCCGTGGCTCCATCGCGGCGTCGGTGAGCGTGTCGTGTGGCCACGGAATGTCCACCCGGGTCGCGCGCGAGGCGAGGGTGAGGAGGAACGTCACGGGATTGTACGAGTAGATGACCTGGTTCGTGGGAAGGCCCGCGTGCTCGGCCAGGGCATCGTTCCAGAAGATGTAAGGAGCGATGGCGACCGCGTACATCCGGCGGCGGTCGGCCTCGGGGATGCCGGACAGCTCGCGCAAGCCCACGAACTCGGCCAATGTCGTTCGGTTGCCCCATTCGTGTCGGTGGCGAACCACGGCCCGGCGCAGCGCCTGACGTTTGCCGACCTCGTTCCCGTGAAACAGGGCGAAAAGCTCCTTCGCGTCCACCTGACCATCGCCGTTTCGATCCACCAGGTTCACCAGCGGCTCGCGTCGGGCGATAGGCCCGTCGGCGGCCGCGTTCAGGTAGCGGAAGCCTCGGTCGAGGCTGTCTGGCAATTTGTCCGCGGTGAAGATCTCGAAGTGCAGCTCCGAGCCTTGTTCGGGGCCGCGGTTGACCTGCCCGATGTAACCCAAGAGGTCGCCAGTCTCGACCCGCTCATCGAGCAGGGTGACAGCCCCGGACTCGATGGCCTTGCGCGCATTGGCGCGATCGGGTTGCGCCAGGGCTTGCATCCATGGCACGGGATTGTCGGGGCCGACGGCCGGCAACGCCAAGTGGGCGAGCATCGAGAAGAAGACGACCAGTTGCCCCTCCACTTCCACCTCGTGACGAATCAGCACGAACGAGGTCGACGACCCGTTGCGCTCGGCGCTCCGGGCGGCCAGCAAACGGCCCCGGGTCGGTGCCACCACCGGCGTGTTGGCGCGCGCCCGCAGATGGACGCCCGAGTGCCAGATGCGACCCGGCGACAAGGGAAAGAACCCCGTCGCGCGTTCCTCGCTGGTGAAGAACGCCGCCTTGCGCGCGGCGAGCAGGTCGTTTCGTGTGCGCGGCACCTCGGTGAAGGCCCGAATCTGGATGGGGAATACGAAACCCTGCAAGGCGCGCAGAATCCGCTTCCAGTCGAGGGCGCCTGGATCCCATTTCTGCTTGTCGAGATCCACGTGCAGGTGGCCGACGATGCCGTGGAAATCGAGCGGGTTCTCCAAGGTCTCCAGGATGACCTCGCCGTTTCGCTCGGGGACCTCGGGCTTCATCTTGGGGAAGATGCGCAGCAGCGTGCGGGTCAGAGCCACGATGGACTCGTACTGTTCGGGGCGGAAGTCGTAGGCGTTGTACTTGAAGCCGTTGATGACCACGTCCCGACGCGGCCGCGTCTGCCACTCGGCCGGCAGCTTGTGCATCTCGGCCGGGTTGTAGCGGCCGCGGTTGCAGATCTCCACCCCGACCGAGATCGAGTTCGACTGCTCCGCGTGGTACGCGCGCTCTGCAAGATCCAAGGTTTGGTAGATGGTTCCATCGGTGTCGATCATGAAGTGCGCCGACAGTCCGCACCCGCTGCCGCCGCCCGGGCGGGTGCGGTTGTGCATGGATTTGAAGCAGGACCGCGAGTTGACGCACCCATCGAAGTGCAGGACGAACTGCGAGACGATGCTCTGCAGGTTCTCGAGGCTGCGCTTGGTCAGTCCCTTGCGTACGCCGAAGCGTTCGGAGTCGAAATCGCAACAGCCGCCGGTCTGGTCGATGCAGCGCTTTTCGTACGCGTTGAAGCCCTGGTCGTCGTTCCAAAGCACGACCGAACGTCCGACGTCGAATGGCTGACCAGCCGCGATGATGGCGGTGCCGCGGGTGGGGCCGGAAGACGCGGGCGGTGTCTCGCCGGACGGCGCCGCGACGAGCAGGGTCAACAGAAGGCGGGGAAGGATACTGCCCATGGGCGCGCCGATGATACTTCAGGTGTGGCGAACTTTTGCGATAGGTGTTTGACCATCGTCGCCCACAAACCTATCATCGCTATCGGCGAGATACCCGTGTTCGACAAATCCAAAAAAGGGCTCTCTTCCAACAGCACCTCGGGCAAAGGAGGCGGCGCATCTCGGCGCAAGGCTTCGGCCGCTCGGGGCTGGAGCAAGGTCGACAGCTCCATGCCGGGCGACAACTCGTTCGTGGCGCAACCCGAGCAAGAGGTCTTCTGCCCCAATTGCGGACAGCCCATGTTGGCCTCGTGGGGCGCGACGTGCGGCAATTGCCGGCCGCGCATGGCGTCGCCCAAGACCATGTTCATGTCGACGGTCGACTCCAAGGGCATTGCGACGGCGCCGGGGCTCAGTCTGGGCTGGCTCGTCGTGCTGTCGTCGCTGGACCCTCGACACACCGGTGCGCTGCTGGAGCTGATGACGCCGGTCACCATCCTTTCCCGGGGCGGCCAGGAGAACACGTCGCTGGAGACCTGGGTCGACTTCAACGACAAGTTCATATCCAACGGGCACGCCCTGATATATCGCCCCAAGCAGGCGACCCACGACGATGCCTTCACGGTTCGTGACCGCGAGGTGCCGGGCCCTTCCGCGAACGGGACCTTCGTGAACTCGCACAAGCTGGCGCCCGGCGAGGTCGCTGAGCTGAGCGAGGGCGACATCGTGCGCGTGGGGCGGACCGAGCTGATGTTCAAGTCGCTCTGGCTTTCCCCCGGCGGGAAGGTGGGGCCTTGAAGCGGCTCGCGCTGCGCTTGGCGGCCGCCTTCTGCTTTCTCGTGCCCGCGGCCGCCCAGGCTGCGCCCACCTTCCTTGCGTCGCCGCCCGTCGTCGATGGCGATACCGGCGAGATGGTGTTTCTGGTTGGGGGCATCTCCGAAGAGGGGGCGACGCTGAAGCCCACCTCCGTCGAAGTGGAGATCGATGGCGAGCCCGGGCCCGCTCCGAAATCGATCGAAGCCTTCTACGAGTACGCCCAGTCGGCGGCGGAGGCCAGCGGGGCCTGGAAGTCCCCGCTGGCGGTCGGGCTCGTCTACCTTTGGGTCAAAGACGTGCCCGCTGGTACCTCCGACGCGATTCTCGAAGGCGTCGGCGGCTTCGCCCGTCGCATTCCAGGTCGCAGCAACGTCTACGTCACATTTTACGGACGCAAGCGGCAGCCCATCCCCAAGTTGAGGGCCTCCGAGATCGGCGGCCAGCTGCACGACTTCGGCTACATCCCGGGCGACCGGCCCAACCTGGCCGATGCGATTCGCGTCGACCTCAAGGCGCTGCTCGGCGACGAGAGCCCCTTCAAGGTCATGGTGGTGGTTACGGACGGTCGCGACTACAACGATTCCTCCGGTGACACGTCGGCCGACTTCGGCGCGGTCGCCGAAGAGATCAACAAGGCCGGCGTCAAGCTGATGGTGGTTTCCATCCCGCCCAACGAAGTGGACGCCGAGCAAAGCACCAAGAACCTGGGCGACCTGGCCAGCGCCGGGGCCTTCCGCAGAGCCACCGAGCAGCCCATCGAGGTTCAATCCACCCTCGAAGCCCTCGGACAGTCGATCGCGGACATGCGCCGGGTGAAGCTGGAGATTCCGTGGGCATGGCGCACCTTCGGCGGCACCCACAAGATTCGCCTGAACCTCACGTCGGACGGAAAGCGACGCGCGCTCGAGATCGGCAAGGTGACGGTCCCGGCCAACACGACCCGGCTTCTGGTCGGCATCGGCATCCTGGTCGGCGTGGTGCTCACCGTGGTGGTGGTGATCGTGGTGCTTCGCAGACGTGGCGGCTCCAGCGACCGGGGTGAGGACGATGACGAGCAGGCCGTGCTGACGGCTGCGCACGCCCTCATCCAGCGCGGCTTGCCGGCCAAGCGTGCGTTGGTCGAGCTGACGCGTAGCTATCCCAACGATGTGGGCAGTCTGGCCGAGCTCGACCCGTCCGTCTTCGATGACGACAGCTATCCGCTCTTCAAGACCAAGGCAGGACGCCGTCGCTTCGAAGAGCTGCAGGCCTTGCTTGCGCAGAAGTGCAACGACGAGAACCTGATCGGAGACGATCTGGCCGAGGTCCTCTCGCAGTCGATCTCGGGCCAAGCGCCGCCGGATCAGGCGGCGAGCAGCATCGCCGCGCGGGTGCCCGAAGACCAGTGGAGCGCGTTTGCCCGACTTGGCCTCGACGAGCTGGCCAAGGCGTTGCGAGCGTCGGGCGGTCGTTACCCGGTGCTGGCGTCGCCCCGCGCCCGCGGGGTGGCCCTGGAGATCCAGGCGGCGCTACGCAGCGAGAATCGCAGCACCAACAGATCGCTCGCTGTCGGCTGGCTGGTCCGGGCTGCCGGCCAGGGCAAGCGCGGCGAGACGCTGCGGTTGTCCGATGCTCGTGTCGTGATCGGACGTGGCCCGGGCTGCCAGATCAACCTGGATGGTGATGCCCAAGTCGCCGATCAGCACGCCGTGATCAGCGAGCGCCGCGGCACTTTCTTCATCGAGCCGATGCAGGGCGCTCTCAGGGTGGAGACCAAGCCCGTCACCGGGAAGCAACCTCTGGGTGATGGCGACACGATCGAGATCGGACAAGGACGCTACGTTTTCAAGTGCGTCTCATCCGGGCACGTGGCGCACAGCCGCTCGGGCGGCTGAACCAGATCGCGGCGAGCGTGCCGCTGGCTACTGTCGTACAATTCCGTCCGTGATCTTCGGGTCCAATCGATGGCGTCTGGGCTTGCTGGGCGCGTTGGTCGTGCTGGTGGCAGGTGCGTCGTACTGGCAGCCTTGGCGCGAGCGGTTGCATGTGCTGCACGCGGGCGGCAGCGGCCCTCCGACGATGGTTCTGCTGCATGGGTTCGGGTCGTCGGCCGAGGAGTGGATGCCGTTCAGCAAGACGGTGACTTTGTCACCCGACCTGGAGCTCCTGTTTCCCCAGGGCCCCGTGCTGATACTGCGGACCAACGGTTCCGGGGCCGGACATGCGTGGTGGGACCTCAAGCTTGCCCAGCACCGTCGGGCGAGCAAGCTAGGCGTGGATTTGCGCGACGAGGACCCCGCGGGGCTCGTGCGCGCGGGCAAGTTGGTCGATGGCTTCCTCGACGGCTTGGGGCGCCCGGTGATCCTCGGCGGTTTCTCACAGGGCGCGATGGTGTCCTGTCATGTCGCCTTCACTTCCGACGTGCCCTTGCAGGCCCTGGTGCTTCTGTCGGGAACCCCGCTTCACGAGTCGGCGTGGCGCGCCGGGATGCCCAGGCGCAAAGGCCTACCCGTGTTCATGTCGCACGGGCGCACGGACGACATCCTGCCCTTCGACCTGGCCCTGGGCCTAAGGGCCGAGATGGTCGCGGCGGGGCTCGACGTGACCTTCGTCGAATTCGACGGCGGCCATCAGATCCCCGAGGAGGTGGTGGCGGGGTTGCGTGCGTTTGTCGAGCGGCTCGGGAACGGCCGGCCCTGAGAGCGCCCCGGCCAATCGGGTGCGTCTCAGTGATGGGCCTGGCCGTCATCGGCCGCAAGGAATCTGCCCGATACCAGCAGTGCGGCGAGCAGCGCATAGCCCAAGGCAAAAGGCCATGCCTTGCCAAGCTCGAGGGCCTGGATCGTGTCGGCGGGGGTGAAGGCGTAGCTGTGCACGAGGCCGATCAGGCTGAGCACGGAGGCGGAGAGCGCCCAGAGCGCGGCGCGGCCGAACCGGCGCTCGATGATCTCGACGGTGATGGTTGCCCACACCATGCTGGTGAGCAGGAAGCCCTGTTCGAGCGCGAAAGCACCGTGGGCCGCGACGTCGGCCTGGCCGAGCACGGGCAGAAGTGCCTCGGAGAGGGGGCGTTCGGGGGTGCCCATGCCCGCCGTCCGCAGTCCGATCTTCAGCATCAGGGCGCCCCAGGCGGCGATACCGGGCAATAGCCCGAGCGCCACCGCAGGTGCGTGCTCGCGCGGTGTGGCCGCGAAGGCCTGCGCCACGATGACGATCCCGATCCAAAGGACGATGGCCATCCCGGCTTCGATGGGAACCAGATAGCCCACCACGGCGGCCGCGCCGGAGATACCGACCACGGTGAAGAACGCGCCGTTGATGATGGAGTATCCGATGCGTGCCCCGAGCGCCTTCCAACCCGGATGCCCGATGTAGATCGTCGTCGGGAACGGCGATCCGAAGAATGCCCCGAGGAGGGTGCCGACACCATTCGCGACCAGCGACGGCGCCGTGGGGTAGTCGTCCCCGGCCGCGGAAGCGCTTTCCAGGTTCTGCAGCGAACCGATGATGGTGAAGAGGCCCATCGGGATGACGACGCCGAGGGTGGTCCACAGGGCGCCGTTCTGGATGCCGCGGGCGATGGCGCCTGGGACTGGAAACGGCAGGTGCAGGCCGAGCTCGGACGCGGCGGTCGCGAACGCGACGTGGTCGAAGTCCAGCATCGGCGTGAGCCAAGCCAGCGCGGTCCCCAGGACGACGGCGACCAAGCCACCGGGAACGCCCAGGGGGAATCGCACGCGGCCAAAGTAGGTCAGCAAGACGGCGCCAAAGGGAAGGAATGCCACCACCGGCGACGCGAACGTCTTGAACAGGAACCCGGCGGCGATGAACGTGATGGCGATGCCGCCCAAGGTGGAGAGCATCGCGGCCCTGGGTGTCCACCTGCGCAGGCGTCCAACCACGAAAGCGCACCCGGCTTCGAGCACGCCCGAGCCCACCGCCGCCACCACGCCCGCCGCGAAGGCGGTCTCCTCCGCGTCGGCAAGCGTGGCCCCATGGTGGATGGCGGCCAACTTGGCCGGCAGCATGATCAGAAACACGTAGCCTATGAGCGAGACCGTGTTGATTCCGTAGGGCAGGGCGCAGACATCCGAGCGTCCGGTCTTGCGGGCGAGCTGCCGGGCTTGCCACGCGTAGAACACGTTGCCCACCACCAGCGACACCGCGACGCCAGGGAGGATGCACTCGAACAGCCGGGCCGTGGAGAACCCGAGGACGTGCGTCCAGAGTGACGAGATGAGCAGAACCTGGATGAGGTTGTCGAGGGCCAGGCCGAAGAAGCCGTCCACGTCACCGCGAACGAACCAGCGCGGGCGAAAGGTGTTGTCAGTGGGCATGACTCACGATGCAATGGTTGAGCGCAGTCTAACTCAATGGGCCGTCGAGCGCTCCACGACCTCGCGTGGGCAGCCAGCCGCTGGGACTATCAGCTTGCAGTCAGGAACGGCCCGTGAAAGATCAAGCCCACGGTCTCATGAAGCAGGTTGTGCCTCTGCTCGTCTTCGTAATCGCCGTCGGCGGTGGGATCAAGCCAGTAGCTGCCGAACCGTCCCAGGGCAAGACCGCCCGCGATGGCAAGTCGGAGCCCGCGCGGGTGATCACCGAGGTCGAGCTGCGGCAGGAGCTGCAGGCCCACAAAGGACGGCCGCTGGTGTTGCACTTCTGGGCGACCTGGTGTGCGCCCTGTATCAGCGAGCTGCCAACCCTGGCCCGGCTGGCCCGCAACATCCAGCGCCGGGGCATCGACTTCATCGCCGTGTCGCTCGACAACCCCAGCCGCAAGGGCGCCGAGCGGGTCAGCGCGGTGCTGAGTCAGCGGGTCCGCGATCCGCACTGGAGCAGCATCCTGCGCGTGGCGGATGTCGAGGGGTTCATGAGCAGCATCGATCCGCAGTGGGAGGGCTCGATACCGGTGTTCTTCGCCTTCGACCGGGACGCGCGACTGCGAGGCGCCCACGTGGGAAACATCACGCCCAGCGAGCTCGAGACGCTGGTCGCGGGGCTCGCGGGCGACGCAAAGAAGTAGGCCGGGCCAAAGCAAACGCAGCCCTTCGCGCGATCGGAAGGGCTGCGCTCTGTGAACCGACGCCGATTCAGTACTCGAACGCACCAATGTCGGGTTGCGCGTCGCGGGTTTTCCCGTTGAGGTCGACCCGCGGGCTGTTGCTGGCGTTGCCGGCGTTCACCAGGGGCGAGCCCGTGGCGGGCGTGCACGTGGTGGGCGCGCTGGTGAACATGGGATCCGCCGCCTTCGAGTGCAGGTCGAAGCCGGTGGCGCTCTGCCATGCCGACAAGCTGGAGCCCACCCAGTTGGGCGCGCTGGCGGTCCAGCTTGCGCCCGACGGGATCTTGCACACGGTGTAGTCGACGCGTGCCACCGCAGACGTTGGATCCTGCGGCAGCCCGTAGCACAAGTTGTCCGACGGGCCCTTCGTGGTGACCGCGTAGGAGATCACGTTGTTCTCCAGGGTGTGTCCGGTGCCGGAGGTGACGGCGATGCCCTTGCCCGAGGCGGCGCTGGTGGTGAAGAAGATGGTGTTGTTGCGGACCACGGCGTTGTTCGTGGGATCGTCGGGCTGACCGTCCCATCGGCTGTAGCTGCTGCTCCCGGCGGGGCGCGGCTTCTCACCGCCGAGCGTGATGCCGTTGCCGCTCTTGGTCATGGTAATGAAGTTGTTCTCGATGGTGCAGCCCACGCAGTTGTTGCTCTCGGTCGCCACGTTGCCGAGGTTCTTGAAGGTGTTGCCACGGATGATGGTGTTCCTGAACCAGCATCCGTACGGGTACCCGCCGCAGCCTACGCCGGGCCCCCAACAACCGTCGTTCGAGCTGACGGCATCGATGACGTTGTTCTCGATGACCAAGTCCTGGTGACGCCCATGAACGACCACCGGGGCGCCGTTGCACACGATCGACGAGTGGTGGATCTCGTTGCGACTCAGCTTCATGCCCTTGGTCGTATGGACCACGTTCTGTCCATTGACCGTCCAGACCGCGGACGCGAAGTAGACCGAGTGTGTCGTCGGGTTGACCACGCCGTTGTTGTCGAAGTAGTTGTCCTCCACCGAGCAGTAGTCGCAGACCGCGATGTAGCCGAGGTTGCTGTTGTTCGTGATGCGAGAGCCTCGAAGCCTGATGTTGGCGGGGATGCCATAGGTCGGGCTGTCACCACCGGACATGTTGACCGAGATGTTGAAGCCGTCCATGGACAAGTTGCACAGGTCCACGTCGGTGGTTTCGTTCCAGAAGAAGATGGCGGTGTCTTTCGTGGTCCCGTGCAAGTCGAGGTTCATCACGCGCATGCCCTCGTGGTGGGCCGGCATGTGCGAGAACGTCATCATGGTGCCGCCGTTGCTGCCGCCATTGATCCACACCGAGGGCAGCCCCTCGGAGCCGTTGCCCGACGGCGCACGGTAGTCGCGCAAGTCGCACGTGTTGTTCTTGCTGCACTTGGCGTTGGCGAAGCCGGCGCCGCTGGAGATGTTCCAGCGCCCGCCGCGGCACAGGGCGACGGTGTCGCCTGCGTTCATGTTGGCGAATACGCTGGCTGCCTTGGTGAAGGAGCGTAGCGGTGCGGATGGACTGGTGCCGCTGTTGCTGTCGTTGCCAGCGACACATGTGTTGGCCGCGCCCGACTGGCAGTCACAGACGTAGTAGATCTGACCGGTGGCGCGGAGCGGCTCCGCGGCGCAGGCCTGGCCTGGGTTGGCCGATCCCGACGAGCCGCCCGTCGCTGGTACTGTGGTCGCTGCGCCTGCCGCGCCGCCGGCAGAGATGACCGTGCCTCCGTTTCCCGAGGCGACGCCCCCGGTACCTGGCGCCCCGCCCGCTGCGGGGATGGTCGCGCCCCCGGCGCCCGTGCTGCCACCGGTTCGCCTCCACCATCCCCATCGTGCGGTGACGGCGTTGGCCGTGGCGTGGAGATCTTGGGAGTCTGCCCCTGCGATGCTGTCCGGCGACGGGGCTGCTTCAGGCTCACCGGCACAGCCAAGGGCGCCAACGATGGGCAGCAGGATTACAAGGGGGATCACTCGGGTGGCTTGGGACATGGGTCCTCCATTCACGTGTGCGAGGCACACGCTGGCGATGGTGATGCTCTGCCTTCCGTCGACGAAGCGAGAGCTGTTGGCGGCGGAAGGCCGATTGTTTGGTTAATGAATCAGGTAATCGCGGCGTGCTTTGCCTGAATAGGACCGTGCTTCGTCCGTCATGGACGGCCGAGACACTTTGCCGAGATGTGAGTCTCGCCTTGTCGTCGACGCCAATCGGTCGAGCGGGCAAGGGAGCTCGGCGGCCTGGCGAGAGGTATAGTCCTGTTTAGGCGGCTCGCGCGAGGCTGGCACTATCGGGCAGCGCCAAAGTTTTCGTTCTCAATAGTCGCGTGAGACAGTCGGTCCGCGCTGACTCATCTCCCCGTGCGGACCGAAGTGCCCTTCAGGGCCTCTGCCTGGCCAGTCATACGGGATTGGGCTCAGGCCCACCCATAGTACAGACCGCTCGTCACTTGGATACCGTCGGGATTTCCGATCTTCTCGTCGGAGCGTCTCCTACACGTTCGACAGGACGACGTGTTGCCGTCTCATGTCGTCGCTGGGCCGTGGGGCGGCTGAGAGAAAACCTTACCGTGCTCCGCGGGAGCTGATCCCCTGCGTGACGGTCTGGAGCAGCCCGAATGGCGCGACCACGGCTGCGACCAAGTTGCCAACCTGCATGGCATCCGAGTCGCCGAGCTGGACTGTGGCGAGGTCATTCGGGACCGTTCCCTTGATGCGAACGATGGCGACGTCAGGGAAGGCTGAGCGGAGGAGCCAGCGACGTCCTCGCATCGAGACTAGGGCCCGCGTGCGCAGCGAAAGGGGCGTCCTCTTTCTTCGCCGGTCGCGGGGCTCGTCGAGGTCCACTCGCCCGCGCCCTGCTTGGCCCGCGGGCCGATGGCGCGCAACTCGTCCTCGCTGGGCAGCCTGGCTGCGCGGCTGGCGCAGTAGATGTCGGCCTGCTTCCAGCTCGCACATCGAATGGGATCGGTGGTGGGCAGCTTGCCGTCGATGCAGAACTGGGATTGGCGGGCGCCCTTCCTCTTCGTGCGCGACCTACGCGGTGGCTCGCACACGGCACATCGGTCGTACTCGACCTCGGTGACCAGATGCTCGTCGAGGCACAACGGCTCACCTGCGCCGCGTTCACCCGGGCCGGCGGTCCCGTCTTGCGCGTGGGCCGGCGCGGAAGCAATCCGCCGTGTTTCAGGCGGGCACTCCGCAGGTTCCGGCTGTCCCGCTCCGGCCAGGATGTCGACGGCGTTGTCCACCGCCTGTCGGGTCTTCTCTCGCAGCTTGGGAATCTGCTGGGCCGCCTCGCTCTTCACCAAGCGAACCGCGGGAGAGAAGAGCTCACGCAGTCTTTTCGCGCCCGGCAGATCGGTGGTGCTGAAGGCGACGACGCCACCCGCGAACACGAGGAGGATGAAGATGAACGAGGCGACGCCAGACTTGCGCTCTTTGCGTGGCGCCGGCTCACGCTGTGGGCCCAAAGGAGGTTTCTCCGCGGCGGGGGCCGCCACCTTGGGTTCGACCTCTGGTCGCGACGTCTTCGCCTGCGCGGGGGCAGGGAGAACGATGCGCTTGTCCGCCTGAACCAGCACGGTCGGCGCGAGCGGAAGAGTCGGCGGCGAGTCGCGTGGGGGAACCACGGAGCCAAGCGGAACTTCCGAAACGAGCGGTGCCACCGCCTCGGGATGGCCCGCATCTGCGATCCCTTCCAGAAAATCCCCGGCGTGCTGGAAACGGTCCTCTGGGCGGACCGCCAGGGCTTTGGCGAAGAACGCCTCGGCGCGATCGGAGATCGTGGCGCCCAGGCAGCGCGGCGTGGGCCGCCGGGCGGGATCGGCCGACGAGAATCCGAACTGGACCATGTCCTCCCCGTCGAGCGCGGCCCGCCCGGTGAGCATCTCGCACGCGAGCAGCGCCAACGCGTAGACGTCGGTCCATGGGCCGGTTGCGCCGTGGCTTCGGCTGAACTGCTCAGGTGCCCCATAGCGAGGCGTGAAAGACGTGATGGCCAACCCGGTCTTGGCGAGCGCGGCGCTGACCTTGGCGTGATCCGAGACCATCTTGGCGACGCCGAAGTCCAGCAACTTGCACGGCGTATCCGCGGCACGGGCGTCGCCGCCCATGACGAAGATGTTCGCGGGTTTGATGTCGCGATGGGCGATGCCACGCCGGTGCGCCACGTCGAGAATCGGCAGGATGCGACGCAGGAATCCTAGGACCTCGGGCTCGCTCCATAGCCGTCCCTGCTGGTGGTCCTCGGCGAGGATGGCGTCCAGCGGCGTGCCATCGAGCCATTCCAGGACCATGAACGGCAGCCACTGTCCGGTGGGCGTGGTGTAGGCACCCACGTCGCGGGCCTGAACGATGCCCGCGGTCTGGCTCGACAGCTCGGTCAGCAACGCGCCTTCCTGGAAGAACTGCTGCAGCAGCTCTTCGCGGTGCTCGCTCGGGGCCTGCGAAAGGCCGCTGAAGAACTTCACGGCCACGGGCTGCTTCCAGATGGTGTGCTCGGCCACGTAGACCATCGCGAAGCCGCCCTCGCCGACGAGTTGTTCGATTCGGTACTTCTCGGCGATCA
This sequence comes from uncultured Myxococcales bacterium, assembly GCA_964647025.1. Classification (GTDB taxonomy): domain Bacteria; phylum Myxococcota_A; class Polyangia; order Fen-1088; family Fen-1088; genus Fen-1118. Next base: position 144 of record CAZYFU010000013.1, on the reverse strand, counting down.
CCTGCCCCGAGATGTTGAGCGGATCCTTGTCGGCCATGCGTCCTCGACGATGGTAATGGGAATCCTGGCGATGGTGATTGGGAATCTTGCCTAGCAGCCCGTGGAAAATGTCGTGACGGCAGTCGGACGCGCATGGGCGCGTCC